>LSMX01000003.1 GCA_001641205.1 Mycoplasma sp. Bg1 | reverse complement strand
GTCCTAAATCAAAGTATAAATCTCTTGTATAAATTTCTTCATTTGCAAAAAGTTCAACCATTATTGAAATAACTTCTTTTTTTAGTTCTTCCTGTTTTTCAAGAGGAAGTTTTGCTAAAGTGTTTTGGGCAAGTAGTCCAACAAAAACTCCATGAACTGATTCATCTCTAATAATTAAATTAATAATTTCTCCAGATCCTATTAGTTTACCTTGACCAGCAAAATAAAGTGGATAATAAAATCCAGAATAAAATAAAAAGGTTTCAAGAAGAACAGAGGAAGCCATTGCCATATATAAACTAGCATCATCAGTAATTCCATTATATCTTTTTAAAATAATTGAAACTTTTTTTTGCAGCTCAGCATTTTCTTCTACTCATTCAAATAGTTCATCAATGCGGTCTGTTGATGAAAGGGTTGAAAAAATTGTAGAATAAGACTTTGCATGCATTCCTTCCATTGCTCCCATGAAAGCTAAAACTGCTTTAGCATGCAAGTCATCAACATATTGCATAATCATTGGCATTCCAACTCCACCTTGCTCTGTGTCAAGAAGAGTAAGCCCTGCAAGTATTTTTTCGTAGGTGTCTTTTTCTTTTTCGCTTAAAGTTAATCAAGCTTTTTTATCTTCTGCAAGAGAGATTTCTTCATCAACTCAAAATTGACGAATATTTTGATCTCAAAATATCTTTGTATAATTTTCATCAAAGCGGTTTCAGTTGATCGCTTTTCTAACTGTATCTTTAGGCATAACATGACCCACACTCATCTACTTTTAAGTTTTTTGTTCTTGTGTAGTAAAGTGCTTTTAATCCTTTCTTGTAAGCATATAAATATAGTTTTGCTAAATCTTTTGTAGAGGTATCACTATTTACATATAAAATAGTGCTTATTCCTTGATCTATATGTTCCTGGATTTCAGCAATTAAATCAATTATTTTAGTTTGGTCCATATTAAAAGCATTTTTATAAAATAAGAGATTTTGTGGTTTTAAATAGGGCATTGGATAATAAGTTGTAGAGTTTCCATATACTCTCGATTCAATTACATTAGTAATGGGCATTACTGAAGGGGTTGCATTTGCAATGTAAGCTGTTGACTGGTTTGGGGCGATAGCATGGCGGTAGGAATGTCAAATTCCATATTTTTTTACCTCTTCTTTTAATTGGACTCAATCACTAATAGTTGGAAGCTTAATTCCTTCAAAAAGACTTTTTACTTTATCTCCTTCTGGAAGATAACTATTTTTTAAATATTTAGCAAAATAATTTCCATTTGCATATTCTGATTTTTCATAACCCCAGAAGGTTTCTTTTTTTTCTTTTGCAATTTCCATTGAATGTTTAAGTGAATAATAATTTATTGCTGCAAAAAAAGCTCGTGCAAATTCTTTTGCCTGTTCTGATTCATACATAATGTTATTTTTGGCAAAAAATCCATGAAGGTTAAGTGCTCCAAGACCGACAGAATGTAGTTCTGCATTTGCTTTTCTAATTCCTGGAGCAACAGGAATTGAAGTTAAATCAACAACTGCAGTAAGGGCATCCATCGCAACGGAAACAGTTTTTTCTAAATCTTTATTTTCCATCATGTTTACAATATTTAATGATCCTAAATTACAACTTACATCATGTTTAATTTCATCAGGTTCTGAATAATCATTAATAATTGAAGTTTCTTGAACTTGAAAAATTTCTGTACAAAGATTAGACATTTTAATGTCCCCAACCCCTTTTAAGGGGTGAACTCTATTCGCATTGTCTTTAAAAACAATGTAGGGATATCCTGATTCAAGTTGTGTTTGAGCAATTTTAAGAAGAAGTCTTCTTGCACTAATGTATTGGCGGTGAATTAAAGGATTGTTAAGCAGTTTTTCATACATTACATTAATATCCATGTCATCAAGAGCAATTCCATATTCTCTTTTTACATCATAGCTTGAAAAAAGCGCCATGTCTTTTCCCTCTTTTGCAAGATTTAACATTTTGTCTTGAATAATAAGTCCTAAAGCTAATAGTTGGATTCTATTTTTTTCATCTGCATTAATTTTTTTAGCATCTAAAAATTCTAAAACATCCCAGTGAAAAACATTTAAGTAAGCAGCTCCTGCTCCATTTCTTTGATCCATCTTATTTGCAAAAGAAAATGAGTCTTCAAGAAGTTTTAAAATAGGCATTACTCCAGCTGTAATTCCTTTTATTCCCCGAAGTGCAGATCCTCTATTTCTAATTTTAGAAATATTTACCGCAACCCCACCTCCGAATTTAGATAAGTTCATTGAAGTTCCTAAAATATAATTAATTGAATTTAAGTTATCATCCATTTCTAAAAGAAAACAACTTACCATTTCTCCGGAATTAAATCTTCCTGCATCTTGCATTGTTGGTGTTGCGGGTTGGTAGCGACCACTAATAATTTCAAGAGCAATATTTTTTGCTTTTTTGAAATCACCTTGGGCAAGATATAAACTCAAAACTACCACTCTGTCTTCATAATCTTCATAATTAACACTTTTATCATAAGATTTTAGTGTGTATTCATTTAGAAATTTTTTAGCAGCCATGTAAGACTTAAACTGAAATTTTTGATCTCTAAGTAAAGTGTCGAGCTCATTTATTTGTTCGGGTGTATACAAAGTTAATAAATTTCTTTTATAAAGATTTTTTTCTACTAGGTATTTAATTCTTGTATATTGATCTTTTTGAACTTTATAATGGGCATTAAAAATTTCTAAAAAAATATTTCTTGCTTCTAAATCTTTATCTAATTGAAAAAATCCATTTATTTCTTGTTTAATTTGATTATTTAGTTGAATGTGTTTTAAATCTTTATTCATTTTCTATCAATTCTTCTATTTTCCTTCTTGCTCCTTTAATATCATGGGTTGTTCCTGCGAGTTCAACACTGTAAAGATAGGGAACATTGTAGTGTTCGGCAATTCTTATTGATCCTTTGCAAAAATTTCTTCCTCAATTTCTATTTCCAGATCCGATTACCCCTTTTAAATAATTGCTATTTTTTTCTAAAAATTCTTTTACTTCATCTTGGGGAAGTCCAAATCCAGTTGTTGAAGTTATTATAATAAAATCTTCATCAACTATTAAATTAGGAGTTATAGCTTCATATTTATAGTCTGCAATTTTTCTTGCAATTTTTTCAGTATTTCCTGTTATTGAATAATATATTAATTTCATTGCTATATTATTTTATACCCTTTTTTTATTTTCTTTCTATTCTTTTGTTCTTTTTTATAAAATTAGTCTTGTTTTAGAGATTTTTTTATTAATTTTTAGCATTTATATTTAATTAATTAGTTTTTAATTAGTATGTTTTTAAAAGCAAAAATAATTTGTTAAAAACCTTGACAAGCAATTTTATATATAATTTAATTATGAATAATATCCTCTTGGATTTCTTATATATAGACTTTTTAGAAGAAATTATTCAAGCTTCTAGTAGTGGTAATTTTTTAAAAGGAGAAAGAATTTCTTTTTTAATGGTGGGATTATCAATTATTTTATTAGGAGCATAATTAATTTGAAAATACTTTGAATCTAAGGCCACTAAAGAAGACTTAAAGATTTTAATTCAAGATAAATCTTCTTAGTTTTTATGCACTTAATAATTAGTCTTTTTTTAATTGAGAAGTAATTAATAGAACATTAAATATATAGAAAATAAATAAAAATCAAATATTTTTAAAATAAGGGAAAAAAGAATTTTGAAAAATTTTAATGTAGAGATTAGTAAAGTAGATGAACAAATGAATAATAAAAGAGGTTATATTAGTTATAAACTTTTTAAATATTGAACACTAATAATGCTTTTAATCATTATTCCGCTTACTCCAATTTTAATCACAGCATTCGGATTTCATTCAATTGATCAATATAAATTACAATTTTCACCAGACCAAACTTTAGTTATTCTTAGTGTAGTTTCAGTTTTTTTTAATGAGTTAAATTGAGAGGAATTATTAGGAACTTATTCTAATATTGAATGATTAAAAAATTTTGATTCATCTACAGATTTATTTTTTTGATTATTTAATAACAATGTAGTTACATTAGATTTTACTAATGGAATTTTATTTTTTAATTTAAGTGCTTTTAATGATTTTTTAAGTAATCATAAAATAATAATAGATAATATTGATTTAGAAAATATTGAAGAATGAGCAGAAAAAGATGATAATCCTACAGAATTTATTACTTTTATTATTTCTGAATTTTCTATTGATAAAATTTGATGAGTTATCGGGCCATGTATTGCTATTGCAATTATTACTGTATTTACTTCAATTTTGTGGACTTATTTTTCAAAATTTAATGAAAAAAATATAAGAGGTGAACAAAATTTTAAATAATAATATTCAAACAAAAGAAAAATATCTTAGTTCTAAATCATTAAGCAGATTTTTTTTGCAAAAATTAACAAAGGGAATAATTATTCCAATTATTTTGTTGTCTTTTGCAGGTTTGTTATTTGGTCTTGGAACAGAAATAACAAATATTTTAGATGAGATTTGAAATACAGAAGATCAACAAATACTTCATAAAAGTGCATATATTTTTCCGATAATACTTGAATCAATTGGAGAAATTATTTTTTCTAATTTAGGACTCTTCTTTGCAATCGCAATCGCAATTACCTTTACAGATGACGCTGGTATTGCGGGATTTTCTGCTTTTGTAGGTTGAATTATTTTTAATGCTTTTCAAATACCTTTTATTTCTGGAGATTTGGGATCATCTTTTAATATTTTATTTTATCAAGATATTCCAAGCGGAATATTAACAACAAATATGGGAGTAATTACTTTGAATACTTCTCTTTTTGGGGGGGTAATTGTTGGATTTACTGTTGCTTGAATTTATAATAAATTTCATGCTTTTAAATTGCCTACTATTTTAAGTTTTTTTTCTGGAACAAGATTAGTTCCTATTATGACTTTTTTACTTATGCCAATTCTTGCAATGTATTTTCTTTTAATTTATCCTCTTTTCGGAATTGGTTTAAACCATCTTTCAAATTTAATTATAAATATTCCTAACCAAGGAATTAGTTCATTCATTTTTGGAACAATCGAAAAAGTTATAATGCCTTTTGGTTTACAAGATGCTTTTACATCACCTTTGGTATATATTCCTAATCAAATTGATGTTTCATTTTATATTAGTTTTATAGAAGAATCAAAAACATTTTATCTTCAAGATAATTTTGGAAGTGGGTTTGGAAATTTATTTATTTTTAATGAAGAAATTTATTCTTATTTATCTAATTCTTTTATTGTTACTTCTGGTGAAGAAAATCTTGCAAATTATATACAAACAAATTATCCAATAACACTTTTTGCTCTTCCAGCTGCTGGAATAGCAATAATATTAGCAACTAAAAATATTAATCAAAGAATTATGTTTTCTACACTTACTTTGACAATTATTACTACTTTCTTAACAGGAATTAGCGAACCTTTAGAATTTTTTATTCTCTTTTGAACACCACTTTTATATTTTGGATTTCATATTTGAATGGCAGGATTTTCTGTTTTATTTATGAATTTTTTAGGAAGTAATTTAGAAATGAGTTTTTATGGAGGACTAATTGATTTTATTCTTTCTGGAATTCAAGGTGTTACTATTTGACCAATTTTACTTTTTGGAATATTTTATTTTTTAATTTATTTTTCTATTTTTTATCTTTATATTTGAAAATTTAATCCACAATTAGTAAATGAAAGTACAAGTACAATTTATTTAATTGAACAAAATATTTTAAATATTAAAAAATTAAAAGCAAAAGGAATTGATCCCGAAACGGGAATTGATCTTGAAAGATCAAAAAAAGTTCAAGAAATTCTTCAAAATCTTGGGGGATTTAAAAATTTAATTACAATTGATGCTTGTTTTACAAGACTGCGAATAACTGTTCATAATAAAAATAATATTAATCAGGAAAATTTAAAAAAACTCGGAGCACTAGCAATTACTACAGTCGGAGATCACGGTGTTCAAATTATTTTTGGAAAAGAAGCTGATCAGATTAAAGATGATTTATTAACTTATAATAAACATATTCAAAAACTTTTTGAATTTAAGGAATCATTAAAGAAAAATAAATAGTTAAAATATTTGCTTTAAATTACTAATTGTTTTATATAATTTGTATATCTTTGAAAACTAAATAAACATGACAAAAGATTTGGAAACTCTAAATTCAAAAAAAACTATGCTTTCTTACCAAGAAGATAGTTTTAGTATAAAAGCTTTTTTTTCCCAGCTTGGATCAAGTTTAATGCTTCCTATTTCTTTACTTCCAATTGCAGGAATTTTTATTGGAGTTAGTTCATTACTTCCTCCAAAAGAAGTGTTTATCTTATCAAATATAATGTATACAATGGGAATTATGTTAATTAATAATTTGCCCATTCTTTTTGCTTTATCAGTTGCTTATTCTTTTTCGAATAACAATAGTAAAGCAATTATTTTTGCTTTGGCTGCTTATCTTATTTTTGTTGCATTTCAAGGTAGTTTTATTTATAAAAATGATGATAATACTTATGGTTTGCTTTGATATAGTTTAGAAAGTTTTTATTTTACCAATATTATTGGAATTAGTGTTTTAAATACTTCTTTATTTTTTGGAATTATCATTGGTTTAATAATGGGAAAAGTATTAAAAACTTTTACAAATTATCATATCCTTATTTTATGTACTTTTATGATTGGAATTAGTAGTGCGAGTTTTGTTTTAATTTTTTGACCCTTTATTTATTATTTACTTGAATATGTTTTTTTATGAATTGGTACCCTACCAGTTGGAATAGCAACTTTTACTTATGGTTTTGTTAATCGTTTACTTCTTCCTTTTGGATTGCATTCACTTCTTATTCCATTAGTAATGTATTCTCCTGCGGGAGGAGTACTTTTAGAAAATGGACAAATTGTAGCTCAGGGAGATAAAACAATTTGACTTTATCTTTTTGGAAATGATATTCCTTTTCAAGAAGCAATTAATAATGCAGGAAAACCCTGAGTCTATAATGGCAATACTTATCTTCTTACAGAAGGAACTATTCCTGGACAATACCAACAAGGTTTTCTTCCGATAATGATTTTTGCTTTTCCTGCAGCAGGACTTGCTATGATTAGAAAAACAAAAGATAAAAAACAAAAAAGAATTATTTTAATAGCTGCTTTTACCCCGATGCTTACAGGAATTACAGAACCTTTTGAATATCTTTTTGTTTATACAATTCCTTGATTATATTTTTTTCATGCTTTTTTTACAGGACTTTCTTTTGGTCTTCTTTCAATTATGCACACAACAATTATGCTTTCTAGTGGATGATTTCTTGATGTTATTTTTTTTGGAATAATTCCTGCTCTTGCTGGAAACCCTACTAACTGATGAACGATCTTTGTTTTTGGGCCTATATTCTCTTGCATTTATTATTTCCTTTTCCATTTTCTATACAAAAAGCCTAATGAAAATAAAACTCAAATTGAATAAAAATAATCAGTTTATTTACAAAAAGAAGTATATACTTCTGCAATTTGAATATATACTTCAATTTAAAAAGCTCTATATTATTCATTATTAAACTATTATTTTTATGTTATATGTATTTGTATAACTAAGATCATTTTTAGGAGCAATATGAAAAAAATTATAATTACAATTATTGGAGCAGGAAGTTCTTATACTCCAGAATTAATTGAAGGATTAATTCTAAGGCATGAAGAATTACCTATTGGTGAATTAAGGCTTGTTGATATTGATGAACATAATGGCAAGCAAAAAATGGAAATTATTTATGACCTTACCTTAAGAATGTTGAAAAAATATAATCTTGATTGAATTGTTTCTAAAACTCTTGATCGAAGATCTGCAATCAAAGGAGCAGATTTTGTTTTAACTCAAATTAGAGTTGGAGCTTTACAGGCAAGAGTAAAGGATGAAAGAATTCCATTATCACATGGAATGCTTGGCCAAGAAACAAATGGTCCTGGGGGATTATTTAAACTATTAAGAACCTTACCGGTTATGATTGAAATTGCAAATGACATTGCAGAATTAGCACCAAAAGCATGAATGATTAACTTTACTAATCCATCAGGAATGGTAACAGAAGGATTATTAAAATATGCAAAACATAAAAAAGTTCTTGGTTTATGTAATGTTCCAATTGGAATGCTTGGAGCAATTTCTAAAAATCTAGAAATTCCAGAAGAAGAATTGTTTGTTAAAATGGGTGGTTTAAATCATTTTGTTTTTGGACTTGAAGTTGTTCATAATGGAATAAATAAAATGGAAGAACTACTTGGTAAATTTTCAAATGAATCATATCTTACTATGAATAATATTGCAGAATATAACTATGAACCACATTTTGTAAAAAATCTAGGTATTCTTCTTTGTGGTTATCATAATTACTATTTTAATAAACAATCAGCTTTAAATAAAGAAATTGCTGCTTATGAAAAAAATAAAACTCGGGCAGAAGAAGTTGTGCGTTTAGAAAAATCTTTATTTGAAAAATATAAAGATCCAACTTTAAATATAAAACCAATTGAACTTTCATATCGTGGAGGTGCTAGATATTCAGAGGTGGCTTGTGAATTAGTAAATCAAATTTATAATAATAAAGGAACATATCAAGTTGTTAATACTATTAATAATGGAACAATTGTTGATTTGCCTTATGATTCTGCTATAGAAGCAACATCAATAATAGACAAAGATGGAGCACATCCTTTAAATATCGGTCATCTTCCAATTCAAGTAAGAGGAATTACTATGGCAATGAAATCATTTGAAATAGTAGCTGTTGATGCAGCAATTGAAAAAGATATTGAAAAAGCTTTTTTGGCATTAGCAATTAATCCTTTAACATCAAATTTAGAAGTTGCAAGAAAAGTGTTTGATGAACTTTGTGAAGCACACAAAGAATATCTTCCTTGAAATAGAAATTAATAAGAATAATAAAAAAAGAGCTAGAAGCTCTTTTTTATTTAATACTAAATTTTAAATTGGGTTTCCTACAAGTAAAATTGCATCTCCATCAAAAGAAATGTCTTGCATTGAATCTATAGTAATAATAATACTTTCATATTTATTTAATCTAAGATTATTAATTATTACCTGGCCACTAGCTACAGTTACAATTAAAAAGTGTTTTTCCTTATTAAAAGTATATTTTACTGGTCCAGTAATGGTAATTTTATCTAAATCTAAACGATTATTTCTAATTACTGATTCAATTAAAATATTGTCATCAAATTTTATAAATTTTCGATCATTTGTGTTTTTTGCAAAAAAGTTTACAACTTCAATACCTTTTTTTAGATGCAATTCTCTTGGTTTTCCATCAAATCCTTTGCGATCATAATCATTTAAACGATAAGTTAAATCAGAAGATTGCTGAATTTCATATAAAGTAGTTCCGCCCTTAATTGCATGAATTGTCCCTGGGATAATATTAAAAACATCTCCAACCTTACAATCCACTATTTTAAAAGCAGTGTCATAATTCTTTTCTTTAATGTCTTTAAGAAGTTCCTCTTTATTTTTGGCATTTGTTCCAATAATTATTTTTTGGTCTTTTTTTGCATCTAAAATGTATCAAGCTTCAGTTTTTCCAAATTCATAATTATCTAATCGTTGTGCTTGCAAATCATTTGGATGAACTTGAATTGATAAATCTTCTGCTGGATTAATTATTTTAACAAGTAAAGGAAAATTTTCTGAAGGATAATAATCAAAAAATTTTCTATGAGTTTTAAAAAATTCATTTAATTTTAATTTTTCACCAACAATTGTACTTTCAGATCCTTGATAACCTGAAACAACTCAAGCCTCACCGACATTTTTAAATGAAGCTCTATTTTTAATTTCAAATTCATCAAAGAGTTTTGTACCTCCTCATATTTTTTCTTTAAAAACAGGTTTTATTTTTAAAATCATATTGCGTCCTTTTTCTAATATCTAAATTTTACAATACTTCATTTAAAATATCTCTTAATTTAAGTAAAAGATAAAAATTACTTCTTAAATTTTTTTGCTTTTTTATAACTGTATATACATATTTTGATATGTATATCTTAACAATATCTTTTTATACAAAAAAAAAAAAAAAGAAAATAATAAAATTGGAGGTACAAATGAATCAATTAACAAACCCTGATTTAATCAGTGATGAACCAATAGTTTCAAAAAGTGCAGCTTTTGCATCTATTGCAAATTTAATGTTTAAATCTAGAAAAATAAATAATCCAAATGATGTTATCAAAGGATTAGAAAAAAGAGAAGCTGAAATAACTACTGGTTTGGGTGAAGGAATTGCAATTCCACATGGGAATATTTTTGGATTAAAAGAACCACAAATTGTTATTTTAAGACCTGAAATTCCTGTGGAGTGAAATGCCCTTGATCAAAAACCAGTTGATTTAGTTATTTCTATATTAGTTCCTTTTGAAGGAGCAAGAGAAGATCATTTTGAAATTTTAACAAATCTTTCATCCCAACTCGGAAATAAAGAAATAATTGAAAAAATAAAAACAGCATCAAAAGAAGAATTAGCAACACTAATTAACGATATTGCAAATAAAAAATTTGTTGTTAATGAAGAACTAAATATAATTTTAAATGAAAATGAACCAAGACTAAAAGTGGTTGGAGTAACCGCTTGTTCAGTAGGGGTGGCTCATACCTTTATTGCTGCAACTGCTCTTGAAAAAGCAGGAGCCAAAAGAGGTTGAGATATTCATATTGAAAAACAAGGTCAAATGACAAAGGATGCATTAACAGCAAAACAAATTGCAGAAGCTGATTATGTAATTTTTGCAATTTCAATGGGAATTGAAGACCCTGAAAGATTTGACGGGAAAATGGTTTATTCTTGTGATGTGGCTGAACCAATTACAAAAGCAGATAAATCTCTTGATGATATGCTTGAAAAAGCAAAAATTCAATCATCTGATTTAAAAGGAAATGGTAATAGTTCAGTTATAACTAAAGAAGGTAGAACTAAAAAAACTTTATCCACTGGACCAATGCGTCATCTTCTTATGGGTATATCTTACATGATTCCCTTCATTGCAATGGCAGGGATTACCTTAGGATTTACAATCGCCTTTGGTTTCGGACCAATATATCAATTTTTAGGAGTTGATATTAATGAAGATCAATATGCTCAATTAGGTCAAATTGTTTTAACAGAAGATGGGTTCTGATTACAAGGAGGTGTAGCCATTACTGAAACAGTTCCAGAACTTATTCTTGGAATTATGGGTGAAAGTGCTAATGCTTCACAAAGAGCTCAAGGTCAAGCTATTGTTATAGATATAGTAGGATCAACTTGATATGTTGATGGATATTCTAATGATGTTGTAACAAATGTTACTGAAAATCTAGCTCTATATTGAGTGGCTTTTGATTATTTTAAAGAAATAGGTATTCCTGTTAGTGATGGAGAAAGTATTTCACTTGTTGTAATGGGCGGTTATTCAACTCTTGCACCTAAAAATAATATGGCAAATGCTTTTAATTTATTAGCAGGACAAGCATTTACACTATATATCCCAATTCTTGGTGGTTATATTGCTTATTCAATTGCTGGTAGAAAAGCAATTGCACCAGCAATGATTTTATCATTAACTATGAATATGACTCCAGTTTTGGCAAGTGATGCTTCACTATTATATGTTTTAACTGAATCTGCAAAAGGAGTAGCAGCTGCTGATGGTGGAGCATCAGTATTTTTTAACTGAGCAAGTACTCCTATGGGATTTGGTAACTTTGATCATCCAACAGCACTTGGATTTTTAGGAGCAGTTGCTGTTGGTTATTCAGTTGGATATGGAACTAATTTCTTTACAAAATATACAACTGATCGTTTCCATCATCAAGCTATTCAAACAATAGTTCCATTATTAATAATTCCTTTAGTAATGACAATTATTCCTTACTTATTCTTTGCATTCTTTGGATATCTTCCAATTTATTGGTTTGGTGTTGGAATGGGAGCATTAGTAACACTACTAATTGCAAACGATCTATTATTTATTGCCGGAATGATTTTAGGAGCAATGATTTGTTTTGACCTTGGAGGGCCAGTAAACAAAATTGCGATGGCTATTGGGGTCGCATTTATTGCAACCCATCCTGAAATTAATGGAATTGTCTGTGTAGCAACACCAATTCCACCAATGGTGCTTTTAGTTTCATTAGCATTTTGTAAATTTACACCACTTAAAATGGATGAAGATGATAAAGCAGCAGCAGGAACTGCAGGACTTATGGGATTTTTTGGAATTACAGAGGGATCAATTCCTTTTGCAGCAAAAGAACCTAGAAAATGAATGCCAGCCTTTATGATTGCGGGAGCAATTGGTGGAGGAATAATGGCACCACTTCATGTTGGTAATAATGTAGCAATGTGAGGGGGACCAATAATTTACATCGCCGGAGGATATGGTAATGCAGCCGATGTTGCAAACTATGGATTTATGGCAACTAACTATACATATGCCTTACTTTACTTTGTGCCATTAGTAATTGCAGCCTTTTCAGGATTTGCAGTTGCTTCTGGATTACAATTTGTTTATGATAAACTAGATGCAAAAAAAGCAAGACAAGAAGCTTCTGAAGGAAGACAAGATCTTACACAAGATTTAGCCTTAAAATTACAAGTAGCCTAATTAAAATTGACAACTTAAAAACTAAAAAAACACTAAATTTAATTAAGTATTGATTTAAAAAAAATAGAAAAAAAGATCCATAAGGGTCTTTTTTTGTTTAATATAATAATAATAATAATAATAATAATTTTAAAAATTTAATATTTTAATTAAATATAAAATTATTTAATAAAATTATTAGTTGAGTAAATAGTGCATTTTTAATTATTAGAAAGGAATTTATTAAAGTAGTAATATGAACTATATAAAAAATTGCTATTATTTTTTCTTTAGTTTTTCTGTATATACATATAGAAAAATGTATATATTAGTAATATCTTAAAGAACAAAAAAAAAAAAAAACTTATTATAAAATTGGAGGATATAATGAATGAATTAATAAATACTAAATTAATTAGTGATAGTGCAATAAGTTCAAAAGATGCTGCTTTTGAACTTATTGCAAACTTAATGGTTGAATCTGGTAAAGTCAATAATCCAAATGATGTAATTAACGGATTAATAAAAAGAGAAGTTGAAATGACCACTGGTTTAGGTGAAGGAATTGCAATTCCTCATGGAAGTATTCAAGGATTAAAAGAACCATGAATAGTAATTTTGAGATCAGAAACTCCAGTTGAATGAGAATCGCTTGATAATAAACCAGTTACTTTAATTATTTCAATTCTAGTTCCATTGAAAGAAAAAAGTAGAGAAGATCACTTTGAGATCTTAGCTACTCTTTCATCACAATTGGCAAATAAACAAGTAATTGAAAAAATAAAAACAGCATCAAAAGAAGAATTAGCAAACTTTATTAATGATGTTGCAAATAATAAAATTACTATTGAAGAAAAAATAAAAACAGTTTCAAATAAAGTAAATCCAGGTTTAAAGGTAGTTGGAGTAACTACTTGTGCAACTGGAGTAGCACATACTTTTATTGCAGCAAAAGCACTTGAAAAAGAAGGGATAAAAAGAGGTTGAGATATTCATGTTGAAAGACAGGGACAAATGACTAAAAATCCCTTAACATCTAAACAAATTGAGGAAGCTGATTATGTAATTATTGCTAAATCTAAAGGAATTGATTATCCGGAAAGATTTGATGGAAAAATGGTTTATGAAACAACTGTTGCAGAACCAATTACAAAAGCATCAAAATCATTTGATGATATGCTTGCAAAAGCATCAATTCAAGGAAAAGGTTTGAAAAAAAATATTAATAAGAGTGAAACAATTACAAAAGAGAAAACTAAAAAAACTCTAGCTACTGGACCAATGCGTCACCTTTTAACAGGAATTTCTTATATGATTCCTTTTATTGCAATGGCAGGAATTACATTAGGGTTTACAACTGCTTTTGGTTTTTCAGCAGTTTATTCTTTTTTTGGAGGAGAAATTACTGAAGCACAATATGGAATTTTAGGTCAAATGAAAATTGATAGTAATAATATTTGATGATCTGGTGAAAATGAAACTGCATCACAAATTATTTATTTTTTCTTAACTGATTCTACTTATAAAATAGATGGAGTTTTTGGTCTTGGAATATCTGAAGATATTATTAATCCGATAATTGAACAAATAAAACCAAATACTGATTCATTATATATGGATATTGCAACTTATTTAGGAATTAAAGATGGAAGTGATATCTCTCTTGTAACAATGGGGGGTGCAACTGTGTTTGCTCCAAAAGGTGGAGTTGCAAATGCTTTTAATATGTTAGCAGGGCAAGCATTTACACTATATATTCCAATTCTTGGTGGATATATTGCTTATTCAATTGCAGGAAGACAAGCAATTGCACCAGCAATGATTTTATCATTAACAATGAATATAACACCTTCATTAACAACTGGTGATTCATTATTATTTGTACTTACTGTTGGTGAAACTGGTAGTGCAGAAGTACTTGGAGGATGATCTGTCTTCTTTAATTGAGCAACATTAAGTTTTAATAGTTTTGATCATCCTACTGCACTTGGATTTTTAGGAGCTGTTGCAGTTGGGTATGCTGTTGGGTATGGAACTAATTATTTTACAAAATTTACTGATCATTTTGAACATCAAGCAATTCAATCAATGGTTCCAATTTTAATTATTCCAATAGTAATAACAATTGTATTCTATTTAGCTTTTGCATTCTTTATCTATTTGCCAATTTACTGATTTGCTGTTGGAATGGGAGCATTAGTAACAACTCTTATTGAACATAATATGCTTTGAATTGCAGGACTTTTAATGGGAGCGATGATTTGTTTTGATCTTGGAGGACCAATTAATAAAATTGCCATGGCAACTGGAACAATATTTATCGGAACCCATCCTGAAATTAATGGAATTTGTGGGGTTGCCGTTTCAATTCCACCAATGGTACTATTAGTTTCATTACTATTTAGTAAATTTACACCTTTAAAAATGGATGAAAATGATAAAACTGCAGCAGGAACTGCTGCTGTTATGGGATTTTTTGGAATTACAGAGGGATCAATTCCCTTTGCAGCAAAAGATCCTAAAAAATGAATTCCCTCATTTGTTATTGCAGGAGCAGTTGGTGGAGCAATTGTAGTTTCATTAAACGTGGGAAATAATGTTGCAATGTGAGGTGGACCGATCATCTATATTGCAGGCGGATATGGTAATGCAACTGATGTTGAAACTATAGGATTTATGGCAACTAATTATGCTTATGCTGCTTTATACTTTATTCCACTTATTATTGCTGCTTTTACAGGATTTACTGTTGCATCTTTATTAGAATTTGTTTATGCAAAACTTGAAACAAAAGATAAAAAACATGCAAAAGCTGAAGAAAGAAAAGAAGTTGTTGTTAAATCAGAACAAGTAGCTTTAAAAATGAAAGCAAATAATTAATATTTTAAAAATAAATTCTACTAAGCACTAATTTATTAGAAAATAAAAAAAGATCCATTAGGGTCTTTTTTTATTATTAATTGTTTTGTTTTTTGTTTAATATGTTAATATTTATTTGGTACTCTTTTTGCTAAATTAAACACAATAAGTAGTAGTTAAAAAGAGCTCCAATAGTACTATTGAAGTTATTTATAAATTAAATCAACAATTATAATAACCAAAGAATTTAAGATGAAAGGATGAACCTTATATGTCAACAAATAAGGCAATCAAAATTAACCTAAAATCTTATGATGCGAAACTTCTTGATAAGTCCGCAGCAAAGATCGTTGAGGTTGCAAAATCAACAGGTGCAGAAATTTATGGACCAGTTCCACTTCCCACAAAAAGAGAAGTGTTTACTGTTCTTAGATCAGTGCATGTCAACAAAAAATCACGTGAACAATTTGAGCTACGTACTCATAAACGCTTAATTGGAATAGTCCATTCTACACCAGAAACAATGGATAAACTAAATAGAGTTTCATTACCAACAGGAGTTTCAATCGAAATTAAACTTTAAGTTTAATTAGATTGAGGAGAGAGAATGAAAGGTATTCTTGGAAGAAAAGCTGGAATGACAACAGCTTTCGCAGAGAATGGAAGAGCCATTCCTGTAACAGTTATCGAGGTTAAACCAAATACAGTTTTACAAGTTAAAACTATTGAAACTGATGGTTATACTGCAATTAAATTAGGTGTAGAAGATAAAAAAGATAACAAAGCTATTAAAGCTGAACTTGGAATTGGAAAAGCTGCAAATACTTCAGCAAAATACTTTACCAAAGAAATAAGAAATATGGAAGGGTTTGAACAAGGAGCTACAATTGATGCTTCAATTTTTAAATCAGGACAAACTGTTGATGTAACAGGAATTTCTAAAGGAAAAGGGTTTCAAGGGTCAATTAAAAGACATAATCAAACTCGGGGACCAATGGGTCATGGATCTAAATCTCATCGGGTTACTGGATCACTTGGACCAATTACCGGAACAGTTAAAAAAACTAAAAATATGCCAGGGCATATGGGAACTGATCAAGTAACTATGCAAAACCTTGAAGTTATTGCAGTTGATCTTGGAAACAATGCATTATTAATTAAAGGATCAATTCCTGGTCCAAATAAATCTTTTGTTTGGGTAAGAGAAGCAATTAAAGGCCAATTTAAAAATGAAATTAATGCAGTTAAATTAGTTAATCTTGCAGAAGAAAAAATTAAATATGAGCTTCTTGAACAAGCAAGAAAAGTGGAAGCAGAGTTAAATACAACAATGTCCATTGAAGAGATGAAAACAATTATCGCAGAAGCAACAATTGTTTATGAAAAAGAAGCAAAAGAACTTGAAGATTTAAGAGAAAAAGCAGAGCAATTAGGAATTACTAATTATAAAAAATTAGCAGTGGAAGATTTAAAAGCTTCAGTTTTAAAATCAGAAGCAGTTGAAGCGCAAAAAACAGCTAAAAAAATAGTAAAAGAAAAAGCTGCAAAAGAAGCAGAAATTAAAAAAGCTCAAATAGCAAATGAAACAAAAGAAAATGAAGATAAAGTTTCAATTGAAAAAGAAGCAAAAGAAAATGAAGGGGAAAATAAATAATGGCTAAATTAGATGTATTTAATGTTTTAGGAACAAAAGTTGCTGATTTTGATGTTGCTGATGAAGTCTTTAATATTGAACCCCATAATCAAGCAATGTTTGATTTAGTTCTTGCAGAAAGAGCTTCATTAAGACAAGGAACCCACCAAACTAAAAATCGTTCAGCTGTAAAAGGTGGAGGAAGAAAACCTTGAAAACAAAAAGGAACTGGAAGAGCAAGACAAGGTTCAATTAGATCGCCACAATGAAAAGGTGGAGGAGTTGTTTTTGGACCTCAATCAGAAAGAAACTATACTTTAAAAATAAATCGTAAGCTTAAAAAATTAGCATTAAAATCAGGTTGAACAATTAAATTTGCTAAAAAACAAATTTTTGTTCTTGAAGATATTACTTTTCAAAAACCAGTAACAAAAGACTTTGTAAAAATGCTTGAAAACTTGAATTTAAAAAATAGTAAAGTTTTAATGCTTCTTAGTTCAGAAGAAAAAGAATTTAATACTTACTTAGCTGCAAGAAATATTTCTAATGTAGTAATCTACCGTCCAGAAACAGTAATGCTTGATGATCTTTTAAAAGCACAAGCAATAATTATTCGTGGAGAAACATTAAGAGCAATTGAAGGGGGACTTAAATAATGAATATTAATGATATTATAATAAAACCAATTGTTACAGAAAAGTCTTCTAATACTTTGGCAAATAATGTTTATACCTTAGAAGTACATAAAAGTGCAACTAAAACTGATGTTAAAAGAGCAGTTGAAAGCATTTTTAAAAGATCTGGAGCAAAAGTAAAAAAAATAAGAATTATTAATGTAGCGCAGCAACCTAAAAAAATGGGTAGATTTGAAGGCTATAGTAAAAGTTACAAAAAAGCAATGGTTTATCTTGCTTCTGGATCAATTCCAATTTATGGAGCTGAAGCAGTTGAAAATACTAATCCAGATGCAAAACAAAAAAGAACTATTAAAGTAATTGATACAGAAAAAATTATGAAACAAGCAGAGGAGAATAAATAGGAATCATGGCAGATATTAAAAATTACAAACCAACCTCACCCGGAAGAAGAAATTCCTCAGTGCTTAATTATAAAGAGTTTATTACTACAGATAAACCTGAAAAATCACTTGTTGTAACCATCAAAAAAAATGCTGGAAGAAATAATAGTGGATCTATTACAGTAAGACATAAAGGTGGTGGGGCAAGAGCCAAATATAGAATTATTGATTTTAAAAGAAATAAATTTGACATCCCTGGAAAAGTTGCAACAATTGAATATGATCCAAATAGAACAGCTTTTATTGCTTTAATTAATTATGCTGATGGGGAAAAAAGATATGTCCTTGCAACCCAAAAAATGAAAGTCGGACAAACTATCTTTTCAGGACCAGAAGCACCAATTAAAGATGGAAATGCTCTTCCTCTTGAAAAAATACCTGAAGGAACATTCATTCATAATATTGAATTAAAACCAGGTCATGGGGGAGAACTAGTAAGAGCAGCTGGGGCAAGTGCAAAAAGACTTGGATTTGATGAAACTGAACGCTATGTAATTGTAAAACTTACTTCTGGAGAAATGCGAAAAATTTTAAAAGAAAACATGGCTACAATTGGTTCAATTTCAAATCCTTCCCAAAATCTTGTTAAAACTGGAAAAGCAGGAATAGCAAGACACAAAGGAATTAGACCTACAGTAAGGGGTTCTGCAATGAACCCAAATGATCACCCCCATGGAGGAGGAGAAGGAAAATCACCAATTGGTAAACCTTCCCCAATGACACCGTGAGGTAAAAAAGCTCTTGGAGTAAAAACAAGAGATAAAAATAAACACTCAAATAAATACATTACAAGAACAAGAAAAGGAGCAAATAGATAAAAGATGGCAAGATCAATTAAAAAAGGTCCCTTCATTGATGAACACCTTGCTAAAAAAGTGGAAACTGCTTTAGCAACAAAATCAAAAAGACCAATAAAAACCTGATCAAGAAGATCAACAATCTTTCCAAATTTTGTAGGATTAACTTTTCAGGTTCATAATGGAAAAAACTTTATTAATGTCTATATTCTAGAAGATATGGTAGGACACAAACTTGGTGAGTTTGCTGCAACCAGAACTTTTGGTGGACATGGTAGTGATAAAAGAAAAAGATAGGAGAAAGTAGATGGAAGCAAAAGCAATCGCCAAAATGGTAAGAGTATCTTCACAAAAAGCAGGTCTAGTTGCAAATCTAATTAGATATCAAAAAGTTGAAGAAGCAATCGCACTTTTAGAAAACTCACCTTTAAAATCTGCTGATCTTATTTTAAAAGTACTTAATTCTTCTGTTGCAAATGCAACAGAAAATCATGGAATGCTTGCAGAAAATCTTTGAGTTTCTGAATGTTTTGCAACAGAAGGCCCAACACTTAAAAGATTTCGGGCAAGAGCAAAAGGAAGAGCAGACCAAAAATTAAAAAGAACAGCACACATTACTGTTGTTGTCTCTGATGAAGAAAAAAATATGAAAGGTAGAAATTAATGGGACAAAAAACATCACCAACCGGACTTAGACTTGGGATTGTTAAAGATTGACAATCAAAATGGTTTATTCCTGGAAATAAACATTGATCAGAATGACTTGTTCAAGATAAAAAAATTCGGATCTACCTTGATAAATTTATTAAACAATATGCTATTGGTGGAGTTATTATTGAACGTCAAAATCAAGAAATTAACGTTAAAATAAGAACTGCAAAACCCGGAGTAGTTTTAGGACAAGAGGGAAGTAATGCAAAAAAACTTGAACTTGCTCTTTCAAAACTACTTCATGATAAATCATATACAATTAAAATTCAAGTAGAAGAAATTAAAAACCCCGATCTTGATGCTACTGTAATTGCAAATGAAATTGCAGTAGCATTAGAAAATCGTGCTTCATTTAGAATTGCTCAAAAAAAAGTAATTAGAAGAGTAATGCGATCTGGGGCAAAGGGAATTAAAACCCAAGTTGCTGGAAGACTAAATGGAGTCGACATGGCTAGAACTGAAGGTTATTCTGAAGGGGTAGTACCACTTCAAACCTTTAGAAATGATATTGATTATGCAGTTGCTAAAGCCCATACAACTTATGGGGTACTTGGAGTTAAAGTTTGAATTTCAAGAGGAGAAGTACTTAAAGGCCAAGAATTAAAAGAACCAGAAGCTCCAAGAAGAAGAGAATATAGACCAAGAAATAACAACCGTGATAATCGTAATCAAAGACCAAGTGGACAAAGACCAAGTGGTCAAAAAGCGCAAACTCAAGGAGCAGCTAATCCTAAAGCTCAAGGAGGTAGTAAATAATGTTACAACCAAAACAAATGAAGTGAAGAAAACCACATAATATTTCTTATGAAGGTCCTGCAAAAAGAGGAACAAAAGTTTCTTTTGGGGATTATGGTTTAAAATCACTTGAGGGTGACTATATTACCGCAAGACAAATTGAAGCAACAAGGATTGCAATTACTAGATATTTAAAAAGAAATGGAAAACTTTGAATTCGTATTTTTCCTTCCTTACCAAGATCAAAAAAACCTCTTGAAGTAAGAATGGGAAAAGGAAAAGGAGCAATAGACCATTATTCTGCTTCAGTAAAAAGAGGAACAATTCTTTTTGAACTTGCAGAGGTAACAGAAGAGCAAGCAAGAGAAGCAATGCGTTTAGGGATGCACAAACTCCCAGTCAAATGTAAGTTTGTAAAAAAAGGTGAGGAGGAAGACTAAAATGTATGATATGCATGAATTAAGAGCAAAAAATAGACAAGAATTACTTTCATTAATTTCAGAATTAAAAGGAAAATTACTTGCCCTAAGATTTGAAACAGCAACAGGACAGTTAACAGAAACTCACCTGATTAAAAATACTAAACAAGATATTGCAAAAATCTTTACCGTTTTAAAAGAACAAGAAAAAGGAATTGTAATTAAAGAAAAAGTTCTTTCAGAAAAAAGCTCTAAAAGAAGATTTGGTAAAAAAGTAGTCTCAACTCCAATTATTAAAGAAGATATTCCTTTAAAAGAAATAGTAGAAGAACAACAAGAAGAAGTTTTACCAATAAAAGAAGTAGAAGTACAACAAATTAAAGAAGAAACTTCACCAATGAATGAAGTAGAAATAGAAAAAATAGAGAAAGGTAATAGTTAATATGGAAAGAACAACAACAAGAAGAAATTTAAAAGGTAAAGTTGTATCAGATAAAGCAGATAAAACTATTACTGTTCAAATTGATACTTATCGTGCCCATAAACTTTATGGAAAAAGGGTAAAATATTCAAAAAAATTCTTAGCCCATGATGAAAAAAATGAAGCCCATATTGGAGATATTGTAACTATTCAAGAAACAAGACCTCTTTCAAAAAATAAAAACTTTAGATTATTAAAAATTAATGAAGTGCGGGTGATCAAATAATGTTACAAACAGAATCAAGAGTTCTTGTTGCAGATAATACTGGAGCAAAAGAAATTTTAATTATTAGAAACCTTGGGGGATCTAAAAAGAAATTTTCTAATGTTGGTGATATTGTTGTAGCTACAGTAAAAAAAGCCCAACCACATGGAACAGTTAGAAAAGGTCAAATTGTAAAAGCAGTAATTGTAAGAACTAGATTTGGAGTTAATCGTAAAACTGGTGAAGTTGTTAAATTTGATGATAATGCAGCTGTAATTATTAATGATAAAAAAGAACCACGGGGAACAAGGATTTTTGGACCTGTGGCAAGAGAATTAAGAGAACAAGGATATGCAAAAATAGTGTCCTTAGCTCAGGAAGTGTTGTAAGGAGGCAATTATGAAAATTAAAGTTGGCGACAATGTAATTGTTATTGCCGGAAAAGACAAGGGTAATATTGGAACAGTTAGTGAAATTATTCCTGCTAAAAATAAAATTATTATAGAAGGAATTAATTTCCAAACTAAACATGTAAAACCTACCCAACAACAACCTGAGGGTGGAATTGAAAAAAATGAAGGACCAATTCATGTTTCAAATGTGATGCTTAATGTAGGCGATACAAAAGATGCCTCAAAAGCAAAAGTTTCAAGAGTTAAAATTGAAAAACATCAAAAACAAAATGGAAGAAGTCAAAAAGTAAGAATTGCAAAAGCAACAGGAGAGGAAGTATAAAATGATTGAAGCAAGATTATTTGTAAAATACAATACTGAAATAAAACCTGAACTTGCAAAAGAACTTGAAGTTAAATCCATTATGGAAGTTCCAAAACTTGAAAAAATTGTAATAAACATGGGGCTTGGAAAAGCTGTAAATGATAAATCAGTTGTAACTGATGGAGTAAAAGAACTTACAAGAATTACCGGACAACATGCAGTTATTACTAAAGCAAGAAAATCAAATGCTTTCTTTAAAATTAGAGAAGGAATGCCTATTGGGGTTAAAGTAACTCTAAGAGGTGAAAAAATGTATGCCTTTTTAGATAAACTTATTACCATCTCTTTACCAAGAATTAGAGATTTTAGAGGGATAAACCATAAAGCATTTGATGGTAAGGGAAACTTTACCATGGGAATTAGTGAATACATTATTTTCCCAGAAATTGATTTAGATAAAGTTAGATCAATGAAAGGTGCTGATATTACAATTGTAACTTCAGCAAAAACAAATGAAGCTGCATATGCATTACTTAAAAAATTTGGAATGCCCTTTGCAGATATTAAAAAAGAAGATGAAGGAGTAGAATCATAAGATGGCAAGAAAAGCACAAGTGATGAAATCACAAAGACATCAAAAATTCTCTTCAAGAGCGCACAATAGATGTCAAATCTGTGGAAGACCACATGCATACATCCGTAAATACGGGGTTTGTCGGGTATGTTTTAGAGAGATGGCAAATAAGGGTGAAATTCCTGGTGTAAGGAAATCTTCTTGATAAGAAGAGAATGGAGTTAAAAAATGTTTAATGATCCAATAGCAGACTTATTAACAAGAATAAGAAATGCAAACCTAAGAAAGAAAAAAGCGCTCGAAATCCCCTACTCAAAAACAAAGGAAGAAATTACTAAAATTCTTCTTGAAGAAGGTTACATTTTAGATTTTAGAATCGAAAATGAAGGGGTAGATAAAGAAATTAAAATCTTCTTAAAATATAAAGGAACCCAAAAGGTTATTACTGGTTTAAAAAGAATCTCAAAACCAGGGCTAAGAGTTTATTCTCCTGCTGATAAATTACCAAGAGTATTAAATGGATATGGAATTGCAATTGTTTCAACATCAAAAGGAATCATGACCGCTGATCAAGCGAGAAAAGATCAACTTGGTGGAGAAGTAATGGCGTTTGTATGATAGAAAGGACCAAGTATGAGTAAAGTTGGAAGAAGAGAAATTACTATTCCCGCAAATGTTACTGTTACAATTGCGGGAACAAAAGTTATAGTACAAGGTCCAAAAGGGACTCTTGAAAAAACTTTTTCTTCACTAATGGAAATAAAAAGTGAAAATGGAGTTATTACTGTAAAAAGAGCAAATGAAGATAAACAAACAATGATGCTTCATGGAACTACAAATTCCCTTATTCAGGGAATGGTAATTGGAGTTACAAGTGGATTTGTAAAAGAACTAGAAATTATTGGAATTGGATATAGAGTTGAATTAAAAGATAAAATTTTAACCTTCTCTTTAGGTCTTTCCCATAAGATCGAATTAAAAGTTCCTCATCACTTAAAAGTTGAGGTTCCAAAAAATACATCAATTATCATTAGTGGAATTGATAAACAACAAGTTGGTGAATTTGCTGCAAAAATTAAATCCTTTAAAAAACCAGAACCATATGGTGGTAAAGGAATTAGATATAAAGGTGAATTTATTAGAAGAAAAGCTGGGAAAGCAGCACAATAATGGAGGGAAACTAATATGGCAAAAAGAACAAAAAATGATGCAAGAAAATTCAAACATAATAGAATTAGATACAATATTAGGGGAACTGCCAATATTCCAAGACTTAATGTCTTTAAATCTAATACAGGAATTTATGCACAACTAATTGATGATGAAAAAGGAGTAACCCTTGCTCAAGCCTCAACACAACTTTTAAAATTAAAAGGAAATACTGTTGAGAATGCTAAAAAAGTGGGAAGCGAATTAGGAAAAAAAGCAAAAACAGTTAAGATTGAAAAAGTTGTTTTTGACCGTGGGGGATATATCTATCATGGTAAAATTAAAGCACTTGCTGATGCAGCAAGAGCAGAAGGATTAAAATTTTAAGGAGAGTTGTTTATGAATGAAGAAAATGTAAAAAATAATGAAGTAGTAGCAAATAAACAAGAAGATACTCCAGCAAATAATCAAAATAAACCTAGTTCAAAAAAAGCACCAGATACTACAACAGGAATTGCAAAAGAGTTTCTTCCAGAAAACTTTAATCCCTTTGCAAGACCAGTAAATCCAAGATTTAGTAACAGACCACAAGAATTTGAAGAAAGAGTTCTTCAAGTTAAAAGAGTTATTAAAGTTACAAAAGGGGGAAGAAGATTTAAATTTTCTGCCCTTGTTGTAATTGGTGATCGTAATGGTCGTGTTGGTTATGGAATTGGAAAACACATTGAAGTTCCAGAAGCAATTAAAAAAGGCACAAAACAAGCTAAAAAAAACCTTTATCGGGTTAAAATTGTTGGAGATCAAAATACAATTCCTCATCTTGCAATTGGACACCACGGAGCTGCAAGAGTAATGCTAAAACCAGCTCAAGAAGGAAAAGGAATTATCTCTTCAGATATAATTCGTGCTGTTGTTGAACTTGCTGGTTATAGAAATATCTATTCTAAAAATTTAGGAACAAATAATCCCCATAACGTTGTTATTGCAACTGTTGATGCTTTAAACCAAATGAGAACTAAAGAAGAAATTATGACACTTAGAAAGGGTGGAAAATAAAATGGAACTACATAACATGAAATCCACTCCAGGGTCAAGAACTTCTAAAAAAAGAATTGGCCGTGGTGATAAAACTGCTGGTCGAGGAGAAAACGGGCAAAAATCAAGAGCCGGTTATTCTAAAAAAATAGGGTTTGAAGGGGGACAAAATCCTCTTTATATAAGACTTCCTAAAAAAGGTTTTAACAATGTAAATAGAAAAGAATACACTGTAATAAATCTTGATAAACTTGAAAAAATAGGACTTGCTGATGTAAATCTTGCAAGTTTAAAAAAAGCAGGGCTTATTAAAAATAATGTAAAACTAGTTAAAATTTTAGGAACAGGAGAAATTACTATGCCAATTACTGTAGAAATTTCTAAAGTTTCAAAAAGTGCTCGTCTAGCAATTGAAAAAGCTGGGGGAACTGTAAAAGAACTAGAACTTCCAGGCACAAAATCAGAAGTAAAAGCAGTAAAAGCAAAAATTAAAAGAGCAGAAGCTGCAAAAGCAAATTAAAAATTATAAAAACAAAAAAAGACCATTGGTCTTTTTTTGTTTACTTAAATTTATTTTAAATTTGCTTTTACAAAAGCTTCAAAAATGGGATGAGGTGTTGTTATTTTAGAAGAAAGTTCAGGATGGAATTGAACTCCTAAAAAGAATTTATTTTTTGGATATTCAATAATTTCAACTAAATTATTTTCTTCATTAAATCCTGAAAAAACAAGTCCATTTTCTTCTAAAATTTCTTTAAAATTATTAATAAATTCATATCGATGTCGATGTCTTTCTTCAATATTTGTTTTTTTATAAATTTTTCATGCTAGAGTTTTTTCTTTGATTGTGCAAGGATAATTCCCCAAACGCATAGTTCCTCCAAGTCAATCTAATTTTTGATCCTCCATTAGATCAATTATTCTATTTTCACCATCAGGTTTAAATTCTCCATGGTTAATTTCAATTTTACAAACATTTTTAGCAAATTCAATAATTGCAAGTTGCATTCCAAAACAAATTCCTAAAAAAGGAATATTTTTCTCTCTTGCATATTTTATTGCTTTAATTTTTCCTTCTATTCCGCTATCACCAAAACCACCTGGAACAATGATTCCACTATATTTTTTTAGTGTAGCAGGAGTTATTTCTTCTCTTGCATTAACAAGTTCATATTCTAAATTAAGACGGTTAGCAATAGAAGCGTGTTTTAAAGCTTCGATAACTGAAAGATAGGCATCTTCTAATTCAACATATTTTCCTACAATAGCAATTTTAATTTTCTTTTCTAAATTAATATTTTCCAGATTTTTCTCAAATTTATGAAGATCATCATGAGATGATTTTTTTACTTTAAGATGAAGTAATTTAGCAACTTGCTTATCTATCCCTTGATCTTTAAGATATAAGGGCATTTTATAAATACTTTCAATATCAAGTGCTTGAAAAATATTTTCTTCTTTTACATTACAAAACATGGAAATTTTTTCAAGTTGTGTTTTACTTAATAAATTTTCATTACGGGTAATTAAAATACCAGGATTAACTCCAAGAGATTTTAGTAAAGAAACTGATCGTTGAATGGGTTTTGTTTTTTGTTCTTTAGAGGCTTTTACATAGGGAACATAGCCTGCATGTGCAATTAAGCAATTAGAGTTCATTTCAAATTTAATTTGTCTAATTGCTTCTGTGTAAGCAAGAGATTCAATGTCTCCTACAGAACCGCCAATTTCTACAATCAACAAGTCAAATCCCTTTGCATTATTATAAATTTTTTCTTTTATTAAATCTGTTACATGAGGAATAATTTGAACAGTTTTTCCTAGATAATCGCCTTTTCTTTCTTTTCCAATAATTTCTTGATAAACTTTTCCACTTGTTAAAGAAGAATTTTTAGTAAGATTACTATTTAAAAAGCGTTCATAATGTCCTAAATCTAAATCAGTTTCCCCTCCATCAGCAGTTACAAAAGTTTCGCCATGCTCAATTGGACTCATTGTTCCTGGATCAACATTTAAATATGGGTCACATTTCATCATATTTATTTCTAGGCCTTCATCTTTTAAGAGTCTTCCAAGTGAAGAAGCAATAATTCCTTTTCCGAGTGAACTAATTACTCCACCAGTAACAAAAATGATTTTTCCTTGTTTCATTTATATATTTTCCTTTCTAAAATAAAACCCCCTTTTTTTGATAAAAGGGGGGAGTTTAAAATGAGATATAATTTTTTTTATCCAGTTTTGGGATAAAATAACAATATTTTTTCATAATAATTTTTATAATAATATAATAATTATATAGAATAATCCAATTATTTAATATAATTGTTATATGGATGCCAAGTCAATTTATAGCGAGTTTAAAAAACAGATTTCAACTTCTTTAAGTCCATTTGAAAAACTTACAAAGCATTGAAAAATTATCAAGAGAATCCTTATTACTTTAGGATTCATTCTTTTATTTAGATTTGGAATTATGATTACTATTCCTGGTGTAACTTTAGGAGATGAATCTTTTGGTGATGCCGGTGGTTTTTTAAGTATTTTAGATATGCTTGGAGGTGGAGGACTTTCTCGTTTTTCAATTTTTGCTTTAGGAATTACTCCCTATATTACTGGATCATTAATTATTCAATTACTTTCTAGTGATGTAGTTCCTTATTTATCAAAACTTAACCGTCAAGGGGAAAAAGGAAGAATTAAACTTGAAAAAATTACCCGATTAACTATGCTTGGATTTGCTTTAATTCAAGGTTTAGCTTTAACCCTTGCAATGAGCAATGGGGGAATGATTGAACTAAATATGGCAAACCAATGGTTACAAGTGATTTTTATTACCTTAATTTTAATGGCGGGTTCAATGGTTACTATTTGAATTGCTGATCAAATTACCATGTATGGGGTTGGCTCTGGAACTTCAATTATTATTTTAACTGGAATTTTATCAAAAGTTCCCTCTAATTTAGTAAGTACTTTTGAATTTTGGTCAGGTTCTGCAAGTGAAATCGGAACTTTTATTGGAGTTATTACTTTCTTTGGTTATTATTTCCTTGCTTTTTTAATGATTTATACAATTACCTTTTTTGAAACCTCAGAAAGAAGACTTCCCATCCAAGAAACTGGGCAGGGATTAAACTTATTAAAAGATAAACAAACTTATTTACCAATTAAGGTTAATCCTGCGGGGGTAATTCCGGTAATTTTTGCTTCGGCTGTAATTACCCTTCCCCCCACTATTGCTCAGTTTTTTCAAGAAAGTCCTGGACAAATTTGAGTAGTAGATAATTTTTCATTAACTAGTGCTTTTGGACTTACTCTTTATGCTTTGCTAGTAATTGCCTTTACTTTTTTCTATGCTTCAATTAATATTAATCCAGATGAAACTTCAGAAAATTTTCAAAAATCTTCTACTTTTATTGTTGGAGTAGCTCCTGGAGAACAAACAAGAAAGTATATCTCGCGGACTGTTAATTCAATTTCATGTATTGGAGCAACAGAATTAACCCTTGTTGCAATTTTCCCCTACCTTTTAACCTTTGTGGGAATTCCCCAAGCGGTTACAATTGGGGGAACATCAATGATTATTATTGTTTCGGTAACGGTTGAAACATGAGAGCAAATTAAAGCACGGGTAATTGCCGAAAATACCACTCATGTTGATCGTGCAACTATTAAAGGTTTTGGTAAAATTAGAGATACCTCAACAACAATTTTATTTGATTAAGAAGAAAAGAGAAAGAAGAAAAGATGATTACAATTATTTTGGGTGCACCCGGAACAGGAAAAGGAACTGTTTCTGATTATTTAGTAAAAAATTATGGATTTAAACATATTTCAACAGGAAATATTTTTAAGGAAATAATTCAGTCGCAATCTCCTTTAGGAGCAAAAGTAAAACAAATAGTTGATTCTGGACAATTTGTTGATGACAAAACCACAGCAGAAGTTTTAATTGCTGGTTTTGCAAAATATAATTTGCAAACAGATAAAATCATTCTAGATGGTTATCCCCGTAATTTAATTCAAGCACATTTTTTAGAAGAATTTCTAGAAATTAAAAATTTAACTTTAGGAAAAGTGATAAATCTTGAAGTTTCAAAAGAACTTTTGATTAAACGTTTGTCTAGCCGCATAATCTGTCCTAAATGTGGAAGAAGTTATTCAAAAGCTATTGAAAGTCAAAAACCAAAAATAGAATGAATTTGCGATGTTGATAAAACAGTTTTAGTTCAAAGACCAGATGATCAGCCAGAACATGTTGAAGTAAGATTGAAGATTTTTTGTGAAAAAACTTTTCCTTTAGTAAAGTATTATCAGGAACAAAATAATTTAATATCTTATCAAGTAGAAGCAATGTCTGTTGCTGAACTTGCAAAAAAAATCGAGGAGATAAATGGGAAAAATTAAATCAACAAAAGAAATAATCAAAATGCAAGCTGCAGGTCATGTTGTAGGTTTAGTTCATCAAGAATTAAAAAAAATGATAAAACCAGGAATTACTACTTTAGAACTAGATGCAAAAGCAAAAGAAATTATTTTAAGTAATGGAGCTACTCCAACTTTTCTTGGATTTGGAGGATTTCCTAATTCTATTTGTACTTCGGTAAATAATACGCTTGTTCATGGAATTCCAAATGACCATCCACTAGTTGAAGGTGATATTATTTCTATTGATGTTGGAGCAACTCTTAATGGTTTTGTTGGTGATGCTGCCTTTACTATGGGGGTTGGGGAAATTGATAAAAATGCAAAAAAAGTATTAGATGTAAGCAAAGATGCCCTTGCTCTTGGAATAAAAATGATAAAACCAGGACTTCATTTAGGTGATTTAGGATTTGCAATTGAACATTTAATTAAAAAAGCAGGGTTAACTTCAACCCATCAATATACAGGTCATTTTATTGGAAAACAAATGCATGAAAGTCCAGCAGTTCCTAATTTTGGAATTCCTGGACAAGGATTAGTTTTAAAAGAAGGGATGACTTTTTGTATAGAACCAATGGTTATTGATGGAAGAGATCAGTTATTTACAGATCCATTAGATAATTGAACAGTAAGAACAGTTCATGGGGGAATTACTGCTCACGATGAACACACGGTTCTTGTAACAGCAACTGGAGGTGAAATTTTAACTAAATAATATGGTAGATGATGAATACGTAACAATGTATGGGAAAATATCACAAGTTATTCCTGGAGGAGACTTTAAGGTAATGCTTGAAAATGGTCATGAAGTAATGGGCCATGTTTCTGGAAAAATGCGGAAATATTATATTAAGCTTACTGCTGGAGATGAAGTAACTGTTGCTATTTCTCCTTCCGATATTTCAAAATGTAGAATTGTTTTTCGGGGAAGAAAAAATAATCGGTAGATTAGCATAATTTTTAATAAAAAAAATACGATTATGTCGTATTTTTTTTATTAAAACTTTTTGTTCTTACTAATGAATTCAGTTCAAATTTCTCTTTTAATTTTAAGCAATTCTTTATGATCAAAGTTTATTGGTTGTTTATGTTGAATTTTATATTCACTAAAAATAATATGCTTATTATAAGCTTTTTGATAATAAGCTTTATGTTTTAAATGACTTTTTGTTAGTTTTTTTGTTCCTCTATGGATAGTTTCTGTTAATATAATTAAAAGCATAAAAAAGATAATTCATAAGATAAATCCAAATGCATTATAAATAACAGCAGCAAGTTCACTTGAGGTTAAATCATGAGTGCCTTCACCAAAAAGGATATTAAAGGCTTCAATAAAATCACTAACTGCAACATAAGCAAGATCACCAACTGCAAAAATCATCACAATAATAGCAAAGAAAGAAAAAACAAAGAATCCAGTTGATTTTTCTACTTCAACTTTTTTAGTAAAACGGTTTCTTACTGCACCAATTAAAATAATTGAATAAAGAGTGAAGTTTGTCATTGTTGCAATATTTGAAGAATAGTTATTCATGGAGGTATCATGTTCTGTAAGGGCCCACCCTGCTTCACTGCTATCTATAATTGCGTTTAGAGTAAGAATATTAATTCCATCTGCCATTCGAATAAATAAGGTGAAAACTAGGGCCATCATTAGCATTCTCATTCCTGCCCTAATTGGCATTCCCACTTTATTTCTTCGAATTAAAGTTCCATTAACATCAGCAATTTCATTAATATTTGAAAAATCAGCAATTGATCATGTACTTGAAACAGCATAAGAAAAGGTAGAAGTAATAATTGAAATAAAAATAGTTATTTCAATTGCTTTACCAATAATTGTTCCTGCATTTCCTGGTCAAAGTCCGGAAAAGATTGCTTCAATTCCAAATTTTTGGTCATCTAATCCATCATTAATATCAGCAAGCATATAAGAAGAAAGAGAAAATAAAATATAAACCATAGTGATAATAAATACTCCGATAATTGCTGCATTACGATAAGTTGAAGGTTTTTTTGTTTCTGTTGAAAGGGAGTTAGCAAATAAAAATCCATCAAAAGCAAAGAGGATTGCTGGTAAGATCATTAAGATTTGTAAAATATTGCTTGAATCATCAGTCATTCCCATATTTATAGGATCATTTGGATCAAAAATATTATTTACACCATCAAGAGTACTGTTGGTTCCTTCAATATGACCTCCAGCCAAAATAATTAAAGCAATTAACATAACCGAAAATAGAGGAATAACTTTAATCATGGTTCCTGATGCAATTAATCCTTTTCCAGTCCGTTGAGAATGGTTGACAATCAAGAAAGCAACAATTATAATAATAATTGTTATAACAGTTGTAGTTCAAAACAAACTCATTTCTTGCATCCCAAAAATTCCAAGTAATTGATTTGATGCAAAAATTGTTTCTATTGCAATAATTAAGGGGAAATAAATTAAAGTAAAATAAACTCCAATATATTTACTTAATTTTTCCCCTCAAAGATATTTACTTCAAGCAGAAAAAGTTCCTTGTTCATTTTTTAATTTAGTAATTGATGAAACCTCAATAAAAGCAACCAACATTGAAACAACAATAAGTCCTCCAATAATTCAACCTATCATTGATAATAAAGCAGAATTAGTTGTGCTAATTAGTTCGGTATTTTTAACAAAAATTCCTGATCCAATTACTGTTCCAACAATAATTGCAACCATAGTTAGTAGGCCATATTGTTTTCTTCCAGTTTTATTTTCTAGTGATGCATCCATAACTTTAATTTTACATTTTTTAAAATTCTTTCTTATAATAAATACATTAATAGTGGTGTGTTAGGGAATAAATTTGTTATTTTAGACCTATATTTTATCTAATAAGCAATTTTTCTTTTTGTAATAAATAATTTAAAAGAAAAGATTATTTTAATAATATGTGTTTATATATAATAAATAAAAAATAGCTCAAGTTTAAAACTTGAGCTATTTTTTATTTTAAATGTCTATTTATTTTTTATGAAATAATTCATGAATTTTTTCTTTTGTTTCTTTGTATAATTTTTGAATTTTTTCGACTATTTTTTTATATATATTTAAAGTTTCATTTCATAAATCATGATACATTTTTTCAAATTTTGTTTCTTTTATTTCAAATTCACCTATTGCAGGTTTATATTCTTTCCCTGTTTTTGTAGTTACTAATGTTAAGTCAACAGGTTTTTCAAATTTAGTTTTATATTCATCAAAAGGAATATGTTCATTGTATGCTTTTTGATAATATTTTTTATGTTCTAAATCTTCTTTTGAAGGAATTTTTGCTTTTTTTCCAATAATTTGCACTGTAATAAGCAATGGAACTAAGAACATAATTCACATTATAAGACCAAAGGTATTATAAAGATCAAGACTAGTAAGCCCTCCACTACCGCTAAAAATTGTTTTACAAGATCCAATGAAACTACTAATAGTAACATAAACCAGGTCCAATACCGCAAAGCTCATAAGACCAATTGCAATAAATGCAAAAATAAAGAATCCTTTTACTTTTTCTACTTCTACTTTTTTATTGAAACGATTTCTTACTGCTCCAATTAAAACAAATGAATAGAAGGTAAAGTTAGTCATAACTATAACTTGAGAAGTATAATCAGTCATTTTAGCATTATAGTTAATAAGATTATCATCTCCTATAGATGCTAAATCTAATGCATTTATAGAAAGAACATGTGCTCCATCCATAAATCTTATAATTGTGATTGCGCCCAATGTCAGAAACATTGTTTTTATTCCTGCTCCCGTTGGTAAACCAACTTTATTTCTTCGAATTAATGTTCCATTAACATCGGCAATTTCTCCAATATTTGATAAGTCAGAAAGTGATCAAGTTCCAGAAACTGCAAAAGAAAATGTAGCAGTAAGAATTGAGAAGAAAACACATAACACTAATATCTGTGCCATAATTTCTCCTGCTGGTCCCTCTCAAATATTTGTAAAAACATTTGTAATTGAAAAATTACCACTTGCTAATTTACCATCTTCAGCACTTACTGGTGCAAGCATGTATGAAGAAAGTGAAAAGAAAATATAAATCATTGTAATAATAAAAATAGCAATTATAGCTGCTGTTTTATATGTTGAAGGTTTTTTAGTTTCTGTTGATAAAGAGTTAACAAATAAAAATCCATCAAAAGCAAATAAAATTGCGGGTAAAATCATTAATATACTCAAAATACTAGTTCCAAAACCAGTAATTCCTATATTTATGTCATCATGTATATTAAAGACTTTATTTACTCCTCCGGTTTCAGGATCAGCAATAGGACTATCTCCACTTGCAATTCCTGTTGCTCCACAAACAATAATAAATGCTAGAAAAATTACAACAAATAATGGAATTACTTTTACTATTGTTCCAGTGCTCATTATACCTTTACTAGTTTTTTGAGAGTGACTTACTATTAAACCAACAACAATAATAATAAAATACATTAAAAATGTTGTAATTCAAAAATAACCCATTTCCCCTAATCCTAAATTTTGAGCAACTTTTGCATCATTAAGTGCTAATAATTGGTCAGCACAAAAAATTGCCTCAACTGAAACAATTAAAGGAAAATAAAAAATAGCAAAGTAAATTCCGATAAGTTTACTAGTTTTTTTTCCTCAAAGATGTTTACTTCAAGAGGCTAATGTCCCTTGTTCGTTTTTTAATTTTGTAATAGATGAGACTTCAATAAAAGCGATTAACATTGAAGCAACAATTAATCCCCCTATGATTCATCCCATTGTTGATAATAAAGCGGAATTAGTCATATCAATTAGTACAGTATTTTTAACGAAAATTCCTGATCCAATTACTATTCCTATAATTATGGCTATCATTGATAATAGACCATATTGTTTTTGTTCTGTTTTATTTTTTATTGGTACCATAACAATTTTATTTTACCACTAATATTTTTTTATTATGCACCATAATATAAATGCTTTATAGATGTAAGAAAAAGCCTAAAAAAAACCTTAGAAAAGTATAATAAATAATGAAAAGAGGTTTGAAAAATGGGAGAGTTTTTTTTAGAAAAAAGTGAATTTGATGTGATATTTTTAGATGATGATGAATTAGGAGTTACAAAAAGTATTCCTAGTACAGGTTCAAGACCATGCGTTATTGTTGAAATTGGTGATGATTATGGAGTAGTAGCAATGCTTTCTTCAAGAGATAATTATGATTTTCCAAAATATCCATTATCTTTTGGATCATTTTTAACAATTGATCGTATTGAAACAAAAACAATTACCAAGGCCCAACTTGATTATGCACAACTTGCAGAAGATAAAATTTTAAGCGAAGCTGATATTGCAATTGTAGACCAATATTATAATAATCGATTTTAATAAATTTAATTTTTAATACTTAAATAATAAAGGACAAAAATAATTAATAATTCTCAAGATGTTTTAATAAATAGTCTTGATGATTTACTTTTATTTATCTAAATAAATTTTGCTTGTTAAAAAAGATAAATAAAATTGTGAACAAAAAAAGTTTCTAAAAAAATAATTATTTAAAAACAGTAAAAAGACTTTTTTTATGCATGCTTTCTTCCTATATTTAGGTCTTTTCCTATATAATAAGTATGTGGAAAATAGCAAATTGTTGAGCTATTATAACCCGTAATTACATAATTGCGCATTATAATCGCTTATCAACATGCCTTATATACTAGGTTCTAGTATAGGAAGGGTTTTTTTTCATAAGGAGAGAGAAAATGAAAGTACGAGCATCAGTCAAACCAATGTGTAAAGACTGTCAAATAATCAAAAGAAAAGGGAGAGTCCAAGTAATTTGCAAGTCTAATCCAAAGCACAAGCAAAGACAAGGATAATTAATTTATGGCAAGAATATTAAATATAGAAATTCCTGATAATAAAGCAATTAAATACTCTCTTACCTATATTTATGGGATTGGTCTTACTTCTGCAGGAAAAATTTGTACTAGCGCAGATGTAAACCCAGAACAAAAAACAAAAGACTTAAATGATGAACAACTAACAAAAATTAGAGAAGCAGCAGCAACTTATACTACTGAAGGTGATCTAAGAAGAAAACAACAATATGACATTAAAAGATTAATGGAAATTGGTGCTTACCGGGGAATGAGACATAGAAGAGGACTTCCAGTAAGAGGACAATCTACTAAGCAAAATGCAAGAACTAGAAAAGGTCCAAGAAAAACAGTTGCAAATAAAAAGAAAGCAACTAAATAGGTAGGAGCAGGATTATGGCACAACATAGAACAAAGAAAAAAGCTAAAAAAAATGTACCCTCAGCAATTGCCCATGTACATACTACATTCAATAATACCATCATCTCAATTAGTGATATTGATGGAAATGTAGTTTGCTGATCATCAGCTGGAGCAATTGGATTTAAAGGGGCAAAAAAATCAACTGCATATGCAGCCCAACTAGTAGCACAAGCAATTGCTAAAGCTGCAAAAGAAAATGGGGTTAAAACCTTATCAGTGCGAATAAAAGGCGTGGGGCCAGGAAGAACTGCAGTTTTAAAATTCTTCCAAACTTCTGATTTTGAAATTAGAGAAATAAAAAACGTAACACCAATTCCCCATAATGGTGTAAAAAAACCTAAGAAATTTAGAAGATAGGAGCTAAGGAGATTACATGGAACGGTTTTTAATACCAACTTTTAACAAAATTATTACTAATGAATCATTAGAAACACCTAATAGTCAACAATTTACCCTTGAAAAACTAGAACGAGGGTTTGGAAACACTATTGGAATTGCAATTCGTAGAATTGCCTTATCATCAATTCCTGGAGCTTCTGCTTTTGCAGTAGAGGTAAAAGGAATTCAACATGAATTTCAAGCAATTCCCAATGCAAGAGAGGACATGATTGAATTTGTCCTTAACTTAAAAGATTTAGTAATTGAAGTTGATGAAAATATTATTGATGTGGATGAAGTTCATAAATTTAAATTAAGCTCCCAAAATGGAGTTGTAAAAGCAAAAAATATTGAAGTTCCTGCAGGTTTTAATATTTATAATAAAAATTTAGTAATTGCAAATACATCAAAAGATAAAGCAATTGAAGCAACAATTTATGTAATTTATTCAAAAGGTTATAAAACTTTTGAAGATACAAGATTTATTGTTGAAGATAAAATTGGTGATATTCAAGGAATTATTCCAATTGATGCAAATTTTTCTCCAATTGTAAAATTTAATTTTAATGTTTCTGAAGTAAATCCAGGAGAATCAAGAATTTTCGAAAGACTTACAATGGACGTTGAAACTAATGGAGCAATGAGTCCTGAAAAAGCAGTTGCTTTTACAGGGGCAATTTTAAAAAATTATTATGCAGCTTTTGAAGAATTAGTAGAACTAAAATCTGATGATTTATTTGAAGAAGAAGAAATTGAAGAAGATATTGATTCACAACTATCAGTTCCAATTGAATCATTAAATCTTTCTGCAAGATCAGAAAAATGACTTCTAGCTTCAAATATTAGATATGTACAGGAATTAATTAATCGTCCTGTTTCAGCACTAAAAGATATTAATAATTTAGGTGAAAAATCAATTACAGAGATTATCCAGGTAGTTCAAGACATGGGACTTTCATTTAAATCAGAATAGGCAGGAAAAATTATGGCAAAAAGAAATAGACAGCAAAGACAGTCAAATGTTCATAACGCTGCTAGAACAACAAGAACAGAAAGAAACCAACTTACTGATCTAATTATCCACGGTCAATTGGTAACAACTCATGCAAAAGCAAAAGAGTTACAGAAAAAAATGGACCGTTTAATAACAATGGGTAAAAAAAATACATTAGCTTCAAGAAGAAGTGCAGCAAAAATTCTTCGAAATACAAAAAATTCAGCAGGGAAAAATGCTTTGCAAATTTTATTCGATGATATTGCTCCAAAATATAATAAAAGAAATGGAGGGTACACTCGGGTTTTAAAATATGGAACTAGAAAGGGTGATGCTGCTCCAATTTCAATTATTGCTTTTGTATAATATTTAAATAAAAAGATGCTCTAAGCATCTTTTTATTTATATAATTAATTTATGAGTATTATAAAATTAAAAAACATTACAGTTAAGTTTAAAGAAACAACAGTTTTCAAAGATTTTAATTTAACAATTAACACCGGAGAATATATTGCTCTTGTTGGTCCAAATGGATCTGGAAAAACAACTCTGGTTAATGTTATTTCTGGAATTATTCCCTTAAAAATAGGTGAATATTTTTTTAATGATGTCCCTGTTTGTGAAAAAATACTTCGAAAAAATATTGGAATGCTTTTTCAAAATCCAGATAATCAGTTGATTGCTTCAATTGTAAAAAATGATATTGCTTTTGGACTTGAAAATAAAAATATTAAATCAGTTGAAAAAATGGATCATTTAATTAATCATGTTTTAAAAGAACTAGATATTGTTAATTTAAAAGAAAAAAATGTAAATTCACTTTCTGGAGGTCAAAAGCAAAAAGTTGCCCTAGCCTCAATTATTGTTTTAAATTTTAATGTACTTATTTTTGATGAAGCAACTTCAATGCTTGATCCTTATTCTCAAGATGAGGTAATTGCAATTATTGAAAAACTTAATATGAAGGGAAAAACAATTATTCATATAACTCATCATATGGAAGAAGCAAAAAGAGCAAAAAGAATGATTGTTTTAAATAAGGGGAAAATCATCGCTGATGCTAAACCAAATAAAATTTTCAAAAATCAAGAAATTTTAAAGAAAGCAAATTTATTTTAAAGGAAATATTGTAATGAAAATATTAGTAAAAAATATTTCAAAAGTTTATGAACCAAATACTCCAGAAGAAAAAAAAGCTTTAAAGGAAATTACTTTTCAAGCTTATGAAGGAGATGCAATTGGAATAATTGGGCCTACCGGATCTGGTAAGTCTACTTTAATAAATTGCATTGCTGGTCTTGTGAGCATTACTGAAGGAGAAATTAGTTATGATGATTTTAATATAACTCCTAAAACAAAACTAAAAAAATATAAAAAAATAAGAAAAGATGTTTCTATTTCATATCAAAATCCTGATTTACAATTGTTCAAGGAAAAAGTTTTTGATGATATTGCAATGCCTTTAACAAGACTTAAATTGAGTGAGAAAGAAATCAATAAAAGAGTACTACAAGTATGTGAACATGTTCATTTACCAAAAACACATCTAACCAAAAATACTTTTAATTTGAGTTCTGGTGAAAAAAGAAAAGTTATCATTGCTTCCTTATTAATTACAAATCCTCAAGTAATGATTTTTGATGAACCTACTGCTTTTTTAGATCCAGCTTCCGTAAAAGCATTTGTTGCCGCAATAAAAGAATTAAATAAAAAATATAAAAAGACTATTTTTATTGTTTCCCATCATCTTGGTGTAATTAAAGCCTCAACAACTAGAGTTCTTTTTCTTAAAGAAGGAATTATTTATGCTGAAGGAACTACAGAAGAAATATTAAGTCGGAAAAAACTTCTTCTTGGATCAAAAATGGTGTCAAAAAATTATTATGAAAAATAATTTTTCAATTTCTAAATATCATTATAAAAAAACAATTGCCCATGATTTTGATTCAAGATTGAAATTTTTAATTTTTCTCTTTTTGGGAATTTCTGTTTTTTTCTTAACAAGTATTACAACTACACTTGCAATGTTTATTTTTGTTACTATTGGAATTTGTGCTGCACAAATAAATCTAATTATTTATTGAAAAACATTGAAACCAATTTTTTTCATTTTTGCTTTTACTTTCATTTTTTATTATTTTTTTGGGGAGAATAAAAATTCTTTTTATGCACTTTATCTTTCTACAATTATTGCTTTTAAAATTTACGATATCTTATTAGTAGGAACCTTATTAATTCTTACTACTAGCGAATTAGAATTATCCTCAACAATTGCTTGATATATTTATCCACTACGTTATTTAAAAGTTCCTGTAAATGAAATTTCAATGATTCTTACTTTAGGATTAAGATTTATTCCTGTTATTTTACTTGATTTAAAAACAATTCTTTATGCACAGGAAACTAGAGGAATTAGTTATCGTGAAGGAACATTTAGAGAAAGAATAAGTGCTTTTGGAAATGCTTTTTTACCTTTGTTTATTGTTTCTTTTCGAAGGGCAGATGACATTTCAAAAGCAATGATTGCAAGAGGATATATGATTGGAGAAGAGCGAAGTAATTATTCTAAAAAAAGAATTGATTTTTTTTCAATTGTACTTTTTTTTATTGCAACAATTTTAATTGCGGGTATTTTCTATTTGCAAATTCAAAACATAAGAATTGAGTGCTTAGAGTGGGGTCTTTCTTTGTAATGAAACAATATTTAGGAAAGATTACTTATGATGGTTCAAAATTTTATGGATGAGCAATTCAGCCCATTGTAAGAACTGTAATGGGAGATTTACTTCTAGCTTCTAAAAATTATTTTGAAGATAACAATTGTAAAATTATTGGAGCAGGAAGAACTGACCGTTATGTTCATGCTTTAGAACAGCAATTTACAATTAAAACTAATTCATTAAAATCAGTTGATGAATTTTTAGATTATTTAAATATGCTTCCAGATTTAGAGGTTTTAAGTTTAGAGGAAGTAAAACTAAATTTTAATATTCGCTATGCTAAAAGTAATAAAATTTATCAATATATTGTTCATCTTCAATCCTCAAATAATTATATAAATTCAAGAGTTGATTATGAATATAATTATTCTTATCCATTGGATTTTAAAAAATTAGAAAAAGCAACTTTGCTTCTTAATGGAACCCATGATTTTTTATCTTTTACTGCAAGGGAAGAATATAAAAAAACAACAAGAACAGTAAAAATTGTTCTAAAAAGAGAAGCTGATTTACTTATTTTTACTGTTTCTGGTCCAGGTTTTATGCGCTTTATGGTCCGAAATATTGTGGGTGTTTTACTTGCCCATAATCGGGGAATTTTAGATACAGATGATTTAAAATATCTTCTTGAACACCCTAAAAAAGGAGGGGCACAATATAAAGCCCCTGGTTGTGGTTTATATTTAATTAAGATTGAATATTAATTTTAATTATTTGCTTATTTTTTTAAATTTTTTAAGTTAAAACTATATAATTTAAAAGGTTATACAGAAATTTTGTATATATTATAATTATAGAAAGAATAGACAATATGAGACAAACACCTATGGCCAACGGAAAAAACATTGATCAAAAATGATATGTAGTGGATGCTACAGATTTAGTTTTGGGTAGAATGTCTTCAGAAGTTGCTAAAATAATTACTGGAAAAAACAAACCAACCTATACTTCCCATGAAGACAATGGAGATTTTGTTATTGTTATTAATGCTGAAAAAGTTAAATTAACTGGTAATAAAGAACAACAAAAAATATACTACCATCATTCTGGTTATCCAGGTGGATTGCGAGAAAGAACTGCTGCAACCATGCGTGAAAAATATCCAGAAGAAATGGTGACAAAAGCAGTATGAGGAATGGTTCCTCATGGTAAATTAGGAAGAAAACAGATTAAAAAATTATTTGTTTATAAAGGACCAGAACATCAACATGAAGCGCAAAGTCCAAAACTAATTACCCTAAAATTTTAGAAAGGAAGAAAATGTATCAAGGACTAGGTCGAAGAAAGTCATCAGTAGCAAGAGTTACTTTAACCCCAGGTAAAGGGAAAATCATTATTAACGATAAAGACATTAATGATTATTTTCCTTATAAAACTTTAATTCAAGATGCTGTTCAAGGATTAGAAATTACTAAAACCATGGACCAATTTGATATTAAAGCAAACATTAATGGTGGGGGTTTTAGTGGTCAAGCTGGTGCTTTAAGACACGGAATTGTAAGAGCTTTAATTAGTGCTTCTGCTGATTATAAACCTGCACTAAAAGCAGCAGGATTAGTAACAAGAGATTCAAGAATAAAAGAAAGAAAAAAATACGGATTAAGAAAAGCAAGAAGAGCAAGACAATTTTCAAAAAGATAATTATTCTTTTCACTTCTATACAAGGGTTAAGCCTTGTTTTGGAACTGTAGCTCAGTTGGTTAGAGCACTCCGCTGATAACGGAGAGGTCGATAGTTCAAGTCTATTCAGTTCCACCATTAAGTAATGACAATTGTTAAATTGAATAATTGCTATTATTTAATTGTATTGGATATTTTTTTAAAGGTGGTTATTTTGGATTCGGGATTAGTTGCAACTATTATTATTTCTTTTGCTTTTGCAATTTTTCTTGTTACTTTTATAACTTGAATAGTTATTTTAACTATAAAAAAAATAAAAACAAAAAAGATAATTGAAAAAACAATTAAGGAAGAACAAGAAAATACTTCCAATTAAAATAGTTTAAAAAAATAAAAAGAAAACAGCAATAAAGCTGTTTCCTTTTTTTATTAAATTAAACTAAGACTATTTCATGTAGAAAAAGGTTTTCCAATTTCCACAACCCTATTATATTATTGAAAGTATATTATATTTTTCAATATATATAGTTTTATATACAACTAATTTAATATAATTAAAATACAATGAGTAAACAAATTCAATGATTTCCTGGACACATGTCTAAAACTCTTCGTGAGTTTGAAGACATTACAAAAAAGATTGATCTCTTTTTTATCTTAGTTGATGCAAGAGCTCCAAAATCCTCTTATATAGATCAATTTGATAACTTGATTAATGGAAAACAAGTTATTGTTTTATTGACAAAAGCAGATTTAGTTTTGAAGACAGAATTGAAACCCTGAATTCAATATTATAAAAATCGTTTTGGGTTTGCTTTTCCTGTTTCGCTTACAAATAAAAAAATGATTCAACAAGAAATTTTAAAAATTACTAATCAAATTAAATTTAGAAGATTACTTCCTAAATTTATAATTCTTGGAGTTCCTAATGTAGGGAAATCTACTTTATTAAATATTTTAACTGATAATAAAAGAGCAAAAGTTGAAGATCGACCAGGAGTAACCAAAACTAATAGTTGATATCAATTTGCAAAAAAATATTGAATTATGGATACTCCTGGAGTTTTACAACCTAGTTTTGAAGATGATAGTCAAGGACTTATTCTTGCTGCAATTGGTTCAATAAAATTAACTATTTTACCTCTTCACGAAGTGGCTGAAAAATTAATTATTAAACTTCAAGAAAAAGGTTATGATCTTGGTTATGATGATGTTGAAAAAGACTTAATTGTTAAATTAAATAATTCAAATAAATCTCCTGAAGAATTTTATAAAAAAATTATCTTAAATTATCAAAAAGGAAAGTATGGAAAAATAATTTTAGATTAATTATTTTTAAACTTCTATACTACTAAGTATTTTATAATTTAAGTATATAGTAGTTTAATTTTAAGAATTATTTGTGGTTTATTAATTTATAATATATTAGAAAATTTAGAAAAATGCAGGAAAAAAAAATTTTATCTTTAGACATTGGAGGTTCATTTATTAAATGAGCTATTTTTGATTTTGACTTAAAAATTATCAAAAAAGATAAATTTCAAACTCATCACAGTCCTAAAAATCCAGATGGAACTTTAATGTGAAAAAAAGTTGTTTCTTGAATTAATGATGAAATAAGATCTAATTATAATTTAGCTTATATTGCTGTTTCAACATCAGGAGTGATTGATGAACAAGGACAAGTTATAGGCTCAACCCCTGCTTTTACAAATTATATTGATTTTAATATTAAAACTTTTCTTTCTTCAAAAACAAACCTTCCAGTTTTTGTGGAAAATGATGCTAATTGTGCAATTCTTGGAGAATTATTTTTAGGAGTAATTAATGGTTCAACAAATTCAGTAATGATTGTTTTAGGGACGGGAATTGGTGGAGGACTTATTGTAGAAAAAGAAATATTTAAAGGTGCTCATGGTTGAGGAGGAGAAGTGGGAAGAATGCTTCTTCCTTCTGGAAAAGAATGAGAACAAGTTGCTTCTACTAAAAATCTTTTAAAACAAATGCAAAAGGCTGGATTTAATTTTGAACATGGAGTAGAAATTTTTGCCAATTTATATAATCCAGGTGTATGAATAGTTTTTCAAAAATATTTAGATGATTTAGCATGAGGAATTGTTAATATTTGTTATCTTTTTGATCCAGAAATATTTGTTATTGGGGGAGGAATTATTGAAAATAAATTATTTCCCTTCGATAAATTAGTTACTATAATAGAAAGCAAAATGGACAAAAATCTTTTTTTAAAAATAAACTTTAAGCAAGCAAAATTAGGAAATGCTGCTAACTTAGTTGGAGCAGCAGCGTTAGGACTAAAAAAATGGACTGAATAGATACATATTTTTCAAAAATTTTGGAATATGAAAAACTTTTTAATCAAAGTGAAAAGGAACTTGTTCATTTGCAAAAAGTTTTTCAAAAATTTATTAATAAAAAAAATGCAAGAATATTTTTTATAGGGGCAGGATATACAGGGCATATGCTTCGTGGAATTACAGATTATCTATGATTTCTATTTGATGAAAAAGAAGATAAATTTAAAACGTTTATTTCTTCTGAAAAACATATAAATACTTTTAGTAATGATAATGAACATAATGATGTTTATTTTGAACAATACTTTCAAGTTGGATATCTTGATATGGCAGATTTTTCTTTTACTAATAATGATTTAGTTATAGAATTTTCAATTACTGGAAATACTAAATATAATTTAGGTATTTTAAAAAAAGCAAAAGAATCTTATGCTACAACTATTAGTATTAATTGTGTTAATAAAGAGAAAAATTTAAATAAATTAGATTTAAAATTAAATTTTATTGATTATCTTATAAATTTTAATTTTGATTCTTTGTATATTGAAGGATGAACTTTTGGTCCAGAAACTACTTTCTTAAAAATTATTTTAGATTATTTAATTATTAAATCATATAATAATTTAGGAAAAATATATCAAAATAAAATTGTTTCTACTTATGCTTTTAATAATAAAACATATGAATTTTCAATTAATATTATTAAAGAATTATTGGGATTAGATTTTTTGGAAGCAAAAAAACTTCTAGATAAAAATCAAAAATATCTTGCAGAATCATTAATTACTCATTTATATAAGATTTCATATCAAGAGGCAAAAATTCTTATTTCTAAAAATAAAATAGCTGATTTGCTTGATTTAAAATTAAATAAATAGTGGTATATATAAGTATATACATATAATTAAAAAATTTATTGTTATATTGCTCATACCTTTTTTGAGCAATATTTTTCTTACTAAAAATATACTTAAATAGTAGATTAAGATTCAAGATATTTTACATTTAAAGGAGATAACAAAATGGAAAAATTAACAGGAATTTTTGCTGCTATGGTTACACCATTTAATGAAGATGGTTCATTAAATGAACAAGCAGTGGGAGAAACTGTCAACTTTTTAATTGAAAATCAAAAAGTTGATGGTCTATACATAAATGGATCAACAGGAGAATTTCTTGCAAGTAATTGCGCAACACAACAAAAAATTTTAGAATTAGTTGCAAAAGCTGCAAATGGAAGAATACAATTAATTGCTCAAGTTGGTAATTTAGATTACAATCAATCAATTTATTTAGGAAAAATTGCAAAAGATTTAAATTATGATGCAATTAGTGCAGTAACCCCTTACTATTATGGGTTTAGTTTTAAAGATGTATATAATTATTATAAAAAAATAATTGATGGAACAGGAATGAACATGTTTGTTTACTATCTTCCTCAATTAACTAATATTTCATTATCAATAGCAGAATTTGGAAAATTATTAAGTTTAGATAAAGTAGTGGGAGTTAAATTTTCTGCAACTAATTTATTTGAATTAGAAAGATTAAAAAATGCTTATCCTGATTTAAATATTCTTTATGGATGAGATGAAATGCTTGTTGCTGGAGCGCTACTTGGAGTTGATGGTTTTATTGGATCAACTTATAATGCAAATGCTATCTTAGCAAGAAAAATTTTAGTTGCTGCTAAATCAGGAAATATCAGTGAAGCAGTTCAACTACAACATCAATATAATAATTATATTTCAGATTTAGTTGCAAATAATTTAATGGGAACATTAAAAGCAATTATTCATCTAAAAGGTTATGGAGATTTAACATATTCAAAAATTGCTTATGCTCCAATTGAAAAAGAAGAATTATTAAAAAATGCTCAAAACATAATTGATAAATATCTTTCATAAGAGGAATCGGAATGAATATTAGTGATTTTCCTAAAATAGAAAATGGAATAGAACATATTTTAAATCCTCCTGAAGCAGGATTTGCTAGTTGAGATTGAGTAGTTTTAGTAGCATATTTTGCAACAATCGTTGTTATTGGTTTTGCTTTTAGTTATCAAAGAAAAAAAGCTAAAAAAAGTGACTCAGCAGAGGAATATTTTAAAGGATCGGGACAAATTCCTGGTTGGGTAGCAGGAATGTCTATTTGAGCGACAACACTTTCCGCTATTACTTATATGGCTACTCCTGCAAATGCTTTTGTAGGAAGTTGAATATTTGCATTTGGAAATATTACTATTTTTCTATTTGCACCAATTTTAATTATTTATATTGTGCCTTTTTTTAGACACATTAATGCAACAACTGCATATGAATATTTAGAACAAAGATTTTCCTATATTATAAGAGCACTTGGTTCAGTTATGTTCATTGGTTATCATATTTTTAGAATTGCTATTGTAATTTACTTGCCAACATTAGCTTTTGGAACTATTTTACCTAATGTAAGTCCATTTTGGATAGCGGCATTTATTGGAATTATTTCTTTAATTTATACGGTTGTAGCTGGAATTAAAGGGGTTGTTTGAACAGAAGCTGTTCAAGGATTTGTGCTTTTAGCAGGAATTATTCTTATTATTGGTTTTGCAATTAGTGGAATTTTAGCCGCGGGAGTTACTTGAAGTGAATTTCTCAATAATGCACTTGCTAATAATAAATTTATGGGTGGTGAAGGTGGCGGAAGCGCCTGAAAAATAACTCTAGTTGGAGCATCGATTCCAATTATTTTCCTTGGACAATTAATAAATACTTCTTATCAATATGTTGGTTCTCAAGATGTAGTTCAAAGATATCAAACTTCAAAATCTTCTAATGAAGTAAATAAAGGAATTTGAGTAAATGCCTTTTTAGCTATATTAACAATTTTCCTTTTCTATGGAGCAGGAACTTTACTTTGAGGATATTATGATGCTAATAATTATCTTTATCTTTTTGCTCAATCACCATTTTTTGATGATAAAAATATTATTGGTGGATGAACTTATCCTGATGGTGGACAGGTTATATTCCCTGAAGGGGGGCATCTTGATAATTTTGTTACTAATAATATTCTTCCTGGAGCTGGTCAAAAAACAGATAATGTTTTACCATTCTTTGTGTTGACAGCTTTACCAGTTGCAGTGACTGGACTTATTATTGCAGCTTTATTTGCGGCTTGTCAGTCAACAATTGCCAGTTCATTAAATGCAGTAGGTACTTGTTTTACGGTTGATTTTATTCAATATCATAAAAAAGATATTGATGAAACTAAAATTGTTAAAATATCACAGATAATTATGATTTTGGTTGGACTATTTGCAACTTTTGTTTGTTTAATGATGATAGTTTCTGGAGTATATAATTTACTAAACTTCTTTATTGCTTTAATTGGGGGATTTGGAGCACCGGTATTTGGAATGTTTTTCCTTGGAATGTTTACTACAAGAGCAAACAAACAAGGAACACTTATTGGTGGTGTAATTGGATCAGCAGTAGGAATTGGTTGTTTCTTTATTTCATCAACAATGATTATGGAAACTCCATTAATTAGTAGTTTATGAACACCAATTTTCGCTTTCTTTACAGTGGCAATTATCGGATATGTCTTATCTATTGTTCTTGATTTTGGAGATAAAAAAGGTTATTGAACTCTTAAAAAAAATAAAGATAAAACTAACCTTACTGTTTGATCTTGAACAGCAGATACTAAAAATTTAATTAAAGAAGAAAAACTTCTAAATAAAGATGAAAATAAATACAATAAAAACTGTAAAAAAATTAAATGACAAAACCGTTATATTAAATTTCTAAATAAATTAAGTTCTAAAAATAATAGAGAACTTATTACCATTCCAGAAAAAACTTATTTAGATAAATATGAACACTATTTCAAAGAAATGACTTTACTTGAAGAATTTAGAAAACAAGAAAAAGTTGATGAATTAAAAGCATGAAAGGAAGCTAAACAAAAATAGATTATGATAATTGATAATAAAAAAAATCTTAATTCCTATAAAGGTATTAGTGCTAATTTAGATTATGTTCTTGATTATTTACAAGAAGGAAATTTTACAAATTTAATAAAAGGTGTTAATATATTAAAACCCGATGAAGTAATTTGTATTTACAACACTTTTCCTCTTAGAGTATCAGCGGGATTAGACTTTGAAAGTCACCAAAAAAACTTAGATTTACATTATTGTATTGAAGGGGAAGAAAATCTCATAATTTCTACAAATAATCAAATAGAAATTGTTCAAAGTTATGATGAAAAAGATGATTATTTACTTTCAAAATATGATGCAAACATTAAAGATGTTACCCTTACAAAATTAAAAGCAGGAGATATGGCAATTTTATTTCCTCAGGATTTACATATTCCATTATTAGTGAATGATGCTTCTGTTTTACCAAAAAATATAGAAAAAATGATTTTTAAAATTAAAATTTAAAATTTTAATTTTAACTTAATAAACCACAAAACCAAAAGGAAAAATTCCTTTTGGTTTTAATTTTAATTGGTTTTAATTGAGAAAATTTATATATACTTCTTTAATTGTGGTCATATTTTTAAAAATAATTTCATTTATTTTTAAATAATTGATAATATAATAAATATAATAGAATTAGAAATTAAAATTAAAAAGTTAAATTCTATTTAAAAGGGAGTAATACTATTAAGGTATTAAAAAATTTAGATGGCAAAAAATTTAGTAATAGTTGAATCACCAAATAAAGTTCAAAAAATTCAGTCTTTTTTACCAAGTAAAAAAGATGAATGACTTGTAATGTCCTCTGTTGGACATATTCGTAATTTATCAACTTGAGGGACACGTTTAAGATTAGGAATTGATCTTGATAAAATGGAACCTCAATATATAGAATTAAAAGATAAAAAAGAAATAATTGTTGATTTGCAAAAAGAAGCATTAAAAGCAGAAAATATTTATCTTGCAACTGATCCTGACCGTGAAGGTGAGGCCATTGGTTGACATATTAAAACAGTAATCGAAGAGGTCTTAAAAAAAGACCATAAAGATGTTAATTTTTATCGTGTTTCTTTTGACATGATTACAAAAGAAGCAGTTTTAGAGGCAATTGAGCATAAAGGAAAATTAAATATGGATCTTGTGCATTCACAAGAAGCAAGAAGAATGCTTGACCGTATTATTGGTTTTCGTTTATCTTTTTTAACAAAGAAAAAAGTTCAAGCACAATCTGCTGGAAGAGTTAAATCAGCAGCCTTAAGAATGATTATTGAAAGACAAGATGAAATCGATAAATTTGTTCCAGAAACTTGATCAACTATAGAGGGAATTGATACTAAAAAAAACATCACAATGATTAATGTTGATGCAAAAAACTTTTCCACAATTGAATATGAAACAAATAAAGCTGCTGCTCTTGTTTTAAAAAAACTTACAGGAAATTTTACTTTTATTGATCGAAAAACAAGAACTATTACAATAAATCCTCCAAAACCTTTGGAGATGGCAACTTATTTAATGGGGATGTATACTAATTATAAGATGTCCAATACTTCAGCTACAATTGCTGCTCAAAAACTTTATGAAAAAGGAATTATTTCTTATCCAAGAACAGACTCTACAAGAATTGGTGATGAAAAATTTGTAAAAACAGTAAAGGAATATGTAAAAACATTTTATGATGAAAAATATTATTTAGGTAAACCACAAACTAAAGCAGCACAAGGGGATCAAGATGCTCATGAAGCTATTCGTCCAGCTGATATTGAACAATCTCCCCAAGTAATAAAAGATTTAAAAATTAATGAAAAAAAAGCTTATACCTTTATTTGACAAACAACAATTAAAGCCTTTTTAACTCCGGGAAAAAATAAAACTCTTACTGATGTTTATCAAGATAAGGAAAATTATTTTGTAATAAGATCTTCAATTCCTATTGAATTAGGATTTAGAATTGTGGATGGATTGAAATTAATTAAGGAAACTGCTCCCAAAACTGAAATTAAATTGGAAATAGATTTTCTAAAAGTAATAGATCATGAAACAAAACCACCAGCAAAATATAACCAAGCCTCTTTAATTAAAAAAATGAAGGAAGTAGGAATTGGAAGACCTTCTACCTATGCAAATACAACACAGGGATTAATTAATTATCAATATTTAGAAAGTAAAGGGGGAACCTTAACTCCTACTGAACTTGCTTATGAAGTAAATCATCTTTTACAAAAGGAAGCAAAATTTGATGATATTATTAATGAAGAATATACTTCATGAATGGAAAAACAACTTGACTTAATTGCAAGAAAAAAAGTTGATGGTAAAAAATTTATTAAGGATTTCTTTTTTATGTTTGAACCTCGAATTGAAGAAGCGGACTTAAATGTAAAACCAAAACCACCAGTATATATTGATGAAAAATGTCCAGAGTGTGGAAAACGTTTAGAAATTAAAAGGGGAAGATTTGGAAAATTTATCGCTTGTGAAAATTTTCCAGAATGTAAATATTCAGCTCCCTTAGTAAAAAAAGAGCCACCACTTGATGTAAATAGAAAATGTCCAGAATGTGGAGCTCCCTTAGTAATGCGAACTTCTCGTTACGGGACTAAATTTATTGGGTGTTCTAATTTTCCAAAATGTAATTTTATTGAAAAACAAGAAAAAACAGCAGAAATTTTACTAGACCTCGGAGAAATTACTAAAGAACAATCTCTTGCCATGATAAAAAAAGCAAAAGATAAAAATGCAAAGAAAAAACTACCAATAAAAAAAATAAAAAAAACTTAAATTTAATATTTTTTTAATTGTTTAAATTAATTATTTACAAGAAAAAAGAGAAAAAATTCTCTTTTTTCTTGTGCTTAAAATGTTAAAATTATAAAGATATACTATATTAATTAAACAGATTAGTGGATTCAAAGGTCGTGCCAAAGGGTTCCTTTGTTCGAAACTAGTCGGTGTCTAAAACGAGGAGAAAATGGAAAATATTAAAGAGTCTGTTGAACAAAAAACAGATATTAATCTTGAAAAAAAACAAGATGTAAATAAATTAGAAATCAAAAAATCAGGGGAAAATACCTTTGAAGAAAAAATATTAAATCAAAAAGCAGAAGATCTAGCAAAAAATAATGAAAAAGATTCTTCTACTTCTGAATCTAAAAAAGATGAAGAAAAAGAAGAACTTGAAAAAAAACCAGTAGAAAGAAGTGAACGTTTAATTTCAAAAGATAAACTTCTTGAATATGGAACTCATTACGGTCATGAAACAAGAAGATGAAATCCTGCAATGAAACCATTTATTGCAAAAGCGCAAAAAATGACTAATTCAAGAAAACAAATTCACATGATTAGTCCTGCAGCAACAGCGATGACTTTAGAAAATGCTTATAATGCAATGACTTCAATTGCTTCAAAAGGGGGAACTTTCTTATTTGTTGGAACAAATAAACGAGCAGAAAAAACAATTCAAGAAAACTCTGAAAGAGCAGGAGTTTTTTATGTAAACCATCGTTGACTTGGAGGAACATTAACAAACTTTAGAACAATTCAAAACTCTGTTAAAAAATTAAGAATGCTTGAAAGACTTTCAAAAAATGAATTTGAAGGTTATACTAAAAAAGAAGCCTTGCATATGGGTGCTGAACTTGCAAAACTTGAAAAATCACTTGGTGGAATTAAATTTATGCGAAGACTACCAACAGCTCTTTTTGTAACTTCAATTTTTGAAGAAGACATCGCAATTAAAGAAGCTAATAAATTAAAAATTCCTGTTTTTGGGCTTGCTGATACTAATGTCGATCCCTCAACAGTCCGTTTTCCAATTGTTGCAAATGATGATGCAAATAAATCAATTGCTTTAATTACAACTTTAATGGCCGATGCAATCGTAGAAGCCAAAGGGGGAGTAGCAATGGCTGCTTTCCACCTCGATGAAAATGTTGAAGTAATGGGAATTGACGAAACTCAAATAAGACAGCCTCAACAAAATGTAAATAGACCACCAGTAAGAAAATATTCAAATAAACCAACCGAAAAACAAATTAGAGTTTTAGTAAATAATGGTTTTACTGCTGAAAATGTAACTTTTGCAATGGCTAATGAAGCAATTTCAATTATTGCAGCAAATGAATGAAAACTTAAAGGAAAAGAAAAAGAAGTTTCAGAAATTTTAAAACAAGAACCTAAAAAAAGACCATTTACAAAATATGTCGGAAAACCAAAACCAGGAATAGGGCAATCATCCTCAACACCTAGACTTTTTTTAGAACAAGAATTTAAAAACTTAAAAGAAAAAATTGATCTTTTAGATTTAGGGGAAAAAGAACTTAGTGAATTTAAAGAGCTGAGTAAAGAAATTATTGAACATTTTAATAAATTTAATGTTAAAACATTAAATGATTTAATTGCTCTTGATGAAAAGGCAAAGGGAGCCTTAATTCATGGCTTTTCTGGATTAAAAGAAGATTTTAACCAAAAAGTTAATCAATTAAAAGAAATTCTAATTAATTTATATAATTGAATTTCAAAAAAATAGGAGGAAAAATGTCAATCAAAAATATTAAAAAATTACGGGAAATGACTGGAGCTGGCATGATGGATGTAAAAAAAGCTCTTGATGCTTCTTCTGATGATATTGATTTAGCAATTGAATGACTTCGAAAAAATGGAGTTGCTAAGGCTGCTAAAAAAGCAAGTAGAATTGCAGCTGAGGGAATTATTTCTATTGTAAGTAATTCAAAAAAAGTAGTAATTATTGAAATAAATTCTGAAACAGATTTTGTTGCTTCAAATGCTGATTTTAAAAAAGGAGTAGAGCAGATTGCAAAGGAACTCTTAAAATCATCTCTTAAAAGCAATGATCTTTTAGGAGCAAATGATTTAGTAACACCAACCGGAACAATAAAAGAGCTTCTTATTAAATTAACTTCAATAATTGGAGAAAAAATTACTTTAAGAAGATTTGCTGTTTTTAACTTAAAAGATCAAAATGTAGGTTTTTATGTTCATTCTAATTCAAAAATTGGAACTATTGTTTTAGGAACTGCAATGAAAAGTTCTCTGTTAAGGGACATTGCAATGCATGTTGCTGCAATGGACCCACAATTTCTTTCAATGGATGATATTTCAAAAGAAACAAAAGCTAAAGAAAAATCTTTGGCAGAAGAACTTTTAAAAGATCAACTTGTAGGAAAACCTGAAAAAATTCAAAAAGCAATTATTCAAGGAAAAGTAAATAAAACTCTTGGAGAATTCACTTTACTTGAACAACCCTTTGTAAAAGAACCTTCTAAAAAAATTAAAGATTTACAAGGACAAGGCAAAATTGATAGTTTCATTCGCTATGAAGTTGGTGAAGGTATTCAAAAGGCTGAAAATAATTTCGCAGATGAAGTTGCAGCTCAAATTGCTTCGGCAAAAAAATAATTAAATAAAAAGCATCTTTATGCTTTTTATTTTTGTAAAATTATAAAGAAGTACATAAATGAAAAAATATAAAAGAATTATATTAAAACTCTCTGGAGAAGCACTTGCAAGTTCAACATCTTCAATTTCAAAAAAAATTCTTACTAATATTCTTTTTCAAGTTCAAGAACTTCAAAAAGAATATAAAATTGAAATTGCTATTGTTCCTGGAGGAGGAAACATCTTCCGTGGAAAAATTTCAAAAGAACTAGGAATGGGAGATGATACTGCACCTGCTGATTATATGGGGATGCTCGCAACTTCAATTAATGCAATTGGACTTACCACCTTTTTCAATCTTAATGGGGTAAAAACAATTATGCAAAATTCTCTTGAAATTGAAAAGGTAGCAGCAAAAATAAATCCCAAAATTGCAATAAAGGCTCTTGAAGAAGGAAAAGTGGTTATTTTTGGTGGGGGAACTGGAAGACCTTATCTATCAACTGATACTGCTGCTGCTGAAAGAGCAATTGAAATTAAAGCTGATGCCATTTTGATGGCTAAAAATGGAGTTGATGGAATTTATACAACTGATCCTAATTTTGATAAAAATGCCAAGTTTATTAAACAAATTACTTTTGCTGAAGTAATAAAAAAAGACCTCCAAGTTGTAGATCATGAGGCCATGGAGCTATTAGAGGGAAAAGGAATTGATATATTATTATTCAATATGAATACAACTAATAATATAATTAACTTGTATAAAGATATTAATACAAAAAAAACAATTATTAAGGAATAACAAATGAATGATTATATTTTACTTGTAGAAGATAAAATAAATAAAACTTTAAAAAGTTATAAAGCAGAATTAGCAACAATTAGAGCAATGGGGGCTCATCCTGGAACGGTTTCACATATTATAATTGATTACTATGATGTTCCAACTCCGCTTCCTCAACTTTCTAATATTAAAGCTCCTGATGCTGGACAATTAATTATTACTCCTTTTGATAAAACAATTAGTGTTAAAATTGTAAAAGCAATTTCTGAAGCTAATCTAGGATTTAATCCTATAATTGAAGGTGATTTTATCAGAATTATTGTTCCACCACTTACCTTAGAAAATAGAAAAAAATTCTCTAAAGAAGCAAAAACCATTGCAGAAAATACTAAAATTGCCATTAGAAACATTAGACATGAAGCTTTAAGAAAAGCAGAAAATGATGATCTAAGTGAAAATGAAGAAGATATGATTAAGGAAAAAGTGCAACAACAAGTAAATCAAGCAAATAAAAAAATTGATGAATTATTAAAAGAAAAGCAACAACAACTTGAAACTATCTAATAAAATGAATGCTAATTTAAAAGCAAAAATTTTTAAAGCACAAAATTATCGAGGATTAACATCATTGTTAATTCTTTTGTTTATAGTTCCCTTTATTATTCTTGGAGGATTAGATTCCACAAAAATAAATTGAGTTTTGGATTATCAATATTTCTTTTTAGCAATTTTGGCAATTGGACTTATTTATGGTATTTATGAAATTACTAATTTTATTTTTCCAAAAAAGGAAAACTTAAATAAAACTTTAACTTTTTTTACTACAAATGAAATTCTTATAGGAACGCTTTACCTTTGATATAGTTTAAGTCTTTTGCTTGGTAGTGAACATATTAATATAGGAATTTATTTTGGATTTCTTTTAATAATTGTTTTAGTAAATGGAGTTATTTGTTATTTTTATAAAGAAAAATGAAACAATTGATTTGTTTATATTGGGGTTCTCTTTTTACTTGCAGTTTTCTTTCTTTCTCTCTTTTATATAAATACTAATTGAGGTTGACCAGTAACCTTTATGTTTATTTTAATTGCTATTTTTACTGATACCTTCGCTTATTTGGGGGGCAAGAAATTTGGAAAAACTCCTGTTTTTCCAAAAACTTCTCCAAATAAAACTAAGGAAGGTTTTGAAATTGGATATATCTTTGGAATTGGTCTTGGAATAATTTGAGCACTTATTTATTCTTGTGCTTTTGGTAATAATGAAGTTTTAAGTTTCCTTTTGGATCAAGATCAAAAAAGAGTTACTAGTTTTACATTTGTAATAACTGCAGTTATTGTAGCTTTAATTGCTCCTTTTGGGGATTTGCTCTTTTCTAAAATTAAAAGATTGTATAATAAGAAAGACTATTCTAATTTACTTCCAGGACATGGAGGAATGTTGGATAGGATTGATTCGCATATTGTAGCTTTCTCAACAGGAACACTACTTCTATTATTGTTTTCAACTATTACACCACAATAAAATAAAATGACTTTTTTAATAATTCTTGGTATCATCTGTATATTTACTGCTCTAGTAGAAGTTATGACCTTTGTTCATGAACTAGGTCATTTTATGGTTGCAAAATTTAATAATGCAACTGTAGTAGAATTTGCTGTTGGTTTTGGACCAGCACTTTATCAAAAAAAAGTTGGTGATACAACTTATTCTATTCGAATATTACCTTTCGGTGGATATGTTGCTGTTTTAAGTGATGACATTGTACAAAGTTTAGAAAAATTAAAAACTATGGAGCTTACTCCTCAACAAGCAGTAACCTTAACAAAACAGCTTAAAGGTTTTGATAAAAGTATTGATTGATTAGAAAAACCAACAATAGATAAAGTTAGCGCTCCAAGAAAAGTATGATTTTCTCTTATGGGATTAATCATGAATTTCTTTATGCTTTGAGCAATTCTTTTTGTAACTTATGCTTCTGCTGGAAAAAAAATGGATGATAATACAATGTATATTCTCCCAAGAGCTGTTACTTTAAGTGAAACCACATATGTTGATTCCAGAAAAGATGCTGATTATGAAGTGATACCTAATCTCCTACCTTTCCACAAAACTACAGAAGATAAAAAATCTTATCCACTTTATTCAAAAACAGCTGAAACTGATCAAAATAGTGGTGATGCATATTATGATGCAATTATGAATGAAATAGAAGAAGAAAATAAACTAGAAACTAGTGGTGATGGTTGAAGTGTTTGAGCTAATTCTTATCAAATAACAAATATTTCTTATGTTTCTTTAGATAAAGAAGAAACAACTTTAACTTATACCGAAACAGAAAAAGTTTCTTCAACTGCTGGTAATTTTCAATGAGGTCCCGGGCAAAAAATAAAATTTGATTACTTAGTAAAATATGAAAAATTGGATAAAGAAGGCAATTCAACAAATAAATATTCATATTGATTGTTTTCAAAGGATTCAGTACTTTCTTCTTCTGATTCAACTAATGAAAGCTTAATTAAGCCATCAATAGATAAGCCTACAACCGAGTATATTAAAAGTTCTATTGTAATTCCCATTGCAACAAGTAGTGGTAATATGGCCACCCCCATTCCATCTCTTTACTTTGGAGTAATTGATGATTATGAAACAATGGGATTTGGTAAATCAATTTATCTTTCTCTTGAAGATTCATTTATTTATCTAGGAAAAGGATTTGTTGTTCTATTTGATATTCTTACTTTTGGATTAGTAATTGATCAAGGAAATCCTCATATGTATGCAAATAATAATTCAATTTATACTGCTACTTCTGGACTTTGATGAGGAAATATAACCTTTGTAATGCTTGTTTGAATGTCTTATCTAATGATTGTTTTCAATATTTTACCTTTTCCACCTCTTGATGGTTGACATGCATTTGCATATTCATATGAAGGAATTAAAAAGAAAAAAGTTTCCCAAAAAACAACTGCTCTTGTCTTTAAGATTGGAATGGCTTTATTCTTTATTGTTATTATTGGCGGAATTCTTTTTGGACTCTAATTTACTAAAATTAAACAAATTTATTATTTTATTTTATATATAATTATTTAATTATGAGCAAAGAAACTTTTTTTGAATTTTTAAATTTACCAAAACAAACAAAAAATAAACTGTCTTTAGCAAAGGCGGTTTATTTCATTTATAACGAACAGCCCGCTATTAGAGTTTATGTTAATGTAAATGATGAAATTTTAACTCCAGAAGATATCAAAAATCTTTGCTCTTCATTATCAAAACCAAATTTATTTTCTCCTTTTCAATTTAACATTTCTAATTTTTATATTCAAAATTATCAAGTTGAGCATGAAATATATGAAATATATGAATTTTTAACAACTATTTTAGATTTTTTAATTTCTGATTTAAATTTTGCAAATATCAATCTTATAGAAGAAAATGATTTTTATTATTTAAAAATTTCAAATGAATTATTATTTAATAAAATCTTTCATATTGAAAAGAAAATGAACGTTTTATTGCATCATTTTTCTTTAATTAATAAAAATTTTAAAATTATTTTAGATAAAGAATTAATTCAAAAGAAAAAAGAAATGGTCTTAAAACACACCCAAGATATTCTTAAAGATTCTTTGATTAATAATAATATTAATGTAAAAAAAACTTATGAAGGAACAAAACTTGTAAAACCTTTAGATTTACGAGATCAAGAAAATATTTATTTTGAGGGAAAAGTTTATTGAAGAGAAAGTAAGCAAACCAGAAGAGAAAATAATTATATTCATAAGTTTGCACTTGTAAAAGGAAATCAAGCAGTAAACATAACTGCTTTTGGATCTAAAACAGATTTTAATGATATAAATATAGGTTCTTATGTAAGAATGTATGGAATTTATAAATATAATAACTATACTCATGCAATGGAAATAACTTCAAATTTTAAATATCAATTTCTAGAAAAAAAAGATGTTGAAGTTATTTATCAAGATGATAAAGCTCCTATTAAAAGAAAAGAACTGCATGTTCATACTAAAATGTCCACAATGGATGGTGTAAATGAAATAAAAGATTATAAAGCAATTGCAAAAGATTTTGGAATTGATACTATTGCAATAGTAGACCATAATTCTGTTCAAGCTCATCCTGATGGAGCTCATGCAATAAGTAAGGATTTTAAAGTTATTTTTGGAACTGAATTTGATGTTTATGATGATTTATATACTAAAATAGTAATTAACCCAAGAAGTCAATCTTTACTTAATGCAGAAATGATTTTTTTTGATTTAGAAACCACCTCTCTTTCTCCACTTGTTAGTGAAATTATTGAATTTGGAGGAGTTAAAGTTAAAGATGGAAATGTAATTGAACGTTTACAAATTTTTATTAAACCACAAAAACCAATTAGTAAATTTACTACAAATTTAACTGGAATTACAAATGAGATGGTAGAAAATGCAATTTCAATTAAAGAGGCCTTGCCAAAAATTATAACTTTTTTTGGAGATGATATTATTGTCGCTCACAATGCAACATTTGATTATAGTTTTCTTAGTTCTTTTTACCGCCGGTGTGGTTTTGGAGAATTAAAAAATCCAGTAATTGATTCAATGAAAATTTCTTGGCTAGTTCATCCAAGAGCAAAAAATCATCGTCTAGGAACCCTCGCAAGAAATGAATTTATTAATTATGATGAACAAATTGCCCATCGTGCCGATTATGATGCTGAAGTCCTTGCGAAAACTTTTGAAAACTTATTACAAAAAGTTTTTCAACTTGATATTCGTAATCTTGAGCAATTAAATGACCCTAATATTCCAATAAAAGATTTTATTTTTAGAAATCATTTTACTGTCCTTGCAAAAAATCAGGCAGGATTAAAAACGCTTTATCAATTAGTTTCTGCAGCAAATACAACTTTTTTTAATAAAAATATTCGGAAAAAACAACCTAATTTACCATTGAGTGAAATTTTAAAACCAGAAAATCGTAAAAATTTACTACTTGGTTCTGGATGCACAAAAGGAATGCTTTTTGAAGCAATGCTTTATGATTCAAAAAATCTTTCAAAATTTGTTAAATTTTATGACTATATTGAAGTTTTTCCCCCAAGTGTTTATGATTTTTTAGTAACAAGAGGTGCCTATACAAAAAAAGAAGTTGAATTTTTTATTAAAAAATTAGTAATGTTAGGAAAAGAAAATAATGTAATGGTGGTTGCAACAGGTGATGTTCATTATGCAAAGCCAGAAGATAAATTAATAAGAGATATTTATATTGGAAGTCCTGGGTTAAAAAATTCAAGACATCCGCTTTATAGTTGAAAAAATCCCCGTGCTATAAATCCTGATCAAAATTTAAAATCTACTACAGAAATGGAAAATGAATTTATTCCTATTTTAGGAGAAAAGGTTGCAAAAGAAATTGTAATTGATAATTCAATTAAATTAGCAGATCAAATTGATCAGTGCCAACCTTTAAAAGATAAACTTTATACTCCAGAACTTCCTGGAGCAGTTGAAGAATTTTCTGAGTTAGTAAAAAAAAATACTAAAAAACTTTATGGAGAAAAAGTAAACCCTTTAATTCAAAAACGAATTGATCAAGAAATGCATGCAATAATAAAACACGGGTTTGGAATTATTTATTATCTTTCTTCAATTGCTGTTAGAAAATCACTTGAAGATGGTTATTTAGTTGGTTCTCGTGGTTCAGTCGGTTCTTCAATTGCAGCAACTCTTTCAGAAATTACTGAAGTAAATCCTCTCCCTGCTCATTATCTTTGTGGTAAATGTCAATATCATGAATTTACCGGAGGGACAGATAGTGGATTTGATCTTGTTGATAAAAAATGTCCTAAGTGTGGAGCAATCATGCGTGGTGAGGGACAAAATATCCCCTTTGAAACCTTTTTAGGTTTTAATGCTGATAAGGTTCCTGATATTGATTTAAATTTTTCAAGAGAACACCAAGGTAATATTCATCAATTTATCAAAAAAACCCTAGGAGAAAAAAATGTTTTTCGCGCAGGAACAATTTCAACTGTTGCAAATAAAACTGCTTTTGGATATGTACGAAAATATATTGAACAAATGGGCAGAGAAGGAGATTTTACTCCTGCAGACATTAATTATTTAGCTTATCGAGCAGCTGGAGTTAAAAGAACAACTGGCCAACATCCTGGTGGTCTAATTGTAATTCCTAGTCAATTTGATGTAGAAGATTTTACCCCAGTAAATTATCCAGGAAATGATGATACTAGTGATTGAATTACAACTCACTTTGATTATCATTCCTTTCATGATAATATTTTAAAATTAGATTTTTTAGGGCATCTTGATCCCTCCTCAATTAGAATGCTTCAAAATTTAACAAAAGTTGACCCCCATTCTATTCCAATGAATGATAAAGAAGTTATTTCTTTATTTAAAAATAATCAAGTTTTAAATATTATAAAAAATTATACGGGAGAAGATTTGGGAATTATTGGACTTCCTGAATTTGGAACTTCTTTTGTTCGTGGGCTTGTCCGCGATGCAAAACCACAATCTTTTTCTGACCTAGTCCGTATTTCTGGACTTTCTCATGGAACTGATGTTTGAATTAAAAATGCAAAGGATGTAATTGATAAAAAAGAAGCAGTTCTTTCTGAAGTAATTTCTGTGCGTGATGATATTATGGTTTATTTAATTGCTAAAAAAATAAATTCTACGGAAGCTTTTATAATTATGGAACAAGTAAGAAAAGGAAAATCAATTACAGAGGATCAAGAACAAATTATGTCCAAACATAATGTTCCACAGTGGTATATTGAATCATGTAAAAAAATTAAATATATGTTTCCAAAAGCTCATGCTGTAGCCTATGTTATGATGGCTTATCGAATTGCTTGGTACAAAATTAATTACCCCCTTGAATACTATGCAACCTTTTTTACAAAAAGAGATACAGAATGAGATTTAGACACTCTTTTTGAAAACCCAGAAATAATTAAATCTTATCAAGAACAAGTCAAAAAGAAAGGAAGAGAAGCAAGTGAAAGGGAAAGAAATATCTCTGGAACTTATGATATTGTTTTAGAAATGCTTTCAAGAGGATACAAAATTGCTCCCCTTTCTTTAGAAAAATCAAGAACAAATTATTGACTTGTAGAGAAAGAAAATAAAATGTTAATTCCTCCTTTTACAATTATTGAAGGTTTTGGAAGTGCAGTAGCTTCAAAATTAGTTGAAACAAGAGATGAACGAATGTTTGAGACTATTCTTGATTTTATGAATCGAACTTCCTTTTTAAATGGAACTATTAAAACAAAATTTATTGATTTAGGGTTATTAAAAATTTTGGGTGAAATTGAAAATGAAAATCAATTAAAATTTAGTTTTGAATAACCAAATCTAATTATTATGTTATGTGTATAATTTAAGTACATGAATTATAGAAAGGAAGAAGGGGACGCATGTCCTCTCTTCTTTTGAAAAAAGGAGAATTATGAATAAAGAAGATCCAAAGTTGTTGATTTCGCTTTTTGAAAATTTAGGAAAGAAAAAAGATTTAAACAACAATGAGATTAAAAGTTTTTTAGAAGATGTTTTTGTAAAAGCATTTCAAAGAGATAAAAATTTTGATACTGAAAACCCAATTCCTGAAGCTAATGTTACAGCATTAGTTGATTTAGAAACTGGGGAAATCAGTATAAAAATTAGTTATGAAGTTGTAAAAGAAGTAGAACTTGAAAATCGTTTAATTCATATTGCAGTTGATGATAAAAAGGTCATAGATGAAGGATTAAAAGTTGGAGATACTTATGTTCAAACAATTGATTTTGCTGATGTTGCTTATACTAAATTGCAACATATTAAACAGTTATTTCAACAAAAAATAAGAGAATCAGAAAAACATAAAATCTATGATCAATTCATTGATAAAAAAGATACTTTAATTACAGCAAAAGTAACAAGAATTAGTAAAGAAAAAGGCTATGTTATCTTTGATAAAGATGGAGTTTCAATTTTTGCTCCTGCCCAAGAATTATCTCCAAGAGATCATTTTGTAATGGGTGATATGGTTAAAATTTGTGTTTTAGAAATTGAAAAAGAAGCAAAAGATGCTCAAATTATCGGTTCAAGAGCAACAACAAAATTTATTAAAGCTCTTTTAGAACAAGAAATTGATGATGTAATTGATGGAATTGTTCAAATTGAAAAAATTTCAAGAGAAGTAGGCCATAAAACTAAAGTTGCAGTTTCAAGTTCACTTACTGAAGTTGATCCTGTTGGTTCTATTATTGGAATTAAAGGTCAAAAAATTAAACCAATTATTGATGAATTAAAAGGGGAAAGAATTGATATCATAAAATACTCTGATGATTTAGAAGAATATATTGCTGGAGCAGTTCTCCCTGCAAAAATTACTGGAATATGTTGAAAACCAAGACTTCGTCCAGAAGATCGTAAGGAAGCAGTTATTGTAGTAGAACAAGATCAATTTCTTCCAACATTAGGTAAAAAAGGAATTAATGTGAAGTTGGCTGCTATCTTAACAGGAGTAAAACTTGATATTAAAACTATTGAAACTGCAAAAGCTGAAGGAATTGATTATAAAGAAGTAAAACAACCTTCAAAATTCAGAACAATAAATACACAAAATCAAACATTTAATTCAGATGAATTTACTTCAGTAATTGATATGACTGAAGAAATGGAATTTAAAGCAGATGATCTTGATGATTTCCAAGTTGATTTTAACATTGAAGGGTTTAATATTTATACTCCATCAGAAGATGAATTAACTGCTGCAGAAGAAAAAACGGCAGAAGAAGATCGTAATGATGATTACTTTGAGGGTGACGATAGTGGAGAGGACTTATAGAAAAGATATTGGTTCTGGGAAAAGATATCCCCAGAAAGAACTAATTAGAATAGTAATTACCAAAGATAAAAGTTCAAAAATTGATAAAGAAGGAAATATTGAGGGACGGGGAATATATGTTCATCAAGATTCACTAGCAAGTGTTTTAAAAAAACGCACACTTGAAAAAGAACTAAATCGCAGAAAAGCATCACTTGCTGTAATTGCAGATTTAGAACTATTTTTAAAGGAGGAAAAAAAAGATGGCAAAAAAGATAAATAAAAAAAATGATCATCGAATTGAGTTTAAACTTTCAGATTTTTTTGTTGATAAATTAAGATTTGAAAAAAATAAACTTTATTTTGGAACAGACACAAGACTTTATGAAGTTGCAGAATTAATTCATGAAAATCCCAATAATTTAGCTCTATTTTTAGGAATTACTAAGGGCGTTGACCATATTCTTGATGATGAACAGGTTGCAGAAATTGCATTGCATAAAAATTTTGATTTTGAAAAAGTAGATGATGTTTCTGCAGAAAATGTTGTTATAAAAATTACTAAATTACTCCGTAAAAAAACTGATTGACCAAAAGAAGCACATATTCAAAAAAGAACTCCCGTTTTTACCATTATGGGTCATGTTGATCATGGGAAAACTACTTTACTTGATGTAATTCGTAAATCTAATTTGACTGCAAAGGAAGCAGGAGGAATTACCCAAACAATTGGGGCCTATCAAATTGAACATCAAGGTCAAAAAATGACCTTTATTGATACACCAGGACATGCTGCTTTTACAGCGATGCGTGCTAATGGTTCAAAAGTAACTGATATTGCAATTATTCTTGTAGCAGCAGATGATTCTATTATGCCGCAAACTAAGGAATCAATTGATCATGCTCTTGCTGCAAATGTTCCAATTGTAGTTGCAATTAATAAGATGGACATGCCAGGAGCAAACCCCACTAAAGTAAAAGATGATTTAGCACAAAATGGAGTTGTAGTAGAAGAATTAGGAGGGGAAGTTCCGGTTGTAGAAATTAGTGCTTTTAAGGGAAAAAACATTGATAAACTTCTAGATACTTTACTTCTTCAAGCTGATATCTTAGATCTTAAAGCTCCTACTAATATTTTGGGAGCAGGATCTGTAATTGAATCTAATTTACATAAACAAAAAGGAAACCTTGTTTCTATTTTGGTACAAATGGGAACCATTAAACAAGGTGATGTAATTATTATTGATGATTTTAGAGCAACAATTAAAGCATTACATAATGATCTTGGAAATCCAGTTCTAGAAGCTGGACCAGGAATGCCTGTTGAACTTTATGGTTTAGGAGCAGCTCCTCTTGTTGGTTCAAAATTTGTTGTAATAAAAGATTTGAAGGAAGCTGATAAAATTGCTTCTACAATTCATGATGCAAGAATGAATATGCTAAGAAAAGTGGAAAAACCTTCTGCACTTGATTTATTTGCTAAGTTAGATAATAATAAAAAACAGTTTAATATTATTTTAAAAGCAGATGGACTTGGAGTCCTTCAAGCTCTTGAAACAAAAATTCTTTCTTTTGCAAATGATGAATTTGATATTGATATTGTAAGAAAAGATGTAGGAGAAATAACTGATACTGATATTACTCTTGCCGATGCTTCTCATGCTTCAATTTATACTTTTAACCAAAAAGTTCCCCAAAGACTTGAACAACAAATTAAATCAAGAGGAATAAATATCTTTTCTTTTGATATTATTTATCAATTATTCGAAGATATTGAAACTAAACTTTTAGGACTTGCTGATGATGTCTTTTTAGAAAACAAAACAGGAAGTGCAGAAATTATTCAAATTTTTACTTTTTCTAAAGTTGGTAAAATTGCTGGTTGTATTGTTCGAGATGGAAAAATTTTCCAAAATTCATTAGTAAGAATATTTAGAAATGAAAAAGTAATTTTTGAAGGAGAAATTGCTTCTTTAAGAGTGATGAAAGATCAAGTTAAAGAGGTAACCTCTGGAAAAGAATGTGGAATTTTAATCAAAAATTTTAATGATTTTTTAATTGGCGATATTTTAGAGATTTATGAGCTAATTAAACAGGGCAAAAAATAAGAATATAATATAAATGCAAAGAAAGTAGGAAAAATGGCTAATTTTAAAAATAAACAATTTGAAAGTAAAGTGCAATTACTTCTTTCAGAAATTATTTCTCAAGAAGTTGATGATGAATTAATAAAAGAAACAATTGTAGATGAAGTAAAAATGAGTCGTGATCATTCAGTTGCAAAAGTATATGTTACTTTTATAGAATTTCCCGATGAATCTTTACAAGTATTAAATAATGCTGCTCCCTTTATTAGGGTTCAACTTGCAAAAAAACTTACAACTAAAATTACACCAAAGTTGATTTTTGTAATTGATACCTTACTTGAAGAAATTAATGAAGTGGAAGCAATAATCAAAAAGGCAAATGAGTAATGCCTTTTTTTCTTATAAATAAACCTAAGGGAGTTACTTCTCGAGCAATAACCTCAAAAATTCAATATGAGTTAAAAGTCAAGGCAGGACATGCCGGAACTCTTGATCCTTTTGCTACAGGTTTATTAATTATTGCAACTAATGGTGATACTAGATTAATTGATAAATTTAGCAAGTTTCCAAAAACTTATGAGGGGACATTTATTTTCGGTCAAACTTCTTCAACTTTAGATCCAGAAGGAGAAATTACTAAAAAGGAAATTCCTAATTTTTCAATAGCTAAATTAGAAGAAATTTTACAAAATAATTTTCTTGGTTCAATTGAACAAATTCCTCCTCAATTTTCAGCAGTTAAAATTGATGGAAAACGTGCCTATGATCTTGCAAGAAAAAATGAGAAATTTTCTCTAAATCCTGTTAGAAGAGAAATTTTTGCTTATAAAATTTTAAAAAAAGTAAATCAAAATACTTTTGTTATTGAATTTACTGTTAGTAATGGAACTTATATTCGTGCCCTTGCAAGAGACATTGCAAAAAAAATGCAAACAGTAGGAATGCTTCTTGAATTAGAACGAACAAAAATAGGCCCTTTTCTTTTAGAAATGGCACAATCTCCAACTGAAAAGTTTATTCCTTTTTCCGGGGGGTATGCTTTATTAAATTTAGAAGAAATTAAGTTAAATGATTTAGAAATTAAAAAATTATTAAATGGCCAAGAACTTAAATTACCCTATAATAATAAGGAATGTCTTTTTTTTAATAAGAACATTATCTTATTTTGTAGTTTAAATCCAAATGGGAAATACAAAATAAAGAAAAGAATTAACTAATGGAAATTTTTGATTTTAATTTAAATTATAAACTTGATAATAAAAAAGAACGAATAATTGTATTAGGAAAATTTAACTCTTTTCATTTAGGACATCAAAAATTACTTGCAAAAGGTTGCCACGAAGCAAAACAAACTAATAAAGATCTTATTATAATGATTTATCCAAATGGACCTAAGGATAATTTTTTTTCTTTTTCAGATCGTCTATTTTTATTAAAACAATATTTGCCAAATTATATAATGATTTTTAATCCTACACTTGCAAATTATGCTCTTTCAAGAGAAACATTTTTAGAATTTTTGAAAACTAACTTAAATGTTACTGATGTGGTGGTGGGAAATAATTTTAGCTTTGGAAAAAATAAATTTGATGATTTTGAGGTTATTAAAAAATATACAATTTTGCATCTTATAAAAGAGGTTTATTATAAAAAAACAATTATTTCTTCATCTAAAATTCTTGAAGAAATTAAAACTGGTTATGTTAGTGAAATTAAAAAAGCTTTAGGGTTTAATTGATTTTTATCTGGTGAAGTAATATATGGTGAGGGTAATGGTAAAAAATTAGGAACCCCTACTGCAAATGTAGAAATTCCTTCTTCGATTGTTTCTCCTCGAGAAGGTGCTTATGTTTCACTTACAACTATTGCAGGTAAAAAATATCCTTCTGTTTCTTCTTTTATGTCAAATCTTTTTTTTGATGCAAAAGAAGTTACTTTTGAAACTCATTTATTAAATCAAGATCTTGATCTTTATGGAAAAGTAATTTATGTTGAATTACTTTCATTTTTACATGAACCTATTAAATGAAATTCATTTTCCGATGGTGTTGCTGCATTAGAAAAAGATAAAAAGGATGGAAAAAAATATTTTGCCTTGCATAATCTTTAATTTTGTTTATAAAAAACTTTTTATAAGATAATTTTAATGTTTTTATTTTAGAAAATTAAAAAAAATGATTTTTTTATGTCTTATATACTACATATACTAATTTATCATAGAATATTTTTCAATATTTTTAAGAGTATATTATAGTTATAAAGGAGAAAAGATATGTCACAAATAAATGTAAAATCAGAATACAAAACTTTAAAAAAAGTTTTAGTACATAGACCTGGAGCAGAAACAGAAAATTTAGCTCCTTCCACATATGAAGAATTATTATTTGATGATTCATACTATTTACCAGAAGCTCAAAAAGAACATGATGTTTTCGTTCAAACAATGCGTGATAATGACGTTGAAGTAATTTATCTAGAAGATTTAGTTGCACAAACTTTAAATATTAGTGGTGAAATAAAAGATAAATTTATTAAACAATTTGTTCATGAAGCAAAAGTTGATCCAAAATCTAAAATTTTTCCTGTGGTTGTAAATTATTTAAAATCATTTGACGATACAAAAGAAATGGTTGTAAAAGCAATGGCTGGAATAAGATACGATGAACTTGGCTTTAAGGGAGACGAAATTCATTCACTTGCAGAAGTTGCTGCCAAAAATGAATTATTTATTTTAAAACCGATGCCTAATTTAATTTTTACAAGGGACCCATTTGCAACAATCGGACATGGAGTTTCATTACATACAATGCATTTTGAAACAAGAAAACGAGAAACAATCTTTGGGGAATATATCTTTAAATTTCATCCTGATTATAAAGATACAAAACAATATTATTCAAGAAATAGATCAACTTCTCTTGAAGGTGGAGATGTAATGATTCTTAAAGAAGACCAAATTGCTGTGGGAATTTCCCAAAGATCAGAAGTTTCTTCTCATGAAAAATTAGCAAAAGAAATTTTTGCAGATCCTAATTCAAAAATTAAAACAATCTGAGCAATTAATATTCCGAAAGGAAGATCATGAATGCATTTAGATACTGTTTTTACCCAAATTGACATTAATAAATTTTTAGTTTTTTCAGATTATAATTTTGAAATTTATAAAATTGATAAAATTAATGAAAAAGATTATTCAATCGAAGAGGTTGATTCAACAATAAAAGAATTAATGGAAAAAGTTTTTAAAAAAGAAGTAACTTTAATTTATTGTGGAAATAATGATCCCTTAATAAGGGAAAGAGAACAATGAAATGACGGTTCAAATGTGCTTGCAATTAGACCAAATACTGTAATTACTTATTCAAGAAATTATGTTACTAATGCTGCTTTAAAAGCTCATGATGTAAATGTTCTTGAAATTTCATCAAGTGAACTTTCAAGAGGTCGTGGTGGACCTAGATGTATGTCAATGCCACTTATTAGAGCAGAAAAATAATTAATAAAAAAGATTTGTAGATATTAAACTTAAATATATTTTTAGTAAAGAAAAAAGGAGAAAAGATTATGCCACTTAATTTACGTGGAAAAAGTTTGCTTGCTATAAAAGATTGAACTAATGATGAAATCAAATATGTTTTGCGACTATCAAAGGAATTAAAAGAGGGAAAAAGAAGGGGCGATGATCAACGTCATCTTTTAGGAAATACTTCTAAAGCAATTGCAGTTGTTTTTTCAAAAGATTCAACAAGAACAAGATCATCATTTGAAACTGCCTCATTTGATCTTGGAATGAATGTTTCTTATATTGGGGGATCTGGTTCACAAATTGGTAAAAAAGAATCAATTGAAGATACTGCAAAAGTTCTTGGACGTTTTTATGATGGAATTGCTTTTAGAGGAAGTGCTCAAGCTGATGTTGAAATGCTTGCAAAACATGCAGGAGTTCCCGTTTGGAATGCACTTACTGATGATTGACATCCAACCCAAATGTTTGCAGACTACTTAACAGTTCTAGAAGAATTTGGAACAACTAAAGTTAAATTTGTTTACTTTGGAGATGCAAGAAATAATATGGGACGTTCTCTTGCTATAATGTCTGCTCATATGGGGGCTCATTTTGTTGCTGCAGCACCAAAAAAACTTTGACCAACAAAGGACATAATAGATATGGCAAATAAAATTGCCAAAAATACAGGAGCAAAAATTGAATTTGAAGAAGATCCCATGAAAGCTGCAAAAGATGCAGATGTCCTTTATGGTGATGTTTGGGTATCGATGGGAGAACCTGATAGTGTTTGAGCTGAAAGAATTAAACTTCTTGAACCTTACCGTATTGATATGAAAAAATTTTCAGCTGCAAAACCTGAAGCAATTTTTTTACATTGCCTTCCTGCATTTCATGATACAAATACAATTGTTGGAAAAGAAATGGCTAAAAAATTCAAAATTACTGAAATGGAAGTTTCAGATGAAGTTTTTAGATCAAAACATGCAAGACAATTTGATCAAGCAGAAAACAGAGCTCATACAATTAAAGCAATTATGGCTGCAACATTAGGATACTAAACTTAATTATTTTTATTTATTGAATCATTAATTTTATATCAATGCTTTATTTATTAAATTACTACATTTGTTCTATTTCGAATTTATTTAATCTTTTAAAGGGGTTGTAAATTGGTAAAAAAAGAAACAAAGGTTGTTAAAAATCCAAAAAATAAAAAAGATGAAAAAGTTGAAACTAAATTTCACATGCCTTCATCTCTTTCAATAGTATTGATTGTCCTTGCTGGGGTAATTGTTTTAACTTGAATTTTACATTGAAGTGGAGCAAATTATGAAATGCCTGTATATAATGATGAAGGAGACAAAATAGGAACTACTTCTGAAAGAGTTGAAGTAGCCGGAATTTTATCTTTTGGTAGTGCAATTGCAGGAGGATTTATTGATGCCGGTGCTTTAATAATGTATCTTTTTGTTCTTGGTGGCTTTATTGAATTAATGATGCGTACTGGAGCAATGGAGCAAGGAATAAAAGCACTTGTTAATAAATTAGAAAATAAAGAAATTATTCTAATTCCCTTATTATTTTTAATTTTTTCTCTTGGAGGAACAACCTATGGAATGCAAGAAGAAACAATCGGATTTTTTATTTTAATTGTTCCATTTCTAATTCTTGCTGGTTTTGATGCGATGACAGGACTTCTTGTAATTTTACTTGGAACAACAACTGGATTTGCAGCTTCAACTGTTAATCCTTTTGCAATTGGAGCAGCTGTTGACAGTTTGCCTGATGATATTCCTGTTACTTCTGGACAAGCAATAGGTGCTAGACTAGTAATTTGAATAATTTTTACAATAATTGGTGTTACTTTTGTAACTTCATATGCTTGATATGTATTAAAAAAACCATCTGCTTCTTTTGTTGCAAATGATCATAAAAAAAACTTAGCATGAGCCCAAAAAAACTTTGGTTCCATGGACAAAAATGACTTTCGAAAAACAACAAGAAGAGAAATGATCGGGTTAATCTTATTTGCTTCTGCTTTTTTAATTATGGTAATTTGTTATTTGCCATGAGGATCATTTTTTAATGGTTATGATGCAAATATTAATCCTGATGAAGGTGGGCATGGATATATTTGAGATGATTTTTATCTTGGTTGATTATTTAACGGAATGAATTATCCAGGGTATTGATATTTTGGAGAATTAATTACCCTCTTTTTAATTTTCACTTTTGCAATTGGTTTTACTTTTAAAATGAAAATTAAAGAAATTTCTGAGGCGATGTGGAAAGGGGCAAAAGGGATTTTACCAGTTGCAATAATTATTGGAGTAGCAAGAGCAATTCCCCAAGTTATGGAAGGAACAGGAACTGATCTTTATCTTGTTGGAGTTATGACTACTGGGTTAAAAGATTTATCATCTTTTTCTTTCTTAATTATTATCTTTCTTGTTTTTCTTGTCCTTACTTGTTTTATTCCCTCAACTTCAGGACTTGCTTCACTTTCAATGCCAATTATTGGAGCATTAACAATGGATATTTTTGCAAAAAATTCTGGAGTAGATCAACTGCAAATGGTAGCTTATATGATTATTATGTTTTCAATTGGAACAGGAATTGTTAATATGTTTATTCCAACCCAAGCAATAGTTCTTGCTTCTACAGAATCAGCAAAAGTTCCTTATTTAAAAATGTTAAAACCTGTTCTAATTTATGCAGGAATTTTAACTATTTTTACAATTGCAGTAGTTGCTCCTTCACTGGGGGCACTTGCAAAAACTTAAAATTATAAATTAATTAAAATAAAAAAGAATGGATATTTGATGAAAAAAATAGTAATCGCCCTTGGGGGTAATGCTTTAGGAAGTAATCCTAAAGAACAAGCTAAAGCTGTAAAGGTAACTGCAAAATCAATTGTAGATTTAACTGTTGCAGGACACAAGGTAATTGTTTCTCATGGAAATGGACCACAAGTAGGGATGATTTCTTTGGCTTTTGATGAAGGGATGAAAGTAAATGATAAAATTCCTTTCATGCCTCTTGCCCTTGTTGGTTCAATGTCACAAGGCTATATTGGACTTCACTTACAACAAGCAATTAAAAATGAACTTAATAAAAGAGGATTAAAAGATAATGTTGTTACTTTAATAACACAAACAGAAGTTTCAGCAACAGATCCCTCATTTAAAAAACCCTCAAAACCAATTGGATCATTTTACTCTGAAAAGGAAGCTAAAAAACTTGCCATTTCAGAAGGATGAACTGTTGCTGAAGATGCAGGTCGTGGTTGAAGAAGAATGGTTCCTTCACCACTTCCAATAAATATTATTGAAAAAGATATTATTAAAGAATTAGTTGTTAAAAACATTGTAATTGCTGGAGGTGGAGGGGGAATTCCAACTGTAATTAAAAATGGAGTTTTAACTGCAGTTGATGCGGTAATTGATAAAGATTTTACCTCTGCAAAACTTGCAGAACTAGTTGAAGCAGATATGTTGATGATTGTTACTGCAACCAATGGAGTTTTTAAAAATTTTGGAAAAAAAGATGCGTCTAAAATGGATGAACCAACTGTTGCAGAATTAGAAAAATTACTTGCTAAAAATTATTTTGCAGCTGGATCAATGGAACCAAAAATAAGGGCTGCAATTAGTTTTGTAAAATCTGGAAAAAATAGATCTTCTTGTATTACTGCACTTGAACTAACAGCAGAAACTCTTGAAGAACATGCTGGAACATGAATTAAAAAATAGTTAATTTTTAAATTAATAATTAGATAAATAATAAGAAAAAAGAAACACGGGTTTCTTTTTTTATTAAAAATTCATATATTTTATAAGTAAAATTAATAAAATTATGAATTTATTTCTTTAAAATACAAGTATACAAATAGAAAAGTAGTATATAAGTTAAGCCACTTTGACAGTGTATAATAAAAAGCAATAATTATAATTTAATTGTGTTAAAAGTATTAGTTATTTGTAACTGAGGAAATAGTTCTGGGCAACTTGCAAGAACCTTATCCAACACATTTAATGATGTTATTAGTGAAGAGCGCGGCATTCAAAAAGATGATCTTAAAAAAGAGATTAACAAGTGGGATGTTGTTGTTATTGCTCCTCATATTAAAGGTTATTTAAAGAGTTTAAAAACTAATTATTTTAACAATATTCCAGTAATAATTGGAGAATCTGGAGCTTATTATGGTTGTGATGCCAAGCTAATTCGTAATCAGATTGAAATGGAATTTAGTAAAGGAGGTTAGAATATGTTTAAAAGAGCTTTAGTAATTTGTGATACTTCTAAGAGTGCCTCAAGAGTAAAAGATGCTATTCATAAAGTAGATGAGGTTAAAATTGTTGATGCAATTGGGGTTAAAGAAGCAGGAAACTATGATGAAGATGACTATGATGCAATTATAGTTGCTCCTCGGGTTTCTGCCCACATTGATAATTTAAGACATCTTTTTCCAAATAAACCAATGCAAATTATTCCTTTTGGTGATTATTTTGAAAATGATGGAAAAGTTATTATCTCATTAATTAATAAAATGATTTTAACAGCAAAAGAAGAAGCAATTTCTGATGAACTTGATGATGATGAGCTTGATGAAAACTTTGAACCAGAAGATGAACTTGAAGACTTTGAAGATGAAGAACAACAAAAAGCAGAAGTATAATCCTCCTTTTTAAGTATAATAAGAATAATATAAAAGCTATACAGATTAGTGGAGAGAAAACAACTCAGTGAAGCTAGGCCAACCTGAATTATCAAGGTGGAAAATTGAGGCCTAATTAGGTATCTATAGTAAACTTTTAAAGTAATTAAAAGCACTATACTGTTTAGTAGACATTATGGTGCTTTTTTTATGTGGCTTTTATATTTAATATATGATTTAAATATGAAAAAACAAATTACTAATACACATTTTTATAAAAAAGTTGAAAGGCTTATTGTTATTTTAGGTTGTCTAGGAATTATTCTTGGAATTTTTGTTGTTGTCTTAAATTCTTCATTAAGTGGCGATAGCAAATGATATTACTGATTAATAGCATTACTTTTTATTTTTGGAGCAATTGCTGGAGTTATTAGTGTTGTTGCGAGTAATGAAAAAAATCCAATAAAACTTTTAGTTCTTTCAATTATTGCAACAATTTTTAAGTTAATTTATCCAATTATGCAAATGATTTCTCAAAATGAAATAGTTAATTCAACAGTTTTTTTTGGACAAACTTTTTCAATTATTTTTCTTTTTTTACAAGTTTATCTTTGAATAAAATGAAATAAACAATCCAAATCAGGAAAATTTTTAACAAAACATTTTAAAGGTTATCAACGTTATTATTTTGTAATCTTTGTTTTATTTCTTTTTTTAGGAGCACTATTATTTTCAAGATTTGTAATAAATAATCCTTGACTTTGAGCATTTATTGATGTTCTTGGAGGAATTTCCTTTATGCTTGGAAATTGACTTATGGTTTTTGGAAATATTTACTGTTTCTTTTTCTTTTTTATAAGTGATCTTACTTGAATTGGATGAACCATAGCAGATTTTTCAAATTCAAATAATTTAGTAATGCAACTACTTGCTTTTGCAACTTTAGTAGAAGTTTTATCCTATACAGGTCTTGCAGTTACTGGTTATTTTGCCTGAAAAGATGAAAAATCTTTTTTCAATTTTAGATCAACAGAAGGGATTACATATGCTAAGTAATGCAATAGAACTTGTTGGTTATGGCCATGCTGATCGTTTTGCCGACTACCTTGCAGAAAAAGTTTTAGTAGAAAATTTAAAACAGGATTCACAAGCAAAAGTTGCTTGTGAAGTCATGGTTACAAGAGATAAAATTTTTTTAGGAGGAGAAATTACTTCAAAAGCAAAAGTTGATTATGAAAAACTTGTTTATGATGCAATTGAACTAGTTTATGGCCAAAAATGATGACCAAATTATCAACAAAATGTAATTATTATAAACAATATTAAAAAACAATCTTTTGAATTAAATCTTTTACAAAAGGAAGAAATTGTTGCGGGAGATCAAGGAATAATTTATGGACTTTATGAACCTTATCGTTTTTTAATAATAGAAGAGTTAAGAAAAATCATTTCTAAATTAAAAAGAATTTTTGATTTTTCACCTGATTGAAAATTACTTTTAGTAGATAGTAATTTTTCAATTTCTGTTTGTGGACTTAAAAAAGATAATTTTTTAAATTTAAAAAATGTTTTTCAAAAGGAATTTAAGGAAAATAAAGATCTTCTTTTTATTAAAAATATTATTATTAATCCTGCAGGAGAATGACTTATTGGTGGGCCATTATCTGATACTGGGTTAACTGGAAGAAAATTAATGATCGATACTTTTGGCGCAGGAATTCCTCATGGTGGGGGAGCATTTTGTGGAAAGGATTTTTCTAAGGTTGATAAAAGTGGAATTATTTTAGCATCACAATATGCAAAGACTTATTGTGATAAACATAATTTAACTAAAATGAATGTAGAATTAACCTATAAAATTGGTGATGCAATTCCAGTGGTTAAATATTACCTTGGTGGAAAATGAAAAGAAGATCATACAATTATTGAACAAAAACCAATTAGTAAATGACTTACTAAAATGAATTTTATTCAATATGATTGAGCACAATTCATTTTACTGGATGAACATTGAATTAAAATTTTTTTAAATTAATTTTAAAAATTAATGGTTTAATATTTTTTTCAATTAGAAATAATATTTGTTCTTTTGTATAATTAAAATCTAAATTTCATAATGAAATTTTATTATCATTAAATTTAACAAAAAATTATCATAATAAAGTATCTCATAGAGATCCAATAATATATTCAAAAGATTTACTAGTTCCTTTGAGTAAATATTTAGATTTACAAGAAGATTTATTAAAAAATAAAAAAGCAAAAATTGCAAAATAAATAAACAAACAATTTAAATTATTTTGTTCATTATCAAATAAAATAAAAGAATATGATGAAATTTTTAAATAAAAAAAAGAATAAACCCCAATCGAAATACAACTAAATGTACCCTAAATATATTATAAAATAAAATTAATTTCTTATAAAAATAATTTCAACTGAAAGTTTTAAAAATTCATAAATAAAAATAGTTTATAAAGTAATGCTTGTAAAAAACAATAAAATTCTCTTATTAAAAATATTATTATCCTTTTCAAATCCTGGCATGTAAAAAAATACTGTGATAAATATAGTTTAAACAAAATGAATGTGAAATTAAAATTTTATATAGAAAACTTCAATTTTTTTAAATGTTTTAATAATGAATTATTAATAAATAAATACATAATTTTATCAAAATTTATAATCAAAAAAATAGACCAAATATTTAAATTAAAATATTTGGTCTATTTTTAGTATAGGGTCTTATCATTTTTTGTATATATAAGTTGTATAGCATTATAAAATTATTTGTATAGCAATAAGAAAATTATTATTGTATTTTAGGTTAGGAAAATATGGAAAAAAAACAATTAAACATAAGAATTTCAGATTATGAGAAAAAACAAATAAAAATTTTGCAAAAACAATACGGATATAAAACTATTACGGATTATCTAATTGCTGCTGCTTTAAATAAATTACATCAAGATAGAACCTATCAAAGAGTTGTAACATTATCACTTAGTCCTGCAATTGATTATATTATTAATTTATCAATGTTGGAATTGCAAAAAGAACAACCAAATTTATTTACAAATGATGATAAATATTTTGTAGCTGGTGGAAAAGGAGTTCATGAATCAATTATTTTAGATCGATTTGGAATGAAAACATTAGCTCTTCATTATTCTGGTGGTTTTTCTGGAGATTTATTAAAAAAACATATTGATTTAATGGGAATAGATCAAATTCAATATAAATCATATGAGAACACAAGAATTAATTTAAAACTTAATTTAAAAAATAATAATTCTAAATTTAATTATGAAATTAGTGAAATTCCTCCTATGATTAATGAAAATGCAAAATATAAAATTCTTAAACAAATTTCTTTATTAAATCAAAATGAAATTTTATCAATTGCCGGATCATTTAATCCTCAAGATGAACAATTTATAAAAAATATTTGTCTTGAAACTAAAAAAAGAAAAGCAATTTTAGTTTTTGATTTATCCTCGCCATACCTTTTACAACTACTAAAATACAAACCTTACTTAATAAAACCAAATAAATTTGAAATTGAACACATTTTAAATTTAGCAATTAAAACAGATGAAGATTTGATTTTAGCAATGAAAGAATTGCAGCAAAAAGGAGCATTAAATATTATTGTTTCTTCAGGAGCAAAAGGTTCAACACTTTTAACAGAAAAAGGGGAAATTTTTAAAGCAGAAATTATTAAACCAATTAAAGTTATTACTCCGCAAGGTTCTGGTGATGCTCTTGTTGGAACATTCTTAGCTAAAAAGAATTTATCCTCAATTGAAGACCAATTTAAATGAGCAAATGCTGCCGCTGTAGCAACTGCAGCTTCATTATCTATCGCTGAACTTTCTGATATTACCCCAATGTTGGAAAACATTAAAATTACTAAATTAAACTAAAAAGAAGAAAGGAGTTTTTATGCAATTAACAAATAAGAATTTAATTGTTTTTGAAGAAAATAAATTAGAAAAACAAGAAGTTCTAGAATTAATTACTAAAACTTTATACAACAATCAAAATAATTTTGAGTTTGAACAAGTTTTAACTGGATTAAAAGATCGCGAAAAACAATTTTCAACAGGAATGGAAAATGGAATCGCAATTCCTCATGCCCTTGTTGAGAGTGAAGATTTTAAATTTCCTAAAATTGTCATTATAAAATTAGCTCATGAAATAGAATGAAAATCACTTGATAATAAACCAACTAATTTTATAATTGGTCTTTTTGTACCAAAAAATACTTCAAAAACTCATCTAACTATTTTAAGTGAAATTTCAAAATTACTTATTAATCAAGAAATTTTATCAAAAATTAAAACAATGAATAAAAATGATCTTGTTTTATTATTTAATAAAATTTTACTTAAAGAAAAAAATTCTAGCAATGGACATGATAAAAATGAATATTATGATATTGTTGGAATTACAGCTTGTCCTACAGGAATTGCACATACTTTTATGGCTGCTGAAGCTATTGAAAATGAATGTAAAAAAAGAGGTCTTTCTGTAAAAATTGAAAAACAAGGATCAACAACAGAAAATCACTTAACTCAAGATGAAATTGATCATGCAAAATATATTATTTTAGCAGTGGGCAGAAAAATTGAAAAAGGACGTTTTGTAGGAAGAGAAATTTATGAAATTCCTGTTGTAAAACCAATGAAAGATCCTGTCGGAGTAATTGACGCTTTAATAGACCCAACTAATACAAAAGATAAATCTACTACTTTAGCAAAAGTACAAAGTACTGGAAAAAATATTACTACTGCAGGTTATGAAGCAGATTTTACTTTTAATAAATTTCATAAACGTCTTTATGCAGCAATTTTAACTGGAGTTTCATACATGTTACCTTTTGTTGTTTTTGGTGGAATTATGATTGCATTTTCTTTTTTAGTAGATATTAATAATGCAAAAATTTTAGAAGATGGAGAATATATTGGAAATCCTAATTATGGTTCTACATCAGTTGCAGCACAATGAATTGGTGGAATTGGACATTTAAGTTTTGATATTATGGTTCCTGTCCTTGTTGCTTATTTAATGTATGGACTTATTGGAAAACAGGGAATTATGCCTGGATTTGTTATTGGATTTATTGCTATTGGTAATGGACCGGGATGAATTGACATTTTTTCTTATCAAGGATGAGCTGCAGAAGGAGCATTTAGTGAATCAATTACTGGAGTAAAAACTTATACTGCAACTTCTTCTGGATTTATTGGAGGAATTATTGGAGGAATTGGTGCTACTGCATTATTTATTTATCTTGATAAAGGCTTTAATAAAATTCTTCCAGATTCACTTCATGGAGCAAAATTAATTCTCTTTTTACCAGTAATTGGAACTGCATTTGCAGCAACAATTTTCTGATTTGTAAATATTCCTTTAACTTTTGTTTCTTGAGGATTAATGGCTTTTTTAGGATTATCAAATAGTCCTTGGACAATTTGGATTTTTGGAATTATAATAGGAATTATGATGACTACTGATTATGGTGGACCAATTAATAAATCTGCTTACTTTTTTGGAGTTGCAAGTATTGCAGGGGGAAATGTTGGTGATCAAGGGTCAATATACATGGCTGCTGTTACAGCTGCTGCTATGCTTCCACCATTAGGAATTGCAGCTGCAACTTCATTTAAAAGAAAAACACTTTGAGATGATGCTGATATTTCTGCTGGATATACAAACTGAGTATTAGGTGGAACAATGATTACTGAAGGAGCAATTCCATTTGCAACTAAATATCCAAAAGATATTTATTGAACTACAATGATAGCTGGAGCTTTTGTCGGTGGTTTAACCTGTGCACTAGGAATTGCAACATTTGCACCACATGGAGGAATATTCACCTTTGCTTTATTGAATTGTGTTTATTTTGATAGTGTAATTATTGCAAAAGTTTTTGGAATAGGTTTATTTATTCTGGTTCTTGCTCTTGGAGTTCTTTTACAAGCAAGTTTGATTATTTGAAGAAGAACAATAACTGTTAAAAAAGAACAATTATTAAAACAAGAACAAAGTGATCTTGAAACTATTTCGCCAATGAAAGAATTTGTTGAATCTAAATAATTTCAAGTTTTTAAAAAATTTGTAAATAAAAAAAGCACTAATAAACTGGTGTTTTTTATTTATATTTAATATTTATTTTTTTGAAAAATAAAAAAAATAATTTAAGTGTGTTATATTTAAATTGATTATGGAAAATAAAGAAATATATTCACATTTTATACAAAAAGAAATAATTAATAGATGAGCAGTTACTAATAAAATTTATTACACAATTTATGATGATAAAGATGACCATCAAAATTTTATTATTAATGATCTTATAAAAAATCAATCAACTACAGAAATTGACTCTTATCCTAATGAAATAAAAAAAGGTATTAAAGTATTAGAAAAAGAAGGTAATAAAATTATTGATAAAATTCTTAAGCAAAAAACTAAAGTTGCTCTTATAAGAAAAGAAGTAATTACCTTAAAATTTTATTTTATTGTAAATACAATAAGAACAAATTTGTTAAAAGTAAATATAGAAGATTTAAATGATGATTATTTACTTAGAAAAATAATTGAAAAAGCAAATAAAACTCCAAAAGAAATTCAAGAACTTAAATTAAAAATTATTATTGAAAAATATAACGATTTTAAAAAAGGAGCAGATTCAACTTTTTTTCTTAAAGAGCGGGTAGAAATAATAAAAATCTTGAAAAATAATAAAAATGAATTTCTAAAAATGGTTGATGAAATTAGTGAATTATTTGATCTTGAATCATCTATAAAATTACAATTGAATTTATTAATTAAATCAAAACTAGCTTTTGTCAAATTCCCTAAAGGAAAATTACTTTTAACAGAGGCGGGCTCTTTTCAAGAAATTTCAAGACTCCCTTATTCAAGTGCAAAATATGATTTTTCTGTTATTTCTCCAAATATGGGATTTTTATTTATTAAAGAATCATTAATTCATAAAACTATAGGATTTTCTGCAGAAGATTCTTTAATTTTTACTTTTGATTTCAAAGAAGAAAATATTATTCAATATCAAAAAGAAGCTGAAATGCAACAAGCACAAATTAGATTTTTACTTGCAAAAGTTAAAAATATGAGAGATCCAGAAGAAATGGCAGAAAATAATTCAGAATTTGATTTAACAGAAAGACCTAAATTTTATACAAATGAGGATCAATTTGAATATATAATTCATTCTGAAAATAAAGAGGTTGCAGATATGTGCAATGCTATGATGCTTGTTCATTGCAAAAATTCATATATTATTTATAAAATAAAAAAAACATATTATGATGCAATTGAAATGAATAGAACAAAAAATCTTTATAAACTAGAAAAAAGTGAATAAATTAATATTAGAATACTAATTTTAAATTTTTAATTACTATTTTTTGACTAAAAAATAATTAATGTATTCATCTATTTTTTTATTATCAAACTTTTGGTATATACTCCTTTTTTTTTTTTTGTTTCCAGAAATATTGTGGTCTAATAAATTTAATGGGTTATGAACTTAACTTATTTACTTTAAAATTAGGAGGCAATTAAGATGGCAAACGCTAAATTAAGAGCTCAATTTGTTGAAGATGCAAAGGCACTTTCCAAATTGCTTACTGCTGACAATATTGTATCAATGTTTTTTTGTCAGACAAGACTTAGAATTGTTCTTAAAGATCCTAAAATTGTAGATATTAAGGCGATTGATAACCTTGAATCAGTTCAAGGCACCTTTATTAAAGGTGGACAATTTCAAATTATTATTGGAACAGATGTTCCAGAATTTTATAAACTATTTCGTGAAGAATTAGGGATGGAAGAATCTTCACAAAAAGATGTTAAAGCTGCTGTAAATGCAAATCAAAATAGATTTCAAAAAATACTTACTGCTTTTGGAGAAATTTTTCTTCCTTTAATCCCAATTATTGTGGCAGGGGGATTAATTCTTGCTTTTAGAAATATTTTAGAACTTGATTGAAATGGACCGGATAAAGCTGGTGGATCTGCTGTTGGGAGTAGTGAATTTGCAAGTTATTTAAATTCATTTTTATGACTTCCAGCTAATGCAATTTTTTGATACTTGCCTGTTGGGGTAGTGTGATCAATTTTTAATCGGAAAGATGTTGTTCCTGCTTTAGGAATAATAATAGGAATTACTTTAGTTTCTCCTGGGATCTTAGTAAATCTTTATGATGTTTCCGGTGCCATGGGACAAATTCATGTTAGCACTGGATTATATGGAACTGCAATGGGAGCAGATAACGAAGAAGCGATAATATCATTTTTAGCTCCTGGTAACTATTCTCCTGATGCAGTTTCCACTGCCCTAATAACATGGGCAAATTTTGTTGGTGTTGATCAAAATGTTATTGACAAATATCCTTTAACTACTCCTGCTGAAATTACTAGTGCGCTTATTGCGGCAGAAGGATCAATTTATAATATTGATACATCTGTAGCTGAACCTTCTTACTTAGTTACAAATATTTTCTTAGCAATTAGTGCAACTGAAGCATACTTCTTTGGAGTATGGCCTCTTGCATTATCTTATGTAGGACAAGTAATTCCCGCAATGCTTGTTGGAGCATTTGGAGTTTGAGTATATCAATTTGTAGAAAGACATACTTGAAGTTCAGTTAAATATGTTTGACCTCCATTTGTTACTATTTTAGTAGTGGATGTTTTTGCTCATGGAATTATTGGTCCTATAGGAGCAGTTTTTGCTTTTGCAGTAACTTTTATTTTTAAATGAGGATTTACAAATCAGTATGCTATGTATGTGTTTGCCCCAATCTTTGGAGCATTATATTCAGTAATTGTAATTACTGGACTACATCAAACATTTAATGCTGTAATGATAACTCTAACAATACAAGAGGCAAATTATATTTTCCCAATTCTGGCGATTTCCAATGTTTGTCAAGGGGCAGCTGTATTTGCAGTTGTTTATCTTGCAAGGGGAAATGCTAAGATGAAAGAGGTGGGAAACCCTGCAGCAGTAACTTGTTGATTAGGGGTAACAGAACCCGCAATGTATGGAGTTAATCTTAAATATCTATTCCCATTCTTAGCTGCAATGTGTGGTAGTGCAGTAGCATCAACATTTGATGTTGCTTTACAAATTACTGCAAATGGAATTGGAATGGGTGGAGTTCTTGGATTCCTAAATATTAATCATATTGTGGGAGTTGCTCCAAAATGATCAGCCTGAATTGTTTATATTGCAATTATGGCTCTTGGGGTTGTTGTAACCTTCTTCTTAACAATTCTCTTTTCTAGAATTAAATTCTTTAAAAAATTTGAAACTGGATCATGAGATGAAGTTATGGAAGAAGCAAGAAAAGGAAAAGCAGAGTTAAAATCAAAAAATTTTAACAAACAACCAACATTTAATTAATAAAGAAAAAATAAAGGCTAGTACTAATGTATTAGTCTTTATTTTTTAGAAAGGAACAAAATGAAACGAGAAGAGACGATTGCTTATGAAATTTATGTTCAATCATTTATGGATAGTAATGCTGATGGAATTGGGGATTTAAACGGAATTATTTTAAAACTAGATTATCTAAAAGATTTAGGAATTAATCTAATTTGATTAACACCAATTTATGAATCACCCATGGAAGATAACGGTTATGATATTTCTAATTACTATAAAATAAATCCAATTTATGGAACCTTAGCTGATTTTGAAAAATTAATTTTAGAAGCTAAAAATAGAGGAATAAAAATAATGCTTGATATGGTTTTTAATCATACCTCAACAAAACATCCTTGATTTCAAAAAGCAATTGCTGGTGAAAAAAAATATCAAGATTATTACTTTTTTAAAGATGGTTTTTCTAAAAAAAATCCTCCTACTAATTGATCTTCAAAATTTGGAGGACCTGCTTGAGAATATAATGAACAAATTAATAAATGATATTTACATCTTTTTTTAAAATCACATGCAGATTTAAATTGAGATAACAAAGAGGTAAGAGAAGAAATTTATAAAATTGTTAAATATTGGGGAAGTCTAGGTGTAGAAGGTTTTCGCTTTGATGTGATTAATCTTATTTCAAAACCAGAGATATTTTTAGATTCAAAAACTGGGGATGGAAAAGAATATTACACTGATGGTCCAAATGTTCATAAATATATTAATTATTTAAATCGCCATACCTTTGGAAAAGATCCAAAATATGTTACTGTAGGTGAAATGAGTTCTACAACAATTGAAAATTCAATTCGTTATTCTCATTTTGGAAATAGGGAACTTTCCATGGTTTTTACTTTTCATCATTTAAAAGTTGATTATCAAGATGGAAAAAAATGAACAGATCCTGTTTCAAATCTTGATGGTCTAATTGCTATTCTTACTAATTGAATTAGTGAAATTTCTAATAAAGGGGGTTGATTAGCAAACTTCTTATCAAATCATGATCAACCTCGACATGTTTCGCGGTTTGGTGATGATACTTTATATCATTATGAATCAGCAACTGCGTTTGCAACAATGTATATTCTTCTTCGCGGAACACCCTTTATTTTTCAAGGTGAAGAAATCGGAACACCTAACGCTAATCGGAAAACACTAGATCAATTTCTTGATATTGAATCAAAAAATTATATTGAAATTTTAAAAGAAAAAGGTTTAAGTGAAGAACACATTTTAGAAATTGTGAATTATTATTCAAGAGACAATGGAAGATTAACAATGTATTGAGATGATTCTACTAATGGTGGATTTTCAAAAGTTACTCCCTGAATTATTCCTAGTAATATTTATAAACAAATTAATGTTCAAGCTCAAAATCAAGTAGGAAAAAAATCAATTTTAAATTTTTATAAAGATTTAATTAGTTATCGCAAAAATAATCATTTAATTCAATTTGGTGAAATTGTTTTTAAACAATTTGCACAAGAAGTAATGGCTTATTATCGAATTGAAGGTCAAAAATCAACATTAGTAATTGTAAATTTAAGTAATGAATCTGTTTTTATAGATTTAGAAAAAAATTTAAACATTGTTATAAATAATTATTCTTTTTATCAAGAAGGTTTTTTACAACCATATCAATGTTTGGTGATTGAGGAATAAATGAAAGCAATTTGACAAGTATTTTTGCTTATTTTGGGGGTTACTTTATTAGGCTTATTACTTTATTATTTTATTTGAAAAAGAGCAAAAAGAAAAAATTATGCTAAATCTACAAGTAAATTTGAATTAGAAGAAAATTATTGAAAATTTTTAGTAGCTCAAGATGAAAAGATTGCTTATATTGCAATTTGAGTTGTTAATTTAGTTGAAGCAGTAAATAAAACAATGAGGCAAAAACCTCATTATGAAAAAATGCATAATTTTAAAAAAATGGTTCATAAAGAGGTTTTAATGATTTTAAATTCTTCTACCTATTATGAAGTTGATAGAAATAATTTAGTTTTTTCCCAACTTGATGATTTGCTTCTAAAATTATCAAAATCATCACCTGCAAAATGAAAAGTAACTGCAACTGAGTTGAGTTTTTTGGCTTTAAAAAAACGAGTTTTAATTTATCAAGAACAATATCCTTTTATTAAAGAAAAAATTATGGATTTTAATTTTGATTTTCTTGAAGTTTCCTAGATTTAATAATTATTTCTAATGGTTATATAATTAAGTTGCTTTAATAATGATAAAACAAATGAATTCACAAACCGGTAAAAAGAAAACTCTTTTATTTAATGGTAATGAAAGAAGTACTTTTGGTTTAATTTATGATGTTTTTTTCTTTATCATTATTTCCTTTTCTATAATGTCTTTATTTTTTCAATATAAAAGTAGTAATGAATATAGTAATAGTCCTTTTGCAGAAGCTCTTTATAATTATGATTATATTTTTACTACAATTTTTGTTTTAGATCTTCTTTTTCGATTTGCAATTTATTCAGCTAATATTTTTCTTTATCAAGATTTAAAATTAAAGGATTATCCAAAATTTCTTTTGAAAAAAGATACCCTTTTTGAAATTTTTGCAATAATTCCTATTTTCTTAAAGTTGCCAATATGAAATATTTTTCGAATTTTAGAATATTTTACTCTTGAAGGAATTATTTATTTTCTAAAAAGAACACCTTTTATCGGAGAAATTATTTTAGGTTTTGCATTTTTAGCAGAAGCTTTAAAAAAAGAATTTAAACAACTTCTTACTGTTACAATTATTTTTCTTATTATTATTTTTGCTTTTTCTTTAATCTTTTTTAATATCGCAATTGAAAATCCTGCTGCTTTTGGTAATGATGAAGGTGAGGGGGAAATTAATACTCTTGGTGATGCATTTTGATTTACCTTTGTCACAATAACTACAATTGGTTATGGAGATATCTATCCTGTTGGAGTTGCAGCAAGAGTAGTTTCTATTGTTCTTTCTTTAGTTGGAATTGGTTTTTTAGCACTTTATACAGCTGTCATTGTTGATGGGTTTACAAGATATTATAAAGAAACAAAAGGAACAAGAAAAATTTCTAAAAAGAAAATAGATAAATCTAAAAATAAAACAAAAGAAACAGCTTTAGAAAAAAAATAAATAATTTGATAATAAAAAATTTTTAATAAATAATATAAATTTATTATAATTACATAAAATAATATTATGGAAAATTTTAACAATGAACTAAATCAATTAAAAAATGGAAAAGATATAATTTTACAAAATTTAGAAATTAGTAGAGTTGAAAAAAATTTAAAATTTATTGAAAATGAAGTAAATAATAAAATTATTGATTTAAGATCAAATCAATATTTAAAATATGAAGTTTATAATCAAAATAATAAAATTATTTTTAAAACACTTAAAAAAATTGATTTAACAAAACAATTACTTGAAAATAAGCAAAAACCTCATTGATTATCAAAAACTGAATTTTTAAAATTAGAAGATGAATCATTAACTTTAAATGAAAAAAATGAAATTATTGATCATATTTTACAAAGATATGATGCCTTTATGGATAAAAATTATACAAAGTTTATTCGTTTTACTGAAAAACAAAGGGATTTTATTAAAGACAAAAAACAACATGTTTTATTTAAAATTTCTTTTCTTATTACAGGAAAATTAAATAGCGGAGATGAAATACGAACACCATTTTTATTGGAAAAAATAAATTTAACTATTGATCATAAACAGCGACAAATAACAATAAAATCTTTACCGAAAAAAGAATTTTTAATTAATCATATTTTTTTAACATGACTTGCAAATAAGCAAAATTATCCAATAGAAAATGATTTTAAAAAAATTGATTATATTAATCAATTTTCTGAAATTAAAGAAACAAAACTTCTTGAATTATATGAGAATTTAGGAATTTCTTTAAATTTTGAACATTTTGAAAATTTATCTTATAATCAAATTAATTTACGAAAAGAAAATGTTAGTTCTAAAATAGATCAAGAAACTGCTTCACATGAAGCAAAACATCTTTTAATAGCTTATTATAAAAATGCTTTTATTCCTTATGTAGAAATTAACAACACAAATTCAAAATATGGAACTACTCTTATTGAAGAAAATAATAATGATAATTTAACTTTAAAAGATCAACTTGCAATTTTTATTGCTCCATTATCAAAAGGAGAAATAAATTCAATTCTTAATTTTTCAATAAAAAAATCTTATGGAAGTGATGCTTACTGGGCTAATCAATTTCTTAATGAGTTAAGCAATGATGATAGTGAAAAACAATTTATTCTTAATCAAGTTTTTAATCAGAATGAACAAATATTAGCAACTGATCAGTTTAGAAAAAAACATGATTTATTTGTTAAATATTTATTAAAACATAAAAGTATGGATGCTGATGAAATTATTGAACAATTAAATAGTAATATTCCAATTGATTCATATTATCAAGAAGTTAATGAACAAAAAATTGAAAGAAATACTTTTTTTGTAGAAAAAGTTGATGCTCTTGCTTTATTTACAAATTTAGAAAATGATAAAATTTATAAAGATACTAATTACATTTTGCATAAAACAAATTTTATCGAAAACTTACTTGAAGTCGATACAACAATCATAGATAATTCAATAAAAAATATCCAATTTAACAAAAATTTAGTAGATTCTCAAAAAATTAATTTAACTAATAGTCCAAATAATAAATGAGCATTTGCAATTGATCAACCCATTGAAACTTCTAAAAATTCTATTTTTATTAATTCTAAAAAAAATACTAGAAATTTAACTTCTGGTGAAAATTATTTTGAAAATAATTTCCTTAAACCTCCTTTTCTTGATGATATTAATTGAGGTTTTTTTGCAGATATTCATCAACAAGAAGCAATAAAAAAAGCATTAAAGTCAAAAAAGGTTATTATTCAAGGGCCGCCAGGAACAGGAAAAACTCAAATTATTTTAAATATTATTACTAATAATCTTTTTCATAAGAAAAGAACCTTAATTATTTCAGAAAAAATTACTGCAGTTGATGTAATTAATCGAAAAATTAGTACAGATAGATATTTAAATAAATTTATAATGGATTTATATAATTTGGATGAAAAACGAATTGCTTTTTATAATGATTTAAGTAAAATATTAACAATTTATAATAAGAATTTTTATGATTATTCAATTGAATATATTAAAGGTCCTTATTTTAATGAAAAAGAAAAATTAAAAATTGAAGAGATTAATACAAAAATTGAAAGAGTTAGTTCTTTTTTAGAACAAAATAAAATAAGTTTAGATAACTATATTCAAATTAGTAAAAATATTCCTACTATTGTTGAAAAAAATCTGCTTCATGATATTAATCTAGATGATTTTAAACTTCTTAATCAAATTAATTTTGTAGAGTATGAAAAATTTAAAGTTTGGAATGAACAAAGAATATTTTTTAAAAATCTAACCAAAATTTTTAATTATTCAATTAATACAACAATTATTTGCAAAATTTTAAAAATTTATAAACATTATAATGTTTATAATGAATTGAATAAATTTAATTGTTTATTTATTTTATTAAATGAAAAAACATTATCTAATCAAATTTTGAAACCTTTTATAAAAAGAAAATTAAAAGTTTTATCTAAAAAAAATAAATTAAGAGATGAAGAAAAATTCTTAGAAAAATTCTTTTCAGTTGAAATGGTTGAGGAAAATATAATTAATTTTGAAAAATTTTTAAAATTTAATAATAATAAATATACTAATGACCAATTTAAGCAATATAATAAATTTTCCAAATTAATCCAAACAAATATTGAATTTAATCGATTACATGAAATTTATCAATATTTGCTATTTATTAATAATTTGAAATTAATTAGAAAAGATTTTACAAAAAACATTTTTTTTAATTTACCATCATTAAATGATAAAGAAAAATTAGAACTTGGTCGTTACCGTGCTGTTGTTTCTTATAAAGAAGTTATTAATGCAAAATTAAATAATAATTTTGCTTTAAGAAAAGAAATTAAAGATCTTAAAAATAGAAAAAATATAACCAAAAATATAAAAACATTTATTTATGATAATTGAAATAATTTAGAAACACTTTTTCCTGTTGTTCTTGCTACTCCTGAAAATGTTTCTAATCACATTCCACTTGAACATGAAATGTTTGATACTTTAATTATTGATGAAGCCTCGCAAATGTTTCTTGAACGTGCTTTTCCTGCTATTTTTAGAAGTAAACAAATTATTGTTATTGGTGATAAAAATCAATTACGTCCTTTAAAAATTGGTGAGCGAGCAAACACTAATATTGCAAAAAATCATATTTTTAAATTTCAAGAACTTGTTGAAAATGAATCAATTTTAGATTTGTTTAATTTTATTATTAAAGATCAAAATAATTTAATGTTAAAAACACATTATCGTTCTTATTTTGAAAGTCTTATAAAATTTTCAAATGAAAATTTTTATGATAAAAATTTAAAATTTATTGAACAAAATACCAATGATTTTAAAGCTGCTAATTCAATTGAAATTATTAATGTTAAAGATGGACTTTGAAAAAATCAGATGAATGAAAAGGAAGCAGATCAAATTATTAAATTGATTAATGATTTTTTTACTAAAAACAACAATTTATCTATGGGTATAATTTTATTTTCAAAAAAACAATCTAGTTTAGTGAAAAACAAATTATATATAGATGGGAATGCTGCCGCAAAAAAAAGTTTTCAACAAACTGATGAAAATGCTTTATTTATTAAATCAATTGATCAAGTTCAAGGTGAAGAAAGAGATGTAATTGTTTTTGGAATTACTTATGGAAAAAATACTAGAAATTATGGGTTACTTTCTCGAGAATATGGAGAAAATAGAATCAATGTCGCAACAACAAGAGCAAAAAGAAAAATCTTTTTAGTAAAATCTTATAATGCAAATGAATATCCTTTAAAGGAAACTTACATTTCCAATGGACCCAAAACATTAATTAATTTTATTAAGTTTTGTGAAGAATTTGTTAATAATAGTAGTGATGATAAATATTTAAATAATAAAAATTTATTAGTTGGCAATAATGATATAGCCAATATAAAAAAAATTATTTATCAAATAAAAGAAAAACAAAAAAATTATCAAATTTATAATTTAGAATTTCAAGATTTAATGAAGGAATTTTTAATTAAAAATAAAAATCATAGTCAAAATAACTTAGAGTTCAAAAAATCATTAGATTTTTGATTTTACTTTGAAAAATCAAATAATTTTGCTTATTATTTAGTTGATAATAGCTTGCTTAAAAATCCAAAAGAAAAATTATGATTTTATGATCAATTATTAAAAGTTAGAAACTATATTCCAAAACCAATTTATTTTAATGAATTAATTGAATTTATTGAAGATATATATTATTAAGTATTAATACTTAAATTATTTTTTGTTGTATTTTTAAAATTAATTATCAAAGTATAATTATTTTAAAAGGAGAACTTATTATGGCAAATTATGTAATTGTTAAAGCCCAAAAAAGAGTAAAACTTGCAGACAGAATTTTAGAAGAAATAAATCAAATTGGTGAGAAAAAATTATTTCTATTGTAATGGATGAAGTTGGTAAATTTGCCAGGGAATGTTTGTTGCTTCTGCTAGAGCATATATTTATTATCAAGATAATTAACTAGATATATTTTTCATTAATTTGCTCATAAATGTTTGAAGTATAATTTATTTGTAGTATTTTTAATATTTAAATTACTTATTAATTTTATGAAAAATTTTTTTAAATTTAAAAACATAATTTCATTATTTATTTTTATACCTTGTGTATTTTTTCCTATATCTCATAAAAATAGTAATTTAGAAAATAATTTAATTAAAAATTTTTCTTTTGGAAAAACATCTTCTAATATCTCTAATCAAAAAAATTTAATTGGTTATTTTATTGAGGAAATTTCTTTAGGTGAAACACATAGTGCTGCCACAATAACAAATGGTACTACTGATTATCTTTATACATGAGGACATAATAATGTTAGTCAAACAGGAATTGAAGTTTTGAATCCTCTAGAAGAATATGAAATTCCAACAAAAGTAACTAATTTATCAAGCGGAAATATTAAACAAATTTCAATGGGGGGAGATCATAGTGCTGCTATAGTTGATGATGTACTTTATACTTGAGGAGAAAATGGTAATGGTCAACTTGGGTTGGGATTTGATGAAGATAAACTGCTTAGTACTTTAAATATTTCAACACCTTGACCAGTGTCATCATTTACTAATTATAATGTTGATCAAATTTCAATGGGATATAAACATAGCGCAGCAATAGTAAGTGATGATGAAAATGAATACCTTTATACTTGAGGAGCAAATAGTGTTGGTCAACTTGGACTTGGATGAGAAAATAATCCTGATGATACTATTAAGTATTATTCATCTCCACAAAAGATTAATCCTCCTGAAGGGGATGATATTAAAATTGAACAAATTTCTTTAGGTTATGATTATAGTGCCGCAATAATAAATGATGGAACTAGTGATGAACTTTATACTTGAGGAGAAAATAGTCAAGGGCAACTTGGGGTAGGTGATAAAGAAAATAAAAGCAGTCCTACAAAAGTTAAAGACTTACCAGATGGAGATATTGAACAAATTGCACTTGGAAATTTTCATAGTGCAGCTATAGTACAAGAAGAAGATGGTAAAGATCATCTTTATACATGAGGAAAAAATAGCCAAGGTCAACTTGGACTTGGAGATAATATTGATTATGATACTCCACAAGAAGTAACTAATCTACCAGAAGGAGACATCAAACAAATTGCACTGGGTGGATTTCATGCAAATTCTAAAGTAGCTTATAGTGCAGTAATAATAAATACTGCTGAAGGTGATCAACTTTGAACTTGAGGAAGTAATCAATTTGGTCAACTTGGACTTGGAAATAACAATGATTATAATACTCCACAAGAAGTAACTAATTTATTAGAAGGAGATATTAAGCAAGTTTCATTAGGGGGTTATCATAGCGGAGTTGTAATACATAATAAAAAAGGTGATCATTTTTATACATGAGGAAGTAATCAATATGGTCAACTTGGCTATGGAGAAAATTATAAAAAGAGCGCTGAATATTATAATGATGATAAAAATATCCCTTATTATAGTTCTCCTCATCAAATATTTGAAGAACTTTATGATACTTGATTTTTAGATTATTGATATTATTTTCTTATCCTTTTTATAGTTATTATTATTATTTGAATATTTATTGTTATTTTAATAATAAAAAGAAAAAAATTAACAATGCTTTCAGATAAATAAAAATAGTATTTAATTTTATAAAATAAAGTTGGGAGGACAAAATGGAAAATTGTTCAAATATTAAAATTCAAGAATTAAAAAAAGAAAATATTAATGTTATTTTTCTTGATTTAAGAAATAGTACTGATTTAAATTTGAATTCAAATCCGCAAGAAATTATTCCTATGTATAGTGAATTTTTAAATACTTCATATGATATTTTACAAAAAAATGGATATAAAAATATTGATATTCAAGGTGATGGAATTTATGGAGTTATTGAATCAAATAAATATCAGGTAATAGCAAAATGTATGAAAGAATTAGAAGATCTTATTCTTTCAATGGCTAACCAATTTGGAATTAAAATAACTATGGCAAGTTTTTCTGGAAAAGAATATTTTTCTTGTTTTGGATTAAAAGAAAATAAGAAAAAACAAATAGCATTTTTTAATGGACTTGTAAGTATTTCGAAAAAAATAATTGCTAATTCTTCTAAAAAATATATTTTAGTAATTAATGATAAATTAAAAACTGAATTAGAACAAAGTAAATTATTTGTTTCTAGTAAAAAACAATTTCATGTTAAATATAACGGAGGAAGAGATGGAGAAAAATATTGAGTTAAAAAAAGATAATATTGATAAGCTTGATAATGAATATAATACCTTAGCAATTATAATTAATCAACAAGTAATGCTTTCGCAAAAAGTTAGTATCTTAATGACTATTGATTATTTGTTAATAGGACTTATTATTCCAATTGCTACAATATTTAATTGATATTATTTATTTGCTTTAATTTATTTTGCTATACCTTTGCTTATGAATATAGTGATTTTGTATCCAGTTTTTATTCCGAAAGGTGTTGAAAAATCAAAAAAAATAAAACTTGAAAAAAATATACAAAAAATGAATAACACAAATTATATAAATGATATAAATATTTCTGAATATTTTTATCATTTTAAATCTAAAACTAATAATGATATTAAAGAAAGTGTCAATTCACAAAATAATATTTTAAGTCAAATAAGAATAAATTCTAAAATTTTATGTTGAAAATATCGTTTATTTCAAATATCTTTAGTTTTAACCACCATTCCTTTTTCGCTTTTTGCTTTAACTATAAGATTTATTTGAAAAAATTATATTAAATCAATTATTAATTTTTTAAAATAAATTAAATAATATTTTTTACTAATATATTTATAATTTACCATTATTTAATGGTTTATTATTTTATATAAAATAAATATAATTAAAATTTTAATTTTATTTATATTTCTATTTTAGAAAGGGTTGTTAACATTATGAAAAAATCTTTAACTTTTAAAAAAATAATTTCGCCTATTCTTGTTTTACCATGTTTATTTCTTTTTGCTTCCTCACAAAGTAATAATTTAGAAACCAAGTCAACTAAGGACATACCTTATAAAATGCAAGATTATACAAAAGATATAGTATTCCAAGATTCTATTGAACAAATTGCTTCAGGAAGTTATCATAGCGGTGCAGTAATACACGATGACAAAACTAATGGTGATTATCTTTATACATGAGGTTCAAATGCTAACGGCCAACTAGGAATAGGCGAAGATTCTGATGGCGATTCAATAACTCCTCATCCAATTCCAAAAAAGGTAGTTTTTCCTAAAGAAAATGTGATTCCCGGTACACCAATTACTCAAGTTTCTATGGCTTATGATCAAAGTGCTGCATTAATAAATAATCAAATTTACATGTGGGGAAATAATTACTCTGGTCAAATTGGTGATGATAAATTCGGTTATGATAATGAAGCAACATCTCCAAAATTAATTGTTTTTGATTCTGATACTTTAAATAAAAATATGACTATTGAACAAATTGCCCTTGGAGCTAGTGAAGCAGGTGCTATATTAAATGATGGAACTACTGATCATCTTTATATGTGAGGGCGAAACGATCAAGGTCAACTTGGAAAAACTAACGCTGAACTTGATAAAACTTGACCTGGTAATTTATATAGATCCCCTAATCCAGAAGAGGTCACTTCAATTAATGATCAATTTCCTAATCAAAATATTAATATTGAACAAATTTCAATGGGATATGAACATAGTGCTGCTGTAATAAATGATGGAACTAGTGATCATCTTTATACTTGAGGATTAAATGATAAAGGTCAATTAGGACATGATAATGATGATAAAACAGTAGATGATGTTGCTGGTGATAATAAATCTATTTTTAATCCTACCCCACAAGAAGTTTTCTTTGAAGAAGATGATGTATCAATTGAAGGTGAAATTAAACAAATTTCAATGGGAGAAGATAACGGTGCTGCAATAATAAATGATGATACAGGTGATCATCTTTATACTTGAGGAGATAATACTGATGGCCAACTTGGACTTGGTGATACAACTCCAAAAGAAGGTCCAGAAGAAGTTGTTTTTGACTCTAAATCAAAAGATAATGATATAAAACAAATTTCTATGGGAGGAGATCGTCGTGATGACACATATAAAACTGGAAGTAATGGTCATAGTGCTGCTATTGTAAATAATGGAATTAGTGATCATCTTTATACATGAGGGTCAAATGATGAACACCAACTTGGCCTTAATAATTCTGCTAATCCAGATACTACATTTCCTCAAGATGCATCTTTTAAAGATAAAAGTTCTGATGCAATTATTAAAAATGTTGATTTAGGATCTGCAAGTAGTCTTGTGCTTGTTGAAGATGGAAACAATAATTCACTTTATACAGTCGGAGGTGATCTTTACGGGGAACTTGGTCCCAATAATGATCAAGATGAAACAACAAATTCAGAAATTTTTTCCCCTACATTAGTTACTCAATATTTATCAAATGTTGAAACAAAAATAATAGTAGATAAAGATTCTAATTTTGAAACTGCAACATTAGAATATTGATTTGATACTAATGTTGATACTAATATTTCAGATGTAGCTATAAAATCTAATCCTGATAATGAAGTTGCTGTAACAATTGATTTATTTGAATCTGGTAATCTAAAACCCATAGAAACAAGACTTTCAACAGCAAGTTCAGAAAAATCTAATAATTCATATTATGGTAGTGAAACTTTTAATAATTTAGAAAAAAATAAGGAATATACTTATAAAATTACAATTACTTATCTTGATTATGATATTGAACTTTATAATGGTGTAAAAACACCAGAGCCCACAACTATTGCAAATGTTGAATTTGTAAATCATTTACATTTTTGATATCAAAGTACATGATTTTTTTCATTGGTTGGAATAATGAGTTTTGCAATTATTTTAGCAATTGGATTATTCTTTTATTGAGGTTATAAAAAAAGAAGAAAAGTTAATTAATACATAATAATTTAATAAAAAATACACTAAATTTAAATAGTGTATTTTTTAATACAATGTCTATAATAAAATTTTAATATGTTTATTAATGTTGATTATTAATTCTAATAGATATATTTATCAATTAGCAACTATTATTTTATAAGGATTATTATGGTTGTGGTTATAATAAAATACTAATTTTTTTATAAAAACTAACATTTTCAAATTGCAATTTAGTTATTATGCAAACTAAATTAATACTATAATTACTATATACTATGCAAATTTTCAAAGGAATTATTCATGCTCACTTCTTTTAAAACTAGAAATAAAATTTTAACTTTAATTATTTTTCCTATTTTTCTTTTGGGAAATTTGTGTGTTGCTAACTTATTTAATAATAATAATCAAAATAAATCTATCTATGATTATTCTTCTAAAGTAGAATATAATTATTCATTTGAAGAAATTGAATCAGGAGCACAATTTAGTGGTGGAATAGTAAATGATGGAACTACCGATCATTTGTATACTTGAGGAGATAATTTAAATGGTCAACTTGGACTTGGAAACACCAAAAACCAACCAACTCCAACAGAAGTAACTTTTAAAGGTTTATCTTCTCCCATTGATATTGAAAAAATTTCTTTTGGTGTATTTCATAGTGCAGCAATTATAAATGATGGTGATAGTGATCATCTTTATACTTGAGGAGAAAATGAATATGGACAACTTGGACTTGGAGATGAAGTAGAGAAACAATATGACACACCCCAAGAGGTAATTACCGGATTGCCTTCTGGTAGTGAAATTGAACAAATTTCTATGGGCGATAATCATAGTGCAGCAGTAGTAAATGATGGTGAAAGCGATCAACTTTATACATGAGGAAAAAATGATAAAGGACAACTTGGACTTGGAAATACTGCAAAAAAATCAACTCCAACAAAAGTAACTGCATTACCAGATGGTGATATTAAACAAATTGTTATGAGTCAAAATTTTTCAGCAGCTATTGTAAATGATAATGATGAAGATCATCTTTATACATGGGGAGAAAATGATAAAGGCCAACTTGGGCTTGGAGACATTGGAGATCAATCAACTCCAACAAAAGTAACTGCATTACCAGCTGGTGACATTAAACAAATTTCTTTAAGTGAAGAATCAGCTGGAGTAGTTGTATCTCCTGATAATGCTTCTTCTAGTGATAAACCAGATGAACTTTGAATGTGGGGAGATAATGAATATGGACAACTTGGGCTTGGAACTTTTGGAGGGGAGGTGAAAATTCCAAAAGAAGTAACTGCATTAAAAGAAGATTATATTAAAGAAATTTCTCTTGGCGGCTATAGTTCTTTTGCAGTTGTTTATGATGATAATGAAATTGATAATAAACTTTATGGATGAGGAAGTAATCAGTATAGTGATGGTTTTAAGAATTGTAGTCAACTTGGTCTTGGCTCTGGTAAAAATGATAAATATGATTCTCCTCAACTAGTAGATACATTTCCTACTCCCCCTTATTCTAATAATATTACGAAAATTTTTTCAGGAACATATCACAGTGGGGTTATAATCGAAGATGAAAGTAATCAATTTTTTTATACATGAGGACTTAATGCATCTGGCCAACTTGGGCAAGGAACAAAAACAAATACTGAAAAACCTCAACTAGTAGAAGTTTCATCAATTAATAATGATAGTAATCCAAAATTTATAGGTTCACCAGAAGCAAGTGAAATTACTAAAACTTCTACTACAATTACCTTTACTTATTCTTATGGAAAAAAAGGCAGTAATACTTATGATGATTTAACTAAATTAACTATTAAAGACAAAAATGATTCTACTAATACATGAATTTTTGAACAAGCTGATGGTACTATTAATGAAATTGATAAGGGTTTAGAGTGAAAAGAATCTTCTATAGAACTTGATGATTTAGATCCAAATACTCCATATAGTTTAATTTTAACAGGCGAATTTTCATCAAGTGCAAATCATGAATTAGACCCAATTCCTGGTGTTTCATCATCATCGGTTGAATTTAAAACTCGTAAAAATGGACATAATAGTTGATACTATAATAATTGATATTATCTAGTACTTGCAATTTTTGTAGTAATGATTCTTTTTATAATTTTTAGTATTTGATTTGTAAAAAAACAAGAAACAAAAATTTCAAATGAATAAATTTAAATAATAAAAATAATTGGATTACTAAAATCAAAAAATATTAGATTAACTATTTCTAAAATATAAATAATAAATGTTTGAGATATAATTTATTTATATTTTATAAAAAAATAAATCTATAAATTTTATAACAAATTAAACTATTTTATTCTTAAACATTTATTATTAATTATTTTAGAAAGTATTATTTAAACTTATGAAAACATCATTTAAATTTAAAAACTTAATTTATTCTATTGTGCTTTTGCCTTTAGTTTTTACTTTTATCCCTTATCAAAATAAAACTTTAGAAAAAAGTTCTACTAGCGAATCTTATTCTGGTACAGAACTTTTAAAAGCAGAACCAACTGTTCCTAATAATTATTCTATTGAACAAATTGCAACTGGATATAGTCATAGTGGTGCAGTGATAAATGATGGAACTAATGATTCTCTTTATATGTGGGGAACAAATAACCATGGGGAACTTGGACTAGGGGATGAACTTGAAAAAGATGAAGATGGCAAACTCGTGCCCATAGTAACTTCTTATAATACCCCTCAAAAAGTAGAATTTAAGGAACCAGGGGAAATAGAGCAAATTGAAATGGGTGATGATTATACAGCTGCTGTTGTTCATGAAGATTTCGATGATAAAGACCACCTTTATACTTGAGGATATAATGATTATGGCCAATTAGGGATTGGATTAAATGGCGATCAAAATATTCCACAAGAAGTATCTGGATTTGAGTCTGGTGAAATATCAATTTCTATGGGTTATGAAAGTGCAGCAGCTATAGTAAGTAATGATAATGAAGATATTCTTTATACTTGAGGAAATGATAAAGATGGTCAACTTGGATATCCGGCTGATGCCTCCGGTAATAATGAAGGTTATTTTCCTATTCCCCACAAAGTAACTTATTTTGATGATGAAGATTATAATATTGAACAAATCTCAATGGGGCAAAATCATTCTAGTGCTATTGTGAACGATGGTCAAAATGATTATCTTTACACTTGGGGAGCAAATGATAAAGGTCAACTTGGTCTTGGTTTTGGAAAAAATGAGAAATATGATTCTCCTCAACTAGTAACTTCTTCTTTATTAGAAGGGAATATTTCTCAAATTTCAATGGGGAATAAATATAGCGCTGCTATTGTAGATGATAAACTTTATACTTGAGGATTAAATAATAATGGACAATTAGGCTATACACATACAAATGAGAATGGTTATCAAAGCGAACCACAAGAAGTTATTTTCCCAGATACTGGAAATGTAGAACAGGTTTCTTTAGGAAATGGAAATAGTGCTTCTGCAGTAATAAATGATAAAAATGGTGATCATCTCTATCTTTGAGGACAAAATAATAATTATCAACTTGGACTTGGTGATAATAAAAATACACCAACACCAAATCGAATGGGAACTTTAAAAGATAACAATATTAAACAAGTTTCAATGGGAAAAGATTTTGGTATGACAATAACAAGTGATGGAACTTTAGATTCTTTATATGTTTGAGGAATTAATACTCAAGGTCAACTTGGACTTGGTGGAGAAGTAAATCAATCTCCAATTAAAGGTCCTACACTTCAAAACAGTTTTCATGTATATGGTCCTCCTTCAACTCCATTTATTCAAAAATGATATTTCTATGTAATAGTAGTAGTTGTAGCACTTCTTATAATTGGATTAATAGTTTGATTAGTACTTTATCTTAAAAGAAGAAATGCTGTAATATAATATTTTTTTAATTAACAAACTTCTTTTAATAGAAGTTTGTTTTTTATGTCCTAATAATTTATTAAACTTAAACTATATAATTTAAATATAAAGGAGAATATATATGTCTAAAGAATATAAAGAAGAATTAATTAGTGAAGCAATTGAACTTTCTAATGTTGATGGAATTAGTGGATTTGAAAGTAATGTTGCAGAATTAATTAAACAAAAATTAGAAGGAGTTCCTAACTTAACTTTTGATAAAGATAATTTAGGATCACTTGCAGTTTATAAAAAAGGAAGTGGAGGAGAAGATGCTCCTACAATTTCTTTTACAGCCCACATGGATGAAGTTGGGTTTATGATTACAGAAATTACCAAAGAAGGTTTTGTTAAGTTTACTGCAATTGGTGGTTGATGAGGACATGTTGTTTTAGGACAACGTCTAAAAGTTCTTACAAATAGTGGAAAAGAAATTGTAGGAATAGTAGGTTCAAAAGCACCGCATTTACTTACAGCAGCAGAAGCAAAAACAGTTCTAAAAATAAAAGATCTTTTTATTGATTTTGGAGCAGACTCTAAAGAACAACTTGAAAAATGAGGAATTAGTTTAGGAAATCCTGTAGTTCCTTATCAAGCTAGTGCTTTTTCAACTTTAAATCCAAATCGAATTATTGGAAAAGCTTTTGATGATCGTATTTCTATTTTAATGGGAATTGAACTAATTAGAAGACTTGAAAAAGTTGATCATGAAGCAAATGTTTATTTTATAGCCTCAACGCAGGAAGAAGTAGGACTTAGGGGAGCAAGAACTTCTTCTTATAAATGAACTCCTGATGTTGCTTTTGCAGTAGATGTAACCTTTGCTTATGATACTCCGGGAATGGAACAAAAAGATACAAAACTAGGGACAGGAGTAGCTCTTAGTTTATTTGATAGTAGTATAATTGCAAATCCAAAACTACTAAGATATACAGAACAAATTGCAAAAGATAATGATATTAAATATACTTTTGATGGCCTTGTTGGAGGAGGAACTGATGCAGGAATAATTCATCTTACAAAAGATGGAGTAATTACCATGACTCTTTCAATTCCTTCAAGATATATGCATTCTCATAACTCTATGATTGATTTAGTAGATCTTGAACAAACTATTAAACTTGGAGTTGAATTTGTAAAATCATTTACAAAAGATAGCTTAAAAGGATTAAAAGTTTAAATTTTTTAATATCTAAATAATGTAAATAAAAAACATGAAAATTCATGTTTTTTATTTTTATTTATGTGGTTTTTGTAATTATTTAGTAAATAATAATTGAGATATAATTATAATAAAGGATTAATTTGATTGCGAAGTCTTTTTGAAACCATAAAAAACTATTTTTAATTTTGCCATTTTTACTATGTTTTTTTCTTTTACCATTTTTGAAAATTGATTATTCAAAAGATTTAAATAATCAATCATTTTCTACTAAAAAAATAAAAGCTAGTGATGATATTAACTTTGATTATTCTATTGAACAAGTTTCTACCGGATATGAACATGGTGGTGCAGTAGTAAAATATGAAGGTAGTGATCATCTTTATACTTGAGGAAAAAATAATAAAGGCCAACTTGGACTTGGAGATGTTAAGACCCGCACAACTCCCCAAGAGGTAATTGAATTACCTTCTGGAGATATTGAACAAATTTCAATGGGGCATGAGTATAGTGCTGCAATAGTAGATAATAAACTTTATACTTGGGGAAATAATGAATATGGTCAACTTGGACTTGGAAATACAATTGATTATAAGATTCCTCAAAAAGTAGGAACTTTACCAAAGGGTAATATTGAACAAATTTCAATGCAAGGTGATAGTGCTGCTGCTTTAATAAATGATGGGGGCAATGACTCTCTTTATACTTGAGGAAATAATTCTTGAGGTAAAAATGATAGTTCAGAAGTTGGGTTTGGTTTACTAGGTCTTGGTGATGGTTATACTGAAGATTATTATAATATTCCTCAAGAAGTAAAAGGATTATCTAATAAAGGTAATATTGAACAAGTTGTTATGGATGATGATCATTCAGCAGTTATTGTAAAAGAAAGTGATGGAAAAGACCATCTTTATACTTGGGGAAAAAATCAATGAGGGCAACTTGGTTTTGAGGAAAAAGAGTGTAGCCTTAAAGAACCAAGTTATAATGCACCCCAAAAAGTACCTTTTTTTGAAAAAAATAAGAATGTTGAGGAGATTAATCAAATTTCTTTAGGAACTGGTTATAGTGGTGCTTTTACCACAGATTATAGGGGTAATACACATCTTTATACTTGGGGAGCAAATAAGTTTGGACAATTAGGTTATGGTAAAAACAAATATGATAAATGTGAATATGTAGTTAAAGATGAACAAGGTGAAGTAACTAGTAGTTGATTTTACTACACTTCTCCTCATGAGGTTATTGATTTTCCAACAGAAAACCTTGGAGAGATAACCCAAATTTCTTTTGGAACAAATTTTTCTAGTGCAGTAGTAACTAATGATGGGGTTGATGAACTTTATACATGAGGACAAGATCAGCTTGGCCAATTGGGGATCGGGTCAAGAATAGATAATGATGATCCTTTTGCAACTAAAAATACACCACAACAAGTTTCTCTTTTAGATGATGATATTAAGCAAATATCGATGGGAAGACATTATGGTTTTGCTATTACTAGTGATGGGACAAATGACTCACTTTATAGCTGAGGATCAAATGATTATGGACAACTTGGACTTAATGATAGAGATAATCGAAACACTCCAGAACTCATTTATGAAACACCATATATTTCAAATATAAAAGCAGAAGTAACTACAGATCCAAAGTTAAATCCTAATGCCGGTGAACTTATTTATTCTTTTGAAACTCCATTAGCTGTAGAAGATGTAACAATAAAACTTACTAATTCTAATGGAAACCCAGTTATGGAAGCATTTAATTCTACTCCAAAAGAAATAGCAACCAATTTATATTCTGGCAAGGGAACTTTTTATAATTTAAAAAAGGGAGAGGAATATACTTATGAGGTATATCTTAATTATTGGAATTATCAAAAAACAACTTTAGAAGATCCAGTTTTAATTGCAAAGGGTTCTTTTATAAAAGATTTTTGGGAATATAATAAATGATTTATTTTTTTTATTGTAGTAATTCTATTAATATTAATTATGTTAATAGCTACAATTACTTATATAACTTTAAAAATAAGAAAAACAAATTTATTAAAAAGAAGAACAGAAAAAATAAGAAAAACTATTATAAAAGAAACAAATAATAGGTAATTTAAAATCAAAACTATTAAAATATAGATAACAAATTGTAAAAGATAATAATCTTAAATATATCTTTATAGGCTTACTGGGAAGAAGCATAATACAGATATAATTCATCTAATAAACAGCAGAGTAATTACTATTATCTTTTTAGTTTCTTTAAGTTTTAAGATATATGTATTTCCATAATTCAATTATTAATTTAGTTAATTTAGAATAAATTATTAAACTTAGAATTGAATTTTATAAATTAATTAGTAGTTAAATTATAAAAAAATATATTTTTATTGGTTGTTAGTAATAATAAATAAATTTATTAATTCAATTATTTTTTTTAAAAGGAAATCTTAATTTTAAATAAATTTTTATGAAATAGACTAAAAGTCTAGCAATAGTAAATATTTATAATTGAGATATAATTTATTATATGTATATAATAAATTATAAAATTAATGATTTATTAAATATTTTGGAAAGGATTATTAAAAATTATGAAAACTTTTTTATCATCAAAAAAATTGATTTATTCTTTTGTTCTTTTGCCTTTAGTTTTTGCTTTTATTCCATATCAAAATAATTCTATAGATAAAAATTTATCTAGTAAATATTCTTCTATTGTTATTCCTATTGATGGAGAAGAAGGAGAATATGCTGATTATTCTATTGAAGAATTTGCAACAGGATCATCACACAGTGGGGCAATAGTAACTGATGATAACACAGGGAGTGATTATCTTTATACATGAGGGATAAATGATAGAGGACAACTTGGACTTGGAGAAGAAGCCAAAGATAAATATAGCACCCCTCAAAGAGTAACTGATTTACCTGACAATTATAAAAATCTTAGCAATTTATCCATGGGTTATAATCATAGTGCAGTAGTAGTAGATAACAAACTTTTTACTTGAGGAGATAATTCAAAAGGACAACTTGGGATTGGAAAAGGTACAGACACAAAATATAAAACTCCCCAACTAGTAACAGCATTATCACGTAATGATGTTATTATAGACGTTTCCTTGGGAAACCAAACTAGTGCCATTTCTATGGATACTGATGATAAAGATGAGCTCTATACTTGAGGATATAATGATATTACTCAACTTGGGCAAGGATATGATGATGATGATGGACTTTCTAATAAATACTCACCGGTATTAGTGAATCAAATGGAAAATAGTGAAACACCAGACACTATTCAACAAATTTCAATGGGAAATAAGGGTGGTTCTGCAATTATGGATAATGAACTTTATGCTTGGGGAAGAAATCAAGATGGTGAGCTTGGTTTTGAAAAAAACAATTCTGCAACTTATAATCATCCTAGACCTGATAAAGTAGCATTTCCTTCTAATGCTGTAGGAGCTGTTGAACAAATTTCAATGGGAAATTCAGCAAAATCAGCATCTGGTAGTGCAATAGTGGATAATGAACTTTATACCTGAGGATTAAATAATAAAGGTCAACTTGGGCTTGGGGAAGATAAAAAAGATACTAATTATTATACTCCTCAACTAGTAACATTTTTTGTTGGAAAAGGAACTGTTGAACAAATTTCAATGGGTGACTCTCATAGTGCTGCAGTGTTAAATGATAATAATGGTGATCATCTTTATACTTGAGGAAATAATACAGATTGAGAACTTGGACTTAATAATGATTCTAAAAGTCCTGAATTTGCTCCTCAAGAAGTAACATCTTTACCAAAGGGCGATATTAAAAATATTTCTATGGGAACTAATTATAGTTTTGCAGTGGTAACTGATAAAAATGGTGATGATTATCTTTATGCTTGAGGAGATAATTCAAAAGGTCAACTTGGAATAGGTGATTCAGAAGATAAAAATGTTCCTCAACGAGTAGGCCCTTTACACACACCTCCTGATATTCTATTTGTTCAACAATGATACTTTTATTTAATAATTGTAATTGTTGTAATGTTTATAATTGCTCTAATAAGTACATTCACAATATTATCAATAAGAAAAAGAAAAGCAATTAATTAATTAATTTTACTAAACAAACTTCTTTTAAAAGAAGTTTTTTTTGTTAATTATTAAGAAAGTATTATTTGAATTTATGAAAACTTCTCTCAATATTAAAAACTTAATTTGTTCTATTCTTTTTTTACCTTCTATTTTTCTTATTGTTCCATATCTATATAGTTCTATTGAAATATTTTTTCTAGTGAATATTTTTCTATTATTATTCCAATTGATAAAGAATTTACTAATTATTCTATTGAAGAAATGCTACATACGGAGGGCTAGGATATGAAACTTAATCATCAACCGAGCCCATAGCACCAGTTAGTAATTTTAGTAATAACTTTTTTTAGCAATTTAATAATAATTGGGTTTGAAATATATTTCATTAATATATTAGTCTTATCAATATAATGTTCTTATTCATATTTTGTTTATATATATAGCTAATGTTAAAATTATATTGATAAGACTAAATACCTTTATATAAAGGAGAACATAATAATATGAAAAAACAATATCTAATTGGTTTATTGAGTTTGGTTGCAATATCTATTCCACTAGGAAATAGTTTATTAAGTTCTACTAATAATCAAGTATTACAAACTAATAATAATGCAATGGTTTATGATGATAATCAAAAAACAGATATGGCCGTAACAAAACAACCATATGATATTACGGAAACATCCGCAAGTATTGATTATGATATTGACCTATATTTAACAAGTGGAATTGCTAGCACTGCTGATGAAATTAATACTATTACATGATATGAAGATGATAGTAGAACAAATGAACTTGCTAGTAAAGATTATGCTGGGGTAGATGATGTTAATAAAACGCAATCAGTAGTAGGTACTTTAGTAACTGATGAACTAGCAGCAGAAGAAACTTATAATACAGTTCTTGTATTAGATTATCAAGATGCTAAAGCTGATAAAGATAAAGAAATAGAAGAAATTGTAACTCCTTTTGTTGCAACAACAGAAGCAACAATAGATATAGTAATACCAGGACTTGATAATGAGGATTGCTCAAAAGGGTGTGTAGAAGAAACTGCAGCAAGGGTTGAATATACAATTAAATCTGATTCAAAACCACTAACTGCTTCATTAATAGATCCTGATACAGAAGAAGCTTTCGGTGACACAGCAACAACATATCTTGAACATGGTACACATTCAGGAGCTTTTCATCCACATTATCTAACACCAGATACAACTTATCATGCAGAAATTTATGTAACCTTTGCTGATGAAACTCAAAATATAGATGGAACTTATACGGGTGATAATGATGTTGATTTTACTACACTTCCTCATGAAGTAGTAACTCCAACCATAACTCCAACACTTGGAACTGTAACAGAAACTAGTGCAAAAGTTAGTTATAAAATTGTGCTTGGAGAAGATATTCATGATAATTCTTTTGTAATTAAAAAAGTTGAATGAATAGATATTGCAACAGGACAAGCTTTTGGTAAAACTACTGCAAATACTGATGGTGAAGCTAAGGGGAACTTTACCGCAGAAGGTTTAACACCAAATACAACTTATAATACAATAATTGATGTAACCTATATTGATGCAGATAATCTTGAAAACCCCAATAATGATCAACATATTACTAAAAATAATGATGTTAAAGTTACTACAGTTCCTCATAAAGTAGAAAAAACAAGTATAACTACAACTCTAGAAGAAGTAACTGACAAAACTGCGGAAGTTACTTATGAAATTGATCCCGGAAAAGATAGTTATAATGAACCTTTTGAAATTGTAAGTGTTGAATGAATAGATACTGCAACAGGAGAAGCTTTTGGTAAAACAACTCCAAATGAAGGAGATGAAGTTATAGGAGAATTTACTGCAACAGGTTTAAGTCCACTTACAACTTATGAAACAAAAATTAATGTAACCTTTGTTGATGAAACTCAAAATATTACAAAAGATAATGAGGTTAAATTTATTACAATTGAGGGGAATATAATAGAACCAACAATTGCTCTTGATCCCTCAAAGCAAATTGAAACTACATTAAACAGTGTTACATTTAATTATGTAGCAGATGTTGGTGAAGATGCTCATAACTTACCATATTATCTAGCAGAAGTTAAAATTTTAGATGGTAAAGAATCAATGGGTAGTATTGGTGCTGAAGATGCAATTAAACAAGATGCTTTACCTCTAAAGGGAACAATAACTATTGATGGTTTAGAATCTGGAACAACTTATGAAGGATGAATAATGGAAGCAACATTCATTGATACTGGTGATGCTCATCATCAAACAGAAATTAGTAGTATTGGACCATTTAAAACATTAAAAGCTGGGAAAGATGGACCTGGATGATGGGCAATTATTTTAACAATTCTTACAGTTTTAATTATATTTAATTTTGTTTTATGATTAACAATTGATCTTTATATTGAATTTAAAGCAAAACAAAAATAAGATTCTGTTGATGAATAATTTGAAGAAATAATAATATCTAATTAAAAACTAAATATGAAATTAATATAAAAAAGGAGAACATAGTTCTACTTTTTTATATTATTTTATTAACAACTTCTTATTAAATTATCATATTCTTCTTTATTATTTTATTTATTTTTTTAATATATTAATGTTAAATTATATTAATATTATAGATTGTAAACATATCTTAACTTATAGAATATGAAATAACTAATAATAATATAAACTTCTATGCAACTGCTGCTTTTTCAAGAATCATGGTACTTAAAAAAGCAGTACCGGCAATTCCCACAAAAGGGTCAAAAGAAATAATTGGAATTTTTAAAACTTCTATAATTGAAGTTATAGAAGTAACTGATACAACAGTTAGTTTTGGCAAAGTTACTATGTTAACTAGCACTCGAAAAGAAGTGAAATATGATATAAAACTTAGAACAAATACTAATGGTAATGATTTAGAACAAACTGTAATATCAGTAAAATGAATGAATGGTGAAACTGAATTAGCATTTAATGAAGATAAAGAACTTAGTGGAAATTTAACATTTAAAGAAGATGCATTTACTGAAGTTGAAACATATGCTGATACAATTATTGAAGTTGTAATTAATGATGGAATTAATGATATGGATCCAATAATTAAAGATGTTGAATCTTTTGAAATAATTTTTATATCCCATGATGAAATCATGGGAGGATGAACATATTTGGAATAATAGTTGTAGTTGCTCTTGGTGCTGGAATTATTGGATATTATCTATATAACAAATATGTAACTAATAAAGCTTAATAATTATTAAACTAAATTTTTTCTTTTAAAAATAAATGTTATTATTCATATTTTATGAAAAGGAGAATTATTTTTTAATTTTTATCTATTAAATTTATTAAAAAAAAGATTTAACATTATAATATTATTTTTTCTTTTTTATTCTAGTTTACAATCATACTATAATGTAATTGGATAGAAAATGACTTTTAGTAAATACATAAATCATGATCAAAAACAACTTAAACATATAGAAAAAGGAGAAACAAAAATTCTGTTAACAGAATTTAAATTAGTTCTTTTTATTGAACGAACATTAATTTTTCTTCATCTTTTTTTATTAGGTTTTACAATTATTTCTTTACTTGCAGTAATTGCATCTGCAACAGTTTTAGAAGAAATTCATATAATAAAAATAATTTTTGAAAGTTGTACACTTGTATTTCTTGTTTTACTTTTTGTCTTTCTTTTTTTAAAAAGAGAAATTAATTATTATCTTATAAGAAAAAATTTAGCTTCTATTTGAGGAATAAATAAATTTGATAAAACAATTATTAAACCAGAAGAAATAATTTATGATAAAAAACATCTTTGAGGAAATATTACCAAATCATTAACTCAACATTTTCAAGAAGAAACTTTTTTAGGATGAAAAAATAATTCTCCTTTTCATAAAATATTAATAATTAGTACTAAAACTCCTGATGGAAGAAATTTTTCTACTGCAATAAATGAAATTTATTTAAATCGTGAAAAAAAACAGGTAATTTTAAGTGCAACCTTTTATGATTCAGAAATTAAAAGTTATAGAGATTTAATATTTATTTTTGATGTAGAAAAAAATATTGTTTCTTGATCAGGGATTCTTCCATATAATCCTTCTTATGGAAAATGAATTCTTGAATAATAAATATAATATATTTTTATTAGTTATTATCATATTATGGAAAAAAGCAAAAATGTTGTAAGTGATGATCTTTATTGGATTGATTTTAAAGAATTTAGATTTCTAGAATAAGAAAATGCATCAAATGGAAAACCCCATTTAGCAGTTATTTATAAGGTAAATCATTTTTAATTAGCAAGAGATGTTTCTTATTCTTCCAATTACTAGTAATGATGCTTATCACCGAAATTATGAAAATCAAACTATTCACCGTTTATATGGAATTAGATGCAAAGAGAAAAACACTATGTTTTATTAAACCATGCAAGAACAACTTAAAAAGGAATAATTTTAAAACAATTTACAATTGATCAAAAAAATGTTGTTCATTCTTATAAAGAATTAAAATTTTTAAGAAAAGCTTATTTAACTTTTTATTTAACAAAATCAATTATAAAATTAGAAGAGAGTTATTAAAACTCTCTTTTTTATTTTTAATTAATACATTATTTCTTAAATTTAATTTTTAATTATTTCAAGTGCATTTAAGGTTGTTTTTTTTAAAGCGGAAATAGAATTAGAGAATTGAATTTTTTCTTTTTTAGAAAGTTCTAATTCAAAAGTGCGAATAATGCCTTCTTTTCCAATTAAACAAGGAATTGAAACATAAAATCCTTCAATTTCAAACTCCCCAGAGAGAAGCGCGCCGGTTGCAAGAATTCTTTTTTCATCTCTTAAAACTGCTTTTGCGATATCAACAACATTCATCCCAATTCCATAATAAGTTGCACCCTTACGCTTATTAATTTTGTCAGCTTTTTTTCTAACTTCTGCAAAGATTTTATCAAGTTTTTCATCATCAAGATTGTATTTATCATATAATGTTGATAATTTAATTCCATTTAAAGTTGCTAATGAAAATATTGGGGCAGATAAAATGCCATGCTCTCCTATTACATAAATTTCAAAATCTTTTGGAGAGGTATCTTCAATTACCTTTGAAAGTTCTAATTTTAATCTAGAAACATCAAGAACACATGAAGAAGAAATAATTTTTTGTGGTTTAAATTGAGTAATTTTTTGATAAATAGTTGCTAGTACATCTACTGGACTTGCTACAATAATAGTTATGCCATTAAAACCATTTGCTTTAACTTGAACTGCAATTGATTTCATAATTTTTACATTATTTTTTGTTAAATCAGGAATTTCTTCTCCTACTTTTCTTGTTGTACCTGCTGTAATTACAAGTAAATCTGCATCATTTAAAAGTTCATAACCACCACTTTCTACAATATAATCAGTTGCAGTTGTTCCTCTACCATCTTCCAAATCAAGTTTTTGACCATAGGCAAGTTCATTATTAAGATCAATAATTCCATAATGCTTTGTTAAATTTTGATTAATTGCTGCATACAAAAATGACATTCCGACAGACCCCGCACCAATAACCACTACTTTGTTTGTTGTGTTTTTCATTTTTCTCCAATAATAATTATATTTTTTATATTTCTATATCTTAATTTCATTATATTACTAAATGCTTAATTATATAATTAAGCATTTTTTCTTTTGAAATTGTCTACAAAAAAAGAGCAATTAAACTCTCTTTTCTTTTGAGTTTCAAATTATTCTTTATAAGAAAATTATTCAAAACTAGTTTTCTAATTTAAATCTTTAATTGCATCAAGTCCTATTAAAGTTGTTTTTTTAAGAGTTGAAACAGATTTAATAAATTGAGCTTTTTCTACTTCAGAAAGATTTATTTCGAAAGTACGAATAATTCCTTCTTTTCCAATTAAACAAGGAATTCCCGCATAAGTTCCTTCCATTCCATATTCTCCAGAAAGAAGTGCTCCTGTTGCTAGAACTCTTTTTTCATCACGTAAAACTGCTCTTGAAATATCTGCTAAATTCATTCCAATTCCATAATACGTGGCTCCTTTACGTTCAACAATTCCATAAGCTTTTTTTCAAACAGTTTCATGAACTTCTGCAAGTTTTTCTTCTGTAAGTCCATATTTATCAGGTAATGAAGAAAAGGGAACTCCATTTAAAGTTGCAGAAGAAAATGTTGAAACAGATGAATCACCATGTTCTCCTATTACATAAACTCCAAAATCTCTTGGAGCAACATTTTCAACTAATTTTGAAAGTTCTGCTTTTAATCTTGAAGTATCAAGTACACATGATGCAGAGATAACTTTATGTGCATCAAATCCAGTAATTTGTTGATAAACTGTTGTTACTACATCCACTGGATTTGCTGCAACAATTGTTATTCCATCAAAACCACTTGCTTTAACTTGATCAGCAATTGATTTCATAATTTTAGAATTATCTGCTGCTAAATCAAGTCTTGTTTCGCCTTGTTTGCGCCCTCTACCTGCAGTGATTACAATTAAATCTGCATCTTTTAGAAGTTCGTAACCACCACTTTCTACAATATAATCAGTTGCAGTTGTTCCTCTTCCATCTTCAAGATCAAGTTTTTGACCATAGGCAAATTCATTATTGAGATCAATAATTCCATAACGCTTTGCTAAATTTTGATTAGTTGCTGCATATAGAAATGACATTCCGACTCTTCCAGCACCAATAACTACTATTTTGTTTGTTGTATTTTTCATTTTTTCTCCTCTAATAATTATATTTCATTATATTATTAAATATATAGTTAGATTATTAAAAATTTGGTTAATTTAATATATTTTTAAAAGTATTGAAAAAGTTTTTAAGTTAGCCATATTTTTATGTTATTAAATCATTTTATAAGTTCAAAAATCATCATATATTTATTATATTTTTTAGGATGTTATATCATTAGATAGAGGTTAAATATGGAAAATAATATTACAAAAAAATTTAATGATTTTTTCTCTTCTATAACAGATGATATAAAAAATTTAATTCCTGAAATAGAAAAATTGGCTGATATAATTTCTGAAAAAATTAATCAACCAGGAAGGATTATTTTTATTGCTTCAGGAGCTTCAAACAAGATTATTTCCCTTATTACAGATCAATTGTGATTTAATTTTGGAATTACTCAAGGAAAATTTCTTGTTCTTGAAGCGGCCGATGCCACAAATGATGATCCTACACTCATAAAAAATATTCCAAGCAATTGAATGTTTTATGAACAAATTACTAATGTTAAATTAGTAATGGAATTAACAAGTATTAACTTATCGAAATCTGATATGGTAATTGCAGTAACTTCATCTGCAAGAAATAATTATATAGTAGATAGTTTACAGTATTGTAAGGATATTGGATCTGATATTGTTGCAATTACAGTCCACACCCCAGATGAAAGATATAAAAATTATTGCTCAACAATAATTTCTCCTCATATTAATAGTTATGTTGTTAATGGGCTTAGTTCTGATGCGGAGTGAGGAACAATTCTTAAAATTATTATTGATTCCTTGATTTATTGTGCTTTAGAAAAGAGCGGTCGAATTTATCATGATCAACTTGTTTACCTTCGTCCAATTTCTGCAAAACTTAGGGAATATGCAATTAATACAATTGTTAAACTTATTGGTGTTTCAAAAGAAATTGCAGATGAAGCTTTATCAAAAAACAATAACTCCTTAGAAATTGCCCTTATTTCTTTAAAAAGAAATTTATCATTTATTGATGCTAAAAACTTACTTAATACTTCCTTAAAATTTAAAGATCTTTTTGAAAATAATTAATTTTATAGTTTTTTAAATAATATATTTATAAATTAAGGTTTTTATACTTTCTTTTTATATAATTTTAAAGTGTCAGCAGGAATATACAAAATCACTAATATAGGGGATAACCATAATCAAGGAAAATGTTATATTGGTCTTTCAAAAGATATTGAAAGACGAAAACAACAACATTTTTATAGAGCAACCACTGTTAAAGGCAAAAATACAAAAAAACTTTATTGAGCTATGGAGGAATATGGTTTTGAGAATTTTAGTTTTGATATTCTTGAATATTGTGATGTAAGTGAACTTGGAGAAAAAGAAATTTATTATATTAAACTATACAATTCTTTCCATAAAGGTTATAACTCATCAGATGGTGGTGAGGGTGTTCAAAAAAATGACCTTATTGATCGTTTTAATCTTATTTCTAATCTTGATTTACAATTTATAGATAAGCAAGATTATGCAAATCCTAATATAATAAATAAAGAAATTGATCATTTAGAGCAATTGATTATTGATAAAAAGCAAATTTTAGAAACTAAAAAAGAAAAATTAAATTTTAAAAAAAATGAAAATGAAAAAAAAGAAAAACCAAAAAAGGTTACTAAAATAGAATTAAAAATAGATTTATTACAAAATAAATTTAAACAAAAACTTGATCAATTATCAAAAGAAAAAGAAGCAAATTTACAAATTTTAAAATTAATTACAGATGAAACTAAATTAAAACAAAAATTTCTGAGATCAATAAATGATTATGTAAAAAAATCTTTTGAAGAATTAAAAGCAGAAGCATTTAATTCTTCAATTGAAAAAAAGTTTTCAGTTGAAGGTCCCGCGTATACAATTCATAATTTTCAAAAAAATAACAGAAAATATCAAGAAATTAAGCATTATTCTGATTTTGGAACCTTGAATATTTATTCTAAATATCTTTCTTTTAAACCTGATAAAAGAATAACAATAAAACTTTTATTTGAAGAAATTGAAGAAATTATTTTTATAATTTATGAACAAAATATTTATATTAATTTTAACGGATGATCTGAAGAAAATTGGAATAAAATTAGTAAAACATATCAAAGCGGTTATTTTCAACATCCAGATTCATTTTATTTAGTTTTTTCAAATAATGAATTTGATAAACTTGTTGAAGTGATTTTGAGTATTAGAAGGGAATTGCGTATTTAATGATTAGAATAATTATAATTTTATTAATAATTTTAGTAGTACTATTTATCTTTTTTACTCTTGCAAAAATAGTTCATAATGCTTTTACAAAAAATGATTTTTATTTAGAAAAAAAAGGTAATCAAAAAAATCCTTGAAGAAGAAAATATACACTTTCTGCTCATCAAGATGAAATTGCAAAAATGGAACATAAAATTGAAAATTTTCAAAATTCAATTGATAAAAGAAAATAACATTTTTATTTAAAAAACTAGACATTGTTTTATAATTTATATGGAGTGTTGAATATTTATATTTGATTACTTCTGTCTTTGAACGCTAATGTGAAATGTATTTCATATACGACGTTCAGCGTGTGCAGCAAAAGCTGCACATTTATTATCTTAATTATGGAAAAAATTAAAAATGTTGTAAGTGGTGGTCTTTATTGAATTGATTTTAAAGAATTTAGACTTCCTGAATGAGGAAATGCACCAAATGGGAAACCCCATTTAGCAGTAATTTATAAAGTAAATCATTTTAATCGAGAAGAGATGTTTCTTGCGCTTCCAATTACTAGTAATGATGCTTATCATCGTAACTATGGAAATCAAACAATTCACCGATTATATGGAATTAGACATGAAGAAAAAAGACATTACGTCTTATTGAATCATGCAAGAACAATTTCCAAAGGAAGAATTTTAAAACAGTTTACAATTGATCAAAAAAAAGTTGTTCTTTCTTATAAAGAACTAAAATCTTTAAGAAAAGCTTATTTGCTTTATTTAACTTTTTATTTAACAAAACCAATTTTAAAATTAGAAGAGAGTTATTAAAACTCTCTTTTTTTATTTAAGTTATTTAAAAATTTAAATAAATTTAATTTAACTATCTAATTGAACTAAAACTAAATCATCATTTACTTGAATAAATAAAAAGTAATGAAAAAACAATACCAACAAACATTGAAATTAAAAATGTAATTCAACCTACGAGCCCATAAATAGAAGCAATTGCAGTATTTCCCACAAGAGTAAAAGGGGTAAGGGCATAAATTCAACTTGAAAAACTAAGAATTTTGCTTTCTGATGCTATAGCTGGAACTCATGCAAAAAATCAAAGCCCTGACATAAATAAAAATAGAATTGAAATAGAAAAACCAATAAGTAAGGCTATTGTTTTATTTGTTAAAGTCATTCCTAAAAAAATTCCTAATTGAGATCCTAAAATACTAAAAATAATTACTAAAAAGATAAGCTGTACATAATTTATTTCTGTTCACATTTTTCAACTTTGAGCTGCAGCTGATGTAGATATTAATAAACGAGAACCTGGTACAGCACCAAAAAAGAGATTAAAAATTGGAAATAAAACTAAAAGAATAAAGAAAAAGAAAATGAAACTAATAATTACATTAATAAATGTTAAATAAATAATAAATTCATAACGAGTTATATTTGTTGAACCAATTCTTTTAATTATTGTTGAATTACGAAAATCAATTATTATAAGAGGCAAAAATATAAATGATAAAAAGAAAAGTGAAAAGAAGGGCTGTGTAATTACATAAGTTGCAGGAGTGAGGGAATAAAAAAGAAAAGCAACGGCCATTGGTAATGATAATAAAGCAATTATTAAAAAAATATTTGAAAATAAATAATTTTTATAAATTTTAAAAACTCCTTTAAAATTACTTATTGAATCATTAAAGTGACTTACTGTAATTGATGATATATCATTATCATCAAATTTAGTGTGTTGTGTGTTTATTTTACTATTTTTCATGTTAAATATTCTCCATTAGAAATCTTGTCATACTCTCATATTCTTTTTCAACTTTTTTTGGAGTTGTATCTAGAGTAATTATTCCATCTTTTAAAACTAATATTCGATCTGCTAAATTTTTTATCTCTTCTGGTTGATGACTTATTATAATCATTGAGGAATTATTTTTTATTTTTAAATCATTTACATAATTAATAATATCAATTACAGAAATAATGTCAAGTCCAGTAATAAATTCATCAAGAATCATTAATTTAGGGTTATGCATTATTGCTAAAAAAAGATTTATTCTTTGTTTTTGTCCACCAGATAATTTACCAATTTTTTCTTTTAAAATTTTTTTAATTCCAAAAATTTTAATCATTTCTTTAATTTGATCATCATTTATTTTTTCTTTATAAATTTCTTTATAAAAATTTATAAGATGTTTTGCTTTAATATTTTTAGTTACAGTAGAATCTTGAAATTGCATTCCAATTTCTTTTCTTTCTTTTCAAATAGGTTCTTTTTTATCAAAAAAATCAATATTAACTTCTCCTTTATCTTTTTTAATTAGTCCAACAACAGTTTCCATCATTACTGTTTTTCCTGCTCCGTTTTTTCCAACTATTGCAATAGTTTCTCCACGATTAAGATCAAAATTAACTCCTTTTAAAATTTTATTTTCTCCAAAAGAAACATGTAAATCATTAACAACTAGAATTTTCTTATTAGTTTTAATATTTTTCTTCTTAATTAAAAATCGATCATCGCTTATAATTTGACGATTTCTTAAATTATTTTTTGTTAAAATATCATCATTTAAATTTTCTTTTACTTTCTTTTGTTCTTTTTGATAATTATTTTGTTCATTATTTTGATAATTATCTTGATGATTATTTTGTTTTCATACAAGAAATAAAATAATAATTATTACTATAATTCCAACAATTAAAAATATTCCTATTAAAAACATCATAATATTATTCATAAAATTTTATCCCTCCTCTTCAATGCCTTTCTTTTTATTTTTAATAATTGAAATAGAAATAAGTATTAAAAGTGTAAAGCTAATAATAAGTGAAATTATAAATCAAGTAAGATTTACAAAATAGAAGCTTCCCTTTGCTTTAGGATGATTAACATTATCTCATTCAGGAATAAAAAATGCATTTTGATATCCTGTTGCATAAGTTCACTTTTGAGATTTTGAATGTTGTGATTCTAAACTAGGATATTCATAAATATTACCGCCATTTGTATTTATTAAATTATGTAAAATTGTTTCATTCATATTATTTTCATTTGTTAAAAATAAATTATCATGTTTAGGTTCATACTCATAATCAGATTTTTCATTAGATAAAATGAAATGAATTTCATTTGGTTCTTCTCAAGAATTTACTGCATCTTTATAATTATTTGGAACTTCATCTAATGAAATTAATCCATTATTAGTTTTATCTGTAATGGGAATAAATTGTCTATTACCTGCTTCTTTCTTAAAATAACCTAAAATAACAGGATATGTTCTTCATGAACCTTGGTTTACAGGATCTATAGGGTCGCTATACAATTCTAAATTAACTTCAAGATTTTGTTCTGGTTTGATATCAACATTTGGGTCATAGGGAAAATTTCTTTTTACTTGTGGATTAGTATTATTAGTAAAACCTACAACATCAATTTCTTTTCCGTCATTATATTTAATTGGAATTTCATAGATAGCATTAAAATATAATCTATTGCCCTCTTCGCTATAAAAATAATCTTTTCAAAAAAGAGTTTGTGAATTTCATTTTAAATCAAAATTAGCAATATAATCATTTGCCCTTCAATCTTCGTAATTTCCTGGTGAATGAGTTCGTTCTTCTAAAGAATATTCAACATCATCATAGTTTATTCCAAAAGAATTATTATAAGTATTAACCTTATCTTTTTCTAATCCAGTTTCATCATTAATTTGTTCACTTGTAATTTGTTCTTGATAAACTATTGAAGAAGCATAAGTATTATAATCATTATTATTATTATTACTTGGTTCTGATGTATCAACTAATTTAAAATTTAAATAAACATCATTTTGCATCATTCCTGACCAATTATCATAATAAAAATAGTAATCATCATTGTGTGGTTCTCTTTTTGCTTTTTGATAATTTCCTATTGTGTCTTCTTTATCATAAGTTTGGCTAATATAAAGATCATAGTTATTTCAATAATTATAATCATATTGATTCTGATCAATTTTTAATTCAAAACCAATTCCATAATAATTATCAATTCATTTAGTACTATGTTTTCAATTAAAGTCTTCATCAAAACTTTCTCTGCCACTTCCTCAAGTGTCTTCTTCACTTCAAGGTTCATCAGTATAATAAGTTCTAGTTTTATTTGTAACACCAATTTTAATTTCTGAGTCACCTTTTAATAAATCCAATTTGTCTTGAGGAATTTCACCATTTTTTCCATTCATAGTGTCTATAATTAAATCTTCTTCTGTATAAAAACCATATGATTCTTCACCATCTTGGTTTTCTCAATTAAACATTGCTTGATCACCATAATCATAAGTGTTATTTAAGGTGGCGGTTTGACTTAAACTGTTTCCATTAGAAGAATTATGATTAATTTGCATCATTAATATATTTGGAAATATTAATGATAGTTGAAGTGGAATAATTAATAATAATTTTTTCATAATCACAATTTAATTATATAACTATGTAATTTTTTACATTAATTTAAATAGAGGTCATTATACAAGTAAAAGATTTAATTTTAACTATTTTTTAGTTAATAAATATTATAGATAAAAGTAAAGATCAATCTAAAATTTGAGTTTATAATTTAATTGGAGAATTTCATTTATTGTTATTTGATACTGTCTCCTTTTAATAAATGCTTATATGTAATGTAATTCATATTTGATGTTTAGCGTGTGTAGTTAAATCTGCACTTCTATTATATTAATAAGGAAAAAAATAACTTTAATAAAAAGGAAATGTATCTTGCCTTACTTATTACTACTAAGAGCACTTATTTGCTTACTTATGGAAATAGGGTAGTTCACCTTTTACATAAACTTGATTATAAGGATAAAAAGAATTGTATATTATTAAATCATCAAAGAATAATTTTTAAAGAAAGAATTTTAGATCAATTTATCTTTCAAAACTCCTTATAGAATAATAAAAAAAGGAGTAAAACTCCCAATCGAAATACAACTAGATGTACCCTAAATATATTATAAATAAAATTTTCTTTTTTTGTCTTTTTTAATATTTAAAATAAGTAATAATTTATATTAAATATAAATAAAAAGGAAATGTTTTTTGTCTTGCCCATTACTACTAGGAGTACTTATTTACTCACTTATGGAAATAGGGTGGTTCATCGTTTATATAATCTTGATTGTAAAAATAAAAGACATTATGTACTATTAAATCATGCAAGAACAATTTCTAAAGGAAGAATTTTAGATCAATTTATAATTAATCATCAAAAAGTAGTATTATCTAAAAAAACTTTAAAAGGTTTAAGAAAAGCTTATTTAAGATATTATGATTTTTATCTTTCTAAACCCTTTATAGAAGAATAAAAAAAGAGTTATAAACTCTTTTTTTATTTTAAATAATTAGCTATTTTATAAATAAATTGTTAATTTAAATAGATGTTTAAGATAAATTATCTAGATGTGTTATATTTAATTTAATTATGGAAAATAAAGAAATTAATTCACATTTTATTCAAAAAGCAATGGCCAAAAGGTGAGCAACTGATAATAAAGTTTCATATATTATTGCACCACTAAAGAAGGAGAATTTTTTGATATTGAAGATCTTGTAAAAAAGTAATGAGTCTTAGTAAAAGGTTTTTTACAAACAAAAAATTAAATTATTAACATAATGTTTTGCTTATTTTACTAAAAATAATTGAGATATAATTAACTAACAGGACCTATTTAGATTATGAAAACATTTTTATTAATTTTGAAGAAACAATTTTACTTGGTATGCTTTGTATTATTTTTTTCTTCTATTTTCTTACTTTCTCCACTTAACCAAATGAGTTTTGCTAAAAAGTCTCAATTCCATTCATGCCCATATAGTGAAAATGTTTCTGAAAATATTCCCTTTGAATATTCAATTGAAAATCTTTCACTAGGGGGAAATGATGGTGCAGTAGTAATAAATGATGGAAATAGTGACACACTTTATACATGAGGGCATAATAAATATGGGCAATTAGGTAATGGTAGTGCACCGGGAAATAACGTGACTATCCCAACTGCTATTTCTTTTCCAAAAGAAGCCATTGAACAACCAATAGAAATTGAGCAAATTTCAATGGGATATTCTCATAGTGCAGCTGTTATTGATAACAAACTTTTTACCTGAGGAGAAAACCATAGTTCACAATTAGGATTTGGTGAATTTAAACAAGGATCAGATAATGGTGTTAATGGAAATTACGGAAGTCCAACAGAAGTAACCACTTTACCAGAAGGGGAGATTGAACAAATTTCAATGGGTTACAATAATAGTGCGGCAGTAGTAAATTATGAAGGTTTAGATCATCTTTATACTTGGGGAAAAGACACCGAAGGACAACTTGGACTTGGAGATGATTTTGATACTAATGAATTTGGAAAGCCTCAAGAAGTAACTACTTTACCAAAGGGAGAGATTGAACAAATCTCAATGGGATATTCTCATAGTGCAGTAATAGTAAAAGAAAAAGATGATGATGAGAATCATCTATATACATGAGGAGATAATTCTTATGGTCAACTTGGACTTGGAGATGAATTTACAGAAGATTCTTATGATACTCCACAAGAAGTAGCTTTACCAAAAGGAGAGATTGAACAAGTTGCTCTTGGCGATTATTTTAGTGTTGCAATAACAAATGATGGAACTACTGATTATCTTTATACTTGAGGTCACAATAGTAAAGGACAACTAGGGTTAGGAGATAATAAAGATTATAGTCTTCCACAAGAAGTAACTTCTTTACCAAAGGGTAATATTGAACAAATTTCAACAGGACTTTTTACTAGTTCTGTGGTAATTAATGATGGAGTTGATCATCTATATACATGGGGTTGAAATAATCAGGGACAACTTGGTCTTGGTGATGAATTTCTTCAAGAGTACTATAATTTTCCCCAAGAAGTAGTAGCCCTACCAGAAGGAGACATAGAACAAATTGCAATTGGAGGTAGCGGAACAGGGAATTTTGAAGGTGATAATACAAATACTCATAGTGCTGCAGTAGTGAATAATGGAAAAAGTGAGGCACTTTATACTTGGGGAGATAATAGCTATGGCCAACTTGGACTTGGTTATGCTGGTGATTCCAATGACGGCCACCTTATAAATACACCACAATTTGTATGAGAAACTCCTTATCTTGAAAATATTTCATCAGAAGTAAGACCAAATCCTAATTCTAATTTTACTAACGCAGAACTGCTTTATTCATTTGAAACTGATTTAGATGTAAAAGATGTTACAATTGAACTTTTTAATTCAGATGAATTTAAGATTGATTCAATTACCTCAAATCCCCAAGTAGACTCAGTTAATAAAATTTTTTATTCTGATAAAGTCATTTTTTCTAATTTAGAAAAAGGAAAAGAATATACTTATACAATAACTCTTAATTATTTACCTTATAATGATAATTCTCCTAAGTCAATTGAACTTGCTAATGAAGATTTTACAAATGAAGCTAGTACTTCTATAAATCCAGAAATTGAAGAAATTTATTTTCAAAATATTACTAAAAATTCAGTAGAACTTTATTTTGATCTATTTATGGGCTATGATAAACAACTTGAACCATATGAACTTGATGAAGTAATTATTAATGATAGTGCAAATAATGAAGAATATTCTTTTACAAAGGATGAACTTTTAATAGATGATCTAGGGCAAGGTAATATTTTAATTACCAATTTAAAGCCTGATACTACTTATAATTGAGATATTGCTTTTAAGTTAAGTTCCCCAAATAATGAACATAGTACTTTATCTAAAAATAATAATTCTTTTACTACATTAGAGACAAAATGACCTTCTAAATGAATAATTTATTTAGGGGGAATATTATTTTTAATATTTTTAATGTTATTAGTGATCTTAATAATATATAAAATTAGAAAAAAATGAAAAGAAAATAAACTAAAAAGACGTATTAAAGCTATTACTAAAACTCTTTTAAAAGAAGAAAAGAAAAAGCAAAAACTTACAATAAAGCAAAAAGAATTAATGAAAATATAGGTGAATAAATACTTTAGAAGTTGAAGGTGGTAGAGTAATTTAAAAGGTTCTTTTAAAAAACAATGAGATTATTTCTACATGAAAAGAAGTAATAGTAGTTAAATTTTATTACATTTTAATTTCTTTAAGAACAAATTTAATAATATTAAAAATGAAAAATTTAGATTCTAATGAAGATAAATTTTATATTATGATGAATAATGAATATAAAAAAACATCTCAATAATTACAAATATAAACACTTATTAAAAAATATAACAAATATAATGAAAAAAGAAAGTAGTTCTTCATTATGGGGAATTATAATCTTTATGAAAAGATTACTTACTTTATTTAACAAAACAATACTTAAATCAGAAAAAAGATTTTTTATTATTTTACTTTTATTTTAAATTATTTTTAACTAAATATTATAGTCTAAAAAGTAAAATCTAGATAAAATTTAGGGTTATAATCTAATCGGAGTATTTTGTCTATATTAGTCGTAGTGCCTCCTTTCTAATGAATGCTTATATGTAACTCATATTCGATGTTCAGCGCGTGTAGTTAAATCTGCACTTCTATTTACAAAAATATGGAAAAAGCTAAAAATCCCGTTACCGGTGGTGTCTATTGGATTGATTGTAAAAATAAAAGACATTATGTACTATTAAATCATGCAAGAACAATTTCTAAAGGAAGAATTTTAGATTAATTTATAATTAATCATCAAAAAGTAGTATTATCTAAAAAAACTTTAAAAGGTTTAAGAAAAGCTTATTTAAGATATTATGATTTTTATCTTTCAAAACCTTTTATAGAAGAATAAAAAAAGTTCATAACTCTTTTTTTATTTTAATTAATTAGCTATTTTATAAATAAATTGTTAATTTAAATAGATGTTTAAGATAAATTATCTAGATGTGTTATATTTAATTTAATTATGGAAAACAAAGAAATTAATTCACACTTTATTCAAAAAGCAATGGTCAAAAGATGAGCTATTAATGATAGAGTTTCATATGTTATTCATGGTACAAATAAGGGCGGATTTTTTAATCCTGATGATTATGCATGTAATCAGCCAATTGCAATAAAAGGTTTTTATATAGAAGAAATAGAAAAAGGGATAAACATTTTAGAAGTTGAAGGTGATAGAGTAATTAAAAAGATCCTTTTAGCAAATAATGAAATTATTCTTTCAAGAAAAGAAGTGGTTACATTAAAATTTTACTTTTTGTTGAATTCTTTAAGAACGGAATTAGTTAGAAATATGATTAAAAATCCTAATAGAGATTGACTTCTTCAAAAAGTAGTTGATAAATCTAAAAAAACACCTAAAGAAAACCAAGAAAACATATTGAAAATTCTTTTTCAAAAATACAATAATTATAAAAAGGATAATTTATCTTCTTTTGAAGAAACAACAAGAGAACTTGATAAAATGATTTTTAATAATAATTTTGATAAAAATAAAATATATGATGAGATTTTTGAGAAAATGACATTTGAATCAAGTGTAAAATATACAATTAACTTGGCAATGCGTTCAGAATTAATTTTTGTGAAATTCAAAGAAGGTGAATTATTATTAACTGAAATTAATGGCTTTTCAGTACCAACAATTAAAAAATTTCCAAGTTTAAAATATAAATTTTTTCTTCTTTCTTCAAATTTAGGTGTTTTAGAAATTGCTCCAATACATCATAGCCAATTATCAAATCAATTAAAAAAAGAATATAATTTTTTTTCTTTTGATTTAGATGAATTTCCAAAAATAAATTTTTTAAAAGAAACAGAAATTTCTAAAGCTTTTAAAGAATATTTTTGAAATATTTCAAATAATAATTTATATTTAAATACTAAAAATTTTGAAAATGAAATGTGGAAATTCAATTTATATGAAAAACCAAAATTTTATACAAATAAAGATAAATTTATATATCAAATTCATTCGGAAAATAAAGAAATCGTAATAAAATGTAATGCAAAGGCTCTTATTAATTGTAATAACTCATATGTTATTTATAAATCAATACACAATTATTATGATGCTATACAGTGAATGAAGAAAAATATTAAATAAAATTATTTCAACACATAAGTAATTCAAAAAATAACTGATTTTTTTAATAAATTTGAATTATGTATTAAATTGATTTTATTTTTTATCTTATTTTGCTTATATAATATTTATGTGGAAACTATTAATTATCAGTTTAAAAAAGAGAGAAGAAATTTACATGCTATTTGTTCATACTTAGCAATGTTTCCTAAAGAAGTTCCAAATAAATTAATATTAAAATATTCAAAACCAGGAGATATTGTTTATGATCCTTTTTCAGGAAGAGGTACAACTTTATTAGAAGCAAAATTAGAAAATAGATTTGCTTTAGGTAATGATTTAAATCCTCTTGCATATGTAATATCAAAATCACGTGTTGATAAAATAGATATTGAAAAACTATTTAATCGTATTAGTAAACTTGAAAATCAATATAATAATGAAAATAATAAAATAAATTTTAATTATGATGAAAAGGAACGCATTACTGTTTTTTATAGTGAAAAAAATTTAAAACAGTTATTTTTTATAAAACAAAAAATAGGAATTAATTTTTCTAAAAATAATGAATATGATAATTATATTCTTGCAATTTTACTAGGTATTATGCAAGGACAAGCAAAGAAAAATGGTGATTCAATTTATGTATCAGTTTCAATGCCAAATACATATTCAATGGCACCAAATTATGCAAATAATTATATAAAAAAACATCAATTAAAAAAACCCGAATCTAATGTTTTTGATTTAATAAGAAACAGAATTAATTCAAATCTTTCAAAAGATTTAATCGATGAAGGTGAACAGGGAATAGTAAAATTTTCTGATACACTTTCTTCTGAAATTGCTGAATATATAAACAAAAATCAATTAAATCCAAATTTAATTATTACTTCTCCTCCATATTTAAATATTGTTAAATATGCAGATCAAAATTGAATTAGATTATGATTGTTAGGTTTTGATAATAAAAATGATATTCAAGAAATAAAATTAGATGATAAACATAGTATTGATCAATATGGAATATTTATTATAGATTTTTTAAAACAAATGAATTTAATATTAAAAGATTCAGGTAAATTAATTGTGATTATTGGAGATGTAAAAAATAGAATTAATATAAAAAACTTTATGGATTCCATAATAACAGAAAGTGATTTTAAATATTTTAAAAATCCCCATTATGAGCATATATCTCAATCTAAAAAATCTTCAAAATCTATGGGGAAAAGAGTTGGTAAAGCAACTAAAAAAGATTGATTTTTCTTTTTAGAAAGAATATAAGAGGTTAAATATATTATGAAAAAATCAAAAGTTGAACTTGTAAATGGTAAAAACATTAAAATTAAAGATTTATTTCTCTTTGATATGAATCCTAGATATTCAAAAACAAAACAAGCAAAAATTGCATTAAAAAATATTAAATATGATAATTTAATAGATGGAATTAATAATAATGTTGCAAAAAAAATAGTAAAACATGAAGGTGATTTGGGAGATTTATATGATTTAATATATTCCATAAATAAATTAGGTTTTATTGAGGAAGCAAATCAATTTGCATTATTAAAAATTTCAAAAATAAATGAAAAAGATAAATTTATTGTTGCAGATGGCAATAGAAGACTGCTTGCTTTGAAAATTCTTAATAGAGAACTTAATTTTGAAGAAATGATAAGTGATTTCCAAATAGAATCAAGGTTTTATGACAAAATTATTGAAATTATTAAAATGAATAATTTAAGTTTTGATTATCCGTTAACTTTCTCTAGAATATATCAAAATTTTATGATTGATGATCTTTTTATAAATGAAATTAATTTTAAACATAATGGAAGCGGAAATGGAAAAAGAAGCTGGCCAAGAGGAAAAATGTTGAATGAAATATATCTTATTCATCAAGATGTTGTTAATGATGAGGAAGCAATACAAATAATAACAGATCAAATGGGAATATCAGAAAGAAAAGCTGAAAATGATATTATATCTGCAATATGAGTAATGACATTAATATTCTTTTTTAATAAACAAATAATTAATGAAGAAGATTATATTGATTATTCTTTAATAGCTCCATCACCTTTGGAATTAATTAGATTAAAAAAATTTAGTGATGAAATAATAAATTTACCAATAAACAAAAATCATTCTAAAAATATTAAAGAATTATTTAATATTAATATTTCTAAAGTGAATGGAAAAACAACATTTTTTTATAATCAATTAATAACAATAAAAAATATAACAGAATTATCTATTCTTTTGTTGGATGGATACAATAAATATAAAAAAGAATCAAGACAAAAAACTATTAAAAAAAATACAAAAGAAGATGTTGACAAAATAAATGATAATGAATTAACTTCGGATGCATATAGCGGTTTAATAATGAACATACATTATAGTACGCGAGGTTGAAAAGCACAAGGAGAGTTGTATTTAACAAAATTTCTTTTATGAGAAAGAGTAGATAATATTGAAATAAAATGTAATCTTCTTTTAGAAAATACTGAAAAGTTAAAATTATTGTCATATGAAGAATTAAAAGAAATTAGAGATGTTTTTTTAAAAAGAACAAAAAATAAAGATAATAGTGAAATATTGAAAATAATTGAATATTTAATCGGTTCATTTGTAATGGATCGAGAAGAACCACTTATTTTAAAAGAACAATACATTAATAATTGCTATCATTTTGAAGTTTTATCTGAGATTTATAAATATGAATTTTCTCCTTTTGATTTATTATCTCAAAAAAATATTCCATATAAAATAAAAGATAACTTTATTGTTTCACAATTTGCTGTTCTAAGAACAATGTATGAGCTTATGTCAAAAATAATATTTAATGTTATTTTTAATAGATTAAGAATAGTTAATATTAATTTTGATAATTTAAAAGAATTAAATCAAATTTCATTTAGTTTTAATAAAAAAAGAAATAAAAATAATTATTCAAAATTAAAACAAGAGTTAACTAATTATGTTGATAAAAATATTACAACTAAATATGATTCCGGAGAATTTGAAAAATTTATTATTTCTACATTAAATTCAAATGCTTTAACTAATGAAAAGAGAATTGAAATAATTTCTAAAGTTTTTCTTGATTCTGATTCATTAGAATTTTTAAAATATATTAAAGACAATTCTGTTGGTCCTCAATTTTTTAATAATTATGATGGGTTACTTTTGGCATTCAAAGATGAAATTAGAAAATCCTTTTCTAATAATATAGATTTCGAAATATTTTATCAAAGAACAAGAGCGCTTTTTGCTATTTTTCAACTTGGTGAATATAAAGGAACAATGAATCCACAATTAAAAGACCATTCTATTCTTTCTATTGCATTGCATCATATTGAAAAGTTTTTCTCAGATGATGGGGTATTTCAAATGAAATTAATTGCAAATGATAATTTTGAAAAATTAAGAAATTCATTTGTAGAATATAATAATTATCTTATAGCAAATTGAGAAAAAATTGGTTACTTAGATTATGAAATGAAATCTTATTTTATTTCAATTAAAAATAATGCAAGTCAAAACAATAATTAAAATAATTTATTATAACCATTATAAATCTAAATATAACATCTAATAGAAATAATATATTTTATATAATGTTAAGTTGATTAATTAGTGCGATAAAATTAATTTATGAATAAAAAGATTAAGATTATCGAACTTTTTTCTGGAATAGGATCTCAGACAAAAGCTCTATCTAATATAAATATTGATCATGAAGTGGTCTCAATTGCAGATTGAGATATTTATGCTTGTATTTCTTATGCTTTAGTTCACCAAACTAAAAAGTTTTCTAAGTTATATGATAAATGACTTTCTAAATATGAAAAACTTATAGAGGGTAATGAACAAGAGAGAGAGAGAGAGAGAGAGAGAGAGAGAGAGAGAGAGAGAGAGAGAGAGAGAGAGAGAGAGAGAGAGACTTTTAAAATCACTTTCTATATGGACTTTTTCAAGAGATGGGAAGTATCCCATTGTCTCTTTAAATAGCCTTTCAATAGAACGTTTAGCAGCCTTAGAGATAGCAATTAAAATTACTAATAATTTAGTTGATATTAAAAGTATTCATGAAAATCAACTTGAAAAAGTTGATTTTTTAACTTATTCTTTTCCTTGCCAAGATCTATCACTTCAAGGAAAAAGAGCAGGACTTCATGAAGGAAAAGCCTCTTCATTACTTTGAGAAGTTAAAAGGATTATGGATGAACTACATGAACAAGATAAACTCCCAAGAGTTTTACTTTTAGAAAATGTTGCTGCCTTATTTAGTGAAAGAAATAAAGAAGGATATCAAAAATGATTAGATATTTTAAGTAAAACTTATGGTTATACTAATCATCCTTTTAAATTAAATGCCAAATATTTTGATGTTCCACAACATAGAGAACGTGCTTTTGTTTTATCTATTTTAAATGAAGATAAAAATAATAAATTTAATGCTAATATTTTAACAAAAAAGGATGTGATTACAAACAAAAACATTGGAACTTATTATGATAAAAGTCTTGATCTAAAAGAAAATGAATTTAAATTATCTGGTAATGGGAAGGTAGTAAATAATAATCCTTCAGTTAATCCAAATACCGGAATGGCAATTTCTAAAATTGAAGGTTATACCTCTTTTGCTTCTGAAGCTAGAGCTCTATCTAAAAAAGGAATTAGTCCTACAATTACTGCAACTGGTGCTTCTTCAAGACTTAAAGTAATTACAGAAATAGAAGAAAAAACTACCTTAAGATTACTTAAGAGTGAAGAACTTTGACAGTTAATGTCTTTTTCTAAAAAAGACATTAAAAATGCAAACAAATATAATCTTGTTCCGGAAAACTATTTAATTAAACAGGCTGGAAATTCAATTGTGGTAAAAGTATTGGAGGGAATTTTTAATGAAATCAAGTGGTAATAATTTACTTCCAAGTTTAAATGATTACTTTAAAGTAGTAATTCCTTTTCAATCAAAATTTTATAAAATTAAAAATAAATATTCTTATTCAGGAAAAGCATATTTAATTTTTGAAAATAATGGAAAACTTGTTTTTAATACTGCACAGTTAAATGAAAATGATGATGTTATTGGAGCAAATAATTATAAAGATAATTATCAATCAAAAGATTATTTATCATCTAAACCTTTAATAAAAAAAATTAGATTACAGGCTTTTGGTCATAACCAAGTAGAAGGAAAAAATCATTCTGGATCTAAAAAAGGAATATCAAAATTAAAATGAAATATAAATTTAATAAATGAAGCAATTTTAAAAGAAAGGCTAACGATTAAAGATGTTGATGGTTTTATTAGTGGGTCAAATTCTTCTGGGGCTTTAACAAAACCTTCTAATGATCCTCTTAGAGCAAAAATGATTAATCCTCTTTTTAAGTATGATTCAATTGCAACCAGTTGAAATATATTTGCATTATTTAGTGCTTTAAATAAAAAATCCAATAATACTAAATTTTCTCCTAAATCTAAAATAAATCTAAAATTTTTAGATCAAATTAAAGAACAAAAATTTGAATATTTATTTAAATTAAATTTACAAATTATTCCATATGGAGCAAAAAATTTTGAAAATTATTATGTTTCATTTGAAGAGGCTTTTCTTAATCATAATATTAATAATTTTGATTTTAATTTTGATTTCTTTTATGATTTATCAATTATTCAAGAAGAATTTGATTTTAAAAAGAATTTACCGGAAACTTATTTAATTCATCTTGTTAATAAAATAAATAATTCTAAAAGTGAGTATTATGAAAATCCACGAGATTTTTTAAATAGGCAACTCAGAACTATGTGATTAAAAAATATTGAAAATAATATAAAAATAAATAATTTTAAACATGATTTCGTTTATAATATTTCTCAAAAAGATAGAGCTCATATATTAGAAAATAGCAAAATGCTAGATGTCTTAATGTCTTTTCATTTTACTGATAATGAAAAAGAAGAAAAATTAGAATTATTTTTTAATGAAAATAATTATTTATTACTTCCTAAAAATATCCATAAATATTGAGATGATAATAAAATAATCATTGATGATAATGGCAATATATTAAATAATGGTTTATCAGAAGAAGAATATCAAAAATTGATTTTAAGCGGGCATAATATTTATAATGTTTATAAAGAAGCTAAAAATTATGAGAGAATACTTTTGTTAAATAAACGTAATTTAATAATATAATTTTTTATTAAAATAGTTGTTTTTAAAAAATGACTTTTTTTCTTTACTGTATACTGTATTTAGGAGAGAAAAATGTTATCAAAAAACTTTAATGAATTATCAAAAGAATTAAAAGACTATTTTGCTGATGAATATGATTTAGTTGTTGAAAAAATTGAATATTTAGAAAAAATAGTTTCTGAAGAAAATAATCATGAATTGGAGTATTGCGGTTCAAGTTTAAGAATAATTTTAGAAATTTTTTTATCATGTTTTGCTAAAAAAATAAATCCTGATTTATTTTCTGATTCATCTATTGATATAAATAAAAGAAAATCAAGTATTTATAGAATAAACAAAATTAACGATTATTATGAAATAAATCAAAATGTAATAAATAGTTTGCATAATATTAGAAAATTTTCAAATACATTAGTACATTATAATACTGAAAAAAATGAGGAAATTTATAATTTTAAAGATTTACATTCTTTATCAAGTACATTAAGAGATATATGAGTAGTGTTACATTGATTAGGAACTGAAATATTAGGAGTTAATTATAATAATTCTTCATTTAATTTTAATATTTATTCAAATACAAAAAATAAAAAAGTAAAATTACAAGAAAATATTTTAGAAATTAATTCACCAACTCAAATTGAAAAGAAAAACTTTTTAAATGTATTATTAGATAAAAAAATATCATATTTTGTACCACCATATCAAAGAAATTATGATTGATCAAGATCCAATATTGAAGAATTACTTTTTGATTTAGAAGGAATTATAAATAATGAAAAAACAATTTTTTCATATTTTTTCGGAGTTCTAAGTTTTGGAAGAAATTCAGAAAAAGAAAATTCTTTTTCCATTATGGACGGTCAACAAAGAATAACAACAATTCTTTTATTGTTAAGAGCAATTTATGATGTTTGTCTTAAAAACAAAATTACATCTAGTAAACTATTAAATGAATTATTTAATACTGAAAATTCTTTGTTAATTAATTTTTTGAAAAATAGAATTAATAATGAAAGAACACAAAATCTTTTGAAATATTATTTATTAGGTGATGAAAAAGTTCTACTAAATGATTCTATATATACAAATAGACAATATAAGGAAAGTTCAGTTTATCAAAATTATAATTATATGAAAAATTACATTTTCTCAAAAATAAATGAAAACGCTGATGCTTCTGATTATATTATCAATTTACTTTGTGCCTTATCAAAACTTGAAGTGGGTATTATATGGTTTGAAAAGGATATTAATGAATTTGAAATTTTTGAAAATTTAAATTCAAAATCTAAACAGTTAACAAATTATGACAAAATTAAAAATTTTTTATTAAGCTCTATTGATGAAAATCTTTATAGAGAAAATGATTTGAAAATAATTAATTTATTTGAAAATCATATTCAAGTTAAATTTGAAAATTATTATACAAAATCTACTATTGAACGTGCTCAAGATGATTTTTTTGTATTTTATTTAAATGTTTCTAATAATATATATGAATGAAGAAATGATTTAACAATTTATAAAAGATTTAAACATTATTTTGTAAAAAATTATGTAGATGTAAATAATAAAATTACTTCATTTGAAAATTTTGAAAATTTTATTAGTAATTTAGGAAAATATTTAGAAGTATTTATTCTTGCAAGTAATATTCATAATTTTGAAAAAATTGATGTTTTAAAACCATTTTATAATGATGCTAAAATAATTATGTCAAATTCAATTATTTTGCCAATTATCTCTAACTTAATTTTAATCAATGGAACTTTTGATCAATTTGATTCAAAATTATTAAAAATTAATAATGATAATGATTTTAGTGAAATGCTTAAAATTATGGAAATTCATTATATTAGAAGAAGTATTTCTGGAGATAGATTAGCTTCACTTGGAAAATATGTATATAAAGTTATAAAAGCAATTAATACTAATGAAATCAAAATTCCAAAAGATTTATGAAATTTTCTTGTAAATGATATAGATTTACAATTTCAAATGATTCCTGAAAATACATTTATTAATTTTATTGCAAAACGGCCAATAGATAGTAGCAATATGTGTAAAACAATATTGTCTACAATTGAAAACAATTTTAGCAATAATAATAGTTTATTAAATGCTTTTCAATTATTGCCGCCAAATTATACAGAAGAAATTATTAATCAATTAAATAATGAAACAGATGAAATTTCATATGATGAAATAAAATCAGAATATCCTGAATATATAGATATGATTGGAAATTATTTTGTTGCTAAAAATTCTAAAAGAAGTTTACTATATAAAGATAATATTAGAGAATATTGTAATACTATAAATAATGAAGCTAAATCATTAACTCTTGATGGAATAAATGGAGTTTTAACTAAATTAGATGTTATAGATTTTAATATTGATAATATTCTCAAAAGATCAACTGAAATATCACAAATAGTTAAAAAATATTGAGGAGATAAATATTAATTTTCATTTATGTTTGACAGGGTAAGATTTAACAAGTAATTGGTATAGACAAATAAAATTAAAAATCTTAATGTAATTTATTTAAATAATCTTGAAAAAAATGGATATAATAATGACTTGTTAAATTTAAATAAAGGAATATCTTCAATGCAAAATACTAAAAAAGAATTTATTGATCAAGTAGTAAATGATAAAAAAAATAGAAATTTTATGAAAGATGATGGAAATAGATTTTTATTTTTAGGAATAATGAATATTTGCTTTCTTATTCATTATTAACAAAAAAATTTGAAATATTAACTTAAATTGTTTGCAAAAATCTATAAATGTTTACAAATGTGATATTATATTTATGTATTAAAATAATATAGAAGATGTTAAATATTTATATATACTTTTATATTTTGGAATAAAAAATGGAAAATAGTAAAAAAATATTGTTAAATTCTAATGTTGAAATTGCTGAATATATTATTAATTTATATAAAGAATCAACGAATAATAAATTAGATGAAATAAATAATAATTCTATTTCAAAAATTAAATTACAAAAATCATTATATTTTTTGTATGCTTTGTGATTTAAATATCAACAAATATTATTAAATGGAGAAGAAGCAAAAATTTCAAAGGAAGTAATATCAAATAATTCTAAAAAAAATATTATTGAATTATTTGATATTACTTTTTTTGCTTGAAAATATGGACCAGTTGATGAAGAGATTTATGAAAACCAGAAAAATAGAAATTTTTCTAGAAAATCTTATAAAATAGATCTTAAATTTAATGATAAATTAAATTTAAATATCAATCAAATAGAAAGAATAAAAATATTTATAAACTTGCAATTAAAAAATATTTTTCTTATCGAAGATTTTATTCTTGTTAATAAATCTCATTCTGATATTTCATGAAAAAATGCAGTTGATGATATAGGTCCTGGCTCAGAAATGGATTCATATTTAATATATAAGCAATATAATGAATAAAATTAAATAATTTAATGAAAAATGATGTAGATTCAATAGAAGATATATTAGAAAAATTTTCTTTTTCTTTAGATGAAAAGGATTTTACTAATGAAGATGAAAATTTTCATTATGAAAAAGAAGATAGTTTACATTTAAAAAAAAGTTTAAAAGAATCTGGTTATAAATTAACTTTAGAAAATGATTATAATTTAAAATCTATTATATTAGAAAAACATTATTTTTCTAATTTTTTGACTATTGAATATTTTAATTTATTAATTAATTGCAAAAATTTAATTATTTTTTTATATAAAAATAATTTGTTATTTGAAGAACATTTATATAAAGGAAAAATAGAAAAATATAATTGTCATTCCAGAAACTCCTATAGAGCACTTCAAATATTAGAACAAAACCATTTTAAAAATTATAAAAATAAAAATAAGACTTCTGATGAAGAATGTTTTAGAAATAATATATATAAAATAGGATTTAATTATAAAATTTTTAATCAAGATTTTTCATATTTATATAAAAAATATAATTTAACTAAAAATAATATTTATGATATTTTTTCTTCAATGAGAATTATATTAATGACTAATGAACTTAATTATTTAGATGAAACAAATGATATTAATTTTAATTCAAATGATATATATGATAAAACTTTTAACATAATTATTATTGATGCTTATCATTTATTTTTGCCAACAATTTCACAAAATGAAAAAGAGATTTTTTATAGAATAAAAAATAATGAAATTAATTATTTTGAAATTTTTAATTAATCAAACATTAATAATTATTTTTATATATTTATATTTAATTATTGAGGATAGATAACTTGTTTTTGAATTAAAAACAATGTCTTGTATTTATAACTGATTAAATACTAAAAAACTTAAAAAACAAAGCCGTTCTTGATTGCGAAATTATTGAATATCCAACTAGGATGTTTTTGCTACTCAACCCTGTATTACAATTTATTATAATAATTATTGAAATAAGCTTAAAACTCCAACTAACAATATTCTTTAAAGTTGAATAAAAAAAAGTAGAAATATTTCTACTTTTTTTAATATTATTAATATTTATTTAGTTTTAAGTTTTATAAATAAGAAAAATCCCATTACTGCAGAAAATAAAATTGTGATTACTGCCACAATACCTATTATTAATCCAAGTTTACTACTACTTGTATTACCAGTCTCACCATTATTATCATCGCCATCATCATTGTCTATTAAATTAGATAAATCTGCATCTTCATTTGTTATGTTTTTTGGTTCTTGAATATCTATATATTCATTTTCAAGTGGTTCTTGTTTTTTACCATCAATTTCATAAGTAATTTGTAATCTATAATTATCTATATTTCCATTATATTGATCAGTAAAGACACTATAAGAAATACTATCACCATTATCAATAATTTCACAACCTGTTGTTACAATGTCGCCTTTTTCATTAATAATATTAACATCTATTGATTTTGCAGTTGCTTCATTTAATGTAATATTTCCTTCAACTTGTAAAATTCCATTTGGTTCATCAATATTAATTGCAGTTGGCTTATTAACTGGTGTACTTGGATGTGCTAGAAATGGATCAACCTCAATAATATTAGTTGAAGTTCCATTGCTCATTTCTGCAACTATTGTTGTATTATCATAAATTTGTTCTGCAATTAGTTGATTAGTTGATAAATTTCCAGATGCTTCTGTTGAAGTTGCAAGTATATCATCACCATTCATTCATTTAACTTTAATAACTGTTAAGCCATTTCCATCAACATCTTTTCCTGGTCTTACAGTATAGTTAACATTTGCTTCAGTAGAGCTAGTTACATTAACTATTCCATCTTGTTTAATTGTTGATGGTTCATCACCAGGTCATGCTTGAAATGAACCAACATTAATTACATTAGTTTTGGTTCCATCACTCATATAAGCAATTATTTTTGTATTATTATAGGGTTGATTTGGACTTAATTCATCTGCTTCTAAAATTCCATCAATTCCATTACCTTTATCTATTGCGAGAATTTCTTCACCATTTATTCATTCTACTTTTTCAACTGTTACATCTTTTCCATCAACATTTTTTCCTGGTGTTACAGTGTAATTAACATTTGCTTCTGTAGAACTAGTTATATCAACTTTTCCATCACTATTAAGTTCTGAAGGTTCATCACCAGGTAATACATGAAATGGTTCTATTTTAACAGGTCTTGTTTTGGTTCCATCACTCATATAAGCAATTATTTTTGTATTATTATAGGATTGATTTGGACTTAATTCATCTGCTTCTAAAATTCCATCAATTCCATTACCTTTATTTGTTTCAAGAATGTCTTCACCATTTATTCATTCTACTTTTTCAACTGTTACATCATTTCCATCGACATCTTTTCCTGGTGTTACAGTATAGTTGACATTTGCTTCTGTGGAGCTAGTAACCTCAACTTCTCCATCTTCCTTAATTTTTGAATTAACATTACCTGGTTCTGTTGTAAATGTTCCTGCTAAAACTGTATTTGTTTGTTCTCCAGCATTCATATCAGCAATTATATATGTATTATAATATGTTTGATTTGGGCTTAAATCATGTGCATATAAAGTGCCTTCTGTATCTAGTGAAGCTGTAAGTTCTTTATTATCATCCATTCATCTTACTTTTTTAACTGTTACTGGGTGACCATAAACATCTTTTCCAGGGTTTACTTTATAACTAACATTTGCTTCAGTAGAACTGGTTACATTAATGTCATCAACCTTTTCAATTGTCGATGGTTCATTACATGCAGGGGTTTCAAAAGATCTAACATCAATTTCAATTCACGAATAATCACTCATTTGGGCTTTAAGTGTTGTATCATGAGATAAATTTCCTTCTAAATTAGTGGTGTATAAAACACCATTTTCATCCTCTGTTTTTTCAGAAGCAAGCTTTGTTTGTCCTGAATGTTCTACTCATTGCACTTCTTTAACTGTTAAATCTTCGCCATCAACATTCTTTCCACAGTGTATTTTATATTTGACACTTGCAGAGTTATAACTAGTTACACTAACATTGTCAACTTGTTCAATTGTTGATATATCTTGACCTGCTGTAAAAGTTTCAACTTGAGCAGGGTCAGTCCATGTATTATCACTCATTTTGGCTTTAAGTGTTGTTTTTTCATATTTCTGACTTGGGTTTAAACTATCGGTTTCTAAAATTCCATCAATTCCATTGTCCTCATCATCTGTTGCAAGTTCTGGTTTACCATCTGTTTGTGCACCTTTTATTCAAACTACTTTTTCAACTGTTAAAAGATCACCATTTTTATCAGTTCCGGGAGTTACTTCATAACCAACATTCGCAGTGTTGGGCCCAGTTACATTAACAGTACCAACTTCTTTAATTGAAGATTTTGTTTTACCTTTTTTAGTTTTAAAGTCATTAATTTTAGCATCATTAGTAAAACTTCCATCACTCATTTCTGCAACTATTATTGTATTTTTATATGAGTGATTTGGTATTAAATCAGTGGCGATTAAAGTACCTTTTGTATTTGTTGAAGTTGCAAGCCTTTCTGTACCATCCATTCATTTAACTTCAATAACTGTTAAATCTTGGCCATTAACATCTTTTCCGGGATCTACTTCATAATTAACATTTGCTTCAGTAGAACTAGTTTCTTGGGCTCTACCAATTCGGTCGATTGTGGATGGCTCATTTTTTGAAATTGTATTAAAAGGGTCAACTTCTACTGATTCAGTTCATCCACCACTCATTCTAGCTATAAGTGTTGTATTATTATAATTTACATCTGATTCTAATTTAGGACTTGTAGCAATTAAAGTATCTTCTTCTTTTTCTGAACTTGCAAGTTCTCATGATCCATTCATTCATCTTACAAATTCAACTGTTTCAAGATTACCACTAGTATCTAATCCTGGAATTACTTTATAATCTACTTTTGCTTCAAGTGGAGTTATGGTAACTTCAACATTGCTAGTTCGTTTAATTGTGCTTGGATCAGATATTGTCAATTCAATTGTTCCAAGATTATCCTCTTTTATATTTTTTGGTTCTTTAGTTGAATTATAATCTGCAGTTATTTCAAAAGTTTCTCCTATAGCAATTTCATAACCTCATATTTTTACTTCTGTATTATTTAAAGAATTTGCTTCTATACTATAAGTTAAAATATCAGAGTCATCACTTAAATCATAAGTACCTTTGTTCTTAAGGGTTTTATAGGAAACTTCTAATAAAGGTTCATCTGGTTTTGATGAACCATATAAATTTAAACCTTCTTTAGAAGGATCATCTACATCATAATATTCCTTTCCTCCTCAATTTTCAAAAACTCATTCTCCATCAAATGAAATAGAATTTATTTTATCTCTTGTACTTACATCCTTTGAACCATCACTATCAATTAGAGAAATTTTACTAGTCTCTTTCATCGCTATCCCAGTAGTTTTTTCATTAGTTGAAGAATTTAATTTTGTGTTTACTATTCCATTTCCAAGCGGAGCAAATATTGCAAATAGTCCTAATAAACTAATTAAATATTGCTTCTTCATATTTGTTTTCCCTTTCTTTTTATTTATTTTTTTTATATAAATAATATCCGATGAAAGAAATAGCTCCAACAAAAAGTACAATTCCAATTATTATTACAATTATTATCATTGTATTATTATTGTTGGAAGAACCACCTCCTTCAGAACCGCCTCCATCAGAAGAATCATCTCCTCCAGAAGTATTGCCTTGATAATAAGAATCATCTTCCAAATAACTTAAATCTTCACCGGTTGTTCTATCTTTTTCTAAAACTTGTCAAAGACCAATAGAATAATAATCGGTATTTACATTTAGGGTGTATCACACTCCTAAATTATAATTTTTAAGACTATCTGTAGTATTTTCAGTGTAATCAGGAGTCCAGATATCATAATAAAATGTATCTCCTTTATCATCATATTTATATATTCAAGTTTCAACATCATGATTTTCATTTGTAAGCCACAATGAATTTATTTTAGAACCATTAGTAGAAATTTCTCCCTTAATTTCTAAAATATTATTTTTCGTATCAATTTTAACTGCAGTTGGATAATCAAATTTAGGCTTTCTTTCAGTATCTACAATATTACCACCTATGATGTCAGCTGTATCAGATTTTTTAGAAGAACTCGCGGGGTCATCAAAAATTGCTGTCATGCTTAAATCATAGTCTACACCAAGTGGCAGGTCAAAAGTTAAGTGGCCCTTAGCACTAGATTTATCCACAGAATATACTGGATTATTATGATCCAATTTATTAGTGATTATAATTTCTGTTAAATTGTATTTATTATTAATTCTACTAGTTCCATTATTGCCAAGATCTACTTCATAGTCAACCTTAACATTTATGTATGTAGAAAAAAATGTTTTTTTGGTTACTCTTGCAGAAGTTATTGTTGGGTTATCTTGCCCATTTGCATTGTTTACATATGATAAAATTGCAACTTCACCAATATTATTTTCTATTATTTTTTCTTGATTATTATTTTTTTTACTTTCTGCAGTTATAATAAATTCTTGACTGCTATCAGGAAGTTTTGCATCTCAAATTTTTCAAGTTGAATTATTAGTAGAATTAAAATCAAAATTTAAAAAGTCTACATTTTGATTTTGATTTAACTCATTAATTTTATTATAAGAAATACTATAAAAAGGTTTTATAGTATTGGGCGAATTTTTTGGATAAATATTTAATCCATATTCATTAGATAAAGTAGTTTTAGTTTCATCTTCATAAAGAGGATAAAATTCATCATAATTAGCACTAAATTGTATTTCATCAATTTGATCTCCTTGACTTACTTTTCCATCATGATCAAGATCTTTAACTATTACTTGGCTATTTTCTTCATTAATTATAGATTCTTTTTGTATTTGATTATTTGCATATGTAGAATTAAATAATTTTGAATTGGTACTTAATAAACTATTTGCAAGTGGGGTAAATATTACTGTAAGTCCTAGTAAACCAATTAAATATTGTTTCTTCATATTTATTTACTTATTCCTTTCTTAAAATTTGCTATTTATCTATAAATTTATAATAATGTAATAACAAAAAAAAAAAAAAAGATAAACACAATTTATGTGGTAAAAGATTTATTATCATGTTTTTAAATATTGAATTTCTATATTATTAAATCATTATATACAATAGTTTTATCTTTACTTTTACATATAATTTTTTATATGAAATTTAAAGTTCTTGAAATTTTTAGCAGAATTAGAGCACAAAATACTGCTTTAAAAAACTTAAAGAATAAAGGTATTTTTTTATTTCAAAATTATAAAAATATTTTAAGTAGAATGTTTTTGTTGCTCAACTTAATGTTGTGATTTATTATAATAATTGATGTAAGATTAAAACTCCAATTAATAAAAAACATAATGAATAGTAAAATTAAAAAAAGTAGAAATATCTCTACTTTTTTTAATGTTATTTTTAACTTTATTATTTATTTTTTTTATATAAATAATATCCGATGAAAGAAATAATTCCAACAAAGAGTATAACTCCAATTATTATTCCAATCATTATCATTGTATTACTACTAGAAGGACCAGGTGGTGTGGGAATGGGCGGTGTGGGAATGGGCGGTGTGGGATCAGGATCTTTATCATCAAAAGTATCAAATTTGCCACTATCATCATCAAATTTTACTGTTTGAGTAATTCCTTCAGCATTTTTATCATCAGGGTCATGAAAAATTGCCTTCATATATAAATCATAATATGTATTAGGAGTTAGTATTATCAATCAATCATCATCTCCAATGCTACCTTGGTTTGCTTTGTCTGCATATTTTGTACCATTTTTAATTTCAGTACCGTTTATATTAATGATTTCTAGTTTTGTCAATTGATATTTTTTTCCACCACGGTCACCTCCATTATTACCATAATCTACTTCATAGGAGATAGTTGCTTGTGGGTTCATAAATGCACCAGTTGGATTCTCGGTTACTTTTGCATCATAAACTTTTGGTTCGCTTCAGTCATTTTCATCCTTTATATATGGTGTAATTGAAACCTCACCAATATTATTTTCTATTATTTTTTCTTGATGATTATCTTTTTTGCTTTCTGCAGTTATGATAAATTCTTGACTACTATCAGGAAGTTTTGCATCTCAAATTTTTCAAGTTGGATTATTAGTAGAATTAAAATCAAAATTTAAAAAGTCTACATTTTGATTTTGATTTAACTCATCAATTTGATTATAAGAAATACTATAAAAAGGTTTTACAGTATTAGGTGAATTTTCTGGATAAATATTTAATCCATATTCATTAGATGAAGTAGTTTTAGATTTATCTTCATAAAGAGGATAAAATTCATCATAATTAGCACTAAATTGTATTTCATCAATTTGATCACCCTGACTTGCTTTTCCATCATTATCAAGATCTTTTACAATTACTTGGCTATTTTCTTCGTTAATTATAGATTCTTCTTGTATTTGATTATTTGTATATGTAGAATTAAATAATTTTGAATTGGTACTTAATAAACTATTTGCAACTGGGGTAAATATTATTGTAAGTCCTAGTAAACCAATTAAATATTGTTTCTTCATATTTATTTACTTATTCCTTTCTTAAAATTTATTATTTATCTATAAATTTATAATAATGGAATAACAAAAAAAAAAAAAAAGATAAACACAATTTATGTGGTAAAAGGTTTATTATCAATATTTCTAAAAATTGAATTTCTATATTATTAAATCATTATATTATTTTTTTCACAGCAGTTTTAGTTTTGCCTCTGTATATAATTTTTTTATATGAAATTTAAAGTTATTGAAACTTTTAGTGGAATTGGAGCACAAAATACTGCCCTAAAAAACTTAAAGAGTAAAGGCATTCTTGATTATGAAATTATAGGAACATCCGATTGGGATGTTTTTGCTGCTCAGTCCTATGCTGCAATTCATTATAAAAATTATCGAAGTAAGATTAAAACTCCAACTGATGATGAACTTGATAATTGAATTAAAAAAAATACTTTTAGTCTTGATGGATCAAAACCTTTTTTAAATACTTCTACAATTAAAAAAGAAGTAAAACTTGATTGATATAAAGCTTTCAAAGTTGCTAGTAACATTGGAACTATAGTAGATTCAACTACTAGAATAAAAAAAATAATTGAAGATAACAATGGAGTAGACTTGCTTACTTATTCTTTTCCTTGTACTGATTTATCTACTGCAGGTAATTTTCACGGCTTTAATGAGGGAATAAAAGCCCATACCAGATCAGGGTTACTTCTTGAAATTGAAAAGGTTTTAATAAATCTTAAAGCAATTCAAGAAGAGAGAGAGAGAGAGAGAGAGAGAGACGCCCAAATTTATTACCAAAATTCCTCCTACTTGAAAATGTTCCTAATTTAGTTCAAAAACAACATCGAGCAGACTTTGATGCTTGGATGGAGCAATTAGAGCTTTTAGGTTATAAAACAATTTGGGGAATGCTCTATTCAAGTGATTTTGGAATGGTCCAAAAAAGACGCCGTGTTTATGCTTTTTCTATTTATGATCCTAATAATGAAATAGTTTCTTGAAAAGGAACAAGAGATGATCTTGAAATTATTTTAAAAAAAATCTATACTTGTAAAATTTATCAACCAAAAAATAAAAAACCTATTAAGAAATTAATAGATTTTTCTAATAAAGATTTTGAAGAATCGCTTTGAGCACAAATTAAAAATACTCCTTCAAGAATAAGAATGATTGATTCTTCTCCTTGCATTGATATTAATTTAAAACATATTCCAACAGTAACAACAAAACAGGATAGATTACCAAATTGTGGATCAGTTGCTTTTAATAATAAAAGATTTGATAATAATGGAGTTGATTATACTAATTGAAGATTTATTACCCCAAGAGAAGCATATCTTCTTATGGGTTTTAGTGAAAAGCAGTATCAAAGTGCTAAAAAAGAGATGCTTCTTGTTACTAAAAAATACCGAGCTAAGACAGATAATCAAGCAAGAGAAAAGCTTTATAAACAGGCAGGAAATTCAATTGCAGTAAATATCATCGAAATGATATTTTACTATATGTCTACTTTGGAGGAATAAGATGGAATTTTCAAAAGATCAAATTACTAAAATTAAAGCAATCTATCAAAAACAAGTTGAAATGAATGATGATATTACTAAAAAAGATCAATGAGGATTTGTTTGAACAATGGGAACTGATTTTTTTACTCATTTATGTCGGATAAATAATTTGTTTATCTATTTATTAAAAACTTATAATCTTGATTTAGAAAAAGAAGAAATTTTTCTTGAATGAAAAGAATCAATTTTAAAAGTACAAAAAAAGACTAAAAAAGAAAAACGGTATTATCTAAATATTTATAAAAGAGTTGATCAAAAATTAACTTATTTAACTAGTGCTCTTTATATTGGAAAAGAGGGAGAGTGAATTTTTAAAATAGAAGATTATTTTAATGATAGAAGAAATTTTAAAAAGTTAATTGCAAAATCAACTCTAAGACAATTTATAGAGGTTATGGCAAGCTTGGGTTATTTGGAAATTCAAAAAGATTTTGCTCCAAGTAATTATTTTAATCTAATTTTTAAATCAAAAATAATTGATGATTATATTATTGATAAGATTGATTTAGCATCTAATTTTGTTAATAATTATAAAAATTATTTTAATCTAAAATATATTAAGGGTTATTCAATTAGAGATATTTTCTTTTCATTACATGCACTCTTTTTATATGAATTATGTAATAGCAATTTTCCAGTTTGCTTAGATATTGTAGTAATTTTAAGAAAACAAAAAAACCAAAAAATTCCTCTTCCAGAATTATTTAAAACACATAAAAGTGGAAAATCTTCTATTGGAAAACATTTCGGAACTCAAACAACAATTAAAAATTTAATTAAAAATGATTTAAATTTAGCAATGACTATCTTTAATAAATTAAATGATTTTTTATTTGAAAAATATTTAAATGATTGAAAAGTAGAAATTTTAACAATTCAATCTAAAGTTTTAGAATTTTTTATAAAAAATGATAATGGTAGACCAGGACAAGTACAATATCGTCAACTTTTATTGAATGATATTAAAAGATATATTGAAATTAATGAACAAGAATTTATTAATAAAAATGATTTAATTAAAGGAATGAAAAATTCGTATGCAATAGAAGCTTCTCATATTGTTGATTTTATAAAATGTAATAAAGATGAAAAATATGATCCTGAAAATGGTTTATTACTAGGCCCAACTATTCATAAATTATTTGATAAAAATATATTAGTTTTTGATCAAGAGGGAAATATTTGAATTAAAAAGGATGAATATGGGGAAATTGTTAAGCAAATTAAATCAGAAAAATTAGAACATTCTCTAATTTCAACAATTTTAACACCAGAAACTAAGAATTATATTAATAAGCGATTAGAATTAAACGGAATAGATTTAGAATATTTCCAAAAATTTTAATATATTATAAATTATCCTTCTTACTAGTAATGATAATTTTATGTAGTATAATAATTTAGGTAAAAAGAAAATAAAAAGCAAAAAGACTTAAAATTGCTTTAATAGAAATGCAAAAAACTTATAAATTATTTAAAAATTAATAATTATATGATAAAAAAGATTATGATTTAACTTAACTAATAAAAGGAGAAATTTAAATGGAATTAAATAGATATATTGATCACACTTTAATTAAAAGAGATTCAACAAAAGAAATTTTAGATAAATACGTAGAAGATGCAATTAAATGAAATTTTATTACATTATGTATTCACCCAATGTGAATTGACTATGTAAAAGAAAGATTACATGCAAATAACATTGGAATTACAGCTGTAGTTGGATTTCCTTATGGAACTCAAACTACCGAAGCTAAAGTTTTTGAAGGCCAAGATGCAATTAGAAGAGGTGCTGATGAACTTGATTATGTAATTAATGTTTCCATGATTAAATCAGGAGATTGAGAATACGTTGAAAATGAGCTAAAAGCAATTAGAGCTGCAACAGAAGGAACAACAATTAAAATTATTTTAGAAATTGCTCTTCTTAGCGATGATCAAATTGCAAAAGCATCAAGAATTGCAAGTAATGCAAAATGAGATTTTGTAAAAACCTCTACAGGAATTGATTGTTCAGGAGCCACTTTAGAAGCAGTAAAAATTATGAAAGATAATATTAATCCTGATACAAAAATTAAAGCTGCAGGTGGAGTTAGAACCTACGAAGATGCTGAAGCATATATTAATGCTGGGGCAAGCAGAATTGGAACTTCAAACGGTGTTGATATTCTTGAAGGAAAAGAAGCAACACACACATATTAGAATTTATAAATAATAAACATTAAAAAATAGGAAGTTAATTCCTATTTTTTAATTTATTTTTGATGATATTTATTTATAAATTTATTCTTGATGTTCTAGTATAGAATTGATTATAAATTTTTATTTAAAATTAAAAATCACTTGATTATTTAGTTTTTTTGCAAAAAGGAATTGTGAATAAAAATATTTAAAAATATAAATGTTTATATGAAGATTGCTATTATATTACATAATTTTATATATTAAAAATAGGAGATAAATATATATTTAAATCATTATTTTATCATTAAATATATAATTAAAATTATAAGACTATTAAATTGTTGGGGGAAAATAATGAATTTGCAACAGAAGAATATATTTAAAGTAATATTATATTTTGGATTATTATTTTTATTTTTAGCATTAGCAATTGTGTTTGGGGTAATTGCACATCATTTTCATTGATATTATGGAGCACGGCGCACTAGTTTTGTTTTTTTCGATATTTTTGCAATTTTATTTTCAATATATTGAATAATAAAAATTATATTTTGTTTAGAAATAGACAAAAATAATATAAATATTAACCAATTTAAAGTAATTATATATTTTGGTTTATTCTTCTTATTTTTTGGCTTAGCAATTTTATTTGGAATATATACAAAAGAAATTAATGATCTAATGTTTAATTCTGTAGGGATTTCAAGTTGAATCAACTCTCTCTATATTGCATTTATTTTTATAGACATTTTTACAATTTTTTTATCAATATATTGAATAATAAAAAGCATACTTTGTTTATATAATAATGAAACACCATTAAAATTAGTACAAACTACTGCCCATATTCAATTAGAGACAGATGCATCTATATATGAAAAACAAATAGATCAAATTAAAACTATTGCTTCTACAATTTCCCTTTATAGAAAAAAAGGATTAAATTTTGCAGAAATTTTTACTAAAGTTGAAGCTTATAATAAAGGTTTTAAAAATGAAAAGGACTTTAAAAAAAGATATTTAGATTTTGTAAATAAAGAAGCAATTACTAATCAAAAATGAGAATCTGTACTTGAATTTGAATTGGAAAATCAAGAATAGGCAATTATTTTAAATTGAGATTTTGTAAAAACTTCTACAAAAATTGATTGTTCAGGAGCTACTTTAGAAGCAGTAAAAATTATGAAAGATAATATTAATCCTGATACAAAAATTAAAGCTGCAGGTGGAGTTAGAACCTACGAAGATGCTGAAGCATATATTAATGCTGGGGCAAGTAGAATTGGAACTTCAAACGGTGTTGATATTCTTGAAGGAAAAGAAGCAACACATACATATTAGATTTTAAATATTAAAATAGGAACTAGATTCCTATTTTTTTATAAAAATGCAAAATTTATTTTAAATAATAAAGTAATTTTAAATTAGTTTATTTAAAATTATATAATTATAAAAAGGAATATTATGAATAATAAAATTAAGGAATTAGAGTTTGCACCAATTTTGACTAAAGAAAATGATGATTTTGAAAAAAACTCTGGTTATGATGAAAAAGAAGAAGAATTTGATAGTGATGAAGCTAATAATCAAGAAAAAGGTTGAAAACCTAAATCATTAATAATAGATACCACCAACATTGAATTGCAAGATATTTGTAGAAGATTAGATGATGAAGATTGAAATATTAGTCCAGAATTTCAAAGAAATTTTGTTTGATCAATATTAAATGGAGCAAAATTTATTGAATCACTCTTAATTAATATTACTATACCTCCAGTTTATTTATTTGAAACTACAAATTCAAAATTTGACGTTATAGATGGTGTCCAAAGATTAACAACCATTCAAACATTTTTACATAATGAATGAAAATTAAGAGGTTTAGAATCATTTGAAAATTTAAATGGCAAAAAATTTGAAGAATTAAATATAGGAGTCCAAAATTATTTAAAAACTCAAGTTTTACAAACAATAAGAATTAGAAAAGGATCTGATGAATCTTTAAAATTTGATATTTTTTCTAGATTAAACCAAGGATCTATGAAATTAAATACTCAAGAATTACGTAATGCAATTTATAGAAGTGATTTAAACTCTAAAATCAAAAAATTTACTAATGATAATTTAGAGTGAAAAGTTTTTGAAAACTTAACACTAAATTCTGTTTTTGTTAAAAGAATGAAAAACACCGAACTTATTTTTAGATATTTGTCTTTTTATGAAAAAATAAGACTTAGTAGAAATAATTTTAATGAAATTTCTATTAAAATTTTGGATTATAATGGAAGAATTATTTATTTAATAAACAATTATATGAAATTAGCATCAAAAAATTCTATTGAAAAAAATGAGCAAATTATTAATGATTTAAATAAGCTAATGTATAAATTAAAAGAATATTTTGATGGAATTAAAATATTTAGAATTTATTCTAATTCAAAAAATGAGAATTTTTTTAATTTTGATAATAAAATTAATATTTCTTTGGCAGAGGCAACATTAATTTTATTTAAATATCTAGATTTTGAAAAAATTTCAAAACAGCAATTTCAAGAAATTTATAAATCTCTTTTTATTAATGATAAAGAAAAAAAATTTTTTTTAAGTTTGAAAATAGGAACAGGAAATAATAATCAATTAATGTTGAAATATACTAAAATTTTTACCGCATTTAGTGATTATTTAATTATTTAAAATGGAAAACATAGAAATCTTAAATTATCTGGAAAAAAAACTTAAAAATAGTTCTTTTGATGTAACTACACCTAAACAAAAAATAATTGTGGAGTATTTTTATATTTTTATTGTATCTGAAATAGAAACCAAATGAAAAAATTTTGTTTTAATGAGTATTCAAAATGAAAGTTATAAATTTTTAGATAAAAATATTATTTCAAAAATGTCTGAATATTTTTTTGAAAGATCTTTAAGTGATGAAAATATCAATAATAGAGAAAAAATAAGTAGAATTACTGGCAAAATTTTGTTAAGAGAGGATATTGATGATTTTAATAAAAAATTATTTATAAAACTTATTAGTGATTTTTTAAATAACAAAACTTGAAATAACTGTAATGTTAAAAAAGATATTTCTATTTTGTTAAATACAAAAAATAAAAATAATCATTTTTATCATTCTTTAATTATTGATAATTTTGAAAATTTAACCAATAATGATAATGAACTTTGAAAAAAAATAATTTCTGAAAGAAATAAAATTGTACATAGTAATTATGATATTCCAATAACAAAAATAATACCTACAGAAGAATATTTTCAGTTTGCAAGAAAAATATTTAATATTATAAATAACTAAATTTATTGAGAAAATGATTCTTTTTTAAATTAAAATAACTATTAAAACAATTAATCTAATTAATTTCATCTAAATTACAATAATTACAAACATCATTTTTGTATTTTTAGTTTTATTTTGTAATTTTTTTGAAATAAAAATAATAATACTAAAATTTGTATAGTAAAAAAAGTGCTTTTATAAAAGAAGTAGATAGATTTAATTATGTAATTAATGTTTCCATGATTAAATCAGGAGATTGAGAATACGTTGAAAATGAGCTAAAAGCAATTAGAGCTGCAACAGAAGGAACAACAATTAAAATTATTTTAGAAATTGCTCTTCTTAGCGATGATCAAATTGCAAAAGCATCAAGAATTGCAAGTAATGCAAAATGAGATTTTGTAAAAACTTCTACAGGAATTGATTGTTCAGTAGCTACTTTAGAAGCAGTAAAAATTATGAAAGATAATATTAATCCTGATACAAAAATTAAAGCTGCAGGTGGAGTTAGAACCTACGAAGATGCTGAAGCATATATTAATGCTGGGGCAAGTAGAATTGGAACTTCAAACGGTGTTGATATTCTTGAAGGAAAAGAAGCAACACATACATATTAGAATTTAGATAATAATAAAAAAAATAGGAATTTAATTCCTATTTTTTTTATTCATTTTAATGATACTTTCTTATAGCTTTATTCTTGGTTTTCTAATTCAAATTCAAGTACAGATTCTCATTTAGCGTTACTAATTGCTTCTTCATTTACAAAATCTAAATATCCTTTTTTAAAGTCATCTTCATTTTTATAGCCTTTATTATAAGCTTCTACTTTAGTAAAGATTTCTGCAAAATTTAATCCTTTTTTTCGATAAAGGGAAATTGCAGAAGCAATAGTTCTAATTTGATCTGTTTGTTCTTCTTTTTGTATTGGCGCAACTACTTCTTGTTGAATAGGCGCAACAGGTTGCATTGGTTGTTGTGCTGTTGCATAGTTTTGTTGTTGCGTTTGTTGATCTTGCTGCATTTGTTGTTGTTGCATTTTATTTGTTTTTCTATTTGATAATGCACTCATTGTTACAGCGGTTGTCATAAGAGGTCTTCCCCTTCTTCTTCTTGGCATGATTACTTTTTTTCCTTTATTTCATAAATATAATAATAAAATTATACTAAATAAGATCTATTCCTCAATTAATAAGTTTATTTTAAAATTAATTTAACTTATTTATGTAATTAAAGTTTTTATTAATTTTATTTTTTTATTGTAGTATAAATTTGTTTTTTTTAATTTATAAATTATGTATAATGATTTTTTAAAATATTTTAAATCAGTTAAATATTTAATAATATAATGAAATATAATTATTGGAGGGGAAAAAATGGAAAATACAACAAATAAAGTAGTAGTTATTGGGGCCGGATATGTAGGAACTTCATTTCTATATGCAGCAATAAACCAAAATTTAGCAAAAAATTATGGAATTATTGATTTAAATAGAGAAATGGCTCATGGCCAAAAACTTGATCTTGAAGATGGAAGAGGATCTATTGGAACTGATTATATCGTAGAAGATGGTGGTTATGAACTTGTAAAAGATGCAGATTTGCTTATAATTGCTGCTGGTGGTGGGCCATTAAAACCAGGCGGAACAAGACTTGATTTACTTGAAGATACCGCAAAAATTATGAAATCAATTGCAGTTTCTGTTAAAGCAAATGATTTTAAAGGAGTAACTGTTATTGCTTCAAATCCAGTTGATATAGCAACAACAATTTATCAACATGTTACTGGATTTGAACCAAATAAAGTAATTTCAGCTTCATGTGCACTTGATTCTTCAAGACTTAAATTAGAACTTTCAAAACTTATTGAAAATGTAGCTCCAAAAGATTTTGGAATTTATGTAATGGGAGAACATGGAGATTCATCAGTTTCTGCTTTTTCAGTTGCAACATTAAAAGGAGTTAAACTTTCAACATTATATGATGAGTATGGACTTACAGAAGAAAAACTTGCTAAAGTTCATGAAGCTGTTTGAAGAAAAGGTTATGAAATTTTTAATCGTAAAGGATTAACTTGTTATGGAATTGCTATGACTTTAGTTGACATTTCACGTTCAATTTTAAGAGATGAAAAAAGAATGTTTGCAACGGGAGCACTTCTTTCAGGAGAATATGGAATTGCAGGAACTTATGCTGGAATTCCTTGCTTAATTGGAAAAGAAGGTATTATTCGTACTTTTGAATTAGAACTTTCAGAAAAAGAAAAAACTCAATTTATTAAATCTGTTTTGGTTTTAAAAGATTTAAAAGTAAAAGCACTTTCTATAATTGAAGAAATGAATTAAAGTTATTTATGGAATAAAACCTAAGTAGAGGTAAAAGTTCACTTAAAAATTTTAAAATGGTATAAAGATCATAGAATGTCTTATATTTATTAATTTTAAGGATTAAAAAAATAATTATAATAGGAGTAGAAATGGAAAATACAACAAATAAAGTAGTAGTTATTGGTGCTGGATATGTAGGAACATCATTTTTATATGCAGCAATAAACCAAAATTTAGCAAAATATTATGGAATTATTGATTTAAAAAGTGAATTTGCTCATGGCCAAAAACTTGATCTTGAAGATGGAAGAGGATCTATTGAAAGTGATTATATTGTAGAAGATGGTGGATATGAACTTCTAAAAGATGCAGATTTACTTATTATTGCTGCTGGGGGAGGACCATTAAAACCAGGTGGAACAAGACATGATTTATTAGAAGGAACTGTAAAAATTATGAAATCAATTGCAGTTCAAGTTAAAGCAAGCGGATTTAAAGGAATAACTATTATTGCCTCAGCTCCACTTGAAGCTGCTTCAATAATTTATCAACATATTACTGGAATTGAACCAAATAAAGTAATTTCAGCTTCATGTGTTCTTGATTCTTCAAGACTTAAAATAGAACTTTCAAAACTTATTGAAAATGCAGCCCCAAAAGATTTTGATGTTTATATAATGGGAGAACACGGAGATTCTTCTGTTGCAGCATTTTCAGCTGCAACATTAAAAGGAGTTAAGTTATCAACATTATATGAAGAATATGGACTTACAGAAGAAAAACTTGCTAAAGTTCATGAAACTGTTTGAAAAAAAGCTTATGAAATTTTTAATCGTAAAGGATTAACTAGTTATGGAATTGGAATGGTTTTAGTTGATATTGCTTGTTCAGTTTTAAGAGATGAAAAAAGAGTTTTTGCAACGGGAGCACTTCTTTCGGGGGAATATGGAATTGCAGGAACTTATGCAGCAATTCCATGTTTAATTGGAAAAGAAGGAATTATTAGAACTTTCGAATTAGATCTTTCAGAAAAAGAAAAAGCTAAATTTATTAAATCTATTTCAATTTTAAAAGAATTAAACTTAAAAGCATTTTCTATAATTAGGGAAGAGAATTAAAATTATAAAAGATAAGATTAGTCTTAATATAAGAATTAATGCTTTTTGTAAAGTGGAAATTTTAAATTACATAAAGAAAATAAAAAAATAGGAATTAATTCCTATTTTTTTATTTTAATAATAAACAAATTTATAAATTTAAATTAGAATTTTATTCTTGGTGCTCTAGTTCAAATTCAAGTACAGATTCTCATTTAGGATTAGTAATTGCTTCTTCATTTACAAAGTCTAAATATCCTTTTTTAAAATCTTCTTCACTTTTAAAACCTTTATTATAAGCTTCAACTTTGGTAAAGATTTCTGCAAAACTTAAACCTTTTTTTCGATAAAGTGAAATTGCAGAAGCAATAGTTCTAATTTGATCTGCTTGTTCTTCTTCTTTTATTGGTGCAACTACTTCTGGTTGAACAGGAGTTGCAGGTTGCATTGGGTCTTGTGCTGTAGCATAATTTTGTTGTTGTTGAGTTTGCTGAGTTTGTTGTTGTTGCATTTGCTGTTGTTGCATTTTATTTGTTTTTCTATTTGACATTGCACTCATAGTTACAGCAGTTGTCATAATGGGTTTACCCCTTCTTCTTCGTGGCATAGTTATTTTTCCTTTATTTTGTGAATATAATAATATAATTATACTAAAAATAAAGTGCTTTCTTGTTGGAGGCTATTTATAAAATAAAAAATTAAAGTTTTGAGGGTTTTAATTTAAAACAGTATATTTAATCCTATTATTTTATTAATTTTGAGTATTTTTAAAATTAATAGGATTGTAATTAGTTTCATATTTTAATTTTTTCTTTTCGTTTAAACAATTTAAAAAATTATTAAATGAATATATTGTAAAAAGAATTGCAAAAATATCAAAAGAATAAATGAATAGTAAATTAAATGCTGATTTAATGTTGCAGTATAATAAGAACTATCCTTTGCAGATTTTATTCCTTCATGACAGTAACCTGCTAATACTCCAAAAAATATTGATAATCCTATAAATAAAAAGATTAATCCTAAATAATAAAATGTTTTTATGTCTGTTTCTGTTTTCATGTTTTTCCCTTACTTTATTTAAATAATTTATTTAAATAATATTAGAAAAAAATTAAATTTATTTTATTTAATTGTTTTATTTTTTTATAAAAAACAAACCATCTAAAATATTTAAATTTCCTTAATTATTTAGTAATATAATAGAAATATAATTATTATTGGAGAAAAAATGAAAAATACAACAAACAAAGTAGTGCTTATTGGTGCGGGATTTGTCGGGATGTCATTCTTATATGCAGCAACAAATCAAAATTTAGCAAAATATTATGGAATTATCGATATTAATGAAGAAGTTGCTTATGGTCAAAAACTTGATCTTGAAGATGGAAGAGGAACTACAGCAACAGATTATATTGTTGAAAATGGTGGTTATGAACTTGTAAAAGATGCAGATTTACTTGTAATTACTGCAGGGAGACCTCAAAAACCAGGTGAAACAAGACTTGCAATGGTTGAAGATAATGTCAAAATTATGAAATCAATTGCTGATCAAGTTAAAGCAAATGGGTTTGAAGGAGTGACAATTGTTGCTTCAAATCCTGTTGATGTGATGACTACAGTTTTTCAACAAGTTACAGGATTTGAACCAAGTAAAGTTATTTCAGCATCATGTGCACTTGATACATCAAGATTAAAATTAGAATTATCTAAATTAATCGAAGACGCAGCACCAAGAGATTTTGGAATTTATGTAATGGGAGAACATGGTGATTCATCAGTTTCAACATTTTCAGTTGCAACTTTAAATGGAGTTAAACTATCAACACTATATGATAAATATGGACTTACAGAGGAAAAACTTGCAAAAGTTCATGAAACTGTTTGAAAAAAAGCTTATGAAATTATTGATCGTAAAAGAGCAACCTATTATGGAATTGGAATGAACCTTACTGATATTGCAAGAGCAATTTTAAGAGATGAAAAAAGAGTCTTTGCAACGGGAGCACTTCTTTCTGGAGAATATGGGATGGAAGGAACTTATGCAGGAATTCCTTGTTTAATTGGAAAAGAAGGAATTATTCGTACTTTTGAATTAGATCTTTCAGAAAAAGAAAAAAAACAATTTATTGAATCTGTTTCTACTTTAAAAGAAGTAACCCTAAAAGCAGTTTCTACAATTAAAAAATAAAACAAGATTCTTAAATTAAAAACTAGTTTTACTAGTTTTTTCTTATAAATAATTATTTAATTAAAATAAAAATATTTAAGTCTTATATAATTATAGAGAATATGAAAAGCTCTAAGAAAGTCCAATTTATAATTTCTATTTTAATAATTAAAATAATTCAACTTCAACTTGAAGAGGATATTACTATTAATTTAAATGATCTTTTACTTTTTTTAGATCGCTATGAATTTTCTCAGTCTAACTTAAATAAAAAGAGTTTAATTAATTTTGCAAATGGAGATAAAACTAAAGAAATTATTGAATTTTTATGAATAAATTCAATAATCAATCCTGAAATATAAAATGAAGAAAATAAATTTGAAAAAAAATTCTAGAAAAATTTGTTTCTCTATTCTAGGGGGAATTGTTTTTTTTGGAACTATTATAGGTTCTGGATTTGGAATTTCTCATTATACTCATGAAAATCAAGACAATGTTGCTCAATATAATAGTGCTCCTATTATGGATGACCATTATCAAATTGTAATGGAAGTTGCTGGTTTGGAACAATCAAATTATTCTCTTGAACAACTTGCAAGTGGAATTGATCAAGGTTTTGATGTTGCGGGAGTTGATCAAGCTATTGTGTTAACTTCAAATAATGATGAAATCATGATTAACTTGCCTTTAAATTGACTTGATGATGAAAATCCCTTTTCTTGACAATCAATTGAACAATTACAAAAAGGACTTGCAATTGCTTATAGTTATTCTTTTGTAAATGAAGACCTTGAATTTAGAACAGTTCAGGGTGATCCTATGTTTGAAGTAAGCGGGTCTGGAGCTGATTATGATTATGTTCTAGTAGAAGATTCATTTACTGGAGTAGTTTCCGAACCTGAATCTGATGGTAGTGGAGATGATATGACAATTGATCTTGCAAGTGCACATCCATCAATTTCTCCTGCAATTAAGGAATCTTCTAGTGGTTATCAATTAATTGAATCTTCAACTGTAAAATATAATGGTGGTAAAGCCTACTTTAAACTTATTTTTAATGATGAAGATTATTTAGATTTAGCAATTGATGCTTCCACTAAACTTTCAACTGGTGCTCAAGATAATTCTATGCTTGGAACAGCCTACATGTGAACTGGCTATGATATTTATCAAAAATTAGTTACCACCTTTGATAAAGATGGCTGAGCAATGGCTGCCGGTGCTTCTACTAAAAATCAAATTACAACACAAAGTGAATCAGAAGAAACTGATGAAAATGGTGAACCAATAATGACTGAAACAGCTTATACTGTTGATCCATTATTAGTTTATGCTTTTATGGATCCAGTAAAATCAGAAAGAGAAGGAAGTGCTCAAATTGATCAAGAAAATATTACCAAGAGAACTTCAGCAAAACCATTTCTTCTTTCAGAAACAGAGGTTAGACAAGCGGCAAGTCTTTTTAATGACGGTTTTGTTGAATGAACTCCAGCAAAAGCTCTTTCAAGTAATGAGGCTAAATTAATAAATGAAAAAATTAATTACGCAGCAAATTCTTCTTTAAATTTTAATTATATTTCTTCTTCATTTATTTATAATGAAAAAAATGAAAATGCAATGAAAATTCTTTTTTGAACTTTTGCAACAATTATTATTTTAGTAGCTTTATTTATTATGTGATATCTTGGACTTCTTGGAGTAATTGCTGATCTAATTTTAAGTATTTTAGCAATGATTTTTGTAATGCTTGGGGCAGCTTCTGGGGTTGCGGCAGGATTTTTATTTGTTAGTACAATCTTCTTTTTCTTGCTTATTGCTTGTGGATTTATTATCCTTATTACAAACAAATTTAAATATAATAATGATGAATCGACTACACCTTTTAGTAAGTACAAAAAAAATCTCCTTGAAATTACAAATAATAATTTAATTCCCCTTGGACTTATTATGCTTTTTCTATTTATCTTTGGTTTGATTTCTCCACTTTGAATTGGGATAAATGCCTTTTTAGCAATTGTCTTTTTAGTATTAAGTATTATCTTTATTTTTGGATTTTATCCTTTACTTCTTTATAAATTAGATGTTTGAACAAGTTATTCAACAACAATTAGACAAAAAAGATTTTCTAATTGAAACTTGATGACTGGTTCAATGATGATTTATCAAGGACTTGAAACAGACCGTTATTATAAAAAATTAAATATTTTACAATCAGAAAAAATGGCCAAAACTTTTGGAGTTGTTTTAGTTTTTGCAACTGTAATTACCTTTGGATTTTTTGGGGTTGTTGCTGGAGTAATGGGTTCTGGAGTAAATGGAGCTAGTAGTGAAAGAGCAGAATTTAAATACAATGTGGTTATGCAAGTTTCAAAAAACAGTCCACAAAATGTTGATTATAATCCATTTAATGATGTTGAAGACACCTTGGTAGATGAAGAATATCTTTGGTATTTTGGTAAAGATGAAATCAATAATGAAGGAAGACAAACTACAAATACAACTATTCCATGAGTAGATACAACTGCAGCAGATTCTAGTAAAGAAAATGGATATTTAAATTCTGATGATCCTTATGGACAGGAAGATATTTTTGCTCTTGGAGAAAAATATGAATCAAATATTACTGATGCTTTTGAAGATAATCACATAAAAGTTCAAGAAACAGCAATGGTAAGAAATGACCATTTTGGAATAACAGACAAATTGAATCCTAGTAATGATGCTCCAATTCCTTATTGAAACTATGGATTTGGTTATCAAATAAGTTCTTATGATGCTTTAACAATAGAACAAAAATCAGATATTGAAACTCAACTTAATGGTGTTTCCACAAATGATTTAATAATTAAAAATGGTTACAACATCAAAAATAATGATATTACAATTAATTTTTCATTACAAGAAGAAACTGGTTCCCTTGTAAATACAACACCTTTAGCAGAAGAAAATGAAGCACTACCAGTAAATACTTCTAATGGTAATGGTTTACCTTCATTATTTACTCCCTATACACAGGCTCATGATGGTTATCGTGTTCTTATTGCTTTAGCTGTTGCTGCAATTGCAATGTTAATTTTTGCTTGAATAATGTATGGATGAACTGATGCTGCTTTAATGTTTGCGCTTCTTTTTGGAGAATTATTGACTTCTTTTATCCTTGTTTTTATTTTATGAATTCCTTTTGGAATTAGTTTTTGATTAGGACTTAGTGCTCTTGGATTATTTTCATTAATTTCTAAATTAACAATTTCATCAAGAGGAACTAAAAAAATAAAAGTACAAGATTCAACAGATCTAGAAATTTATAAAGAAGCTTATGCAAAAGGAGCAAAAAATTTATTAATGATTTCACTATTAATTTGGGGATTAGGATTTATCTTTTTTGCAATTGCAATTGCTTATGCAGGAACTGCAGCAATTGCAGGAATGTGTATGTTTTTTATAATTCCCCCACTTATTATTTTAAACAATTTAACTTTCTATCCTTTACTTGCAGCAATCTATCGTCATAAAAAAGATTGTCGAAAAGAAAACCGTCTTTTAAAAGACATTGAAGATTCTTATGATCCTCATCAATTATCAGAAGAATATATTTCTGGGGTGAATATGTAATGATTCAAAAAGCAAAAGGAACACAAGATTATTTTGCAAAGGAAGCACAAATTTTAAAATTAACTCTAAATAAATTAGAAAAAGTTGCATTAGCTTACAATTTTGCTTTTGTAAAAACTCCTATTTTTGAAAATATCAATCTTTTTAAAAGGGCTGTTGGTGAAGAAAGCGACATTGTAAATAAAGAAATGTTTGAACTTGTTGCAAAAAATAATAAAGATCATTTTGTTTTGCGTCCCGAAGGAACAGCTCCTATTGTAAGAATGGTGCTAGAAAATAAATTAACTGAACTAGGGAAAAAACAACGTTTATATTATGAAGGAGTAATGTTTCGTTATGAGCAACCTCAAAAAGGGCGCCAACGGGAATTTTTTCAATTTGGAGTTGAACTCTTAAATGATTCTTCCTTACTTGCTGATTTAGAAGTTTTACTTTTGGGAAAGCAAATTTTAGATGAATTTAAAATAAAAAAATATCAATTAAGATTAAATTGTATTGGGACTTTAGATTCCAGAAAAACATATTTAAAAGCTTTAAAAAAATATTACTTATTAAATAAAGATAAATTATCAATTGATTCTTTAACAAGATTAGATAATAATGTTTTACGAATTCTTGATTCAAAAGATAGTGCTGATATTTTAATAAATAATAATGCTCCTTCAATTATTGATTATCTTGATAAAAAAGAACAAGATACCTTTAATACTCTTTGTGATGAATTAAAAAAATTAAAAGTTAGTTTTATTATTGATAACAAACTTGTTCGGGGACTTGATTATTATAATGGTTTAGTTTTTGAATTTGTAAGTACTGAGGAAAAAGTTCTTGGAGCAAAAGATACAATAATTGGTGGGGGAAGATATGATCATCTAATTGCCCAATTTGATTCTAAAAAAGATGTTCCCGCAGTTGGTTTTGCTTTAGGAATTTCCCGTTTAATTCTTGTTGCAATTGATAATCTTAAAAAAGAACTTATTATTAATAATAATTATTATGTAATGAGCACTAGTTTTGAATTTACTTCTTTTGCCCTTGAAGTTGCAACTAAATTAAGGGCAAAAAATTTTCAAGTAGAATTAGATTGTTCTTTACAAAAATTTGAAAAGAAAATGCGCAAAGCAATTAAGAATAATTACAAGCAATTAATAATTGTTGGAAAAGAAACTCTTGCTGGAGAAGTTATTATAAAAAATCTACAGACTGAAGAACAGAAAACAATAAAACTAAATAGTTTATAAAGGAGAAACATGGCTATTAAAGGAAAAAAAACAATTTTAGGAAAAAAATCTTTAATCCTAATTGCGCAGGGAGAAAAAGAGATTGCAGCACAAATTTTTCTTTTTGAAAAAATTCGTGAAGTTAGAGTTAATGTTGAAACATTAGAAGTAAAATTACTAATGACTTTTGATGAAGCTTATTTTAGAGTTTTTAGCATTTCAACACCAGAAGATGCAACCCCAAAATTAAAAGAAAAAGCAAAAGCAAATGTTCTTAAATTCTATAATGATTTATTGAATGCTGCTTCACAATTTACCCCAGAAGATTTAAAATCATTTGTGGAACAAGATAAAAAAAGAATAGAAGAGTTTAAAAAAAATCAAGTAACAAAAGAAGATCAAAAAGAGAAAGATAATGATTCTTCCTTGATCGAAGTAAATAAATAATTTAGATGAATAATAAACAAAATAATTATCGTTTATATTTTTTAATTACCCTTATAGTAGTGGGGGGAGTTTTAGTTTTATTATTAATTTTATGATTTATTATGTGAATTTTACAATACTTTTATAAAAAAAATAATCCTAATTGAGAAATGGAAATGGCTCAATTAGAGAAGGAAAAGGAAATGAATAAAACAATTTTAATCGTTGGTTCAGATGGTTTTGAAGACGTTGAACTAATTTTACCAAGAGATATATGAATGAGACTAGGATATGATGTTGATATTGCTTTTGGAACTTCAAATAAATATGTTGTTAGTGGAAAAGGTTTAGAAATTAAAGTGAAATTAACTTTAAAAGATGTACTTGAAAGTGGTCTTTCAAAATATGATGCTCTTTTTATTCCTGGAGGACCAGGATTTAAAACTCTTAATGCATGTGTAGAGTTAGACCCTATAATTGCTCATTTTGTAGATAATAATAAACTTGTTGGAGCAATTTGTGCAGGGCCAACAGCTCTTGCAAAAAGAGGATATTTAAAAGGAAAAACAGCAATTTGTCATTACGGTGATGAATGACGTAATGCTTTAATTGATGGAGGAGCAACCCTAAGTGATCCAAACTGTAAACCAGGACAAGATTGTCAAACAGTAGTGGATGGGAATTTTGTAACTAGTTTAACAATGGAAACTGCTTTTTCTCTTGCTTACACTTTTGCAGAAGAATTAGAAAAAAGATAAATAAAACATATGAGTATTTTAAATATAAAAAATATTGGAGAAAAAGTAATCCTAAACGGTTGAGTAAATAAAGCAAGACGTTTAGGTGATTTAGTTTTTCTTGATTTAAGAAATGAAGATGGAATTACCCAAATTGTAGTAAGCAAAACTTCTTCAGCTCATAAAATTGCTCTTTTATTAAGAAGTGAATATGTAATTACTGTTGAGGGTAAAGTTGCAAAAAGAAAAGAACCAAACCCAAAATTAGCTTCTGGAGAAATTGAAATTCTAGCAACTAATATTGTAATTATTAATGAGGCAAAGCAAACTCCTTTAATAATTGCAGATGAAACTGATGCTCTTGAACAAAAAAGAATGGAATATCGTTATCTTGATCTTAGAAGACCAGTAATTCATAATACTTTACTTGTAAGAGCAAAATTTAATCATATAATCCGTAATTTCTTTTATGAAAAGGGTTTTGTTGAAGTTGAAACACCAATTATTACAAAACCAACTCCAGGAGGAGCAAATGAGCTTGAAGTTTTAAGCATGAACCATTTAGGAAAATATTATGCATTAGCTCAATCTCCTCAAGTTTATAAACAGTTATTAATGTATGGAGGAATTGAAAAATATTATCAAATTGCTAAATGCTTTCGGGATGAAGATTCAAGGGCTGATCGCCAACTTGAATTTACCCAATTAGATTTAGAAAAAGCCTTTACCTCAGAAAAAGAAATTCAAGAAATAATAAAGCAATTGCTTATTAAAATAGTTAAGGAATTTAAAACCTCAAAAGCTAAAATTTCTTTTGCAGAAATTAGCTATGTTGATGCCTTGAATCTTTATGGGTTAGATAAACCAGATACTAGATTTGAAAATCATCTGGTTGATTTAACTACACTTTTTACAAAAACAGATCTTAAATTCATAAAAAATGGTTTAAAAAATAAAAAAATAGTAAAAGGATTATTTTTTGAACAAACTTTTTCAAATACTGAAATAAAAAAACTAGAAGATAAAGTTAAACTTGAAGGTGGAATTGGTCTTGCAAGTTTACAAGTTGAAAAAGGACAAATTATCAAAGGCTCATTAAAGGGTATTTCAGAAAAAGAACTTAAAGAAATTTTAAAACTCACTTCATGATCAACCTTTACCCTTTTAGTGGTAATTGATTCATGGACAAATGCTTGTGAATTTCTTGGTCGAATTCGTTTTGAACTTGGTCAAAAATTTGCCTTAACTAATTCTAAACAATTCAATTTTGTTTGAGTAACTAATTGGCCACTTTTTACTTTAAATAAGGATAATAAATTAGAAGCAATGCATAATCCTTTTACTGCAGTTGTTGATAAAGATTTAGAGCTTTATAAAAAGACAAGCATTAATGATCAAAAAACCTTACTTTCTCTTATGTCTAAGGCTTATGATATTGTCCTTAACGGCTCTGAAATTGGTGGAGGAGCAATTAGATTTTCAGATTTTAAACTTCAAGAAAAGGTTTTTGAAATTCTTGGTCTTTCACCAGAGGAAACCAAAACTATGTTTGGGTGATTACTTGAAGCACAACAATATGGAATTCCTCAACATGGTGGAATTGCCCTTGGACTCGATCGTATTTTATCAATTTTATTAAATACCAATTCAATTCGTGATGTAATTGCTTTTCCAAAAGCAACTTCTGGAAAAGATGAAATGATGAAAGCCCCAATTACTAGAAAGAAGGAGGATTAAAATGTCTTTAATTAAAAAATTTTTAGGTAGTAAACAATATAAAGAACAAAAATCTGAAGATGTGGGTAAAAAAATTCGCATTCTTGCTGTTGATGGGGGCGGATTAAAGGGGATGTTCACTGTTTATGCTATTTGAAGATTAAAAGAAGAATATGGAATTAATCTTGTAGAAGAATTTGATATGTTTACTGGAACTTCAACTGGAGCAATTGTAGTGGGTTCACTTTTAATTGGAAAAGATCCAAAAGAAATTTATGATGAATATATGCGGGGAGAAAAAGATCTTTTTGGAAAAAAATATACTCTTCGAGAATCAATGTCAAAAAATATTTATGCAAGGTATGATGATGAACCATTAAATAGAACTTTAAAAGAAACCCTGGGGAATTTAACAATTGCTGATTTTGAAAAAGTTTCACCAAAACCATTTGCTATTGCAGCAACAAATGTTTCTGAAGCAAAACCAATTATTTTCGGTTCAAGTCATTTTCATTCTTTAAATCCTCGCTACTCTTCTTCCATAAAACTTTGAGAAGCAATAAAAGCCTCAACAGCAGCTCCATTTTATTTTGAACCACATGTTGAGCAAGAAACAGGAGCTTTTTGACTTGATGGGGGAATGTGGGCAAATAATCCTGCACTTTTAGGGGTAGTTTTAGCGCAGGGAGATTTAGGAATTGAACTTAAAAATATTACAGTTCTTTCCTTTGGACAAAGTTTTATTGAAGGAGTTTCAGTTCATCCAAGAAAGGGAAGAGAACTATTAAAAAATCCTTCTCAAAATACTGTAGGCCTTTTAGCTTATGCCTCTTTATATGCAAATCAAAATTTTGATACTTTTGCAGTTTCCTTATTACTTAAAGAAAGACATTTTCGATATTCTCCAAGAGAACAGAATGAACATGCAAAAATTGATTCAATTGATGATGAATATCTTAAATATTGTCAAAAAAATTGAGAAGTAAATAAAGAAAAATTAGTTAAATTTATTCAAACTGGGAAAAATTCTAATTATAATCTTGGGGATACAAAAAGATATAATTAATTAATATATAATTAAAAAAGACATGAATATTTATTTACAAGAAATTGCACCTATATCACAAAATTCAGAGGGCGGTCATTTGGGCGGTCTTGTTGGATTATTCTTTTTGTTTTTATTAATTATTGGTTTTGGAATTTGACTAATATTTTTTGCAAAATGATTAAAATATGGTCCTAAATTTAAAAGATTTGCTAATAATTTAGAAGTTAAAATTACTGGAAAAATGGATAAAAGTGGGCCCAAAGTTCAAAAGGGAGCAGTCATTTCTGACCAAATTCAAGTTACAAAAATAGAAGATGAAATTATTCAGGCAAAAACGCCTCAAGAATTGCTTGCTGCACAAAACAAAAAAATTAGTTATGAAAAAGAAGTTAAAGTTTTAGAAAAACAACTTGCAAAAGATAAAGAAATAGTAGAAGCTAAAGAACTAGCAAAACAAGAATCAAAAGATCTAAAACTTAGTGAAAAAGAAGAAATAGCACAAGAAAAAGCAGATAAAAAGCAAGTAAAAGAAGATAAAAAGCAAGCAAAACATCAAGAAAAACAAGAATTAAAAGATAAAATACTACAACAAGAATTAGAAGATCAGAAACAAAAAGAACAAAAAGAACTGATTCAAGGAAATCAAGAACAAAAAGATAAAAAAGGGAGCAAAAAATAATGGATGCATGAGAAATTGTGGGAATAATTTTTATTCTTTTAGTCCCTGTAGCTGGTTTTTTAGGATTTTATATTACAAGAAAATTAATAGAAAAACAGCTTAGAGAAAATCCGCCAATAAGTGAAGCTCAAATTAGAGCAATGTTTCAATCAATGGGGAGAAAACCTTCTGAAGCTCAAATTAGAAATGTTATGCAATCAATGAAGAATGCAAAACGAAAAGATAAATACGCCAAAAGAAAATAGAACAAGCCTCAAAGGCTTTTTTTAGTTATAATATGAAATCACACAAGATTATTGCAATAAAAATTCAACATTTTTTTCATGATACTTTATGAAGTAGATATTTTCTTCCGGGAATTTTATTTTTAGTTTTAGTGATGACTTTTGTTCAATTATATTTAAATATTTTTCATCCTCCTGACCAAGAAGATATGCGTCACTGAAGAATGTGAGTTATTTTTGTTCTTTCTACTATCGGAACTTTTTCAGGTCTTTGTGGAACTTATTTTGTTAATCGTAGATCAATTAAATGAGTTTATTTTCAATTTGTAACTATCCCTACACTTGTTTTGGCTCTTGCTTTTTCATTTTTACCTTTGCAAGCCTTAATGTGAGCGGGAATGTCTATTCCAGCAGTTCTTATGTACCGGATTTGAAATAAGCAAATTGATCGTAATTCAATTAAACCGCAAAAACTTTCTTCAAAAAAATTAATTTGCTATTTTATTTTAGCAACTTATTTCTCAATTCTTTTAGGTTTTATAATTTTAGAATTGGATATAATATGAACTCCTTTTAGTGAAGATACAAAATTTAAAATTGATGTTGCTCCTTTTGCCGATGCTTTTATATTGGTCTTTACACTTTCTGCTCCTTTTTTAATTGCAAAAAGATATTGGGCAGGAAATTATTTTTTTATGGTTGCAAACACTATTTCCATTTTACTTTTTTCTGGAGCAATTGGAACTCATGCAGAAGCAAATTCATTATTTGTTATTCAAAATATTATATATTTCTTTTATTCCTTAATCGGAATTTCAAGTTGAATTGTTGTTTATAATCAGCAACATAATAATCATTAATGGTTCAAATAATATAGTAAGATAGTGAAAATGTATAATTAATTTGTGAACATCTTTAAATTATGTGATTTAATAATAGATAATAATGATTATAAATCATTTAAGAAATGAGTTAAAACTCAACCCGAACTTTTTAAAAATGGTAATTTTCTTACCGGATTTTTAAATTTAGAATTTGAAAATAAACTTCCTAAATTTTATTTGGAATTTTTCTTTTATAATAAAAAAATTTTAAAAAATAAATATGTCCTTCCCCAAATAGGAATAACTATTGGGGAAGTTTTTTCACTTGAAGATTTTATTTTAAATACAATAAAAGCTAATACTTCTTTACCTCTTAATAATTTTAAAATTTTTTATGATCAAACTCTAATCTATTTAAAAAGTAATAAAGAAAAAGATTGGGAAAAAGAATATCAACTTTTAATTCCTTATTGAGCCTTTCTTAATGAGATGGAACATAGTGGAATTAATAATTTTAATCGTTTTATTATTTATTTAAATAAAAATATCTTTAGTAAACAAAAAGGAATTCAGTATGGAAACTAAAAAATATGATGCAAGTACAATTGATATAATTGAAAATCTAGAAGCAGTAAGAAAAAGACCAGGAATGTATATTGGGGGAACAAACTCAAAAGGACTTCATCATTTAATAAAAGAAATTATTGATAATTCTGTTGATGAACATCTTGCTGGGTTTTGCAATACCATTAAAATTAGTTTAGATGCTGATAACACTGTTACTGTTGAAGATGATGGTAGAGGAATTCCTGTTGATATTCATCCAAAAAGTAAAAGACCTGCAGTTGAAACAATTTTTACAACTTTACATGCAGGAGGAAAATTTGGGGGATCTAATTCAGGTTATAAAATTGCTGGGGGACTTCATGGGGTTGGTTCATCTGTTGTAAATGCTTTAAGTGAATTTTTAATTGTAACTATTTGAAAAGATAAATTTGAATATATTATTAAATTTAATAAAGGGGGAAGTAAAATTACCCCTTTAAAAAAAGTTGGACCAACAACAAAGCATGGAACAAAGGTTGAATTTAAACCAGATGAACAGATGTTTTCCACAATTAACTTTAATGGAAATACTATTGCAGAAATGCTAAAACAACTTTCCTTTTTAAATCCTGGTTTAAAAATTATTTTTGATGATCAAAAAAATGAAAATCAATATGAATTTCATAATCCTAATGGACTTATTGCTTTTGTTGATGAACTAGCAAAAGATCAAAAAACCCTTGCAAAAACTTATGCTTTTACAAGTAAAAGCGAAGAAGTCATTTTAAATGTAGCCCTAAAATGAACCACCGCAACCCAGGAAAATATTCATTCTTTTGTAAATAATATTATTACCCCTGATGGTGGTTCACATGAATTTGCTTTTAAATATGCCCTTACAAGAGCTTTAAATGAATTTATTATTGAAAATAAATTAATGCAAGGTGGAAAACCACTTGAAGGCCCAGATACTAGAGAGGGACTTTATGTTGTAATTTCCATTTACTTAATGGAAAAATATCTCCAATTTGAGGGACAAACAAAATCAAAATTATCCTCACCTTTTGCAAGAACATATGTAGAAAAAGAAGTCTATGAACAAATTAAACATTATTTAAATAAAAATGCTCAGGATGCAAAATTAATTATTGAAAAAGCTTATGCTTCAAAAAGAGCAAAGGAAGCTGCAAAAAGAGCAAGAGAAGTTACAAGAGAACTTGGAAAATCAAAATCAAAATCTTTTGCAGGAAAACTTGTTACCGCCCAAACTAGAATTGCAAAGGACCGTGAACTTTTTATTGTTGAAGGAGATTCAGCTGGTGGGTCTGCAAAACTTGGAAGAGACCGAAAAACACAGGCAATTTTACCCCTAAAGGGGAAAATTATTAATACTGAAAGAGCTAATTTAAAAAATATCCTTGCAAACGATGAACTTGCTACAACAATTGCTGCAATTGGCGCAGGACTTTCTGATGACTTTAAAGCTAAGCAATCAAATTATGGAAAAATTATTATTATGACCGATGCTGATACTGATGGGGCTCATATTCAAGCTTTGCTTTTAACTTTTTTTTACCGTTTCATGAAGGAATTGATTGATGCAGAAATGATTTATATTGCAATGCCTCCGCTTTTTAAAATTACTACTAAATCTACAAAAGAAACAAGATATGCTTGAACCACAAAAGAACTAGACCAAATTAAAAAGCAAAATTCTAATATTGAAATTCAAAGATATAAAGGGCTTGGAGAGATGAATTTTGAACAACTTTGAGAAACAACAATGGATCCAAAAGGAAGAACCTTAGTGCAAGTTAAAGTTGAGGATGCAGAAAAAGCAAATAAAATAATTGAAACCTTAATGGGTCAAGATGCAAGTGTCCGTCGAGAATGAATTGAAGAAAATGTTGAATTTAGTCTTGAAGATGATTTTAAAATTAAAGAAGAGGTAATAAATGAATAAAAAAGATTTAGATAAAAGAATTATTCAAGAAGACCTTGATGTTTTAATTGGCAAAAAATTTGGTGATTATTCAAAATATATTATTCAAGAAAGAGCACTTCCTGATTTAAGAGATGGGCTAAAACCAGTTCAAAGAAGAATTCTTTTTGCAATGCATGATTTAAAATTAACAAACAAAACTGCCTATAAAAAATCAGCAAGGGTTGTTGGTGATGTAATTGGAAAATATCATCCTCATGGTGATAGTTCGGTTTATGAAGCAATGGTAAGGCTTGCTCAGGAATGAAAAATAAATATGCCTCTTGTGGACATGCATGGAAATAAGGGTTCAATTGATGGTGATAGTCCTGCTGCAATGCGGTATACTGAAGCAAGACTTGGACCAGTTTCTGAATATTTACTTGGAGACATTGATAAAAAAATAACTGATTTTGTTCCAAATTTTGATGATAGCGAAGAAGAACCAGTGGTTTTTCCTACAAAATTTCCTAATTTGCTTGTAAATGGATCAATGGGAATTGCTTCTGGATATTCAACAAATATTCCTCCACATAATTTTAATGAAGTTATTAAAGCTTTAATTTATGTTTTAGAAAATGAACATGCAACTCTTTCAAAAATTACTAATTTTATTAAAGGACCAGATTTTCCAACAGGAGGAATAATTCAAGATTTGCCTGCTTTAAAACAAAGTTATAAAACCGGCCGGGGAAAAATAATTATTAAATCTAAATGAAATTATGATTTAAAAAATCAAGAAATTCTAATTACAGAAATTCCTTACGAAACAAATAAAGCTGATCTTGTAAAAAAAATAGATGATTTAATTCGTCAAGGAAAAGTTCCTGGAATTAAAGAAGTTCGTGATGATACGGACCGCTTGGGGCTTCAAATTACACTTCTTTGTAAACCAGGTGCTGATATTGAATTAATCATGAAATATCTTTTAAAAAGTACAGATTTACAAAAGAATTTTAATTTTAACATGGTGGCAATTAAAGATAAAAAACCAACTCAAGTTGGGTTAATGGATATTTTAATTGCCTTTAAAAGTTTTCGAATTCATACTACAAAAAAACTTTATCATTTTGAACTCCAAAAATTACAGGCAAGATTAGAAATTGTTCTTGGTTTAATTAAAGTTACTAAAATTATTGATCAAGTTATTGAAGTTATTAAAGCTTCAAAAAATAAAGCAACTGCAAAAGAAAACATTATTGATAAATTTTCCTTTAGTGAAAATCAAGCAGAAGCAATTGTAAATTTACGTTTGTATCGGTTAACAAAAACTGACGTTGTTGCCCTTGAAAAAGAACAGGAGGACTTAAAAATAACAATTGCTCATTATCAAAAAGCTTTGGAAAATAAAGAATTTTTAGTAAAACAGCTTGTAGAAGAATTAAAAAATTTAGGAAAAGAATTTGTTGTTTTAAGAAAAACAGTAATAGATAGTGAAATTGAAAATTTAGATATTGATGAAACTGCCTTAATTCAAGAAGAAGAAGTTATGGTTGTAGTTTCTCACCAAGGTTATATTAAAAAAGTTTCCCTTAGATCTTATGAAACTTCAGCAAGTGAAACTATTGGTCTTCGAGAAGATGATTTAATTATTGCTGCAACAAAAACTTCTAATTTAAATAGTTTGGTGGTCTTTACCTCTGGGGGAAGATATTATTCAATTCCTATTTTTAAACTTACTGATTTTAAATGAAAAGATCTTGGGGAGCACCTTTCAAAATTTACTACTTTAGAATCAAGTGAAAGAATTTTAAAAGTAGCTATGCTAAAAGATTTTAATAAGGAAGGAACGCTTGTTGTTGCCACAGCAAAAGGTTTAATTAAACAAACAAAAATTAGCGATTTATCAATTTCACTTACAAGAAGAGGGGCAAAATATACAGGAATAAAAACAGAAGATCATGTTGTTTCTGTTGCTTTAAATCTTTATCAAAATGCTTTTGTAACTTCAATTACTAAAAATGGTCAAGGACTTTGTTTTCCACTTGCTGATGTTCCAATTAGTGGGCCGGGAGCAAGTGGGGTAAAAAATATTCGTTTAACTCCACCAGATTATGTTGTCTCTTCAATTGTAAATGATCAAGTTGAGATAGAAGAACAAAAAGCACAATTACTTATTGTAACAAGCAATGGGAAAGCAAAACGTTTAAAAATTAGTGATCTTAAAAAAGCAGCACGGGGTTCAAAAGGAACAAGAATTGCTTTTCAAGCAAAAAATTCTTCTGCTTATCAAATTATTAATGCTTTTAATGTTGCTTCTGTTGATGATCTTCAAATCTTAACTAGTTCAAATAATCATTTGGGTCTTAATCCAAAAGGGAATGTTCCCCTTACAACTCCAAAAACAGGTTTAAATGGATTTACTAAGGAAGAAATTAAACTAGCTTTTAATGATTTGAGACTTCAATTTGAACGTTTAAGTTCAAAAGAAGTAACAAGAGAACAAGTTCTTAGAATTAATAAAATAGAAAATAAAGATTCTTTACAATTTGATAAAAAGAATAATGGTGATTACTAAAAAAGTAAGGTAAAATAATATAGTATAATATAACTAAATAAAAGGAAATTTATGAGATCAAAATTAATATATAGATGTTCAGAGTGTAAAATGGAAAATTACACAGGTGATAGAAATAGAACAAAACACCCCGACAAAATTGAATTAATGAAATTTTGTCCAAAATGTAATAAACATACACTTCATAAAGAAAAATCTAAATAAAAATTATTTAGATTTTTTATTTTATTGAAGAGATGCCAATAGAAAATCGTAGTAAAAAAGAACATAAAACACAAATTAGTTCAAATTCATTTTTGTTTGGGCTTTTTATTAATTATTTAAAACCATCTACTTATGTTACAACTATTAAACAAATTAATTTAGAAAAATTAAAGGAGCAAGGGATTAAACTTATAATTTGTGATTTAGATAATACCTTAGTTCCTCATTTTACTAAGTTTCCTACTAAAATTGCAATTGATTTTGCCCAGGCAGTAAAAGATAATGATATGGAATTTATTTTAATTTCTAATAATACTAGAAAAAGAGTTTCTCTTTTTGCTGAAAAATTAAAAGTAGATTATATTGCTAATGCTAAAAAACCTTTACCTTTTGCAATGAACAGAACAATCAAAAAATTTAATTTCAAACCCCAAGAAGTTGTTGTTGTAGGAGACATGATTATTACAGATATTTTGTCTGCAAATCTTTTACATATGGAGTCAATTCTTGTTCAACCTTTAATTGATGCAGAAAGAACTTGAAATGTAATTATTAAATGACTTGAAGAATATATTTTTTTAAGATTGACAAGGCAAAATATCTTAATTAAAGAAGAAGAAACAGGAAGGGATCTATATTCAGAAGAATATGAAATCTTATAGTGAAATTTGCCTTGGTTGTGGTGAAGTTAAACAAACTACTAATCCCAAGGAAAAAGGATATATTAATAATATTGAAAATCCCTTATGTATGAAGTGTTTTCGCTTATTACATTATGGCGAAAAAATTAATAATTTAGAACTTTTTGAACCAGAAATTTATTTAAAAGAACTTCAAAAAACAGATGCAGAAGTTTTTCTTGTAATTGATGTTTTAAATCCTCAAGAAACAGTTGTCTCTGAGATAAATAAATATATTGATCCATCAAGATTAACCCTTATTGTAAATAAAGTTGATTTGCTACCTCAGGCAATTTCTTCAGAAAAAATTATTGCATGAATTGATAACCTAACTTGAGCAATTAAACTTGAATTTAAACAAATAATTTTAATTTCAACAATTAAAAAAACAAATCTAGATGCTTTGGTTTCTTTTATGAAAGAAGCTAAAACTTCTTGTGCAATTATTGGTTATTCAAATGTAGGAAAATCTTCTTTAATAAAACAAATTGCAAAAAGTCTTGGACTTAATGCCTATAATCTTGTTTCTAATACAGTTGGAACCACAACAAAACCTTTTGAAATTAAATTAGAGGAAATTAATTTAATTGATTATCCTGGTTTTATTTTACCAGGTAATTATCAAAATGTTTTAGAACCTATTATTTTAGATCAGATTAGTTCAAAAAAAGAATTAAAATCTATTGTTTATCAACTAAAAAGTAATCAAACAATTTCTATTGCTGATCTTGCTTATTTTAATGTTTTAAATTCACCAACAATAAGTGATTATCAATTTCTTTTTAGCAACATGGTAAAATTAAATCGTTCTAAACTTGAAAATACTAAAGTTCCAGATGATTTTATAACTCATCAATTAACTTTTTCAAAAGAAAGTACTAGAATTGATATTATTATTTCTGGTTTAGGAATTATTACCACTTGAAATAAAAAGCAAAAACTAACCCTTCAACTTCCAAAAGGGATTGTTTTTAATGTAGTAGAAAGTATTTATAATTAAATTAGGATGAAAATAGGAATTTTTGGGGGAACATTTAACCCTATCCACATTGGCCATTTAAAGATAGCAAAAAATATTCATGATCAAATGAATTTAGATCTTATTTTAATGGTTCCAACTTATAAAACCCCAGGAACCAAGTTTGATCCTGAACGAATTAATCCATTGCATCGATACAATATGGTAGAAGCTGCTGTTAAAGAAACAAAATGAACTTGACTTAAAGTTTCTGATATTGAAATAAGAAGTCATCAGTTATCATATACTTATTTGACTATAGAAAAACTCCATAAAAAATATCCAAAGGATGATTTATTTTTTATTATGGGTGATGATCAATTTAAAACTTTTTCCACTTGAAGAAATCCTGATTTAATTCGTGAGTTAGTCGATTTAATTGTTTATAAAAGAGGAAGTGGTTTAAAAAAAATTCCCCATCAAAAGGGAGTTCATCTATTAGGGAAAACTGTTTATGATATTTCTAGTACCCAAATTTTAACTAATTTAGAATGAAATAAAATTCCTTTAGCAACAAGGAAATATATTGCAGAAAATCGCTTATATTTGAAAACACTAGCTTTTAAATTATTAAAAGAAGACCGTTTTCAACATACAATGGCAGTAGCAATTAATGCAAAAAGATTAGCAAAATTAAATAAATATAATGATGTTCAAAAAGCTTATGATGTTGGGCTTGCTCATGATCTTTTTAAACTTTATTCAAATAAATATTTACTTGATTTTTATAATCGACATACTTCAGGAGAAAAGGCTCCTCCAATTCAAGCGATTCATGGTTATTGTGCAGCTCTTTGATTAGAACAAGAATATGGACTTAAAGATCGAGAATTTTTAAATGCTGTAAAAAGGCACACTATTCCTACTGTTGATGTGAGTTTATTAGATAAAATAATTTATGTAGCAGATAAAACTTCAATGGATCGTAAGGGTGATGATATCTTTGTTTTGAGAAAGCTTGCTTATTCAAATCTTCAATTAACCTTTGAAAAAATTTTTAAGGCCTCTGTTTTAAAATTGCTTGTAAAAAATATTGTCCTTGATAGTGATACAGAGAATGCCTATAGTAAATTTTTTAATATTAAAAAAGAGGGAGAAAATTATGGAACACTTAAAAAATTGAACTAACTTTATTGAAAAATATCCTAATGTCTTAATTAAAAATGAAAAGGATGTTTATTATTTAACAAAATTTCATTCTACAAACATGTTTGTTTTAATGATTCAAGGAAAAAAATATGTTCTAACTGATCAAAGATATTTTGAACAAGCATCAAAAACATTATTAGATTTTAAAGTAATTGATATGGGAGATAATACCCAATTTCAAAAGGTGTTTAAAAAACTTATTGGACAAACTCTTTATGTAAGTGAAAATGATTTTACCCTTCATGCTTTTAAAGTTTTTACTAATTTTTTTAAAAGAAATAATTTAAAAATTAATATTGAAGCAATTGCTTTTCCTCCTTTTAGAATTATTAAAAGTGAAGAAGAAATTGCTGATACAGAAAAAGCAATTGCAATTACTGATAAAATTTTTACAAAAATTTGTGATTGAATTAAACCAGGGTTAACAGAACTAGATGTTTTTAAAAAAATAATGATTTTAACTATTGAATCAGATGCAAATAGTGAATCATTTCCACCAATTGTTGCAGCAGGAAAAAATGGTTCAAATCCCCATTGACATGCTTCTAATTATGTAATTAAAGAAAATGATATGATCACTATTGATATGGGAGTTTTTTATAAACGAGGTTGTTCTGATATGACAAGAACAATTATCATTGGAACCCCTAGTTCTAAACAAATAAAACTTCATTGAATTGTAAATGAAGCAATGGAACTTGCAATTAGCCAAATTAAACCAGGAATTGCCTTAAAAAAATTAGATGAAATTGCAAGAGAATTTTTAGCAACTAATGGTTATGGAATTGAATTCTTTACTCATGCTTTGGGACATGGAATTGGAGTGGACATTCATGAACCACCAACCGTTTCTTTTAATTCAGAAGACATTGCAGAAGCAGGAATGATTTTTACTATTGAACCTGGAGTTTATATTCCAAAACAAATAGGATGTCGACTTGAACAAGATATTTTAGTTACTAAAGATGGTTATAAAATTCTTAATAAATCAACAGTAGCTTTGGAAATAAAAAATAATAAATAATTTAGAAAAGGAAAAAAATATGGCAGAACAAATAAATGTAAATGATTTTAAAACAGGGAGCACTTTTATCTATGATAAAAATGTTTATCAACTTATTGATGCATCACATTCAAAATCAGGAAGAGGACAAGCACACGTAAAATGTAAAGTAAAAAATCTTTTTACTGGAACAACAACAATACTTACCTTTACCGGAGGAGAACGGGTTGATAAAGCTTTTGTGCAAAAAAAAGCATTTCAATTTCTTTATGTTGATGGACAAGATGCATCCTTTATGGATAATGAAACTTTTGAACAAATTACCCTTCCAATTGCTCATTTAAAAGAAGAGTTAAAGTATATGGCTGAAGGTCTTGAAGTAATGGTAACTAGATATGCAGGAAAATTTTTAGGAGTTGAACTTCCAAAAAATGTAAATTTAGTTGTAACCCATACCACTGATGCAGTAAGGGGTGATACTGTTACTGCAGCTAGTAAAAAAGCAACTGTAAGTACAGGCTATGAACTTGATGTTCCACAATTTATTAATAACAATCAAGAAATAATTATTTCAACTCAAACTGGAAAATACAACGGGAAAGTTTAAAATGGAAAAAGCTTGAGTTGTTGCTCTAGTGATCATGGCTGTTTATCCGCTTATTGAACTTATTGTTGGATTTTTCTTTAATTATAAAATTTATATGATTGCAAAAGAACGTTTTAATATTGCTGCTTTAATGGGGGCAACTTCTACTTTTCTTTTTATGATTACTATGGCTATTACACCTTTAATTTCTAGTAATGTTGGTGCTTGATGATTAATTATAATTGCTGCTTTTTCTGCAGGAATCGGAAATCTTGGAGCTGCCCTTTTAGTTCCAAAGGTTGCTAAAAAAATGGGCCATCATGAATCAGAAAAAGAACAAAGAGTACGATTAGAAAAAGAAAGAAAAGAGTAAAATGGGCCTTTTTTCTTATTTTTTAATTCTATTTGTCTTTGCCTTTTTTGAATTTATTGCTTCTTTTACTTTTAATTTTAAAATTCATAAAATAGCAAAAGAAGAATTTACTAAAGCAGCATTTTTAGGAATGATTGCAACAATTGTTTCTTCCATTGGAATTCCAATAATTGCTTTTTTTGGATTACAAATTATGAAAAATGATTCTTCATTTTTAGGTTTAGAAGGTTTTGCAGCAGCAACATTAATTGTTTTGCTTGGTGCTATTTTAGCTGCAATTGGAAATTATATTTCAACAATTATAATTCCATATATTGATCATCATTTTCAACATAAGAATTTCCGAAAAGATATTTATAAAAAATATAATCTTAATTAAATAATAACTTTTAAAACTTGCTATTTAATGTTTTTTATCTTGAACAAAGAGCAAAAATTAAGCTAAAAAATGATAAAATAATAAAGTATTGAAAAAGGAAAAATTATGAGAATTGTAATTTCTGGAACAGTAGGGATTGGGAAGTCCACTACTTCTAAACTATTAAAAAAAGAATTAGAAAATAAAGGATTTAATGTTTCTTTCCTAAATGAAGAAACAGTAAATTCAATTTATTTAGATTATTATTATAAATCACCACAGGATTGAGCTTTTGTTGCTCAATTAGATTTTCTTTTAGGAAGATTTAAACAATGATTAGTAGATGAAAAAAGACAATCTAAATTAACTCCAAAAGAAAAAGAAAATGATATTACTGTTTATGATCGTCACTTTCTAGATGATTATGTTTTTGCTGAATTACATACAATTAAAGAAAATATTTCAATGTTTAATTCAATTACTTATCAAGCAATTTATAAAGAATTGACTGACAAAATGACAAAACTTGATGCAAGACCAGATTATTTTTTCTTGCTTAAAGCTTCATTACCAACAGTAATGGAACGTTTGCAAGGAAGAGGGCGAGAAGTAGAAACTGAAACTCCAGAAGAATATTGAAGAGATCTTTATCATAACTATTATGATCGTCCAATGTTTAAAAATCATTTTCAACAAAATGTAAATAATTTTGTGGAAATAAATACAGAAAATAAAAAACCAAAAGAAATTGTAAAAGAAATTATTGCAATTATTTTAGATTAATAATATGTTGGTTAAAAATGAAAATTATAATTAGTGGAACTTCAGGAGTTGGAAAATCAACAACAGTTAAGGTCTTAAAAAAACATTTTGAAAGTCAGGGAAAAGAAGTCTCTGTTCTTGGTGAACTTGTTGTTGATAGCCCATATTTTGATTTATATTTTAATGATCTTCCAAATTGAGGGTTTATTGCTCAACTTGATTTTTTAGTTCAGAGATTTGATCAATGAGTAAAAATGGAACAAAGTTATGTCGATGATGAAAAACATGTTGTAATTTATGACCGTCATTTTTTAGAAGACATTATTTTTTCAGAACTTAAAGAAGTAAGAGAAGGATATTCAGTTCATTTACAAAATACTTATAAAATTGTTTATAATGAACTTTTAAAAAAAGTTGAAGATTTTCATGAATTTGAAAAACCAGATTTTTTCATTATGCTAAAAGCATCATTTGATACAGTAAGTCAAAGACAATTTATTCAAAGAGGAAGACCTCTAGAAGAAAAATTTGATCAGAAATATTGACAAGATCTTTACTATCGATATTATTCAAAAAGTTCTTATCGGAAAATTTTTAAGGGTTATACTAAAAATTTTGTTGATATTGACACAGATGAAAGCACTCCTGATGAAGTTGTTGCTAAAATTCTTAAATATATTAATCATAGAATTGGCAAATAAAATGAAAATTGTTATTTCAGGAACTGTTGGAGTTGGAAAAACTACAATTTCTAAATTATTAGAAAAAAAATTAAAAAATAATTATCAAGTAAAGTTGAATTTAGAAATTCCTTATCAAAATCCTTATTTATCTTATTATTATAAAAATCGGAGTGAATGATCTTTTCTTATTCAACTTGATTATATGTTGAATCGATTTAAAGCTCTTCTTGAAGTAGAAAAATTAATGAAAATTAATTTAGATAGTATTGCTATTTTTGATCGCCATTTTTTAGATGATTTTATTTTTGGTTCAATGAAAATAATTCGTGAAGATATGTCTTTTATGCAATGGAATCAATATGCTTTAATTACAAAAACATTAGTTTCTCGAATTAATTATGCTGATCATCCAGATTATTTCTTTCTTTTACAGGCAAGTTTTGAAAACATTATTTCACGAATTAATAAGCGTGCTCGAAAAGAGGAACTAGATGTAGATGATAATTATTGAAAAAATCTTTATGATCAATATTATAATAACCCAGTAATTGTAGAATATCTTAAAAGTAATGTTAAAAATTTAATTTATATTAAAACTGATGATAAATCTCCAGAAGAAATTGTTGATGAAATTCTTACTTACATAAAAAAATAATGGCTCAGCCATTATTTTTTTATATTAAAATTAATATAATCATTTGTGATTTTTTTTGAAGCAGTTATTGCAATTTTATATTGATAAATTGTTGCAAGAGTAAGTATGATTTTTTGTAAATCAAGTTCTTCATTATCAGTAATATTTAAAACTAAATTATCTGTTTTAATTTCTTCAATATTAGAAATGATTTTAGTGGTTTCTTTTAAAAATCATTCTGTTGGAGTTTGATATTTATTTTTGTATATAGGATCAAACTCATTTAAATCAAAAGTTATAAAATGAGTAGTTAAAAATCTCTTTCCTTCTTTTAAAAGTCTTTTTAAATTACTAACTTGAAGAGGACTATAAATAATTGCTAAAGCATTTTTTTCAAAAACACGAATTCCAAAATAATCATTATTACTTATATCAACAATTGGATTTTTTTTAAAATCATATTTTTTTCAATCTGCATTTGTTTTAATTTCTAAAACATTTTCAATTAGTTTATTTATTTTATAGGTGGTTTCTAATTTATGATTTTTGTCATTAGCCTTCATTTTTAAGCAATAATTCCTCTCCCTGAATCATTCTTAAAACATTTGGAATATGCTTTAATTCTACAATTAAAATAACAAAAAATGTTGCTGGTCAAATTGTTCACATTAAAGCTCAAGGAGCAACAACTAGATAAGCTTTGCCAATAAAAAAGAAGGGCACAAACATTAAAAGTGCTCCCCCAATGGCTGTTCCAGTCATTGAAGCTAGGGCCATATTTCTTGTTGTTTTTAAAATTACAAGAAAAACTAAAATAGCAATAATAGCCATTACTCAATTAATTAAAATTATAAGACCAAAAGAAGTAGCAACACATTTTCCTCCTTTAAATTTAAAAAAGAGTGGATAAGCATGACCAATTGAAACAAAAATAAGTGAAAGAGGAATTGCCATATATAAACTTAAAGTAAGGGATTGTTGCTTTTCAATAGAACCTGCAAGTGAAGCAAATTCAGCAGCAATTATTCACAAAATTATTCCAGCAATAATTGATTTTAAAACATCAAAAGAGAAAACAAGCGCAAAACCTATCGCACCTCATGCTCTCCAAGCATTGGTTGATCCAAAATTTCCTGAACCAACACTACCTAAATCTTCTTTTTTTATTTTTGACATAATTTGTCCAGTATTAATTGAACCAATTAGATAAGAAATAAAAGCAAAAAAGATAAATCCTAATATGAATCATCAAACAAGAAATTCTACTCCCTCAAGAGTATTTTTAAAAAAATTAAAAAAAGTTTGGGGAGTAGGCTTTTCTAAAAAAATATCATTTATAAATGAGCCTGAGGTAATTCACATAATTATATTATTTAAATTATAATGTTTTTATTATTATAATTAAGATATTATGAGTGATAAAGTAATTTTTACAATTGATGTTGATGCTTTTTTTGCAGCTTGCGAAGAAGCAAGAAGGCCTGAATTAAAAGGAAAACCAATTATTATTGGGAATATCCATCTAAAAAATAAAGGAATTGTTGGTGCTTGTAATTATCCTGCAAGAAAATATGGAATTCATACAGGAATGCCCATTTATAAAGCAATAAGGCTTTGTTCGAGAGCTACAATTATTAATTCAGATTATGAATATTATGTACAAAGATCAGAGGAAATTTTTCAAATTATTGCAACTTTTTCTAAACAACTTGAAGTTGCTTCTATTGATGAATGTTATGTAGATGTTACAAAAATTCTTGAAGAAAATGATCCAATTGATTTAGCTTGAGAAATTCAACAAAAAATTCAAAAAGAGACAAAATTAACAGTTTCAATTGGAATTAGTAATAATAAACTTCTTTCAAAAATTGCTTCTAAATTTGATAAACCACATGGAATTAGTACCCTTTATACTTTTGAAATTGAACAAAAACTTTGGCCACTTCCAATTAGTAAAATGCAATATATTGGTCAAGCAACTACTAAATTTTTACAAAGTAAAGGGATTAATCATATTATTGATTTAGTAAATTTAGTAGATGACTATGATAAATATCAAGAACTTAAAAAGGCTCTAGGAATAAGACTTGATGAACATATTAGTTCTGCAAGCGGAAAAACAATTTCCGAAGTTAACAAGGAAAATCATTTTTTAAAATCAATTTCCTTTGGAAAAACCTTTACTTATGATTTGATTTCTGCTGATGAAGTTGTTAATGAACTTTTTAATATTACAAAAAGAATTGTAGCAAGACTTGAATATCGAGCTCTTACTTGTAGAACCATTGCTCTAGAAACAAAAGATCAAGGAGCTTTAAATCCTTCTTCAAAAATACAACTAAGTTTAGAATATCAAACAAATTCTATTGAAGATATTTGGCCAATAGTTATGAAGTTATATGATATTTGATATAAAAATCAATCAGTAAGGTTTATTTCTGTAGCAGTAAATAATTTTGAAGATGCTCTTTTTAAATACACACAAATGACTCTTGATGATTTATCAAAAAATGATGTAGAAGCTAAAATTAATTCTCGTGAAGAACTTTTAATTCTAGATCTAAATCAAATTATTGGTTATGAAGCTCTTTTTACTTTAGATCAATTTCAAAAGTTAAAGAGATTTAATGATAAATCATTAAATAGTAATGACCGAGTTAAATTTAAAAGATGAGAAAAATAAAAAATAAAAGAATTTAAATTAGAATAATTAATCAATTATAAATCTCTTAAATTGAAAGTAAAAAGTTTAAAATAGTATAATTAAATGTATAAAACTATGACAAAATCAAAATTAGAACATCTTGATAAAAATAAAAAATATATAATCGCAACTGATTTAGATGGGACTTTTTTAACAAATTCTAATTCAGGAATGCTTATTGATAATTATCGAGCAGTAAAAGCTATAAAAGAAACAGGAAATTATTTTGTTATTGCAACAGGGAGATCATGATGATCAACTAAAATGATTTATGAACAGTTAGAACTTGATACTCCTTCTATTCATTTTTCTGGAGTATATGTACATAATAGAAAAACCAATGGCAATAACAATAATCCAGTGGAAATTTATTTAGATAAATTAGATCAAAAATTTGCTATAAATTTTGTAAATGAATTTGATATTCTTTCAAAAACAAATGAATTTATTATTGTGGGGAAAAAGTATATTGCTTTTTTTCAAGAAACAAGTAATATTAATGATCTTTTCTTTGAACCTTATGAAATAATCGTAAAAATGAAACCTGAATATAGTAATATTGAATTTGCAAATAAAGTTCGAACTTTTGTTGAACCAAAATATAAACTTAGAATTTGAAATAATTTTACTGTAGGTAATAGTATTGATTTGGTTATTTCACCAAGCGGAGCAAATAAAGCACTTGGATTAGAAGATGTTGCAAAACAATTAAATATAGAGCAAGAAAATGTTATTTATTTTGGAGATAATGTTAATGATCTTGAAGCTCTAGAATGAGCTGGATATTCTTTTGCTCCTTCAAATGCAATTCCTGAAGCAAAGGAAATTGCTGATGAAGTTTTAGAATTATCAGATGCTGAAGGAGCAGTAGCTAAAAAAATATTAAAATTAATTTATGAATAAAATCACCTCATTACAGAACCCTTATATTAAAGAACTTGCTAAATTAAATTCTAAAAAAAATATTTTAAAAGATGGATTTTTTTTAATAGAGGGTAAAAATGTCATTACTGAAGCCTATCAAAAAGGAAGACTTGAAAAATTACTTATTACTGATCTTACTATTTTTAAAACTTTTAATCTTGAAAAAATTTTAGTAACAAAAGGAATAATTGCAAAAATTTCTGCAAATGTCTCAAATACTGAGGCAGTAGGAATATGTAAAATTATTCCAAATTCTCCAGATTTTAATTCCTATAAAAAAGTTATTTTACTTGATGGAATAAATGATCCAGGAAATTTTGGAACAATTATTCGGACTGCTTACGCTTTTAATTTTGATGCTATTTTCACTATTAATGATAGTGTTTTTGAGTATAATTCAAAAGTAATTAGAGCAACTCAAGGAGCCCTTTTTGATATTCCTATTTATCATTTGGAAACTTTAGAAAAATTAAAGGATTATAAAACTTTTAGATTTGTAATTAATAAAAAGGCAAAAGAATTACACCAAATTGAAAATTCCCAAGAAAAAGTTTTACTTGTTTTTGGAAATGAAGCAAATGGAATTGATCCAAAAACTCTTGAGATTTTAAAAGGAGAGGATGTATTTATTAAAATAAATAATATTGATTCATTGAATGTAGCAATTAGTGCTGGGATTGCAATGGAAAGATTTAAAAATTAATATGGAAAAGATAATTTTATTAGTTCATGGTTATAAAAGACACGAACAACATGATTTTGATGATTTTTATCATTATGCAAAAGAAAAAGTTGGTTGTCAAATAGAAAGAATCTATTGATTTGATAACTATGCAAAAGAAACTTTAACAATAAAAAGTTTTTTATCTCAAATTGATAAAGTAATGGATAAATATAGTGATAAGGAGATAATAATTATTTCTTATTCAATGGGAGCCTCATTATTTTTAACTGAGGGATATAAATGGAAAAATATTACCGATATAATTTCTATTTTTCCTACATATTATATTTCTCATTTTGGTTGATTAGGTAAAATTGTTAAAACTATAAAATTACGAAGAAAATTACGTAAAAAACTCTCAAAAGAAAGATATAAACGTTTATTAAAAAGTAAAGAAAAAGCGCCAGTAGAAAAATATCCAATAAGATTAACACTTAAAATAAATCATTTTAGAATGTATTTATTAAGAAATTTTGGAAAAATTTCTAATAAAAATTTACATATTTTTTTAAATCAGAAAGATGAAGTAAATAAAACTAAAAAAACTTTTAAGGAGTTAAAAAAGAGAATAGAAGCAAAAAATGTTGTTTCTTATTATTGAATAAATGAATCTCATTATACTGTTTTAATTAATAACCCTAATTTTTATGATCAATTACTTAATTTATTAAATATTTAAAATTACTTAATTTATTAAATATTTAAAATAGTTATAGAATATAATTAAACTATATAAATAATTACAATACATGAATAGAGGAAATAATAATGTTAAAAATAATTGAAAACCCTGAGGAATTTACAGAAGCAAAAGAGAAAAATGAAGTAATGATTGCTAATTTCTTTGCAACTTGATGTGGGCCTTGTCAAATGTTTGCACCAGTTTTAGAAAAATTTGCAATTAAATCTGATTTAACAATTTTAAAAATAGATATTGATGGTTTTGGTGATTTTGCAAGTGAATATAATATTCAGGGAGTTCCTACAACCATTTTAATTAAAAATGGTCAAGAAGTTAAAAGAGAAACAGGATTTATCCCCGAAAATAAATTAGAAGAATTTATAAAATAGGTTAATTGATTAGAAATGAATCAACAAACAATTCAAGAAATCGATAACCTTAAAAAAGAAATTAAGAAAGTAACAAATTTAGAGGAATTAAAGCAGTTAAAAGCTAAATATACTTCTAAATCTACTTTTTTTAACTCTTTAAAAAATGAAATTAAAACTTCTTCTAATAAACAAGAAATAGGAGAACAAATTAAATTTTATTCTTTAAATTTAAAAACTCTTTTTGATCAAAAGAAAGAAGAATTAGAAAATAATTTTTTCTTAATAGAAAAAGAAAATTTATTATTAAAAAATAATCGTATTTCCTTACCAAAAGGTAATGGAATAATCCATCCATTAAGTAGTATTGGAAATAAAGTAATGGATTTTTTTGATAATCAACATTATGAATTTGCTCATGGAATTGAAATTGAAAATGAAACTTATAATTTTGATATCTTAAATTTACATAAAGATCATCCTGCAAGAGCAATGCAAGATACTTTTTATTTAGCAACTAATAATGTTTTAAGAACACATTGTACTAATGTTACTGCAAGAGAACTTGTTAAACTAAAAGGAAATGTCCTTTCATCATATTCAGTTGGGACTGTTTTTCGTAATGATGATAATGATGCAACTCATTCTTTTCAATTTAGTCAAATTGATATTTTTAAAACTTCACCAACAATAAATATTGCAAATTTGAAATGAACCTTAAATAATTTGCTTGATGAAATTTTTGAAAAACATTTAGAAACAAGATACCGTCCTTCTTATTTTCCCTTTACAGAACCAAGTTATGAAATGGATATTCAATGTCCTCATTGTAATAAAAAGGGGTGTAAAGTTTGCGGACAATCTGGATGAATTGAAATTCTTGGAGCAGGGATGCTTCATCCCCAAGTAATAGTAAAAGCAAATAAAGATCCTGAGTTAACTCAAGGTCTTGCTGCAGGAATTGGTGTTGAAAGACTTGCGATGATTAAATGATTAATTAATGACATTCGAAATTTCTACCAAAATGATTTAGATTTTTTAAGAACTTATGAAGGAGAGAAAAAGTAATGTTTATTAGCAAAAAACAACTTACACCTTTTTTAGAAACAGAAGTAGTTTCAACTAATTCATTAGTTGAGGCCTTAACTAATTTAGCTTATGAAGTTGAGGGTGTAACTAAATATGATAATATTTCTGGAGTTAAATTTGGAAAAATTACTTCTTGTAAAAAACACCCAAATGCTGATACTTTATTTTTACTTGAAGTAGAAACAGCTGGAAAAATTTATACAGTTGTTTGTGGGGGAGCAAATGTTAAAAAAGGACAAATTGTTGCTCATGCAATTCCTGGTTCTAGAGTTGGAGAAATGATTATGGCTCCAAAACTTTTACGAGGAATTGAATCAGCAGGAATGATTTTATCAATTTCAGAAATTGGAGGAATTGATAAAAGTTTAGTTGAAACTGAAGAAACAGATAACATTTATGTTTTTGAAAAAGATCAAGATATGTCTTTAAATCCTGCTGATGTTGTTGGCTTAAAAGATGAAATTATTGAAATAAGTATTTTACCTGATCGTCAATATGCTAGTTCTTATCGAGAAATTGCAAGAGAACTTTCTGCTTATTTGGGAATTAATTTTGGTAATGTAACTATTCCTTATATTCCAAGAGAAATGCTCCCAACTGAATATAAAGAACCAAAAATTATTTTAGGAAAAAATGCAATTAAAATAAATGCTCTTTTTGTTCAATTAACAAATGAAGGAAAAACTAAGCAATTTATTAAAAATGCTCTTTATGCTGCGAAAATTCAACCAACAAATACATTTGAAGATATTTTAATTTATGTAAGACTTTTAAAAGGAACTGTTGCTTATACTTTTGATTATTTAGAAGAAATAAAACTTGATGGTTCAACCTTAAATGATATAAATATTTTTACTGATGAATTAATGCACAATAAAAGTAATAAAATTACACTTGTAGCAATTGCTTCTGATGAAAAAACAAATGTTGTTAATCTTCCTAACGTGAATTATCCAATGGGAATTTTAAACACAAAAGGAACTAAATTTGCTAATATAAGACTTGCAACTATTGTTAAATATGGAATTGAATGTGGATATGTTGACAAAATTTCTTCAAAATCCTTTGAAAAATCACTTCCAGAAACAGAAAAATCTAAAGTAATTACAATGGAAAAAAGTTTCATAAGTCAATATATTGGAGAAAAAATTCCCTTGCAAGAAGTCTTTTTAAAATTAGCTAAAATTCGCATTATAGTTAATAAAAATGAGTGGTTTGTTCCTTATGAACGCGTTGATTTAGAAACAAAACAAGATTTAATTGAAGAAATTGTTCGTTTTTATGGAATTAATAAAATTAGTTCTCTTGTTCCTAAGATAATTCGAAAAACCCCTAGAAGGAATCTTAAAAAAGAGGCTTTTCAAAATGTTTCTCAATTATTAGTTGATTTAGGAGTTAATGAAGCAAAAACTTATCAACTCGTTACAAAAGATCAAGCAGCAAAATATAATCTTTGAAATTTAAAAACCTATAGTCAATTAAGAAGTGATTATTCAGTAGAATATAATACTTTACAAACTTCTTTGATGTTTGGCCTTTTAGAGGTTTATAAATATAATTATCGTAAAGATTATCAAGATATTGCTTTTTTTGAACTTGTAAATATTTTTGACCATGAAGTTCCAAATTATTCAGTAGGAATTATTATTGATGATACAAAATATGAAAATCCAGCTCTTGCCTTAAAGGAGATGGTTTTAAGAATTGTCGAATTAGTAGAATTAAGTTCTAAAAAATTTATTTTTGCAGAACTTGATAGCCCTTTATTTAATAAATATAATTCTGCAACTCTAAAAATAAATCAAGAAGTTGTTGCTCTATTTGGAGAATTACATCCAAGTCTATTAAGAGAACACAAATTTATTCGAATTGATAAAGTAAAAAGAAGACTTTACTATGCGGAAATAAATTTAGAAAAAATATTAAAACACTAAAATATATATAATGGATAATACGAAAGTTCATCAAAAACAGCACTTAAAAGAGGGTGATCATGCCTTTGACCAAAGTTCAGTTCTTAAAGTATTAATTAAAAATTCTTTACCAATTGTTTTGTTAATGATTGCAAATTCTTTTTATACATTAATTGATGCCTTACTTGCTATTAGATTTGTAACTGTGGAAAATCACGGTTATAATGGCGGAGATGTTGTGGGGGCAGTTTTTCCTCTTGCTCAATTTATGATGGCTTTTTCAATGTTTTATGTTGTGGGAATTGGTCTTTATTATTCAAAAAGACTAGGACAAGATAGATATGATTCTGCTGAACGAGGTGTTGGTCAAGCAATGTTAATGTCTGTTGTTGTGGGCACTTCATTATATGTTGTTTTTATTTTTATTGTTGGACCATATGTTGATAATATTATTCTTAATTCAAATTCTTTTTTAGTTGATTCTACTGATTATCCAGATAAAATTGCAAACCAAGAAAAAGCTGCAAGAGCAGGAAGGAATTTTTTGCTTGTCCTTGGATTTTCTGCAATTCCCCTTTCTGTAATGAATAGTTTAGTAAGAACACTTCGTTCAGAAGGAAAAGGTCTTGCTGCAGCTTTAATTCCAATTCTTCCAATTCCTTTAAATTTAGGATTTGATATTATCATGATGGGAGTTATTGGAACTGGAATTTGGGGTGCTGGTTTTGCTACTTTTATTGCTTCATTAACAACAATGATTATTATAATTTGTTATGTACTTTATGAAAAAAGCAGAGATAATACATATATTTCTTTTAGAATTGGACTTTGAAAACCAGTTTGACCTACAATGCTTGTAATAATTGCTTTTGGGGCAACTTCTTTTATAAGAAGAATTGGTGCTTCGATTGTAATGGTTTCCTTATCAACACATATTACTTCACTTGGAAGTGTACTTGATACTAGTGCAACTGATCTTTACCTTTCAACTAGTGGGGCAATTAGTAATTTTATTGCTTCAATTTCTGATCTGGTTCCAGATTTAGAGGATGAATGGGCCGCAACTTTTAATGCCATGGCGAGAACTTTAATTTTTCAAAATAGAATTGCCCTTGGAATTGCTCAATCAGTAGCGATGATTTGTGCATATCATTATGGTAGAAAAAATTATAAAAAAATTAATCAAACTTTAATGTGGGGATTTATTGGTGTTGTTTTAATTTCGGGAACGATGGGAATAGTTCTTATTGCTTGTTCTGATCCTTTAGTAGAAGCTTTTGGGGTTCATCCAGCAAATCCTGATTTTTTAACTTATCGCCTTTCCTATATTTTTGGAACCCTTTTTGTTTTTATGAATGGAATGGCATTAATTCCCATTATGTATTATTCAGCTTCAAGAAATATTAAAGCTACTTTAATTCATGTAATTGTAATTACTATTATTTTGTTTACAGCTACATTTATTGGAAAATCAATGGTAGACAAATTTAATGATGAAAAAGCTTATTTTTATACGATGCTTATTGGAGCACTTTTTGCAAATTTATTCGTTGTTTTTCTTTTTTCTTATTATGTTCATAGCATGAATAAGAATGTTCGACTTTATGGCTTCCATAAAAAACCCCAACAAACTAATTTATTAAAAAAAACTTATAAAAAATATACCCTTGCAAAGTAATAAAATTTAAGAATAAATTAATATATAATTAAAAAGACTTAATTTTATAGAGTGAAAAAAGAAAGGAAAATGTCATGCCAGTACCATTTAGAAGAACCTCAAAAACAAGAAAAGCTAAACGAAGAACTCATCAAAACGCAGAAAAACCAACTGTAGTAATGTGTGAAAACTGTGGAGTTCACATTAAGCCTCATACTGTTTGCAATAAATGTGGATATTATAAAGGAAAAAAAGTAATCAAAGTTAAAGACGATGAATAAAACTAATATTTTTTTGCGTGATGGACTTGATAACAGGGAAGAAAGAATTATTCTTTTATATCAAATTTATTTATTAGAATATGATATTGATCAAGTTTTAGAAATAATTTATAATCATACCGAATTTAATTTCTCTGATGACCAAATTAAAGTCATCATTTTAATTTTAAAAAATAAATCTTTACTTGAAAAAAAACTGCTTAATTATTTACCACAGAATTGAAAATGATCAAGATTTGGGAATATTGAAAAAGGGTTATTGCTTGATGCTGCAGCTGAGATTTTAATTTTTAAAGTTAAAAAACCAATTATTATTAATGAGGCAGTTGAATTTGCAAAAAAATATTGTGATCTTAAAACACCTGCTTTGATAAATGGAATCCTTGATAATTTTGATAAAGAAGTTCAATAATGAACTTTTTTTTATTTTTCTTTTAAGCCTTTTTTTTCCTTTATTTTAAAAAATTATTGAAGTACAATTTAATTTGAAAAATTGTACTTTTTTTCTAAAAGTGTATAATATGGGTGAAAGTGGTAAATAGTGGTAATTATCACTTCGAGGATTTATACTATGATAGGCAATTATAAAAACAAACTTGACCAAAAAGGAAGAATTATGATTCCTGCTAAATGAAGAGAAATACTTGAAGAAAAAATCATTCTTTCTCTTGGTTTTGATAGTACATTAGAAATTAGAAATCCCGATGATTTTAACATTTGAGTAGAATTATTAGAAAAAAATAATACCTTAAATAAAGACACAAGAATTATTTTACGGGCAATTCTTGGAAATTCTTTTGAATTAAATGTTGATACCCAAGGAAGAATTAATCTTCCTCAAACCTTAATAAATAGTGCCCATTTAGAAGAAGATGTGGTCTTAGTTGGGGTTAATGATAAAATAGAAATTCATTCATTAGAAAGTTGGAACATTTTTATGGAAACAACTGCAAAAGGAATTTTAGAAGAGGCTGCAACTAATCTTGATAAAAAAGCATAATGAAACATTATTCGGTTCTTAGCAAGGAAGCAATTGATAAATTAAAAATTAATCCTAAAGGAGTTTATGTTGATGCAACTCTTGGACTTGGTGGACATGCAAAATTAATTGCAGAAAAATTAGAAGGTGGAAGATTAATTGCTTTTGATCAAGATTTAGAAGCATTAACCTTTGCCAAAAAAGAATTAAAAAATTATTCTAATATTATTTTTATTAATGATAACTTCAAAAATTTAAAAAGACAATTAGAAAATAATAATATTTCTAAAATAGATGGAATTATTTATGATTTAGGAACTTCATATTTTCAGTTAACAACAGAAAGTCGGGGGTTTACCTATCATGGTGAAGCAACATTAGATATGAGAATGGACCAAAATCAATCTCTTAGTGCTTATGAAGTAATAAATACTTATTCTGAAAAAGAGCTTGCAGATATTTTTTGAAAATTTGGTGATGAAAAACAGGCAAGAACACTTGCAAAAAAAATTGTTGAAAAAAGAGCAATAGAAAAAATAAAAACAAATATTCAATTAAATGAAATTATCAAAGATGTAAAGGGCTATAGTAAAAAGAAACACCCTTCAAAAAATATTTTTCAAGCAATTAGAATTGAAGTAAATAAAGAATTAGAAGTTTTAGAAACTTCACTAATTGATGCATTAAGTTTATTAAAAGTTGGAGGAATTTGTGTAGTTATTTCCTTTCATTCTTTAGAAGATAAGATTGTAAAAAACATTTTTTGAAAAAATAAAGAAGATATTATTATTTCAGAAATGGGTAATCAGCATAGATATCATACTCTAAGAACAGTTTACCCTTCTACAAAAGAACTGCTAGAAAACAAAGCATCTCGTTCTGCAAAACTACGAACTATTAAAAGGATTCATGATTAAAACATTATTGATTGAAATAAAAGATAATAAAGCAGCTGTAACCTTAACTTCTTATAATGGTAAGGTTAGTTTGCTTTATCGAAACAATTTTTATTTTAAACCATTAATAGGTAAAATTCTTTTTGATTCTACTTGAATTAGAAAAATGCAAACTGAATTAAGAAAAGTTACTGCTTTTGAAACAATTGAAAATTTTGTTCTAATAATTAATACAAAAGGAACTTTTAGCAAAACTGAAATTTTATATTTTTCTCCACAAATTGATTTAACAAAAGAACTTTCTTTAATTAAAGCTAAAATTCAAGTTCAAAATGGAAAATTATTACATCTAATTGATTTTAAAACAACATTTATAAGTAGAGATAATAAAGGAATTAAACTTGCTCTTTGTTATGAAGTTATTTCTAAAAATCTTTATAGACAAATTATTGATGCTTTTTATGCAAATAATCTTAAATTTACAAAAATTATTTCTAGTATCGAAACAATTAAAAATGCACTTCTTGTTTTAAAACAAAAAGATAAAGTTATTTTTGATGTTGATATCGAAGCAAAACATACCCTTATTTCAATTATGAAAAATGGAACTTATTTAGAAATTATTAAATTAAGGGGGGGGATGGATATTATTTATAAAAATATTGCAAGAAAAATGCAAATTAGTTCTACAACTGCAAGAAATTTATTTATGTCTTTTGGTTTTATTCCTCCTGAAGCAGTAGTTGATAATAAAATTATTTATACTAAAAGAGATTCTACAGGTGACCAAAATACTTTTAGAAAAAAAGATCTTTCTAATTATATTACTGAAATTGTAAATGATTTTTTTGCAGAAATTAAAGGATTTTTAAATAGATATGCAGCCTTTAATCCTGCCTTAATTTTTTCTGGAGAAATTAGTCGTCTTGTTGGCTTTGAAAGTTATGCACAAATTGCCCTTTCAGCTCCAAGTCAAGTTTCAATTTACAGTTCAAAAATTATTGGTCTTTGTCAACATGATGCTTTAATTGTTGTTGGAGCATTGGAACAAATCAATAAAAATATTATAATTAAACAAGGTAAAGAAAAAATGTTTAAAGGTGATAATTATCTTTTGAAGAAACAACACAAATTATTATTCCTAGCAACAAAAATAAATAGAATGTACAATTATATTTAGGTTACCAATAAACTTAAGAAAGGTGAATTTATGTTTGAAAAATTTGACGACAATGTTAATTTAGAAAATAAAGATACTACTGCAAGAATCAAAATCATTGGTGTCGGTGGTGGTGGAACAAATGCAGTAAATAAAATGGTTGATTCCAAAATTTTTGGATTAGAATTTTATATTGCAAATACTGATAACCAAGCTTTAAAAAATTCAAAGGTTCAAAATAAAATTTTATTAGGAAATGCCCTTACAAAAGGTCTTGGAGCAGGAGCTAATCCAGAAGTAGGACAAAAAGCTGCAATTGAATCATCAGATGCAATTAAAGCTATTGTTGAAGATGCCGATTTAGTTTTTATTACAATTGGAATGGGTGGAGGTACAGGATCAGGAGCTGGTCCTGTAATTGCAAAACTTTCAAAAGATGCAGGAGCACTAGTTGTTGCAATTGTTACAACTCCATTTGATTTTGAAGGAAGAAAAAGAGCAGAAAATGCAAAAGAAGCTCTTCAAAAAATTAAAGAGGTTGCTGATTCTGTAATTGTTGTTTCAAACAACAGACTTCTTGCGGAACTTGGAGAAATCCCCTTAACTGATTCTTTTCAATATTCAGATGCCATTTTAAAGCAAGCTGTAAGAACAATTACAGAATTAATTAATAAACATTCATTAATTAATTTAGACTTTGCTGATATTAAAACTGTAATTGCAAATCAAGGCCTTGCCTTAATTGGAACTGGAAAAGCTGCAGGAGAAAATGCTGCAGTTGAAGCAGCAATTCAAGCAATTAATTCACCAATTCTTGAATCTTCTATTAAAGGGGCAAAAAATGCTATTGTTAATGTTCTTGGGGGACCAAAAGCACTAACAATTCAACAAGCAGAAGAAGCTGTTCAAACTATTAAGGATGCTGCTTCAAGTAATGTAGATATTATTTTTGGAGTTACTATTTCAGAAGAACTTGGAGATGAAATTGTTGTTTCTGTAATTGCAACTGGACTACAACATATTCGTGAAGAAGGAACTATTGCTTCTGGAGCAAAAGGACGGGAAATTCTTACTCCGGATGAAGTTGATATTCAAAAATATAAAGAGGTAAATCCAAAAGATGGTTTTCTTTATGGGGATGAAACTTTTGGAAATTTTGAACAAACATCAGAAGAAGTCCTTTTTAGTCTTTCCCTTCTTGAAGATACTGTAGAAGAAAAACTTAATTTAGTTGCAATGGATCATAATTTAAAAGAAAAAAAGGAAAATAATTAAAATCATGAAAAAAAATAAAAAAAATTTTTGTGCAAAAAACAGCGACAATTGTATTTGCATTGATGTTGATGCTTCTAAATTAATTCGCTTCAATCCTATTGAATTTAGAGAAGTAAAAATAATTAGTAAAGAGTTAATTTTAGGAAATGTTGTTATTGTTGATTTAAAAGACATGACTAAAGAAGACACCCTAAGATTTATTGATACAGTTACAGGAATTTTAATGGTAACAAAAGGAAAATATAAAAAACTTGCCTCAAAAACTTATTTACTTGCACCAAGACCAGAACTTTTAGAAAAATATGCAGATAAAACTGAGCCAAAATAAACATTAATGAATTCTAAAAAAATAAAAAGGCAACTTAGTAAAATGACAAAAAACGAAGTTGCTTTGTCTATTATAATTAATAAATTTGCAAAAAAGAATGATATTTATTTAAATGATTTTACTCCAAAGGATTATAAAAAAACATTAGAAACTTTAAGGGTTGAAGAATTAGATTATGAAACCATGCTAAAATTAGTGGAAAGGTTTAAATAAAATAATGGATTACAAAGATACTTTATTAATGCCCCAAACAGATTTTGAGATGCGTGGTAAGTTAAATAAAAAAGATGCTCCTTTTGTTAAAGAGCAACTTTCTTCTTCTCTTTATAAAAAAGTAAGTAGTCATAAAGGTATTCCTTTCATTCTTCATGATGGTCCTCCTTATGCAAACGGAGATATTCATATTGGCCATGCACTTAATAAAATCCTCAAAGATTTTATTATTCGAGATCAAGTTCTTTTGGGTAAAAAAGTAAATTGAGAACTTGGTTGAGATACCCACGGACTTCCAATTGAGTTAAAGGTTCAAAAAAAGAATCCTGAACTTAAAAAGGCAAATACAAAAGCTTATCTTGCTGCTTGTAAAGAATATGTTTTAGAGCAAGTTAAAAACCAAGAAGAACAATTTATGTCCCTTGGAATCTTAACTGATCCTAGTAAAAAATATTTAACTTTAGATAATGAATTTATTGCAAATGAAATTAGTATTTTTCATGCAATGTTAAATAAAGGTCTAATTTATCAAGATTTAAAACCAGTTTATTGATCTTGATCTTCTAATACTGCCCTTGCTGAAGCTGAAGTTGAATATGCAACAAAAGAAGCATATTCAATTTATTTAAAATTTAAACTAGAAGATAGTGATTTATCATTAGTTATTTGAACAACAACACCATGAACTATTCCAGCAAATGTTGCCCTTGCTTTTGGTGAAAATATCAATTATTCAGTTGTTAGTTATAAAAAAGAAAAATTAGTTGTCGCAACAGAATTAATTAAAAGTTTAGAAGCTAAATTTGAAACTAAACTTAAAGTAATTTCTTCCTTTAATCCAAGTGATTTTATTGGTAAGTTTGCAATTAATCCTTTAAATAAAGCCTCTTCAAAATTAGTTTGAGGCCATCATGTAAGCATCGATGATGGAACTGGAATTGTTCATATTGCAGGGGGACATGGACTTGATGATTATTTAATTGCTAAAAAAGAAAAATTACCACTTATAGTTGTAATGGATGATTTAGGGCACATGCAAAATGCAGGAAAATTTGATGGTCTTTTTTATGAAAAAGCAAATAAAGAAATTATTGAAGTTTTAAAAAATGATTTAATTACTATTTCTAAAATTAAACATGCAGTTCCAGTTGATTGAAGAACTAAAAAACCAATTGTTTATCGAGCAACAAAACAGTGATTTGTTTCAATTGAAAAAGTAAAAAAGGCTGTTATTAAAAATGCAACTAATGTTAGTTGAATTCCAGAGTGAGGAAAAGAACGACTAGTAGGAATGACTAAAAATCGTGATGATTGATGTATTTCTCGCCAACGTTCTTGAGGTGTTCCAATTCCAATTATTTATGATCAAAATAATAAACCAATTATTGATCAAAAATTACAAAAAAGAATTGAACTTCTTTTTCAAAAAGAAGGAATTAATGGTTGACAAAATTTAGACATTAAAAAACTTCTTCCAGTAGAAATAAAATATCAAAAGGAGATGCATCAAGAAGTTGATATTTTAGATGTTTGATTTGATTCTGGTTCAAGTTGAAAAACAGTCCTTGGAGAAAAAGAAATTGCTGATGTTTATCTTGAAGGAAATGATCAATATCGGGGATGATTTAATTCTTCGCTTATTACCTCAACTATAATTCAAAATATTTCTCCCTATAAAAAAGTAATTACTCATGGAATGGTAACTGATGGAAAAGGAAATAAAATGTCCAAATCTATTGGAAATACTATTGATCCTTTAAAAATTACTAAAGAATATGGAAATGATATTTTGCGATTAATGATTGCTAATTCTAATTATCAAGATAATGTTAAAATTTCCCAAGATTTAATTAAGCAAACTGCAAATGATTATCGTAAAATTAGAAATACAATTAGATTTATTTTGGGAAATCTTGCTGATTACAAGGAAAGTGAAGTTAAGTTATCCCCAATTACAAAATTAATTTTAGATAATATTAATGCAATTTGATTTCAAATTAGAAAACATTATGCTAACTTTAATTATGTAAATGTAGCAAAAGAAATAATGCAAGAACTTACAAGTGGGTCTATTTCTTATTTACTTGATTATGCAAAAGATATTCTTTATGTTTTTAAAGAAAATGATCAAGAAAGAAGAGCAATTCAATTTACCCTTACAAAAATTTTAGACTTACTTCTTTATGGAATGGGTCCACTTATTCCGCTTACTATTGAAGAAGCTTATCAACAATTTCATCCTCAGGAAAGTATTTTTTTAACTACTTATCCAGATTTTAAAAAAGGGAATAAAAGTTCTTGAATAGAATTTAATCAAATTAAGGAAGTAGTAAATAAAGAAATTGAAATTTTGCGAGAAAAAAAATTACTCAAAAGTTCTCATCAAGCATCAATAACCCTTGTTTTACCAAAAGAATTTCTTTATTTACAAGCAAATTTAAAAGATTATTTAATGGTTGCAAAACTTGAAATCGCACAAGGAGAAACACTTGCAGCAACTGCGGCTGTTTTTGAAGGTATAAAATGTGCAAGGTGTTGGAAAATATTTGATGAAAAAGAAATTGTTAATGACATTTGTAAGCACTGCGTAGAAGTACTAAAGAAATAATTTTAATTTTTAAACCTCTTATTTAGAGGTTTTTTCTTTTATGCTTAATCTATTATTATGAAAAAGAATTTAATTTTAAATATTTTCCTCCTTTCTTTAATTACAATTCTTTTTATATTTTATACTTTATATTGATTTCTTATTATTCCCTTTATTTATTTAGGAATAATTTTTTGAAAATATAAAAATAAATATTTAATAATTTTTGTTTTTCTTTTTCTTGCAATTTCAACAGAAACATTTTTTACAACAACTTTAGAAAATGAAAATTATTATCATGAAGCAAAAGTTGTAAAAGTTTATACAAATTCAGTAGTTGTAAAAGAAGAAAAGGAAAAATATTTTATTACTATTGAAAATAGTTATTGTTTAAATAAAGGTGATACTATAGCTTTTGAAGGAACTTATGATGATTTAGAAAAAAATTCTTCTTTTGATCGATTTGTCTTTTCTACTGGTTCAATTGGTTATTTAAATGCAAATATGACAACAGTTGTAAAAAAATCTACCAGATGAAGAGACCGAGTGTATACAGACTTAAAATCAAAGCAAACTCCCTTTACAAATTATGCATTAGTTCTTTTTTATAAAACCACTAATGAAAATAATCAATTTTTACTTGATGGTTCAGTAATGCTTGGAATTTCTTTTTTAATTATTATTTCAGGTTTTCATATTTCTTTAATTATGAATTCCTTAGATCATCTTTCAACAAAAGTTTTGAGAACTAAGAAATTTAGTTTTATAATTGCTTCTTTTATGACTTTATATTTTCTTTATTTTATTTATTGGCCGCCAACAGGGCTTAGAGCCTGAATTAATAAAAACTTAAATCATTATTTAGTTTTATCAAAAAATGATACTATTGCTTTTACTGGTTTGTTTTTTTTACTTTTTAATCCCTTTAATATTTTTAGTAATGGCCTTATTCTTTCCTTTCTTATTACTTTTTTGATAGTTAATTTAAAATTTAAAAAAAATTGATCTTGAATTCAAAAAGAAATCACAATTGCTATTTTAGCATTTTGTATTTCTTTTCCAATTATTTCTACTTGGGAAAATAAAATTAATTTAACTGCTCCTTTAATCACTATAGTTGCAATGCCTCTTGTAAGCTTTTTGTATACAATAATGATTCCCTTGCTCTTTTTAAAATGGTTACAGCCCTTAGCTTTTCCTATTTTAACAATTAGTTCATTATTTTTTAAACTTCTTGCTCTTGCTTATATTCCCTTAACTATTAATTTATTAAGTTGAAGAGTGGTAATTGAAGTAGAAATTCTCTTTTTTATTGAATTACATTTTCTAAAAAACTATTTTGGGCTTTTATTTTTAATAATTCCTTTTGAAACATTATTATTATTTTATAATTTAACTAATGAAATATATAGTTGAAACTGACTCATTGTCAATGCTTAAAAAAAAGATTAATAAAATAAAAGAAAAAAATGATATTTCATCAATTAATTCAATTTTTTTAGATTATGAACTTGAAAATAATTTTAATGAAGCATTGGGAAATTATTTATCTGATAATCTTTCAGGAGAAAAGAAACTAATTCTATTAAAGAATAGTTTTTTTCTAAATGAAAAAAAACTTAATAATCATTTTCAAGAAACCTTACAAATATGTATTCATTCAGATACACAAAATATAATTATTTTTCAAATTTCTAAGCTTAAAGTTACAAATACTTATTTTTCAAAAATAAGGGATAATTTTGAGCTTGTTAAATTATCTGTTCCAAAAGGAAAAGAAACTTCATTTTTTATTAGTAATTTTTTTACAAAAAATGAAATAAATTATTCACCAGAAATTGTAAGAGAAATTAATAATCGTGTTGGTGATAATTTTGATTTATTAGTAAATGAACTTAACAAATTAAAATTAATTGATCAAAATTTAAATTTAGATTTAATTGAAAAAAGTGTTTTTGATAATAAAGGTGAATCTATTTTTTCTTTAATTGAAGCAATTTTTAAAAGAAATTTTAAAAGATTAGATATTTCACTAGAAAAACTGAGAATTCAAGGTTATAGTGCAATTCAAATTTTAGAATATTTAATTAATGATTTAATTATTTTATTGCAAGTTAAAACTCATTATCAAAATTTAAATGCAAAATTTTCTAAAAAAAGAGATCTTTTAGCAAAGCAAACAGGAATAAATTCTTTTAGAATTTTAAAAGCTCAAGAAAATGCAAAATTTTGATCTGGTGAAAAATTATTATTTTTTTTAGAAGAAATGATTAATTTAGAAATTAAATTAATGATTAATAATTCAGAAAATCAACTCTTTATTTTAAAAACTAGTTTAGAATTATTTCTAAGCAATTTAATTTAATTACTATTTTATTACTAAAAAAATTATATAAATTCTTTAAAATTATTTTTTTCTCTTATTATAATTTCAAAAAATTAAAGTATAGTAAAATTAAATTATGGAAAATAGAAACTTATATACATATTTTGGTCCAATGTTTTCTGGAAAATCAGAAAAATTGGTAACAGTTTATCATTCATTATCAGACCCAAAAGCTATTTTTAAACCTTCAATTGATACAAGGGATGAAGTTTTAATTAAATCAAGACATGGAGAACAAGCAATAGCAATCCCTTTAAAAAACATCGAAGAAGTTTTTAATTATTTAAAAACTCCTAAAAAAGAGATGCATCTCTTTTTTGATGAGGTTTTTATGTTTGGCGGTGATCTTGTAGAAACAGTTAAAAAATTATTAGAGTTAGGATATTTTGTGCATATTGGAGGATTAGATACTAATTATTTGGGTAATCCTTTTGTTGAAACGCAAATTCTAATTAGCATGACTCCTGAATGTAATAAACATAAATTACATGGATGGTGTCATATTTGTAATAAACCTTCTAATTGAACAGTAAGATTAACAAATGGAGTTTTAGATGGACCAGAAACACCTTTAATTGTTGTTGATGATGGTAGAAATGACACCATTTATCAAACAAGATGTGATGAACATAAAAGATATAATAGTTTAAAATAAGGAAAATAATAATGGAACAATATTTAAAATTAGCAAAAAAAATCCTTGAAGAAGGAACTAGAAAAGACGATCGAACAGGAACTGGAACAATCTCCTATTTTGGAACCCAAACTAGATATCCCTTAGATAATGGACTTCCCATTGTTACTACAAAAAGAGTTAATTTTGCAGCAATTTTACATGAACTACTTTGATTTATTAAGGGTGATACTAATATTCGCTACTTAGTTTTAAATGGGGTAAATATTTGAAATGAATGACCATATGAAGTTTTTAAAAAAGACCCTTCATATCAAAATGAAAGTTTACAAGAATTTATTGAAAAAATAAAAACTTCAGAATCTTTTGCAAATAAATTTGGGAACCTTGGCCCAGTTTATGGTAAACAGTGAAGAGATTTTAATGGAGTTGATCAATTACAAAAGGTAATTAAAACAATAAAAGAAAATCCTAATTCTAGAAGAATTATTGTAAGTGCTTGAAATCCAGTTGAAGTAGATCAAATGCTTCTTCCTCCTTGTCATTCTCTTTTTCAATTTTATGTAATAAATAACAAATTAAGTTGTCAACTTTATCAAAGATCAGCAGATGTTTTTTTAGGAGTTCCCTTTAATATAACTTCATATGCACTACTTACAACAATTATTGCTCATCATTTAGATTTGGAACTTGGAGAATTTATTCATACTACTGGTGATACGCATCTTTATTTAAATCATCTTGAACAAATTAAACTGCAACTTACAAGAACTCCTCATCCATTACCAAAATTATTAATTAAAGTAAAAAAAGCAAAAATAGATGATTATAATTTTGAAGATTTTGAATTACAAAATTATCAACATGATGATCCAATCAAAGGAAAGGTGGCTGTATAATGTTGAAGTTAATTACCGCTTATGATAAAAAATTTCTAATTGGAAAAGACGATACTTTACCATGAAATATTCCAGAAGATTTAGAACATTTTAAGAAATATACAAAAGGCAAAACTATTGTAATGGGAGATGTTACCTTTAAAGGAATTGGTAAACCTCTTCCTGGAAGAAAAACAATTATCCTAACTCTGGATAGAAATTTTACTTTTTCACACCCTGATGTTTTAGTAATGTATTCAATTGATGAAGTTCTTGAATATGCAAAAACTCATGAAACAATTATTTCTGGAGGAGCAACAATTTATGAGCTTTTTTTACCTTATGTAGATGAAATGATTATTACTCATCTTAAAAAGAAATATAAAGGAAATGTTTATTTCCCTGTTTGAAAAGAAGATCTTTTTGAAGTTGTAAAGGAAGAAGAGCTAACTCCACAAGCTACAATTAAATATTATTTAAGAAAATAAAAAACCCGTATGGGTTTTTTATTTTCTTAAATTATTAATATTTAGTAGGTTTAAATTATTATTTTTTAGCAACTGGTTTTTTAGTTGTAGTTTTAGCAGCTGGTTTTTTTGTTGCAGTTGTGCTTTTTGGTTTAGCAGCTGGTTTTTTTGTTGTAGTTTTAGCAGCTGGTTTTTTAGCTGTAGTACTTTTTGCTTTAGTAGCTGGTTTTTTAGCTCCAGTTGTGCTTTTTGCTTTAGCAGCTGATTCTTCTTCGCCTTTTGCTGTTCTATTTACAACAATTACTTTTTCTTCAATAATTCCAACTCCTGGTTTTTTCATGATAACATCAAAAACATCAATTGATTGAATTTTTGAAACTAATCTTGCTCCTTTATTTTCATGAAATACACCTCTTGCAACAGCTGCATTAATTAATTTTACAGCTTCATTTGCACTACTGCGACTTTTATCTGCTTTTGCTTTTTTAATTGCAGTTTTAATTTGACTTTTTAATGATTTATTTTGAAAATTCTTTTTATCATCTTGTAATCTTGATTTTTCATTTGATTGAATATTTCCCATGTTTTTATTATTCCTTTATTTCTTTTATTTACTCTATGTAATAAAAATTATAGCAAATTAAAAGTATAATTATTTTATTGATAAATTATATTAAGGGTAATCTATTATTATAAAATGGTTAAAAGATTAAAAAGATCTAAATATGTATTTCTTGATTATTTGAAAGGTGATGTTTTTGCTTGGCTTACAAACAACACTAATTATGTTGCGGTTGCAAAAGATAGTTTGATGCTTCAAGAAGCAAGTCCATGAAGATGAAATCAATATGGACTTAAATTAGGAAGAAGCAAATTGAATGATCTTCCAACGCAAATGGTTGATGGACTTGATGCTGGAAAGCATGTTCGTAAGTTTTATGAATTTCATTATCCTAATTTAAAAATGATTGATTTTGAAGGAATTTTTGATTATTTTAAATGCTTTGGCAAATGTGATGATGTAATTTCAAGAACAAGAAATTTAATTTTAAATGAAGATAACTTTGTTTTATTTGAGGGAGCAATTGAATATAAAAAATGAGTAATTAGACCAGATGTAATCATAAAACAAAATGGAAAAATTCAATACATTGAAGTAAAAGCAATTACTTGTCCAATAATCTACCATGCTCTTGATGTAATGTTTCAACGGGAAATTGCAATTAGAGGAGGTTTTAAAACAGAAAATTGAGTTTTTAAACTAACGACAATGGAAAAAAATTGATATGTAGAAGGAAATTGAAAAGATAATCTTCAATTGCTTTTTAAAGAATGAACTTGCTTTTTTAAATCAAAACCAGGAAATATTGATGCAGCTCTAAGTGCAAACAAACAAATTAGCTTAAAAGAATTTTTTGAAGAAAATGACTATATGCATTATTTTAGTGCTTTTGATGATACCTTAAAATCATTAGAAGATATTCAATTAGTTGATCATATTCCCCTTGATTTAGAAATTTTACCTTCTTATAATAAATATATGAATAGTGATTATTTGCCTTGAGTTTTAACAAAAATGGGTTTAAAGGGAGGATCAGTTTTTGAATTTGCAGGTGATATTAGTTTTACCTTTAATAAAAAACTTACTCTTTTTAATAATGGAATTAAACAAATTGCCAAAAAAGAATATAAATTAGAAGACATTGCTCCTAAAAAATTTGCAAATGAACTAACTTCTTTTAGTGTTAATTCAACTTTAAAAGATTCTAACTTTGCAAATTTTGTAAATACAAATCATCGTTCATTAAAAAGAGTAATTCAAATGCTTTATATTGATAAACCAGAAAATGATGTTTACATGGATAAGGATGCTTTAAAAACTCATTTAGCAGCTTATACTAACGGTCCAATTTATATGTATGATTTTGAAACAATTTCACAAGCAGTTCCAAGAATTAGCGGAATTAGACCATATCAACAAGCACCCTATCAATATTCAATTCATGTTATTTTAGATCCAAATGATTTTGATTTTAAAAGTGGACATAATGTTGTCCATTATCAGTGGTTAGCCTCTAATCCAAAAACCTTTTATCATGATTTTTGAACTAATTTTAGTCGGGACATTTTTGCAAAAGGTCCTGGAGTTTGGGTTTCTTATAATAAAACTTTTGAAAAAATGATTATGCAAGATTTTGATAATTATCTTTTACGAGCAGAAGAAACTGATTCCCTAGAAATTTATCAGCAAAAAATTAAACAAGTTTTTGAACAAACAGTTGATTTGATGGAACCCTTTAAAAATAGGGATTATTATTCAAGTGCTTTTAAAGGCTCATATTCAATTAAAAAAGTTGGTCCTCATTTTGCTCCTGAAATAAATTATAAAGAGCTTGATGGAAGAATTCAAAAAGGAGATCAATCTGCTTTTCAAGCAAAAATTTGGTTAATTGAAGAGGCACAAAGCAAATGAGATAAAGTTCGTGAACCAATGCTTGAATATTGTAAATATGATACTTTATCAATGGTGGCAATTTTACAAAAATTAAAAGAAAAGGTAAAATAAAAGTCTTTCCTAGATTTTTTATTAGATAATTTAAATATGGAAAAAATAAAAGTAGTTTTTTTAGGAACCCCTGAAATTGCTGTTTCAGCCTTAATTTCTTTACTTGAAAGTAAAGAAATTGAAGTTGTTGCAGTTGTAACAGGAATTGATAAACCAATAGGAAGAAATCAATCTCTTCTTTTTGAAACCCCAGTTGCTAAAAAAGCAAATGAATATAATTTAAACTTAATAAAAACTTCTTCAATTAATAAAGATATAACTTTATTAAATAAATTAGATTTCGATTATCTACTTACTTGTGCTTTTGGGCAATTTCTTTCCCCTGCAGTTTTAGCCTTGCCTTCTAAAAAAGCCTTAAATATTCATGGCTCACTTCTTCCAGAAGGAAGAGGTGGTGCTCCAATTCATTGAGCAATTATAAAAGGAAAAGAAATTACGGGAATTTCTTTTATGGAAATGGTAGATGAAATGGATGCAGGAGATTATTATTTGCAGGTTTCAATTCATATCGATGAAAAAGAAACCTATGATTCATTATATTTAAAAATGAGTATAATAATTGAAAAAAAAGCTGCTAATTGATTAAAAACAGTTGATGAAGGAAAAAAAGCTCAAAAACAAAATCCAGAAAAAGTAACTAAATGATTAAACATTAAAAAAGAAGATGCTAAAATTGATTTTACAAAATCAAGAGAAGAAGTTTATAACCAAATTAGAGGATTAGATTCTAAACCTGGTGGTTGAGCATCTATTGGAGGACTTATTATTAAAATTAATAAAGCAAAACTTTTTCCTCCAGTTCAAGCTGTTCCAATGATTTATGCATTTCCAGGAATAATTCTTGAAGTAACTAGAAGAGGACTTTTGGTTGCAACTGGAACAATGCCAATTTTAATCGAAGAAATTACTATTCCTGGAAAAAAAAGAAATCATATTAAAAATCTTTTACAAGGAAACTTTATAATTGAAAGAGGAACTAAATTTAATGAATAAAAAGAATATTAGAAATTTTTCAATAATAGCCCACATAGATCATGGAAAATCAACTTTAGCAGATCGTATTTTAGAGATGTCTAATTCTGTTGCTCCACGTGACATGCAAGCCCAATTTTTAGATACCATGGAACTTGAACGTGAAAGAGGAATTACGATTAAGTTAAATGCAGTTCAAGTTAAGTATCTAAAAAATGATGAAGAATATATTCTTAATTTAATAGATACTCCAGGACATGTTGATTTTTCTTATGAAGTTTCAAGATCTCTTGCCGCAAGTGAAGGAGCAATTCTTCTTGTTGATTCAACCCAGGGTGTTCAACCGCAAACTATTGCAAACATGTATCTAGCACTAGAAAATAATTTAGAAATAATTCCAGTAATTAATAAAATTGATATGGATGCAAGTGATGTTGAAAAAACAAGAACAGAAATTTTTGAAGTACTTGGACTTGATGCAACTGATGCTCCTTTAATTAGTGCAAAAACTGGTTTAAATGTCCAAGCAGTTTTTGATCAAATAATTGATAAAATTCCAGCCCCTTATGATGCTGATGATAATAAACCCTTAAAAGCCCTTGTTTTTGACTCTTATTATGATTCCTATAAGGGAATTATTATCTTTGTAAGACTTCATCAAGGAACAATAAGAAAAGGAGATAAACTTAAATTTATTCAGCATGGACAGGAAATTGAAGTTGTAACTACAGGAATTAATACTCCATGAGAAGTAGAAAAACCCTTTTTAGAAGCAGGAGAAACAGGCTGACTTGTAACTAATGTAAAAGACATTAAGGATGTTGCAATAGGAGATACAATAACTCATGTAGGTGAAAAAAACATCACTCCCCTTCCTGGTTATAAACCAATGAAACCAATGGTTTTTTCTGGATTTTATCCAGTTGATACAGAAAAATATAAACTTCTTGAAGATGCTCTTAATAAAATCTCTCTTTCTGATTCTTCACTTTCTTTTGAAAAAGAAACTTCCACTGCATTAGGTTTTGGATTTAGAATTGGTTTTTTAGGACTTTTACATATGGAAATTATTCAAGAACGAATTGAAAGAGAATTTAATATTTCCATAATTGCAACAGCTCCTTCAGTAATTTATAAAATTACTAAAACTAATTCAAAAATAGAATACTTACATAATCCTGCTGATTTTCCAGAAAGAGGACTTTTAGCAAAAATTGAAGAACCTTATGTTAAGCTTTCAGTTTTTTCACCACAGGAATATGTGGGAAAATTAATGGAATATATTCATGAAAAAAGAGGAGTTTATATAAAATTAGATATTTTATCTGATTCAATGAATGCCCTAATTTATGAAATTCCACTTGGAGAAATTGTTTTTAATTTCTTTAATGCAGTTAAATCAATTTCTAAAGGCTATGCTTCTTTTGATTATGAACAAATTGGTTATAAAGTTGGAAATTTAGTAAAACTAGAAATTCTTCTTGCAGGGGAAGCAGTTGATGCTTTAAGTTTAATTGTTGCAAAGGAAAAAGCTTATTATGTAGGAAGAGATCTTTGCTTAAAATTAAAGGATATTGTTCCAAGACATAACTTTGAAGTTCCAATTCAAGCTGCAATCGGGGGAAAAATTATTGCAAGGGAAACAATCAAAGCTTACCGTAAAGATGTAACCGGATATCTTTACGGGGGCGATATTTCAAGAAAGAAAAAACTTCTTTCAAAACAAAAAAAAGGGAAAAAGAAAATGAAATCAATTGGAAAAGTTCATTTACCTCAGGATGCCTTTGTTGCGGTTTTAAAACAAAACAAAAAATAAGGACCATATTTAGTCTTTTAATTTCCAAGTATAATTAAGTTAATATGAAACAAGTTACTTTTATTGATCAAGCACGAATAAAAATTAGAGCCGGGCGCGGTGGCGATGGGATGAATAGTTTCCATCGTGAAAAATATGTTGAACATGGAGGTCCTTCAGGAGGACACGGGGGAAATGGTGGATCCATCTTTTTTGTTGCAACAAAAAACCAAAATACCTTATTAAATTTTCGCGGACATAGTTTATTTAAAGCAGAAAATGGTGTAAATGGAGCAAAAAATAATATGACCGGAGCAAGAGGAGAAGATCTAATAATTCCAGTTCCAACTGGAACTGAATTAGTTTTTAACGAAGATAAAAAAGCTGATCTTGTTTTTGATGGTCAACTTTATCTTGCGGAGCAAGGGGGACAAGGGGGAAGAGGAAATGCTTCTTTTAAATCTTCTAAAAATACAACCCCGATGATGTATGAACTTGGAGAAGAACCTGAGTGAATGGAAGTGCAAATGAATTTAAAAGTTCTTGCAGACATTGGACTACTTGGATATCCAAATGCAGGAAAATCAACTTTTTTAAGTGTAATTAGTAATGCAAAACCTAAAATTGCTGATTATCAATTTACCACTTTAATTCCTCAACTTGGACAGGTAAAACATCAAGGAGTTGATTTTGTTGTAACTGATCTTCCTGGACTAATTGATGGAGCTAGCGAAGATAAAGGAATGGGTCATGAGTTCTTAAAACATCTTTCAAGAACTAAACTTCTTTTACACATGATTGATGGTGAAAGTGGAGATTATAAAAAGAAATACAGTAATTTAAGAACTGAATTAAAAAAATATTCTTTAAAATTAAGTCTTCTTCCAGAATTAATTGTAATTACTAAAGATGATCTTATTGATGACGATGAAATTAAAAATTGAATTGCAAAAGATTTTGATAAAGATATTAAACTTTTCTTTATTTCAGCAATTCAACAAAAAGGGATAAAAGAACTTCTTGATGAAATTAGTATTCAAATTAGTAAATTAAGAATAAAGGAAGAGCAAGAAATTCTTGAATTAGTTTCAACAGATGATTTTGTAGTAATTAAACTTGAAAACGAAGAAGAAAGTGATCCCTTAATTATTAGAAATGAAGAAGATGTTTGGTATATTACAAATCAATATACGCAGTACTGAGCAAAAAGAATTCCCATTTCTACTTCAGAAAATCAATGAAGAATTTATAGTAAACTAAAATCAAAAGGTTACATTCGTTTATTAGAAAAAAAAGGAATTAGAAATGGACAATTTATTGTTGTTGAAAAAACTCCTTTTATTATGGAATATAAATCAGATTAAAGAAAAAATAGATGATTAAAAAACTCATAAACACATTTGAGAAAAAAATATATAAAGAAATAACTTTGATCGAAGTTATTCTTTTATTAACTGGATTTTTTCTTTCAACACTTGTTATTATTCTTTATTACTCATTAGTTGAAAGACCAGAAGGGATTAGTTCATTTAATTATTATTTTTGACCTTTTTTAATTTGGTTTGATGTTTCATTTGGAATAGTTGCAGCCCTTGCTCTTTCAAAAAAATGAAAGTATGCTTGAATCTTATTAATTTTTGATGCAATTTTTTATGGAGCAGGATTAATTCCCGGACAATCTTATGCTCTTGTTTTTGTTAATTTAATCTTAACTCCATTACTACTTGTAATTTCAAGTTATACTTGAAATTACAAAAAGAAATACAACAAAGAAAATAGTTCTTATATTGAAATAAAAATAATGAATAAAAGGGAATGATTTTTTGCAATTTTAGGTTCAATTATTTTTATCATTTTTGCTTCATTATTAATTATTCATTTTTCAAATCTTGATAATTCAAAATGAACCATTATTTATACAGTAATTGGAGCAATAATTGCTTCAATTGTAATTTGTGCAATGATTTTTAGCTCTCTTCGATATCAAGGAACTTTTGTAATGTTTTTGCTTAGCAATTCTTTAAAGGTACCTTTTTTCCTTTTGGTAACTATTTTTTTTGGAATTCAAGGTTCTTTACTAATGATGACTTTATTTTTAATGTATTCACTTCTTGCGGTAATTTTTCTTTTTAATGCACTTTATGGATTATACATTTGATCAAAAAACTAGTTTTTTGATATTAATAATTTTGAAATTTATAAAAAAATTTAAGAATTAATAATCAAAGAAGAATATTTAATTAGTTTATAAAAAATAGTTAATTTTATTTTTCGGTTAATTATTTTATTTTAGTGCTTGAATAGCATTAATTTAAAAGGTATATAAAACTTTTAAATTAATGTATAGGGTATAGTTTCAATTCCTCTTTTTTTCTTTTTTTATCTTAGAAAATTATATTGTAATCAAAAAAAGAGAAAAAGATTTTTTCTTTACAATAAAATTATATAAATTTGAAAGGAAAAATGAAAATGATTAAAAAGCAATATTTAATTAGTTTATTAGGGCTAGCAGCAGTGTCTATTCCATTAGGAACTAGTTTATCAGCTATGCCTTCTAATTATAGTTATGAAACTTCCCCCACTACAGAAGGAACAACTGATTGAACTATTCAGAATGAAAATGAAGAAAGTGAAGTAGTTGTTTTTGATACTAGTGCTGAAGCAGATGGAGTAGCTTCTGAAGGTGACACTCTTCAAAAAATTACAGTAAATGCAAAGCATAATAAGAGTGGCCAATATAAAATTGAAAGAAAAGATTCTTTATATATTTATGCTTCTGGAGATATTACCAAAGATGAACTTCTTAAAGAAATTGAAATTCCTACACTTTTAGTTCTTGAACAAACAACATACAATGAAGCTGAAGGAGAATTTGACTTACAAATAGATTCAAGTGATGATTTTACATATATGGAAAATCTTTGAACTTATCAGTTAGATGAAAATAGTCTTTCCTCTTTTACAATAAATGTAGGAGAATCTTCCACTATTGAAGACCAATCTTTAATTGGTGAAGTAGAAGTTAATAAAACTCCTTATGTGATAAAAAGTGATACAAAATTAACAATAAATAATCCAAGAACTTCATGAATTGATGCAGAAGTAATGTATAAAGTTGATCCAGGAATAGATGTTTATGGAAATGAAACAACTCTTACAAATATAAGATGAATTTCTTATAAATATGATGATGATAATGAACAAGTAATAGTTGATGAAAATCCAGTTGAAATAATTCATGATCAAAATACATCAGGAGCATTGAATGAAACACTTACTTGATCAAATTTAACATCTGATAAATCTTATGAACAATCAATTGATGATGGTCCAGATGGTTCGCAAATAATCGCAACAATGAGTAATGGGGAAGTATTAAGTGAAGATGTTTCATTTAATACTTCCAAAAAAGATGCACCCGCATTAGATGCAACATCAGAAACTATAATAAATGTTGATGAAAATAAAGAAGTTATCCAAGTTGAGGGAGTAATTACATCTAATGGTTCATTTATAGATGAAGTTAATATTCTTGATGAAAAAGGAAACGTTCTTGGAACAGATCCAATTAAACATAATAATAAATCTCTTAATTATAGTGTTTATACAACTGATTATAATGTAGAAAATTATAAAGATTATGAATTAGAAATAGTTTATAAATTGGATGAAACTACTGATGCAGTTTCATTTGATAAAGATGTAAGTAATCTTGTTATTAATCCAGAAGCTGATTTATCATATTTACTTGCTCTTGGAACTGGTGCTATTATTGGAATAATCCTTGGAGCATTAATTTTATTTGGAATTCTTCTTTGAATAGGAATTGTTTCATTTAAAAAATCTAAAGCTAAAAAAGCTTAAATTTAAATTTAATTAAAAATAGCAAATTATTTTGCTATTTTTTATTTAATAAAAAATAAAATCAAAAAATAAATATCAAGTTAAAATAAAATAGTTAAATAAATTTATTTTTTTTATTTTAAAGATTAATTAAAATATTTATATAATATAATTATTATAAAAGAATAACAAAGTTTATAAGGAAGGATAATAGATAATAAGAATATGAAAAAGCAATATTTAATTAGTTTATTAGGACTAGCAACGATTTTTATTCCTGTTGGAAATAGTTTATTAAACACTAATCAAGATTTGTTCAATTCAGCAGAAGAATCAACCCCAACTGGAACAATTACAGTTAATGATGATACAAGTATAGTGGGTGTTAATAGTGAAGGAAAAGTTGCGAAAGGTGATCAACTTCAAGCAATTGAGTTTAATGCTTCATATAATAGTAATACAACTAATCCTTATATAATTCCATTTTTAAATGAAGATGAAGATGAAGCTGAAGATGGAAATAATAAATTAAATGATGAAAAAAATATTCATATTTATTATGGAACTAATAATGATCATTTAGATGTAAGTGCTAGTGGACTTGCGGCTATTGGGGGAGTTTATACTGGAAATGCTAAAAGTGGAACTTATAATTTACAATTAAATGCACAAGACGATTCTTTTGCTACACATAAAAAATTTTGAAGTTATCGAATAAATGGCAATGAGGATTTTGCCTTAACAATAACTAGTGCTTATACAAAAACACCAGATAAAATTGGACAAATTGAAATTGGAACAGTTGGAATTATTAGTGATCAATCAGAACGAACTACAATTGAAATAAAAGATACAGCTGATGATACAAGTAAAGGACAAATATCAAATATTGAATCAGATACAGCAACAGTTAAATATGAAGTTACTTCTTTTGGAAATGATATAAAAGGTGATTCTGTAGATATTAAAAAAGTTGAATGAATGAGTTTAAATACTAATACTAATAGTTGAGATCCACTTGCAACTTCAGATGCTGATGCAGGAGATTTAATAGCTACCAATTTGACACCAGCAACAACTTATGGTGATCCAGTTTTAGAAAATGGAAAAGGTAATACAGAAATAGTTGCTGAAATGAGTGATGGAACAACCATTACTGCAACTAATGAAATAAATTCAAAAGATCATTTTGTAGAATCATTTAAAACAGATGCAACTGCTGCAGAAATTAATATGTCACCTACAATTTACTATGATACAACTAATGATATTTTAGAAATTAAAGGAACAATTATTTTAAATGGTTCTAATATTACAGAAATTGTAATTTTAAAAGAGGATACACCTATAGAAACAAACTATAAAACTTTTAAACCAACTAGTTATACTGAATTTACTTATGATGTTTGAACTCCAAATTATATTGAAGATGATAAAGATGGACTTGAAAATTATTCATTAAAAGTATTTTATGAATATGAAATAAATAATGAAAAATATAAAGCTGAAGAAAAAATAAATTTAGGTGATTTTCTTGCTGATGAAGAAAGTCAACTTGTAGAAAAAGATTTATCTAGATTAACAGACAAATTTAGAGCAGGAGCAATTATTGGAATAATAATTGCAGTATTATTCTTTATTGCTATTTTTTCATGAGTAATGTATATATCTATTAGAAAATATAAATCAAAAGAAGCTTAATTATTCTTAATAATATATATTAAAAAAAAGTAGAATTAATTCTACTTTTTTTATATCTAATTCGTTTATAAAGTAATTAAGGTTTTAGTAACTATAGAAGATCTTAATGCTAAATTAAGAATAAATATAGAAAATATAGATATTATAGATAACTATTAATAACATGTTAATATAAATTTTCAATTTTTAATTTGTATATATAGTAAATCATTATTTGTATATATAATATAAAGAAAATATTAATTAAAACAACAAGTAAATTTATAGTAATATAACCATATGGAAGTCCAATATTTTTTTTAAAATAAAGAATAGATATTATTTTAAAAAAACAATAATAAAAGTATTTTAAATAGATAAAATACTATAGAAGAAGGAATGATTTGCCTAAATTAAAGCTTTATAACTATAATTATTGTTCAAAAAAGATTAGTAATATAAAATATTTATAGCTTTTTATATTTATATAGTAATTATTAGTAGATAAGAATTATTAATAAAAAACTAAAAAAGAATAATTTAATTATTAATACTATTAATGGTATTAATAAAGATATAATAAAGTTATAGAAATAAGAATAAGTTTATAAGGAAAGGAAAATAAACGAATAATATGAAAAAACAATATTTAATTAGTTTATTAGGGTTAGCAGCTATATCTGTTCCACTCGGAAGTAGTTTGTTAGATACTAATTTACTTGTAGGACCAGTACCTGATCCTATCACTGGAACAATTGCTATTGATGAAGAAAATAGTGAAGTAGTTGTTTTAGATGGAAAAAATGCTGATAGTGAAATTTCAGTAGGAGATACACTTAATTCAATTGAAATGAAGGTTGTATATGATAATACTGAAACTGATTATATAATTCCTTCAAAATCACAATCAGTAGCTTTTCATCATGGTAATGATGATAGTAACTTTAAAGTATCTACTAAGGATCTTCTTGAAATAGGTGAATATACACCAAACGAAAATGGGGGGATATATCTTTTAGATATAAATTCAGAAGATAATAATTTTTCAAGTCATTCAGATTTTTGAAATTATTCAGTTACATTAAATGACATTGAAAATGGTTTTAAGGTAACAACTCCTTTAGTAGATAGTACTGATCAAAAAACAAAATGAACTTCAATTGGTACTGTTGCAATTAAAGACTTAAAAGAGAGTTTAAAAGAAGATTCTATAATACAACCATCAGATGAAGGAGTATATGAAATTTCAACAACTTCTGCGAGTATTGACTATAAAATAGTTACTGGAAAAGATAATGATGGAAATCCTGTAACTATTTCAAATGTTAAATGAATTGACGTAGATACTGGCAAAACTTTAGCAACTGATAAAGATTTTACCGGAACTTTAACAACAGATGATTTAGATGAAGGCCAACTATATAATACAAAAATTGTTGCAACATCAAGTGATGGTAATGATCCAGAAGAAGTAGTAATTGTTGGATTTAATGCTGAATATATTCCAACAAATCCTACAATCAATGGAGTTAGTGTACCAGTTACAACTGAAACAACTGCACAAGTTGATTTTAAAATAGATACTGGAATTGATGCTCTTGGAAATGAAGATTATATTGAAGATATTGTATGAATGAATGGTGCGAATACTATTGCTGATAAAAGTAATATTTACTCTAGTGGAGATATTACAGATGGAACTATAGAAGCTCAAGAATTAAATCCAGGTACAAAATACAAAGATACAAAACTTATTGTAATATCTGAAAATGGAAAAACTGACGAAATAATTATTGATGATTTTGAAACACGATCAGTTGCAGTAGCATCAACAATGGAGATTGGTGAAGTAACTTCTAGAAAAGATTCAGCTAGTGTTTCTTATGATATTACTCCTGGATTAAATAAAAAAGGTAATTCTATAACAGTTAAAAAAGTTACTTGAAGAGAAGCTGATTATTATGACGTAGATAGTGGAAAAACTAAAAAAGGATCAGTACTTGCTACTTCAACTAATGGGAAAACTTCTGGAGTTTTAAGAGCAAAAGATTTAGAATTATATACAGAATATTCTCAAACAACTATTGAAGTATTAATGAGTGATGGAAGTAAAATAAATGAAGAACTTGATCCGTTTACAACAAAATCACAAGCAGAATCAAAAGAAATTACAACAGAAGTTGAATCAGTAGATGCTACTAGTGCAACACTTTTATATAATATTAGTAAATATGATGATAAAGGTGAAGATGTAAATTTTGAAGTTAAAGAAGTTGAATGAATAACTAAAACTAATGCAGAAGTAATTGCAAAAGATGAAGAACCAGAATTTAATAATAGTACTGATAGTGGAATAATAGAAACAGATAAAGAATTAATTCCTAATACAAGTTATGATACTTTTCTTAAAGTAACTATAGTTAATTATATTCCAGCTCCAGATGAAATAGGAGTAATAGAAAAAGAAGAAATTTTATATTCAGATGTAGTATTTCAAACTAATTCAGTAGAAATTGAACAAATAAAAAATGTTGATGTTATAAGTTCTAATGAAGCGAGTGTTGAATATAATATAGATTTAGGAAAAAATACTAATAGAAAAAGTAATTATATTGAACAAGTTAGATGAATGAATGGAGATACTTTATTAGCTTCTAGTGATAGTAAAAAAACAACAAATACTTTAACAACAAGTAAATTGAAACCAGATCAAAGATATGCAGATACAACCTTAATTGTTGAAGTTAGTGATGATGTTAACTCGGTAACTAACGAAATAAAAACAAGTGTAGATCCTTTCAAAACTGATAAAGCAGTATCAAAAAATTCTGAAATTAAAACAGCAGATGAAGTTATTGTATCAGAAACCAATGATGAAGCAACTATTGATTTTAGTGTAACACATGGTAAAAATACAGATGGAAGTGGACAAACTGTACAAATTGAGAAAATAGAATGAATTGATACTAGTAATAATGATGTTATTGCATCAGAACATGAAAATTCATCTATTTCTAATGGAAAAACAACATCAGGATCTATAACTGCAACCGAAGAATCTGGTTTATTAACAGAAACTAATTATAATGAAACAATACTTAAAGTAACTATGGATGATGGTTCTTCTGATTTTGAAGAAGTTATACCTTTTTCAACTAAAACTGATGAAGTAGTTGAACCAGTGGCTCCAGAAGTTAGTGAACCAACAAATGTTTATACTGATACTGAAAATAATAAAATTCAAGTTATAGGAGAAGTTACTCCAAATGACGGAACAGTTACTAGCGTTGAACTTCTTAATAAAAGTGGTAAAGTTGTAGCAACAGATGATTCAATGCCAAAAGCTAGAGGAGATGTTTCTTATGATTTAGTTGCATCAGATTATAGTGGAAATGTTGAAGATTATACAATAAGAGTAAATTATAATGATGCTGATGGTTCTCCTCAAAAAGTTGTAAGTGGAACAATTGATCCTAAATCTAATGTAATTGAAGAAAAAGATTTAGGTGGCGGCTCAGTAGACCCTGATGATGGTGATAAAACTGATAAACTTGGAGCAGGGGCAGTAATTGGAATAATAATTGCAGTACTTCTTGGTGTTGGTATTATTGCATGAGTAGGAAATCTTCTATATAAAAAATATAAAGAAAATAATTCTGAAGACAAAAAAAAAGATAAAGAATTAGAAGATAAAACAAAAGAAGAAGATAAAATAGAAGAAGCTCAAGCAGAAGAAGAAAAAGTAGAAGAAAATAAAGCAAAAGAAGATAAAGCTTAATAATTCTTAAATAACTTATTCTTAATTTCTTATAAAATAAAAAAAGCAAAATATAGATTTTGCTTTTTTTATTTATCTTTGTAATTAATAATGATATCTTAATAGAATTTTTTTGTTGTTTTTCTTGTATATAATATTCTTTTTAATACTATTAATATTTTATTACTAAATATTTAGTAAAATAAGTCTTATTTTAAAAGTTGTTCCTAATATTTTAATAAAATTAATGTAATTTATTTTTTAGATTTAAATAAATGAATATTTTAGTATATTAGTTTTTAGATTACTAAGATATTTTATTTAAAGTAATGAGATAATATAATTATAGTAATAAGAATAAGTTGTAGAGAAAAGAATAACTTATAGAAATAAAAATATAATATAGAAATAATAATAAATTTATAAAGAAAGGAAAATAAACAAAAAAATATGAAAAAGCAATATTTAATTAGTTTATTAGGGTTAGCTGCGATATCTATTCCTATGGGAAATAGTTTATTAGATACTAGTATAAAAGGAATTACCCCCATATATGTGGATAATGATGGTGTAACAGGAATTGTAATTGATAATGAGGCAAGTATAATAACGGTTTCCGATGAAAACGCAGATGGAGAAATAAATGAGGGCGATCAACTTAGCGGTATAAAATTTTTTACTTCCTATGATGAAAAAATTGTTTCTAATTTTGAAATTGGTAATCCATCAAGAAGTGGATTAAATATTTATGAAGAAAATAATGACGAATCACTATTTTCTGTAACTTATTCTCAAATTACAGAAAAAAATGCTTCTATTAAACCCGGCCAACTAGCTATTAATATAAATTCAAAAGATAATGCAGAATATACAAATCTTTGAGGTTTTACACTTGTTGATAATAGTGAAAACTTAGTTATAACTGCTGAAGGAGTAGTAAATAATGGAGTTTTAAAACTGAAAACATATGAAGAAAGTCTTGTTGGAAAAGTGGCAATTAAAATAGAAGATGCCGATTCACCTTCAACACTTACAAGTACAAATGTAGATAGTACTACCAAAGATAGTGCAATTATTAGTTATAAATTTACTCCTGGAAAAGAAGTTGATGGTGAAACTAATGTAGAAGTTAACAATGCTACATTATATGAAAGCAAAGATGGAGATGAATTTACAAACCAAACTGATAATAAAGATGGAACTGTTACTATTGAAAATTTAACACCAGGAACATCTTATATAGGAGCATGATTGGAAGTAGAATTTTCACATTCAAATAAAGATGATGTAAGTGAAATGGCTGTTGATGAAATTAAAACAAAAGATGCCGATTCACCTTCAACACTTACAAGTACAAATGTAGATAGTACTACCAAAGATAGTGCAATTATTAGTTATGAATTTACTCCTGGAAAAGAAGTTGATGGTGAAACTAATGTAGAAGTTAACAACGCTACATTATATGAAAGCAAAGATGGAGATGAATTTACAAACCAAACTGATAATAAAGATGGAACTGTTACTATTGAAAATTTAACACCAGGAACATCTTATATAGGAGCATGATTGGAAGTAGAATTTTCACATTCAAATAAAGATGATGTAAGTGAAATGGCTGTTGATGAAATTAAAACAAAAGATGCCGATTCACCTTCAACACTTACAAGTACAAATGTAGATAGTACTACCAAAGATAGTGCAATTATTAGTTATGAATTTACTCCTGGAAAAGAAGTTGATGGTGAAACTAATGTAGAAGTTAACAACGCTACATTATATGAAAGCAAAGATGGAGATGAATTTACAAACCAAACTGATAATAAAGATGGAACTGTTACTATTGAAAATTTAACACCAGGAACATCTTATATAGGAGCATGATTGGAAGTAGAATTTTCACATTCAAATAAAGATGATGTAAGTGAAATGGCCGTTGATGAAATTAAAACAGAAAATGCAGATGTGGTAATTCCAACAGTAGTATCTAGTGAATTTACTAAAGATGAAAGATCCGCAGAAGTTACTTATAATATTAATTTAGGAACAGATACACAAGAAAATCCTAATGCTTATACAATTGAAAGTGTTGAATGACAAAATGCTGATGGAAGTAATTTTGGTAATTCAAAAGTAATTACAGATCATGAAGATACCGGAACTTTAAATACAAGTGATTTAACACCAGGAACACCTTATGAAGCAACAAAAATAGTTGTAACATTTGAAGATGATGGTGTAAATAATGCAGAAACTCCCGTTGCTAGATTTACAACAAATCCAATTGATCAAGTAGATCCAACATTTGAAATTACTAATACCAAAGCAACTGATACAACTGTTACATTTGATTATAATGCAACAGCTGGAAATGATGTAAATGGTTTTGATTATTTATTAACAAAAATTGTAATTACAGATTCAACTGGTAATTTAGTGTATGAAGATGAAAATACAGATGGTATGGCCTTGAATGGTTCGATAACTGTAACAGGTTTAGATCCTAATACATCATATGATGATTGGACAATGCAAGTAACATTTACTGAAGCTGATGATAGTGGAGTTTCATTTGATCCTGAACCAATTGAAATTGATCCAATTACAACAAAAGAACCCAAAAGTGATAAACTTGGAGCAGCTGCAGTTCTTGGGATAATAATTGGAGTACTACTTCTTGTTGGTATTATTATATGAGCAGGGAATGTATTATATAAAAAATATAAAGATAGTAAAGAAAATATTGAAGAACAAGAAGAAGAACTAGAATAATAATTCTTAATCTTAAATAAAAAAAGGTAAAAATAAATTTTACCTTTTTTTTATAACTTTATAAGTTATTAATTAATAGACTTTTTTCTTAATCTTATTTTTATTATTTTGTTGTAATAGTGATTTTATAAATTTATATATGTATTATAGAAAATAAAATAAAAAGAGAAAAATATTTGATTGATTTTGGTAAAAAACCTTAAATATAGATTAAAGTATTATTATATTTATTGAATAAGATGGATGTAATATATAAAAAAATCTATAGTTAATAAAGTTTAATAATTCTTAATATTAAGCTTATAAAAACAGAACTTAGTTCTGTTTTTATATTTTATATTAATGCTAAAATTAGTATGATAAGACTAAATAAGTTTATGAGAAGGGAAAATAAACAATAATATGAAAAAACAATATTTAATTGGTTTGTTAGGACTAACAGCAATATCAATTCCTATGGGAACTAGTTTATTAAATTTCAATAATTATTCTCCTACTGTACTAGTAGAAAAAAACATAGATGATCTTGCAACGGGAATTACATTTGATAAAGAAACCACCGCTTTTGTTACTAGTACCAATGATGATATAGTAAATGAAGGTGATGAATTAGATGCAATTGTTATTAGTGCATCTTATAATGTTGAAGATAGAGTAGGTTTAGAAAAAATTGATAAAGACAATGATCAATTGCACTTCTATTACAATGATAGTAATGAAGACAAAGAAAAATCAGTAAGTTTAACTTATACAAAATTCTTAGCTGGTGCTGGGAGATATGGGACAGCAGAATATCCAGGATATGTTGGAAATGATAAAAGTGGAACTTTTAATATTTTAATTGATTCTACTGATGATGGAATAACAGTTGACCCCGATGGAAGCTTTAGTCTTTGAGAGTATGCAATTAAAGATAACGCACCTTTTTCGATAACATCTGATGTAACTAAATCTAGTAACAGTACTAGTTATGAAACAGTACTTGGAGAAGTTCCAATAGAACTAGGTTTTAAAAAGTCAATACTTAATAGTGTAGAAGTTAAAGATACAAGCAGTAATAGTGCAACTATTGAATATGGCGCTACACTTGGAAGAGAAATTACTGGTGAAAATGCAATAGTTGAATCAGCAATATTATATGAGAATGGTGAACCTTTTGCAGTTCAAGAAAATTCTAGTGAAGGAATTATTGAGGTTTATAATTTAACACCCGGAACATCTTATGATAATGTAGAAGTACAGGTACAATTTTCAAATGCAAAAGAACCACAAACAAAAACAATTGATAATTTAAAAACAAAATCTGCACCCGATACATCAAAAGTTACTGTTATGGAAACTACTGATATTAATGAAACAGAAGCAACAATTAATTATAATATCGAACTTGCAGAAGGTGATAAATTTGTATCAGCAAAATTATATGAAAATAGTGAGGCAACTGAAATTCTTGGAACTCAAAAACCCAGTAAAGTTAAGGGTAATAAAAAAACTATTCTTGTTAGTGATTTAACTGAAGATAAAAATTATGTTAATGCCGAATTACGTGTAACCTTTGAAGATGCTGGTGAAGTTATAGCACCTATTAAAGATTTGATTACAGATCCAATACCAACTAAATCAATTGTTAAAAATGCATCAGCTATTAATTTAACTGATACAACTGCAACAATAAAATATGATATTGAACTTGCTGAAGATGATGAATTTGTATCAGCAAAATTATATGAAAACAATAAAGCAACTGAAATACTCGGAAAACAAACAGCTAGTGAAATTAAAAATAATAAAGGAACTATTGAAGTTTATAATTTAACTCCAGATACAAATTATGAAAAAGCAGAGTTGCGTGTAACCTTTGAAGATGCTGGTGAAGTTAAAACATCTGTTGATAATTTGCATACAATACCTACTTCTAATAATCTTGGAGCAGGAGCAATTATTGGAATAATAATTGGAGTTCTACTTCTTGTTGGTATTATTGCATGAATAGGATATATTTTATATAAAAAATATAAAGCAAAAAAATTAAGTATGGAAACTAAAGTCCAAGTAAAAGTAGCACTAGAAAAACAAGAAGAAGAAAATACAGAATCAAAAGAAGAAAATGATAAAAAATAATTTTTAATATTAAATTAAAAAAAGCAGAATTAATTCTGCTTTTTTCTTTTTTTCTTTTTTTTATTAGAAACACTTTGCTTTTATTTCTATCTTTTTATTTTGTTGTAATAGTGATATTATAAATTTATATAGAATAAATACTAAATTTCTAAAATAATGAAATATGAAAAAGAATATTTGATTAATTTTATTAGGACTATTCGTTTGCATTATCTATTTCTTTAGGAAATGGTTTATTAATTATTATATATGTTTAACTATTTTTTTTAATAATGAAACCTTAAATACTAGCTTAAGTATTAATGAAATAATAATCTCATCCTATAAATTTATTCTTAATTTATAAGTTTATATTGAAAGGAGAATAAAATAATGAAAATCAAAAAACAATATTTGATTAGTTTGTTAGGATTAATAGCAATATCTATTCCTTTGGGAAAAAGTTTATTAAATATTACTAATTCTTCTTCAATTGCACTAGCTAATAAAACTAATAATACAGGAATTACTATTGAAGATGATAGTGAGGCATTTTTTATTGATACTAACCGTGATGGCAAAGCAAATAAGGGTGATCAATTAGATTCAATTATTATTGATGTAACTTATGATTCTGCTTTAAGAGAAGATAATTTAGAACCAATAAATACCAATACTGATAAATTGCATTTTTATTATCCAACAAATTCAGCTACTTCTAATTCAATTGATTTATCTTATGAAGTAATTAATGATTATGCAACAAAAACTTCTGGTTGAGGATATGTTGGAGATAAAGAAAAAGGAACATTTTATGCTTCAATTAATTCTGTAGATGATCTCTTTAATGAGCTTGATATTTGAAACTATAAGCTTATAGATAGCAAACCCTTTGATGTAACAACGGATGTTAGTGATGTTACTAATGAGGGAGATTCAAAAGACTCTTATGAAAAGAAAATAGGATCAATTAATCTTTTTGTTCCTTTTGATACAGGAATTGAAATTAAAAATATAAGTAATGCTACTTTTATAGATGAAAATAAAAATAACGAATTAGATAGTAGTGATACCTTAGAATCAATTACGGTTTATGCTAGTTTTGATAAAAGTTCACAAACAACTAATTTAAAAATTAAAAAAAATGATGAATTACATTTTTATTATGGTAGAAGTGAAGGCAGTGTAATAAGTTTAACTTATAAAGAAATTTATATGTATTTATCTAATGATGAAAGTGGAAGATACTTATATTTTAATAATTCTGAAAGAGGATTTTTTTATGCTTCAATTAATTCAATAGATAATAAAGATTTAATAATAGATAATAAAAAAATTTGAAACTATAAAATTGCTAATAGTAACCCAATTAATGTTACAACTGATGCAACTTATTATGATAACGGTGTACCAATAGAAAAAGATAATATAGAAATAGGACAAATTCAACTTAAAATAATAGAAAATGAAGCAGGAGAAAAAAATGAAAGCAAGCAATTTAGGGGATGAATAATTTTTGGAATAATACTTGGACTTCTCTTTCTTTTGGGAACTATTACAGGAATAGGATATGTTTGATTTAGAGAACATAAAGCAAATAAAATAAGTGCAAAAAATAAAGAAAAAGATTTTAAAAGAGTCTAAACTATTAACTTTCAATATCAAAACAAAGAATTTAGTGTAATAATTTATTATTAATGAATTAATTCAATATATCTTTTTTTATTAATTTTCTTTATTATAATTTTCTTTTTTTTATTAAAAAGAGTAATAATTTTATTATAAAGATTTTATTTTTAAATAAATTGTATAGAATAAATTTAAAAATAAAAGAAATAGCAAAATGAAAAAACAATATTTAATTAGTTTTTTGGGACTAATAATAATATCTATTCCAATTGGAAATAGTTTATTAAGTTTAAATTCAAAAACACTTTCTCTTAATACAAAAGAAATAAGTTCAGAAGGAACTGGTTTGACAGTTGTGCAAGATAGTAATATTACTTTTTGAGATATAGATAATTCAAAAACTGTAAATAGTAAAGATGAAGCTGAATCTTTTTCTCTTAAAATTGAATTTAATCCTGATAATAAAGATTGGCATTATCATCTTCCTGATGATACTTCAACAAATGGATTAAATTTATATAGTTCAAAACCTGACACAAAAGCTGCTGAATTTTCTTATAATAAACTTGCAACTTATGAAGCTGCCGATTATTTTTTTAATGATGATTCTAAAATTGGAACTTATACTATTGAAGCAGATAGCACTAATAATGAGAGTTTAAAAGTTTGAAATTATAAATTAACGGAAGATGAAAGCTTTTATATAACAGCTGATTATTCTTATGCTGATTTTAGTGAAAATGATTCAGAAATTCAAACAGAAGATATTGGGAATATTCCTTTAGATTATATTTCTCTTGCTAAGGAAACAATAATTAGAGAAGATGGTGTTGTTGAAGTTATAAGTCCTACTAAAGCAAGTGTGGATTATATAATAGAGCCTGGAAAAGATGTTCGTGGTTTCCCTCTAATTGTTACAAATGTCAAATGAATGGATGGAAGAAACGAACTTGCAAATGAAGAAATAGATCAAACATTAAAAAGTCCAATATCCGGAACAATAACAACTAATAAATTAGAACCAAATGAAACATATGCAAATACAACATTAATTGCAACAACAAGTAATGAATCAGCAAAAACAGAACTTGAATCTTTTAGTACACCAATAGGTGCTCCTAAATTTTTTGAATCACCAGAAGCAGTTTTGATTGATAAAGATCATGGTATTTTAGAAATACAAGGAAAAATAGATACAAATGGTTCAGTTGTAGAAGAAACGGATATACAAATAAAAAAAGGTGATGATAATGTTTTAACAAAAATACATTCTTGAGAACAAAGTGGTGATGTAATTACTTATGATGTCTTTACTGATGAATATGGTTTGAAATATGGAGATAAAGAATCTTTAAAAAATAATAATATTAATAACTATTCATTAGAAATAAGTTATATATTAGAAGGTGAAAAGTACAATACAATATATTACTTGAAAAATTTTAATAAGAAAAAGATCAATAGAGAAGAAGATTTAAGCTATTTACAAATAAACCCAAATAGTGGTAATAAAAAACTCGAAACAGGAGAAATTGTTGGAATTACAATCGCCTTTTTATTTTTTACAGAATTTATTATTGCAGGAATTATTGTATTAATTGGAAAATTTTTGTTTAGAAGAGTTCAAGTAATAAAATTATAATTATTAAATAGAAATATTATTTAGGTTAATTTATAAAATAGTAAAACTTTAAATATATTGTAATATAATTAGATTAGTGTATAATATATACTAAAATTTTAATAATGAAAAAACAATATTTAATTACTTTATTAGGATTAGTTGCAATATTTATTCCTTTTGGAAATAGTTTATTAAATGCTAATTTAAAATCAATAGAAACACCTAGTGTAGAGTCAGAAACTGGACTAGTAATTTTAGATACTAGCAATTTTGAAGTTTATGATATAGATCAAAGTTATCAGGAAGATAAAAATAATGGTGTTTCATCTGGAGATCAACTTGCTACAATTTCAATTGATTTAACTTATGATGAAGATAAAAATACTAAAGAATATGACAAAAATAGTGAATTACATATTTATGAATATGGACCATATGGAGCAACCCCTTCAATAGAGTTAATATCTCCTACAATAAATGAAGTATATGATTTAGGAAGAATAAATTCTACTAATGATGGAGGATCATCGCCAACTTTTTCTTTAAAAATAAGTTCTAAACTTAATCCAGATTTAGGTATTTGAGATTATAGACTTGAAAATGGAACTCCAACTTTTAGTAGTTTTAAAGTTACTTTAGATACAACAACAGATACATCTCTTGATGTTATTGAAGAAACTTTAATTGGATGAGTAAAAATTAGTGATGAAGATGTACTCCCATATCCTGATGCTGCTTGAATTTCTACAAATCAAAAGGCTTATGATATAACATCAACTTCAGCAACAATTGATTATGAAATAAAATATAATGATAATAATGTAAACCAACATTATGTAGAAAAAGTACAATGAATGAATGGTGGTAATGATAATAATGATAATAATGATATTGAACTTGCAAGTTCAAAAATAGAAGTTGACAATTTAAAAACCACAAATTTAATACCAGATGTTTCTTATAATGATACATATCTAATTGCTGAAATAAATGATGGAAAAAGCGGTCATGATTATACTGAAAAAGTAAAAATTAAAGATTTTAAAACAAAACCCGGGCAAAAAACCACTGAAATAAAAACAACTAGTGAAATTTATAATTTAACTAATAATTCTGCAACTATTGATTATGAAATAATTGAAGGAGTAGATGATCAAGGTGGCGCTGTAATTGTGGAGGAAGTTTTATGATTTGATGAAAATCATAAAGTAATTGCACATGAAGATGGTTCTGAAATTAGCGGAACATTGGTAGCAACTGAATTAGATTCTCATACAACATATAACAACACAACAATTGAAGTACTTGTATCTGATGATTATCATCGACCTGCTCCAATAGAATTGGATTCTTTTTCAACTAAAATGTTGATCAATAGATTAATAATAATTATTGCGGTTAGTACTTTAATGATATTTTTAATTGTATCTATAATTATTAGTTTTTTAGTTATAAGTAGAAGAAAAACTAATTATATTAGCTAAAAATTTGTTTTAGTTATTATTAATATAAATCAAGAAATTTTTCTTGATTTTTTATTATCTTAATATATGTATTAATCATAATAAACTAATAATTGCTATTATTAATACTACTTAAGTAATAGAAGTTTGATTTTAGATATTACTACAGATAATTTAATAGTATCTATATTAATATCTTAAATTTTGAAATTTTTTTATAACTAATTATGAATCAGAAAAAGTATTGCTTTAATTATTTATTAGATGTTTCTATTAGTAAAACGGATTTATATATTTTAAGTTAAATAGAGTTTAATGAGATTAAATTTCTTCCATATTTTTTTCATTAGAAAACAATTTATTTTTATTAAACACAAAAATATTAAAATAATGAAACTTTAATATTGTTATATTAATTAAAATATTTGCATTTAAATGAAATAGAGTAAGATAGTTCATTAGTTCTAACAAAAAACTCAAAAAAATAGGTGATATTAATGAAACTAAAAATTAGCAAAAAAATTTGTTTTTTGCTAATTTTTGTTATATCATTATATTAGCAAGTAAAAATTAAATTTGCTAAAAGGAAAAACAATGGAAATGAACTTTACTCCTAATCCAAAAATAGATCCAGAATTATTAGAAAAATATGGGAGAAATTTAACTGAATTAGCACTTCAAGGTAAATTAGATCCAGTAATTGGAAAAGAAGCAGAAATAAGAAGAATTACTAGGGTTCTTTCAAGAAGAACTAAAAATAATCCAATTTTAATTGGAGAGCCAGGGACCGGAAAAACAGCAATTGCTGAAGGTCTTGCTTATCGAATAATTATAGGTGATGTTCCAGACACTTTAAAAGATAAAGAAATTTATGAACTTGATATGAGTTCAGTAATTGCTGGAGCAAAATTTCAGGGTGAATTTGAAGAAAGATTAAAAGCAATAATTACTAAGATAAAAGATTCAAGAGGAGCAATTATTCTTTTTATTGATGAAATTCATACTCTTGTAGGAGCAGGAAGAAATCAGGGAGCACTTGATGCAGCCAATATCTTTAAACCAATGATGGCAAGAGGAGAAATTAGACTTATTGGAGCTACAACTCCAAAAGAGTATAAAGAATATATTGAAAAAGATGCAGCGCTTGAGCGAAGAATGCAAAAAATTATTATTGAAGAGCCAAGTGTTCAAGATACAATTAATATTTTGCGGGGAATAAAAGATCGTTATGAAAATTTTCATGGAGTAAGAATTCATGATAATGCACTAGTAAGTGCTTCTATTCTTTCTTCAAGATATATTCAAGATCGTTTTCTGCCTGATAAAGCAATTGATCTTGTTGATGAGGCTTGTTCAATGGTAAAAACTCAAATTGAATCAATGCCTGAAGAACTTGAAGATTTAACAAAACAAATTCAAACCTTAAAAATTGAACAAGGTGCCCTTAAACAGGAAAAAGATGCAAAATCAAAAGAAAGATTAAAAGAAGTTGAAGCTTTAATAAAAGATTTAAATCCAAAACAACAAGCTTTAGAAAAACAGTGAAAATTAGAAAAAAGTAAAGTTGAAAATTTAAAAAATTTACAAACTAAAATTCAAAAATTAAAAGCAGAATTTGAAAAAGCTCAAATTGATGGAAATTATGATAAAGCTGGAAAAATTAAATATGAACAACTTCCAAAATTAGAAAAACAAGTTGATGCTGCTAAAAAAGAAGTTGATAAATTAAGACTTATTCAAGAAGAGGTAAATGAAGAAACAATTGCTTCAATTGTTTCTAAATGAACAGGAATTCCTACAGAATCACTTGTAAAATCAGAAAAAGAAAAACTAATTAATCTTGAAAAAGATCTTCAAAAATATGTAAAGGGTCAAGATGAAGCTTTAAAACTTGTTGCAAACGCAATAAGAAAATCAAGAGTAGGGTTAAATGACCCTAGTCGTCCAATTGGTTCTTTTATCTTTATGGGACCAACTGGAGTTGGTAAAACTCAAGTTGCAAAATCACTTGCAAAAATTATGTTTAATAGTGAAAAAGAGATGCTTCGATTTGATATGTCAGAGTATTCAGAAAAACACTCTGTTTCTAAATTAATAGGTTCTCCTCCTGGTTACATCGGATATGAAGAGGGCGGAAAACTAACTGAAGCAGTAAGAAGAAAACCTTATTCAATTCTTCTTTTTGATGAAGTTGAAAAAGCTCATGCAGAAGTATTTAATCTTTTTTTACAAATGCTTGACGATGGTCATCTTACAGATTCGCAAGGAAGAAAAGTTAATTTTAAAAATACGATTATTATTATGACTACAAATATTGGTTCAAATATTTTACTTAATGGTAAATTAAACCAGGAAAAAGCACTAGAAGAATTACAAAGTTTTTTTAGACCAGAATTACTAAATAGAATTGATGAAATTGTGCAATTCAATTCACTTACAATGAATAATATTGCACAGATTGTTCAAATTGAACTTGATAAATTACAACAAAGATTAAGGGAACAAGGATTTTTAGTAACTTTTAATGAAAATGTAATTGAAAAAATTGCCAAGGAAGGTTATGATCCTTTATTTGGAGCAAGACCAATTAAAAGATATATCTCAAGACATATCGAAAATTTAATTGTAAATAAATTAATTGAAGAGGAAATTAGTTTAGATAAGAGATATCAAATTTCACTTAAAAAAGATCATTTTATTATAAAAGAAGCGGTGATTAATTAGTGGCTACAAAAAGACAATTAAAAATTCTTGATCTTTTTATGGAAATTTATAATAATACTTCTGAACCAATTTCATCTGCTCAAATTTCAGTTTTATATGGAAAAGAGTTAAAATTAAAAGATGCTTCCATTAGAGCTGAACTTGCAGAACTTGAAAAAGAAGGTTATTTGCAAAATTCATATAAAACTTCTGGAAGAATTCCCACTAAAAAAGGGTTTGAATATTTTTTAAATAAAATTGAAAATAGTCCAGAATCAAAATATGTTTTAAAAATTAAACTTGAAGAAATTTTAAAAAATCGTGAGCGCGGAATTAACTGGGTTTTAAAAGAAGCAATTAAAATAATTGATATTTCTACAAAACCTTTAATTATTACAAAAAGAGATAATCATGATCTTTATCTAGAAGATTTAAAAACTTATCATCTTTCAAAAGACAAAGCCCTTATTGTTGCGGTTGGTTCAAATGGAGAAGTTTTTAATAATGAATTAGATATTCCAGAAAAAGATTTTATTCAACTTGAAAAAGCAATAAACCTTATTGCAAAAAAAATAATTGGCTACCAGATTGTAGAGATAGAACACATTATTCCCCAAATTGAAAAAATCTTAAAAATTGGAATTGATGATATTGAAGATAAATTTAAAATAGTTATCCGAAATATCTTCAATCGAATGCTTGATATTCATCAAGAAGTAAGTGGAACAAATGAAATTGTTTTAAATAATTATTTTCGAGATCTAGATAAATTGCAACTTCTTTTTGATTTTGTAGAAAATCAAAAAATCTGAGACTTTTTAGAATCAACTGATGCAATTCATGCCCATAAAAATAATGTAACTATGGGGGTAAAGAATTTAGAAGAAATTTCTATCATTAGTCGTGAAATTAAAATTGGAAAAACTTCTACTTCAGTAGCAATTATTGCTCCTAAAGGACAGCAATACAAAGAATTTTTCACTATACTAGAAATGATTGAGGAAGAGTTTAATGACTAAAGAAAAAGATAAAAATTTAAAGAACACAATAAAAGATTTTAAAGATAATGTTTACTTTCAAAATCCAGAAGATTTATCAGAAAAAACTGTTCAATCCATGAAAAATAAAGCTTCTGAAAGTAAAAATATTAAGGAATCTCCTAAAGAACTCAATAAAGAACCAAGAAAAGAAGCTAATTCTTTTAGAAAAAGAGTAAAGGATAAACAAGAAGCAAAATTAGAACAAACTGTAGAAGTCATTTTTGCAAAAGAAAAAATAGCAAGAAGAGATACTAAAATTCTTGAACTCTTAGCAGAAAAAGAAAATTTAACAAAAAAATTACAAAATCAAAAACAAGTTGAAAAGGATACTAAAATTCTTGAACTCCTAGCAGAAAAAGAAAATTTAACAAAAAGGTTAGAAAAAGAAAAAGAAGAATTTATTAAGTATCGTTCAGGGTCCTTTTTAAATCAAATCATTCCCAGTATTGATATGATGGAAAAAGCCCTTAGTGCAAAAAATGTAAGTCCTGAAGTCGAAAATTGATTAAAGGGATTTGAAATGATTTTTAATAATTTTATAACTTCGATTGAACAAGAAGGAGTAAAAATTATTACAGTTAAACCTGGTGAATATTATAATCCAGATTATCATCATGCAATTGATGAACAGTATTCAGATGATTATAAAGCTGGACAAATTATAAAAGCATATAATCAAGCTTATTTATTACATGATCGTTTATTAAGACCGGCAAGTGTAATTGTTGCTAAATCAAAAAATCTTAATAATGAACCAACCGAAGATCATAATAAAAATATAAAAAAAAAAAAAAATAAATAAAAAAAGTGAGGAAAAAAATGGCTAAAGAAAAAATATTAGGAATTGACCTTGGGACTACTAATTCAGTAGTAGCAATAATGGAAGGTTCAACTTCTAAAGTAATTGAAAACCCCGAAGGAAATAGAACAACTCCTTCAGTTGTTGCCTTTAAGGGTGATGAAATTATTGTAGGAGATGCAGCCAAAAGACAAGCTATTACAAACCCAGATACAGTTCTTTCTGTAAAAAGATTAATGGGAACAAAAGAATTAATCAACATAAATGGAAAAGATTATAAACCAGAACAAATTTCTGCAATGATTCTTTCTTATATGAAAGATTATGCAGAAAAAAAACTTGGATATAAAGCAACTAAAGCAGTAATTACTGTTCCTGCTTACTTTAATGATGCAGAAAGAACTGCAACCAGAAATGCAGGAAAAATTGCTGGTTTTGAAGTTGAAAGAATTATTAATGAACCAACTGCAGCTGCACTTGCTTATGGAATTGATGATAAAACTAAAGAAGAAAAAATTCTTGTTTATGACTTAGGTGGAGGAACTTTTGATGTTTCAATTCTTGAACTATCAGGAGGAACTTTTGAAGTTTTATCAACTTCAGGAAATAATCGTTTAGGTGGAGATGATTTTGATAAAGTAATTATGGATCACTTAATTGAAATCTTTAAAAAAGAAAACGGAATTGATTTAAGTAAAGATAAAATGGCTCTTCAAAGATTAAAAGAAGCAGCAGAAAAAGCTAAAAAAGATCTTTCTGGAGTAATTGAAACAACAATTTCACTTCCCTTTATCTCAGCAGGAGATTCAGGACCTTTACATTTGGAAATTAAATTAAAAAGAGCAGACTTTGAAAAATTAGCAAAAGATTTACTTGCAAAAACTTTACAACCATTAAGACAAGCAATAAAAGATTCAAAACTAGATCCAAAAGAACTAGATGAAGTTTTATTTGTTGGGGGATCAACAAGAATCCCTGCGGTAAAAGCACTTGTAGAAAAAGAACTAGGTAAAAAAGCAAATACTTCAATTAACCCTGATGAAGTTGTTGCAATGGGGGCAGCAATTCAAGGAGGAGTTCTTGCGGGAGACGTTTCTGATGTTTTACTTTTAGATGTAACTCCACTTTCTTTAGGAATTGAAACTCTTGGAGGAGTAATGACTTCTTTAATTGAAAGAAATGCAACTATCCCTACTTCAAAATCACAAACATTTTCAACAGCAGAGGACAATCAACCTCAAGTTGATATTAATGTCCTTCAAGGAGAAAGACCTCTTGCAAATCAAAATGTAAGTTTAGGAAGATTTGTTCTTTCAGGAATAAATCCTTCTCCAAGAGGAATTCCCCAAATTGAAGTAACTTTTTCAATTGATGCAAATGGAATTGTTTCTGTTGCTGCAAAAGATAAAGCTTCTGGACAAGAACAATCAATTACTATTCAAAATAATTCAGCTCTTTCAAAAGCAGAAATTGAAAAAATGGTAAAAGAAGCAGAAGAAAATAAAGAAAAAGACTTACAATTAAAAGATGAAATTGATGTAATTAATCGAGCTCAAGGAATTGTTCATACAATTGAACAAGGTTTAAATTCACCAATGGGTGAAAAAATGCCCGAAGAACAAAAAGTGCAAACTGAAAAAGAACTTGAAGAAATTAAACAGTTGATTGTTGATAAAAAAATAGATGAATTAAAAGCAAAACTTGCTCAAATTGAACAAGTTATGCAACAATTTATGAATAATCCAGAATTTGGACAAGATCCAGTAATTGATGAAGATCAAGACCAAACAAAAGACGATAATAATGATAATGATGTTGTTGACGTTGAAGAAGAACCTTCAACAGATGATAATAAATAAATAAATAATAGTTAAATTAGGAGTTTGTGTGGAAAAACTATTAAATATTGCAAAAGAACGAAGAGCAACCAAAGTATATAACGGGGAACTAATTCCCACAGGTGATCTTCATTATATTTTTGAAGTTACTAATACCGCTCCCACTTCAATGGGATTAGAGGCTTGAAGAGTTTTGAGCATTAGGGATAGGGAGTTAAAAAAAGAATTAGAACCATTTTTTGGATATAATGCCAAAAAAATGGAAGATGCTTCTGATATTGTGCTCTTTATTTCAAAAAAGGCTGAGGCCTTTTATGATACGCCCTGAGCAAAAACTCGAGTCTTAGCAATTTTAAAAAAAATAGATCAAACGTATGGGACAAATAAAGTTAATAAAGCAGAAAAAATTAATAACTTAATGGAAACCCTAAAAAGTCATGATTATGGAAACAATAATTCAAATCATACTGAGTGAGCAAAAAGACAACCTTATATTGCAATTGCTTACATGATGCTTGCCGCAAAGGAACTAGATATTGATTCAACTCCAATAGAAGGTTTTTCAGCAGAGAATCTAAACAAATTTCTTTTGGTAAAAAAATTAATGCGCGATGATGAAAATGTAGCAATTATAGTCTTTCTAGGTTATAGTGCTTCAATTGAAAATCATCCCTTTCAAGGAATTAAACAAACAAGAATTCCTGTAGTAGAAAAATTCACAATTAAATAAATATGGTAACAAAAAAGAGAGATTATTATGAAGTTTTGGGAGTTCCCAAAACTGCAGATAGCAATGAAATAAAAAAAGCTTTTCGTAAGTTAGCGATGAGATATCATCCTGATGTAAATTCATCACATAATGCAGAAGCAAAATTTAAAGAGATTAATGAAGCTTATGAAGTTTTAAATGATCAAAATAAACGAGCAAAATATGATAAATTTGGACATAATTTTGAACAATTTCAACAAGGCCAAGGAGGCTTTGGTGGTTTTGAAGGTTTTCAAGATTTTAGTAGTTTTGGAAATTTAGATGATATTTTTGCCCAAATGGGTTTTGGAAATCCTTTTAATTCAAAAAGACCTCGTAAAGGAAGAAGTACTAGACAAACCATTGATATTTCTTTAGATGAAGCTTATAAAGGAAAAAAGGTTATTATTAATACCATCCGAAACGGAAAAAAAGAGATTAAAATTCCTCAAGGAATTATGAGTGGGATGGATATTGTTTTAGCTGGTGAAGGAGAAGATGGAGTAAGCGGTGGTCCAAATGGAGATTTACTAATTAGAGTAATGGTTAGACCACATTCAAGTTTAGATGTAAATGGTGCTGATTTATATACAGAAGTTCGTTTAAGTATTTTTGATTTAATTACTGGAATAAAAACATCTATTAAACATTTTGGTAATGAAATTGTTGAATTTTATATTCCTGAAGGATCAGATCCTTTAAAATTAATTAGAATTAGAGGAAAAGGAATGCCTATTTTAAATGCTTCTGCAAATAAATATGGGGATTTATATATTAGACTTGTACCATTAATGCCAAGAAAATTAAATAAAAAAGCAAGAGAATTACTTAAAGAATTAAAAAAACAAGTTAAATAGAGCAAAAAATAAAAGATGGATTATTCCATCTTTTTTTTATAATTTAAATATGAAAATAAATTTAACTATTCTTGCAAAAAATCAAGTTCAACTCGATAATTATATTTTTAAAAATAATAATACTACTAAGGAAAAAACTTTTGATGATCGAGTTATGGCTCTTTTAGTTGAAATTGGTGAAACCGCAAACGAAATAAGATTTTTTAAATTTTGATCTCAAAAAAAACAATCTCCTGATGAAGTTATTTTAGAAGAGTTTATTGATATCTTACATTTTGTACTTTCTCTTGGATTAAGTATTGGTTTTGAAGAATGAAATCTTAATTTTAAAAATAAAATGTCATTACAAGAAGCTTTTTTTAATCTTTATGAAGCAACAATTAATTTTAAAAATAATAATTTAGAAAGTGAATTTAGAAAAATTCTTATTTATTTATTTACAATTGCTGACTGTCTTTTGTTTGATGATTTAAAGATTTTTGAGATGTATAAGAAGAAAAATGAAATAAATTTTGAAAGACAAAACACTAATTATTAGATTTTTTGATTTTTTTTTAAATAATAACTATTTTATTTTTCAAATGATACAATTAAGTTAAATAAAAGTATTTTTTATTTAATTACATTAAAATAAAAGGAGATAAAATGAATTTAGGAGATGTTTTTGTAATATCATGCTGGCAAACTGGCATTGTTGTTGCATTTATACTTGTTTCTCTAGTTATTGTTTTTATTTTAAATCGAAAAATTAAATGATCAAATCTTATTCTTTCTGCACTGGCAATTGGAATGATAGGTGGTTTTATTGTTTTTGGTTTAAACCAATCTACCCCCAAACTAGATGATGAGGGAGGAATTTTGTGGCATTCTGAGGCTATAACGTGGTTGAATATTTTCCCTTCCATGTTTGTTAGCTTAATGCTTCTGTTTGTTCCATTTATTGTTTTTGTTAATATTTTTATTTCTTTAACAAGAAAAAAAATATCAACAAAATTTTTTATTAAAGTTGTAGCTTCGTTTGCATTCTTTGTAATTATTGCAACTGTTGTTGCTTTTGCTTTATGGCCAATTTGGAATCAAGTATCTTTTGATTTAACAAACGATACTACAGGTGATAAAGATGACACTTTAGTAATTACTATTCCAGGAATTATTATAGGATGAGTTCCTAGCTCAATTAATATTTTTGCCGATGCAGTATTAGTTATGAGTTGTATTATTGCTTCAATCTTTTTTGCAGTTATTGTTAATGTTTTGGGAAAACATGACCATGAACGTGCAGAAGGAATTGTTAATGGAATGACAAACCTTCAAACATTGGTTGGTACTTGCCTAAAATATATCGTAAAGCTTATTCCGCTGGTTATTATTTGTAAGTTACCAGGACTATTTATAAAAGATGTTCTTGCTAACTTTGAATCAATAGCCTTTTATTTACTTGGATTCTTTATTGGAATTGCTATTATTTTAGCTATTGTAACTGTTTTTGAAATGCTTTGTAAACCAAAATCAGTTAGTCAAAAAGATATGTTTTCAAATATTCAAGAACCACTAACTTTCGCTTTCTTTTCTCAATCTTCAATGGCAACAGTACCTTTGAGTATTAAATCGCTTGATAAACTTGGCTTAGATGAATCAATTTCTATTATTGTTCCTTCAATGGGAGCATCTATGGGAGTTGTTGTTTGTGCTGCTTTTTATCCTGTTTCTATTGCAATTGTAACAGTACAAAATATGATAGAAGCTGGAGCTGGTTATGGTGCTGCTACTACATTAGTTTCATTTATTCTTCTACTTTTCATAGTAACTCTTATTAGTTCATTTGGAGTAGCTGGAGTTCCTGGAACTGCCACTGCTGCAACTACAACTGTTCTTGGAGGAGTGGGATTACCATTTACATTCTATACTTTAATTCTTTCACTTGATCCATTAGTAGATATGTTTAGAACTATGGCTAATGTGGATACAATTTTGGCAAATGCAATGATGCAAGATAAGCTTCATAGATCTGGTAATCAAACTAAAAAACTTGCAGATGAAATTATATCCGAATTTGAATATAATAAACGGTTTATGAAACCAAAAATAGAGGAGAATAAATAATGAATAATACAGTTTCAGATTTCATTAGTGCTGCTGGCGAAGAATCTACAGAACCTTATACCTTTTTACAAATTTTAGGAATTAGTCATTGATATTCATTAATTATATTTCTATTTGTTCTTGTAACTTTTATACTTCTAATTTATAAAATTGTTAAAAAACAAAAAAATATTTATTTAACAACACTTATTTTAGCAGGAATTGGTTCAATAATTTATTTAATTTTAACAGCACCACCAACTCCAGCTGATTTGGGAGCTAGTCCTACTTGAAAACAAGAGTCACAGGATTGATTGATGCTTGCAACAAATATCTTTATTGAACTTATTATAGTTATTGTTCCACTATTTATCTTTTTTACAATTATAAAAACTTTAAATAGTAATCGGCACAAACAAATTAAAGGAAGTAATTTATTAAAATCATTCTTTTCAATTTGATTAATGCCTTTTATCGCAATTACTATTGCAATTTTAATGTTTCCGCTTATTGCTCAAATTAATATGGCTGCATCCCCAGGGATGATTGGGGATGTTAATAAAGATAGTCAAATAACTACTGTTCCTGGAATTATTAATAGTGCAGTCCCTGGTTCAATTTCAATTTTTATAAGTATTGAATTTATTTTAAGTGTAGTTGTATTTTCAATTTTTATGGGATTTATGATTAATGTAATTCACCGTCATGATCATCAAAAAGGTGAATCACTTATTAAATTTTCTGTAAATGCGCAAATGATTATAAATAAATATATAAAAATGGTTTCACTATTAATTCCAATAGTGCTTGCAACAAGATTACCACTTCTTTTTGATTACGTTACTATTACTGAAACATTTATTGGTTTATTAACATTTATTGGAGTCTTTCTTCTTGGATGAGTAATTGTTATCTTTATTGAACTTAGTCTTACATTTGCAACAATGCGTAATAGATCAACAAAAAATTTCTTTACATATATTAGTTCATATTTTGGTGCAGCCTTTGTAAAACATGCTGCTCCAGTTCTTCTTGATGAAACAATAAAAGAATCAGAGTCTCTTGGAGTTTCAAAAGATGTTGCTGAATTAACTTCATCAATGTCCACTTCAATGGGACAATCAACTTGTGGAGGATTCTATCCTGCAATGATAGCATTAATGACTGTTCATATGATTATGGTTAATAATGGATCAACTCTTGCAACTATTGGTGTTGGAAATATTGTTGCCTTCCTCTTTGTTCTTTATTTAATTATTATGATTACTAACTTAGGAATGACAGGAGTCCCAGGAGCTGATACTGCAGTAGTTATTTCTGTATTAGGAGCTCTTGGATTAGGATTAGAATATTTTGCAACAGTGTTTGTTATTGATGGAATTATAAATAGAGTAAGAGGAATTGCAAATGCCTTTGGATTCGTAGCTGCAAACAATATTGCAGAACGAATAATAAAAACTAAAAAACACAAAAAAGAATCTCTTGTTGATGAAAACATCGTCATTGAAGGAGAGGTGGTAAATGATGACATTTAATAATATAAATGAATTTAATCAAACTATTAATTATAAAGATGAATTTATTGATCAAAGTTCAATCGGTTATATTTTTGGTTTAAGTACTTGACAATCAGGACTTGCTTTAATATTTCTTTTAGTTGCAATTGTTGCACTTGTCCTTATTTATAAAAAATGAGGAAAAAAAATATCTTTAGTTTCTGGATTTGGAATTGGAATAATTGGGCTTATTATATTTGGAATAATTTTCCATTATCTACCTCCAACACCCTATTTCCAAGAAGATGGAAGTGGAATTACTTGGGTTGATGAGGTTAATGATTGATTAATGATGCCATCTTCAATTTTCTTATCATTGATTTCTTTTGTAATCCCTCTATATGTTTTTGGTTCAATTATTTTATTAATTAATAATCAAAACAAAAAAGCAAAAAGTCATGCCTGAATGTTTTCTTCATCAATGATTTTACTTATTATTTTACCATTAATTGGGATTGCAGTTGCTTTACTGCTACTTCCTTTAATTAATTTGATTCCTGAGGGATCAGTTTTAGTAGGAGGGGAAACAGAAGCAACAGAAAATGCATCTATTCCAAATATAGTTGTAATGATTTTGCCATATTCTTTAATGATGTTTACTTCTCCTGCCTTTCTTGGATCAGTTGTTGTATTTGCAATTTTAATCGGAGTTGTAATTAAAATGATGGAAAAAAATCATGAACAAAGACATCATGATATTGTTTACTTTTTTGAAACATTTAAAATTGTAAGTAATAGTTATCTAAAATATGTTTTATTATTAATTCCATTAGTAATTGCAACAAGACTTCCAATGTTAATGTTAGTTCCAAATGTTGGTCAACTTGAATTTGTTGGTTATTATTTAGAACTATTTGTAATTGGTGGAGCAATTATAATGATAATCTTAACTACAATAATTTTACTAGTCTCTCCTGCTAAAAAATATAAAATGGATACATTAGTAGAACATTGAGCAAATTCAGTTGCAAACCCTTCTCTTGCAACCATGCTTCCAATTACAAAGGAAACTACAAAAAAATTAGGAGCAGGAGAAGATATGAGTGAAATAACTCCTACTTTAGGAGTTTCAATGGGACTTGTTATGTGTGGTGGATTTACCCCAACCTTAATTGCTTTGTTGGCTGCAAATAATGTAGTTGTAACAGACCCAGGAACCTCTATGATTACATTAGGGTTTATCTTTCTTGTAATAATCTATGTCTTCATTGCTTCCTTTGGAACTAGTGGAGTTGGTCATGCTGATTCAATTATTATTTTAGCAGTTCTTGGATCACTAGGATTAACACCAGAGGTTTATTTAACAATTATGGTTATTGCTCCAATTACAGAATTAATTGCTGTGGGAATTAATTCTACTGGGCAAATTGCCGCAACAATGGTTAATGATGCATTCCATTATAGAAAAAATCCTAGTTGTGATATTCATGATGTTGTTTGTACAAAAGAATGAGAATTAAAAGAAATTCAAAACCATCTTAAAAATCTAAAAGCAAATAGTAGTTCAACAAAAAAATCATAAATAAAATATAGAACTACTATAAATAAATTAATAAAAAGATAACTGAAAGTTATCTTTTTATTTTATTAGGATCCATAATAATATTAAAATTGTTTTTATTTAATTTGAGGATTTTTTCAGTTTCCTTATAATCCACATCATAAGTAATTGCAATAAGGGTATTTTCTAATTTATTATGATTTTCTTCCATTTTTTTAATAGCAATTGTTTTAGTAACTTTAGTTATTTCCGTAATTGTTTTTATGCACATATTATATAATCTTTGTGAAATTGGATTTAAAAAAGGCAAATGGTTATTATAAATCCTACCTGCATCTGATAATGCTTGATAAATCATTGCATCAAAAATAACCATTTCTAAAAAAGAAGATTCAATTTCTGCATTTAATGCTCAAATTACTTTATGATGATTTTTTATATTAATTAATAAATTAATATAATCATCATATTCCTTTTCTTTTGATCCCATAATTGCCGCAGTATAACATCCTAGTTCTTTTGCAAATTTAAGTCCTCTATGAACATAACTACTAGATCCACTAGAACTAATTCCAATTACAAAATCATCTTTGATTAAATTGATATTAAACATATTAACAACTACAATTGACTCATATCAATCAACACTTTCTCTTTTTAGTATTTGTTCTGGTTTTTTAATAACAAATGAAGTGAATTGATCCTCTGAAATTTTAAAACTTGTTCATAAAGTTTTTGTTAATTTATCTAAAATTTCACTAGAAATTCCTGTTCCAAAAATAATAATTCTTTTATTATTTAAAATTTGTGTTTTAATTTTATTCGATAAAGCTAAAATATTTTTCCGATTATAAACTACATTTTCCTTTGTTGAATAAATTGAATTTATTAATTCACTGATTAAATCTCTTTCCACATTTACTAAATAATTATATCTTTAATATGTAATAATTATATTGAGATGTCTTGAGAATTTATACTTACACTTATTTTGATTTTATTAGTATTTTTTGCATTTATTTCAATGTTTTTTTTTCAAAAAAAAAGAATTAAAAAAAATCAAGAAGTTTATGAATCAAAATCTTTTCAAAGAAAAAGAAAAGCTGAAAATAATGAAGATATTTTATTAAAAGAATATATATCTCTTATTAAAGAAGTGCTTGAATTGTTAGAACAGTTTGATCCTATTAAAGGTAAGTATAAAATGACAGAAATAAATGATTTTGCTAACAAAAGATTTAAGGAAATTTCTTCTTTTAATAATTTAAAAGGTATGAAAATAACAAAAGATTCAAGAATTAATTGAGAATTAATTGAAAAATTAACAAAAACTAAGGCTTCTAATTGGAAAAAAAATGAAAAAGATATAAAAGAATTAATTACAATTGATAAAAATGATAAATAAATATTATGGCAACAAATAAGAATGATAAAAAACTAGAAAATACTTTAAAAAATCAATTGGAATATAAAGATATTACATCTTTTTATAAAGTGAAATTTGATGATCCAATAAATATAGATGATTTTCAAAAATTAGAAAAAATTCTTGATGATGAATCTAATCCAAAATATCATTCTAGAACTGCAGAAACAAGAAGGCTTATACAGAAACAAAAAATAATAAAATTGAAATATAAAAAGGCAGATAGATATATTGAAATTTTTAAAATTCTTTGTAATTCTTATTTATATAATATAGAAAAAAATCTTGATTTTGAAACTGTAAAATTATTAGAATTTTATTATGATGAAAAAAATAGAAAATTTTATAAAATAGATATTTTTAATAAGGAATATTTTAAAACTATAAAAATGGATAAAGATAATAAAATTGCTATTCCTTTTCATTTTTCAATAAAATTTATTTCGCAAGATATTGTTTATAAAAATGAATATGAATTAATTTTTCCAACAAAATCTATTTTTTTAAATTCTAAAAATAATTATTATCAATATTTTAAAGTGGCAAAAATTAAAATATTAAGAACTATGAAAACACCTTTTCCACTTGAGCTTTATAGTATAAAATCAATAATGGTTAGAAGAGATTTTTCTAAACAATTTAAAAATTATATTTTACAAATAGAAAAAGGAATTAATAAGGAGCTATATAAAAAAAATGATAATTAAATCTATTATTTATATATTTTTTGCATTATTATTTATATTCCCTTTTATTATATGGTCATTTATAAATTTTATGGATTTAGATGAAAAAATTAAATTAAAAAAATGAAAAATTATTTTAATTTCATGATTGATTTGTTGAACACTGTTTTTTATATTTCTAATTATTTTTATTTTTATTTTTTTAATATAATAATCCTGTATATACTTAATATTTTAAAAAATACAAAAGAGGAAATTATTCTTTTTTTATTTTTTTTTTGGAATAATTTTTTAGGAGGTAAATATGAAAATACTATTAATATGTACTCACGGTGCTTCAACTTCATTATTAGTTAAAAAAATGCAAGAAGAAGCAAAAAAACAAAAAATAGATGCAACAATTGTTGCCAAAGGTATTGCTGATGCTAAAGCAGAATTTGCAGATTGAGATGTAATTTTGCTTGGCCCTCAAGTTAGACATCAATTAAAACAAGTAAAAGTACTTTGCGAAGATAACAAACCTATTGATATTATTCCTCCAATTTTTTATGGAAGAATTGATGGAAAAAGCACACTTAAATTAGCAATAGATTTATACAATAAATAGATGGAGGTAAAATAAATGACAAGAGATGAATTATCAAAAATATCAATGATGGTAATTACTTATGCGGGAACTGCAAAATCATTAGTTTTTGAAGCTATTACAGAATTTAAAAATGGAAATAATGAGTTTGCATTAAAAAATATTCAAGAAGCTGAACAAAATTTAAAATTAGCTAATCAAGAACATTTTAAAGCAATAAGTGCAGATGCTGAATCACCAGTTATTTTAGATATTTTATATGTTCATGCTGAAGACCAATTAATGGCAGCAGATACAATTTTGCTACTTGCAAAAACTATATTTGATATAAATATTAATTAAAAAAATAAATTACAGGAGAAAAATATGAAGAAAACAATAATTTTTCCAGAAAATTTTTTATGAGGTTCTGCAACAGCATCTGAACAAATTGAACCAAAAGGTTTAAATGATTTTAGAGACGGCAGAGTTGCTTCTATTTGGGATAAATGATTTGAAGTTGATAATTATAGATTTTTTGACGGAGAATTTTCTCAAAATAATTTTTATGATAAATTTAAAGAAGATATTAAAAGTGCTCATGATATTGGTTTGAAATCACTGAGATTATCAATTTCATGAGCAAGATTATTACCTGATGGAGAAAATATTAATCAAAAAGCAGTAGATTTTTATCGGGCAGTTTTTACAGAATTAAAAAAATATGATATGAAAATTTTTGTTTGTTTACATCATTCAGATGTTCCATTAAGAATATCTGATAATGGTGGTTGAATAAACAAAGATACAATTTCTGAATTTGTTAAATTTTCAAGTGCAGCATTTAATTTATTTAATGATCAAGTAGATTATTGATTTACTTTTAATGAACCAATTGGTCAAGTATGAGATGCTTATTGATTTAACTTACAATGACCAAATGAATTAGATCTTACTAAAGGAATTATTGCTTTATGAAATATAATTGTTGCTCATCATAAAGTTGTTAAAGAATATAGAAATTTGGAAGTTCAAAAACCAATAGGAATTATTCTGAATCCTTGTTTAGCAATTCCAAGATCAGAAAATCCCCATGATTTAGAAGCTGCAGAAATGGCAAATCTATTTCAATGAAAATGTTTTTTTGATCCAATAATGACTGGAAAATTTCCTCAAAAATTTATTGATGAAATGGATGCAAAAGGATTTTGACCTCATGAACATATTCTTCAAGAAGAAATTGAACTATTTACTAAATATGGGGCTGATATTTTAGGAATAAATTATTATCATCCTCAAAGAGTAAAAGCACCTTCATCAATTAAAGATTGAGAGGGAGCAGTGCAACCAACTTATTGATATGAAGAATATGATATGCCAGGGAAAAGAATGAATAAACATCGTGGCTGAGAAATTAATCCAAAAATTCTTTATCAATTATTAATGAAATATAAAAATGATTATCCTAACACAATTCTATTTGTTTCTGAAAATGGAATGGGTGTTGAGGGAGAAGAACAATTCAAAGATGAAAACGGAGTTATCCAAGATGATTATCGAATTGATTTTCTAGAAGAACATATCTATTGAATGCATAAAGCTATCGAAGAAGGAGCAAATGTAATAGGCTATCATATGTGAACTTATATTGATAATTGATCATGAATGAATGCCTATAAAAATAGATATGGATTTATTGAATTAGACTTAAAAACAAATAATAGAAAGTGAAAAAAATCTGCAAGTTGAATGAAAGAATTATCATTAAAAAATCAACTTGAAGTAGACACTAAATATTATCAAAATTAACTATTTTATTAGAATAAGATTTTTTATTAGAACTGACTATTCTGTTTATTAAAAAATAAAGGAGAAAAAATGAATAAAGAAGAAATTACCAATTTTATGGACGTTTTATCAGAAAAAGTTCAAACTATTGGTGCAAAAGTAAGCAATCAAAGGCATCTTTCATCAATTAGAGATGCATTTGCTTCTTTTATTCCTTTTATTATTGTTGGATCTTTTGCAATTTTAATTAATTCAGTATTTATCGCGCCAGATTCATTATTTGCAATAATTTGTGGTGCTGGAACTGATCCAGGCGAAAATGCTCAATTATATGCTAGTTGATCAAAAGTTTCAACATATATTTCACCATTATTTGATGGAATTATAGGCGCAACAATGAATTTCTTTGCAATATATATTGCTATTTTATTAGGATATTTTCTTGCAGGAACTTATGATGATAATAAAATGTTTGGAGGGTTAATAAGTTTAGCATGTTTCTTGGCATTGCAACCAACTAATGCCTTAGATAACCCGCTAGCATTCTTTAATTCTACTGGAGTATTATTTGCAATGTTTGCTGGTTTAATGGGCCCAACAATATTTCATCATCTTTCTACTTCAGAAAGATTAAAAGTAAAAATGCCTGATGGAGTTCCACCAGCAATTGCAAAATCTTTTGATGCATTATTTCCAATAATGTTTACAATCATTATATTTGCTTCATTTCAACCAATTTGAGGAGCATTTGCTTATGGAGTTGGTTTTGGGGCAAGCACTATAGATCATAGTTTTTTTACATTAAGTGGAACAGTTAATTACACACTTGGCGAAGGTGGAAAAGACGCTAGTAAAACTGGAACAATAATTGTTGAACAAGGTACGGGATTATATACATTAATGAATTTAACATCATTACTAAAAGGAATGGAAATTAGTGAAATACCTAATTTAGGTGGATTAATTTCAAATAATGAAAAAATTATTCCGTTTTTAGATAATTGATTTACAGGTCAAGTGACCTCAATTATAGGCAAAGATGGTTTATGATTTGATGTAAATATTGATTATGAAGCAACATTTAAAGGTGCTGATGAAATTGGACCATCCTTTGGAACTTCATATACTTTAGAACCAATTAAAATAATTAACCAAGATTGATATTACTTAGTAAATACAATTAATTCATTAATCGTATTACCATTACAAAATGCAGGAGATACTGCTTGATTTGTATTTATAGTTTATGGACTATATACATTTATCTTCTTTTTTGGAATCCACGGAGGAAATGCATTATCACCAATTATTGCCACAATTTTTGTTACAGCTATCTTACATAATGTAGATGTGCTTGCACAAGCTGGATCAGTAAGTGAAGCAATAAATAATCCAATATATTATGATCAATTAAGAATATTTAGTGATCAAACTGCTGGGGCTTTTCTTGAAGTTGGAGGAGCAGGAGCTACAGTTGGTTTAATGGCAGCATTATGAGTGTTTTCAAAATCACCATCATCAAGAGAAGTAAATAAAGTTGGAACACCACCGTTAGTTTTCAATATTAATGAACCATATATTTTTGGACTTCCAATTATGCTAAATCCAATATATGCTTTACCATTTATCTTTTTACAACCATGTTTGGGGGTAGTGGTGTACTTTATTACAGCAGCAGGATGAATGAATCCAACAATGTTCTATTTACCATGAACAGTTCCGTTTGGAATTAGTGGACTTGTATCAACTGCTGACTATAGATCAATTTTTGTATCATTAGCAATTTTTGTTACTTCATTTTTAGTTTATACTCCGTTTGTATTTATGGATGCAAGAGCACAAGTTAAAATGCAACTTGCTGATGGTGAAAATGAAGAATATAATAATTTAGTAGTAGAAATGCAAGAAATAAGAAAAAGACTCCTTATTAATTCAACTAATAAAGAATTAATTAGTCAAAAAAATAATCTAAAATTAAAAATTAAAATTATTGAAGATGAAGTTGCACAAGTAGATTTATTTAACATAAAAGCTTATACAGAAGGAAAATACTTCCCAGTTGGTAGAGAACTTGTTAAGGAAAAATATGCTTTAATTTATGAGAATTTATTAGATAAAGAAACAAATAAAAAAGAGATTAAAGATCAACTTAAAGTTTTTGATAAAAAAATTAAAATTTTAGGAGTTGAAGCAAAATTAGATACTGCAATTGTTGAAAGTGAAATTTCATTATCTAATAAAATAGCTTCATTAGAAGATAGAAGAGATGAAAATGTTTCTAGACTAGAAGAAAAAATAGAAGAAACAGAAGAACATGCAATAATTAAAAATAATAAAATCGAAGCAAAATCAAACATTAAAATTGAAAAAATTGAAAATGAAATTGCTCTGTTAAAAGAACAAACTGATTATAATAAAAAAATAACTTTACTTGAAAATGAAATTATTGAAATAAATAAAAATTCAAAAAATTACAAATTTATAAATCAAAACAAAAAAGAAACAAAATTATTGAAATTAGCAGAAAAAATTAAATCAAATAAATTTGAAACATCAGAATTAATTTCAAAAACAAAAACTGATCAACAAGGATTTGCTGATAAAAAACAAAAAAAACTTTTAATTGTAAAAGCAAAAAGAGAAGAACAATTCAAAAAATAATTAAATTGTTCTTCAAAAAAAGAGATTTCTCTTTTTTATCAATTAACACATTATTTAAAAATATAAAAAAATATATAAGGATAAAAAAATACTTTATAAAATAATATAAATATAAAAGAAATAGTCTAATACATATAAACAAATTATTTTTTTCATTTATTTAATAATATTTAGAGTTTTCAAGAAAATAATATTAAATAGTTATAAGTAATAACAAAAAAACCAAAGCAAACATTGATAATATTACTGCCAATCCATAACAAAATTTATATTTTGTACGAGATCATATTTGATATATTGAATCTTTTTTTGAACGAACATAAGGACTAGCATGAATTTGCTTTGTTTTTTTGTTATGAATAATTGCATAATAAGTTAATGGAAAAACTGGAATTATACATATAAGAAATAAACTAATATATAAATACATAATTTAATTTGTAATCTCTTTAATTATATCTAAAAGTTCAGTTTTAGTATTTGCTTGTTGAATTCTAGTTCTAAATTCTTTTTTCATTAGATGCCTTGCAATTAAAGCCAATATTTTTAAATGTTCATCTCCCTGTTCATCGGGGATTAATAATACAAATAAATTTTGTAGGGGTTTTCCGTCTAAGCTATCTCATTTAATTGGAACATTACTTCTAATAAATAAAACTGTTGGTTTTAAAATTGTTGAAGTTCTTCCATGGGGAATTCCAAATCCGTCTTGAAAACCAGTAGTTCCTTGAGCTTCACGATCTTGAATAGCTTTTAAAACTAATTCTTGATTAGTTGTTATTTTTAAATCAAAAGCTTTTTTAGCAATGATTTTAAATAATTCATCTTTATTTTCAATTTTTTTGTTTAAAATAATAATATTTTCTTGATTAAACATTTTCTTACTCTTTTACTTAATTATTAACCTCGCACCATAATTTGATGTTCATTTTTAATATTATTTTTCATATTTTCTTTATCAGTAACAAGTTTTTTTCTTAAAATATAATATTCATTTTTACTTAATAATTGAGATTTTGCTATTTTATAGTTACTTATTTCCATTTTCATAGTTGAATATTTATGATTTATTTTAATTTCTTTATCTTTGATTATTTCTTTAAGATTTGCTTTAAGACTTTTTGATAATTTCATTAAATTATCTTCCAATTTTTCTTCATTATTTATAAAAGTATCTTCAAGAATTAAAGCATCTATTTGTTCTTTTAATGCTAAAACATTAACTTTATCTTTATCTTTTCAATTAGCAACATTTTCTTTTTTAGTGACTTTTGCTACTTTAAAAATTTCTAAAAATTCTTTTTTATGAATTTTTAAATCATTTTTATAATTTGATTTTAAAGTTTTAATTGTTTCTTTTTGATTTATTCTTGTTTTTTCCATTTTTTCTAAAAAGTCTGATTTTTTCTCTTCATCATCTTTTACCTTATTTATTTCTATTTTCAATCCATTTAAAGTTATTGTAGATTGTGATTTAATTTCTGCTATATTTGCTTTTAATTCTTCTTTTTGTTCATTTTTATAAATTGCATATCTTACATTTTTTTCTGAAGAAGTCATAATTCCAACAGCAATAAAAGCAGTAAGTAAACTACAACTTAATAATGATAACCCATAAATTGTAGCACCAAAAAAGTAAGAATCAAACCGATCAGATGGAACATAACCTAAAAATGCATCAAATGGTGAAGCTAACCCTGCATATCAGTCATATTGAAGAACAGTACATAAAATTCCAACCGCTGCTCCTCCAATTAAGTTTGCTGGAATAAAGGCTTTTGGTCTTGCTGCTGCAAAAGGAATTGCCCCTTCTGTAATTCCAACACAACCCAGAACAGCAGAAGAATAACCCACTGATCTTTCTTGTTTAGTAAATTTTTTCCCAAAAAATATTGTTGCAAAGAATGCTCCTATTGGAGGAATTACTTGAGAAACATGCATTGCTGTATAAGGAACAAAATCCCAATCTACAGGATTTGGTGATGCTTCTACTGAAGCAACTCATACTCATGTTGCAAAAATATAAGCAGTTTTATTTACTGGCCCTCCAAGGTCAAAACACATCATCATGGCAATAATTACTGCAATAAGATAAATTCCTATTGGTGTTTCCAGATCTTCTAGTGCTTGTAGCCCCATAAACATTCCAACTACGATTGGTCCAAGGATTGGTCCAAAGATATATCTAGAAACTAAAATAACAATTATTGTTGCAATAAAAGGAACTAATAAAAAGTCAATAATTGGTTTTGCTTTTTTATTTATTTTAATTTTTTTGTAGAGATTAATCATATATCCAACAAAAAATCCAATGGCAATTGCTCCAAAAAATCCAGTTCCTATTGCACTTGTACTTCCATCTTCATTTATTAAATAAATATTTAAAAATTCTCCATTATTCATTATATAGCCACCAATAAATGCGGGGGCAAATCCTAATTTACCACCTATTGAATAGGCTATTCCGGCGGCCATAACTGGGAAAATTAATCCAAGTCCCATAGCTCCTACTGTATACATATTGTCTGCAACTGGATGTCCTTCTAAATTAAGAACTTTTCCTCAAGTTCATCCATCTGCTCCTTGAATTCATCCTTTATCAAGACCAATAAGCATCCCTAAACAAAGGGCCATCGCAGCTCCAACAATTACAGGAATCATTCAACTTAAAGCAAACATTATATGTTTAATTGCTGAACTTTTAGTGTCAACATCTAATATGTCTGATTTTGCAACAGTTGTTGTTCCATCTCCATTATTTGCTAATGGATCTTTTAAAATTGATGCTTTTTCAAAAGCTTCGTGAATTAATTTTTCTGGATTAATAATTGCTAAATCAGTATTTGTTGAATAGAATTTTTTTCCATAAAATCTTTCTCTAGTAACATTAATATCAGCGGCAATTAAAATTAAATCAGCTTCCACTATTTCTTTTTTTGTAAAAACATTTTCTGGACCTGCAATTCCATGAGTTTCAACCTTTATGGAATAGCCAAGTTTTTTAGCAGCTGTTTCAATTCCTTCGGCTGCCATAAAAGTATGAGCAATTCCCGCAGAACATCCAGTTATAGATAAAATTTTTAATTTTTTATCCATTGTCTATATTTCCTTTCTGTATAATAAATGTTTTTATTTCTCGAGGATTAAATTCTCCAAGATTTAAAACATTTTCTTTAGTTATTTTATTTATTTTTTGTTCTTTTAAATCAGAAAAATAAACTATACCATTATAATTAAATGTAATTTGTCCTCCATTTATTTTTTTATTACTTAAATTAATTAATCTAATTAGTTTATTTTTTTTATCTAAAACTTTTAAAAGTGAAACATGTAAATTTTCATCAATTTGAGTTTGTAAAATTCAATCATTTAATAAAACATTTTTTGTTAAATAATTATTTGATGTAAAATATCTTAATGAGCCAGTAAATCTATTAAGTGATTGAATTTGATAAAACATATCTTTTCTAAAAATTATATTTGCTAATGTTTTATAATATGCTGAAGGTTTTTGATTTAAAATAATTGCAAAATTAAATTCAAGTTCTTTTAATAGTTGACTATTTGGAGTTGGAACTCATTTAAATTGTTGGCCAGAAGCTACCCCGGGTCTTCTTTCGAGATCGGGTTTTCCTAACCATCCATGAGTTCTAAATAAGGTTAAAAATATTTCTCCATTATTTCCAAATTGATATTCTTTAATTCCATCTGTTAAAATTGCAAGTTCTTTTTGTTCTTGTTTTGTAATAATAGTATTAATAAAAGGATATAAACCAGTTGGTTCTTCATATCAACCAAGTGATTTTCAATTTTTAAGTTCCTTTTGTTCAATTTCTCTTTCAACAAAACCAAAAGGGGTATCTACAAAAGAACTTTGATTTTTAAAAGCTGAATTAAATTTAATTCGCATTCGGTGATCTTTTATAGTATTGTTAATTTTTAAATTAAATTTAAGATAGTTATCAATTAAAATTAATTTAAGTGAAATTTTTAAATCAATAAGTTCTGAATTTCTTTTTTCATTTTTAATATTTTTAGGTAATTTAGTAATTCAGTCAATTTTAATTGTTTTTAAATTATTAAAATTTTCTACATCTATTTTTGCCTTAGTTAAATCTAAAATAATTTCTTGATCATTTTTCAATGGTGAAAAATCATAGGTATCTCCATCATCGGCTTGATCTAAAATACTAATAAAATCATTAAATTGTTTTTTTGTTTCTTTATCAAGTAAATTAATTTTATTGTTTTTAATTTCAATTTCATAATAATTATTAATAATTTTATAATTTTCATTGCTTTTTATAGTGACTTCAATTTTTGAATTATTTTCTATTATATTTAAGCAACTATAACTAAATTGATTTATAAAAGTTTTAAAAGCAATTTTAGTTTCATAATAGTATAAATCTTTATTTAATTCTACATGAGCTCTTTTTATTGAACCTGCATATTTTTTTTCTTGTTTTAATACATCAAATATTATTTCTTCTTTATTTTTAAATAATTTAAAATTTTCTTTTTTTGTATTTAAAGAAATAATATATGTTTTTTCTTCATTTAAATTTGAAGTATTAAAAAGTAAAATATCATTGGTTTTACCTTTTCCTTCTGCAATTTTTCTAGAAATAATATCAATGTAAGCATCAATTAATTCATTTGCTCTAATAAATCGTTCTTTTATATGTGAATTTGTTTTATCAGTGTTACATGCTCCAGCAGAATCATGTGCACTATTTAAAACTAATTCTTTTCAAATGTCATCAACAATATTTCTATTTATTGTAACTCCATTTTCCATAGCCATTACTAGAAGTGGCTCTAATTTATTAATAAGTTTATTTTCGCATAAATTATTTAATTGTTTTAAATCATATCTACTAGAATAAATACTTCGATGAATTTTTGAATCTTGTGCATCGAGCATTTCTCCACTAAAAATTTCTAAATTTAAATCTTGATATTTTTTAAAAACTTCTTCATAATTTGCTAATTTATATTCAAAATTTTCATCTGTTGAATTTAAGGTTTCTAATTGATTTTTAATGTTAAAATCAATACTTCTTTGATCGCTTCCAAATGAAAATCAAATTTGATCCATTAATGAATTAGCTGAAATTTTTTTCATTACTTTATTACGAATTTCAATAGGTCAATTTAATAAAAAAGCACCATTAAAATAACCTTCTTTAATATTTAAAACATTAACTTTTGATCCATTTAAACTTTTTCAAATAAATTCACGATTTTTATTTTTTGTTGTTGAAAGTCCTCTTCAAAAAATCATATTTTTAAGTCCAAATTGATTATATATTTGAGGCATATCTATATTTTGACCAAAGATATCTGGACAATAAGCAATTTTTCAAGCACCACCCAATTCATTTGCTCCATTAATTCCTAATTGTAAATTTTTAATAATATTTTCTCCAGCAATAATCATTTGGTCTGTTTGGGTATATCAAGGACCAATTTTTAACATATTTGCTTGATTGAATTGAATTATTTTTTGAAAATCTAAAGGATTATTTTTTAAATAATCCTTTATAATACCAGTTTGACCATCTAAAACAAATTGATTAAATAAATTATTTTCTAAACAAAATAATAAGTCTTTCATAAAATATTCAAAATTTATTCGAGATTCATTTTGTGAAAAATATCATTCATAATCTCAATGTGTATTTTGAACAATATTTACTATTTTTTTATTATCCATTTTTCTTTTCCTCTAAATTAAATATTTATTTTTCTTTTTATAAATTTCTCATCCTACAAAAGAAATTAGTCCTACAAGAATTAATCCGATTATAACTCATCAAAAAATTGGTACTCCACCTTTTGCATCAATATCTTTAAAAACCGCTTCACCTAATTGTTGTTCTGGATCTGTGGGTGTAATAATTTGAATTACCTCAATAGTGGGAGCATATCATAAATCTACTGCAGGTGCAATTGCAGTTACTTTTAAATAATCATCTTCTTCATCTTCATCTGTTATTTTAAACATTGGTGGGTAATCTTTTCCACTTAAAGTAGATTCGCCAGAAGAATCATAATGATATTCATTATGAGAATTAAATCAACTTTTTCAATTACTTTCAGATTTATCTATTATTATCTTAAGAGGTTCACCAACTTTTAATTGATCACTTTGAATAGGATTTGCAGGATTTAATGGACTTATAACTATTCCTCCTGTCAATTCAATTTGATCAACATTATTTAATCCACTATAATAAACATCAATTTGTGTAATAGTTGGTTGCTTTCCATGAAAAGCATCATTTCCATAAGTAATATCTAAATTTAAATAAGAATTAGTTTCTTCTAACATTTGAGTATTATTGTCTTTAAAATTAGATTCATTATCAATAGTTGAAATTCCAATGGTTATTGGCAAACACAATAATCATGGAATTAATAATATTTTTTTAAATTTCATATTTATTTCCTTTCTAATTATTTGATATTAAAAATAAATAATAATTAATATCAAAATTATTATAATTAATATAAAAAAACATTACTATTTATAACAAAATTGTATAAACTGAATTTTTTCTTGTATAGTAATGTTTTTTTGTTATATATAACTAATGCTAAATTATGCAAATTTAATATTATATTTTTCTTTTTATAAAATATATTGTAATTAAAAATTAATAAATTTATAATATATAAATATTTTTATTTTATTATTAAAAAAGAACTTAAAAGTTCTTTTTTAATAATAATATTTAACTTGGTAAACTCTGTGGATCAATAATTTTTAATGATTGATAAGCAATCAATGATCCAACTAGCATCATTGCTGCAAAAACATAACCAGATAAAGATGTAGTAATAATTGGGTCATAGAAAGATCCAATGTTACATCCTCCTCCAATTCTTGTTCCAAATCCCATTAAAAATCCGCCACTCAAGAAGATAAAGAATCTTTTAATACTTAAGTTATTAAATTTGAATTTGAATTTTCCTGCCATTAAAACAGCAAAAAGTGCTCCAAATAAAATCATAATGTCTTGTCATGACTGTGTATCATGCCAAAATCCACGAAAACCATTATTAATTAATAAAATGTCAATGGGGATTAAACCCAAACCTCAACCACTATCTGGACCAATAAAACCTGAATTATTACTAACATCTCCAAAAATAGGAGATCATATATATGCAGGCCACATTGCATAAGCTTTTGAAACTCCAAAACCACCAGTAGCAGTATATATTGTTATTCCAATTACTGCAATTAATAATGCTCCAGTAATTAAAGAATAATTTCTTGTAAATAATGAATAATATGTTCTTGATAATTTTTCATTTTTAATAAATCTTGCTCTTAATTCATCATACATATCATTTTGATTTTGTATAAAATCTTTTTGAGCTTTTATTTTATCTTTATTTCCTCATCTTTTTTCTAAATATACAAGAAAAAGATAAACCATAAAAATTAAGAAAACATTAAAAAGCATTCCTCCAATTAATCCCATCGTATCTCAAAAAGCAATATAGGGACCGACACCCATTCAATTATCTTGACTAGTCATAATATTTGTGAACATTATTCCAACAAATCCACCAATCATAAATCCTAAAATTGCAATAAATGATCTTGCATTTCCTTCTCCAGCATCACTTAAAACTCCAGAAGCACATCCAGTTGCATAGGTCATTCCTACTCCAAAAAGAAGTCCTCCTAAAATTAGTGAAAATGAAATTGCATTACCATAAGTAAGTGAATTATCATATCCATGAAGACCTTCTCCATCATAAGCTGGATTCATAAAGGGTTCCCCATTAGTTGCGCTATTTATTCCAAATTGAGTAAATGTAATTGCAAAAGTTGAAACTAAAAGTAAAATTAAAACAGCTTTTGAAGTACTAAAATCATGACTTTGTACTGGTTTAGTAAAAGCTCCAGTAAATCCAAAAAATGCTCTTGATAAAACATATCCAAAGATAAAACCTTCAATCATATAAAGACTCATCTCTATCGCATCTTTTTGGCCATGCTCTGTTCCTTTTTCGCCAATTACTTTAGTTGCAGTACCATCTTCAACTATAAAACCATATTGATTAGTAACAAATTGAAGAATAACACATATTATTAAAACAAGTAAAATACATATTGCAATAATAAATTGTCTTAATTGATTTGTTTCTGGTTTTTTTCCTACATTCTTTGTATCGCAGGAATTATTTATATTATAATTTTCCATATTCTTTTAAAAATATCTTAATCAAATAGATAATTAGTTAAAATATTTTCCTTTCAATATAATTTATTAATATATTATAATTATTTTTATATTCTAAACTTTGCAAATATAAGTTATGTATAAATAAATTTATTTTCAAAGCTTTAATATAGTTAAATTTTAATTATAATCTTAAAATTTTGAATATTTTTCTATGTAATAATTACTTCAATAATAATTAAATTACAATGAAAATTATTTTATTTTATCTATTTAAATCTCCCCACTACTTGGCTTTTTTTGTACCAATTAAAAAAATTATATGTACTAAAAAAAAAAAAAAATATTAAATTATAAGTAGTATATATAACAAAAATAAACATATATTTCTTTGCTTTATTTAACATTAATTATAAAATTTAATAAAAAAGGACCTTTCCAAGTCCTTTTTTATTAATAATATTTATTAATTATATTTAATCTGTCATGCTTGGAGGATCAATTATTTTAAATGACTGATAAGCAATAAATGCTCCTCCCATCATTCCAATTCCAAATACATATCCAGATAATGAAGCAGTAATAATTGGATCATATAGTGCTCCAATATTACATCCTCCACCAATTCGAGTAGAGAATCCCATAAGAATTCCCCCCATTAAGAAGATAGAAGCTCTTTTAACACTTAAATTATTACTTTTAAATTTGAATTTTCCTTGCATTAAAATTGAAAATAATGCTCCAAAAATAATCATAATATCTTGTCATGATTCTCCATCACGTCAAAATCCATATCATCCACTATTAACCATTAAAATTTGTTCTGGAGATAACCCTAAGGTTAATGTGCCATCTACAACAATTCCTGTTCCATAAGTTGCTTTTTCTACATCACCAAAAATTCCAGATACTGCATATGTTGGCCACATTGCATAAGTAGTAGAAATTCCAAAGGTTCCCGTAGCAGTATAAATAGAAACTCCAATAACCGCAATTACTAAAGCACCCGTCATAATTGTGTAATTTCTTGTAAATAAGGAATAATAAGTTCTTGATAATTTCTCATTTTTAATAAATCTTGGTCTAAATTGTTCATACATATCATCTTGAATTTTTACAAAATCTTTTTGTTTTTTAATTTTGTCTTTATTTCCTCATTTTTTTTCTAGATATAAAATAAAAACATAAACCATAGAAATTAAGAAAAGATTAAATATCATTCCTCCAACTACTCCCATTGCATCTCAAAAGGAAATATATGGTCCTTTCCCCATTCAGCTATTTTGGTTAGTCATTGCCTCTTTAAAGATAATTCCAACAAATCCACCAATCATAAATCCTATAATTACAAACAATCCTCTAGCATTTCCTTCTGCTCAATGACTTAAAGTTCCAGAAGCACATCCACTTGCATAGGTCATTCCCACTCCAAAAAGAAGTCCTCCTAAAATTAGTGAAAATGAAATTGCATTTCCTCTTATAAGATAGTAATCATATCCACGTAATTGATCACCTGTGTGTCATTGATTTGGAACTTGTTCTCCAGCTGCATAATTTATGCCAACTTGAGCAAAGGTAATTGCAAAAGTTGAAACTAAAAGTAAAACTAAAACTGCTTTTGAAGTACTAAAATCATGAAATTTTAATGGTTTTGTAAAGGCACTAGTAAATCCAAAGAAAGCTCTTTGTAAAACATAACCTAAGACAAAACCTTCAATCATGTAAAGACTTATTACTTTTGCATCATGAAATCCATAATTTTCTGCTTCTGAATCAAGACCTTTAACAAATCCATCTTGATTTGTACCAAATTGTACAGCAATACATATTATTAAAATAAGGAGTACTCCCATAGCAATAATAAATTGTCTTAATTGATTTGTTTCTGGTTTTTTTCCTACGCTCTTTGTATCGCAAGAATTATTTCTATTATTCTCAGTCATATTTTTTTCTAAATATCTTAATCAAATATTGGGTTTGTAAGAATATTTTCTTCTCCATATAATCTTGTTAATGTGTCATAATAATTTGACATCAAAGCAAATGATCCTGCAATGTTATAAACATTTTCATATCCTAAGCTTTGTAAATATAAACATGTATTATATGATCTTTGTCCAGATCTACAATGTAAATACACTGGTTTATCTTTTGGAACTTCACTAAGTCTATCTCTAAATTGAGACATTGGAATATTAACTGTTCCTTCTACATGTCCTTGTTCATATTCATCTGGTTCTCTAGTATCAATTACTACTTGACCATCATCTAATAATTCTTTTGTTTTATCAAATGTAACTTGTTTAAAGTCCCTATTAATAATATTTCTTGCAACATATCCTGCAAAGTTAACTGCATCTTTTCCTGTTGCATATGGCGGTGCATAACAAGGTTCAACATCAATTAAATCTTGAACAGGAATATCATGTTTAATAAATACTCCAATAATATCAATTCTTTTTTCTGCCCCATATCCTTTTGAAAGTGCTTGTGCTCCTAAAATTAAATGAGTATTTTTATCTCAAAGTACTTTTAAATATAATGATCTAGCTTCAGGCATAATTCCAACTGCAGTTTTTGGCATGATAATTACTTTATCATAAGCAATTCCTTTGCTCATTAAGTATTTTTCATTATATCCTGTTGCAGCTGCTGTAACATCAAAAGCTTTTACAACAGATGATCCTATTGCTTTACGATTAATAATTTCTTTTCCATAAATTACATCAGCAACAAATCTTCCTTGTTTATTTGCAAGTCCTGCAAGTGAAATTGGTTTTCTTTCTCCAAGAATATCAGTAACTTCAATAATATCTCCAACTGCATAAACATGGTCTAAATTTGTTCTAAATTTTTCATCAACAACAATAAAGTTTTTATCTGTTGCTTTTACTCCTGATTTAATTGCAAATTCAGTATTCGGAACAATTCCTGCAGCAACAATGATTCCATTAGTTTCAAGTTCTTCATCACCATTAATAATGATTTTTCCTTGTTCAATTTTAGTAATTTTTGAATTTAATCTTAAATCAATTCCTTGATCAAGTAATTCTTTATGTACTATTTGAACCATATCAAAATCAATTGGAGCAAGTACTTGGTTAGAATATTCAACAATTGTAACTTCAATTCCTGCTTCTTTTAAGTTTTCTGCAACTTCAATTCCAATATATCCTCCACCAATAATTGTCATATGTGAAGGTTTTTCAATATTAATATGATTCATAATTTGTCTTAAATCAAATACATTTTTTAAAAAGAAAGAAGGCATATTTTCAAGTCCATCAATTTCTAATTTTTTTGCTCTTGCTCCTGTTGCCAAAATAAGTTCATCATAGTGTTCAATTTTTTCTTCATTTGTTTCACTATTAAAAACAACAATTGTTTTTTCTTCAGGATTTATTTTTGTAACCTCATGATTTGTTTTCGCAATAATTCGATATTGATTTCAAAATTTTACAGGATCCATCATTAGTAATGTATTGATTTTTGCAACATGTCCTGAAATATGATATGGTAAACAACAATTTGAAAAAGAAACATCTGGTCCTTTTTCAAACATAATAATTTCTGCATTTTCATCAAGTCTTCTAGATCTTGCTGCAGCACCAGCACCAGCGGCCACTCCACCTGCAATTAGAATTCTTTTATTTTCATTCATTTTAATCTCCTTAATTCTTGGTTTCACTTTATAATTAATATTTTCAACCAATTACAAAAATTATATGTATAAAAAAATATAGATAATATTTTAATTATGAGTAGTATATACAATAATAAATAAGATAAAAAATAATTGTTTTTTTATCTTATTTTTTTTATTCAAATATTAAGTTTTATTCTAAATTTAGAACTTAACATAAAAATTCAGGGAATAATAAATAAAGAAAAAAGTAAATAGATATAACATTTTTTAAAAAAAATATTTCATTCTTCTGCTTGTAAAATATTTTCATATGAATTAATTTTTTTAATAGAAATATATCTTTTTCCTTTTTCCAAATTATTATTCATTATTTTATAATTAATAAAACCAATAAAAATTATTCCGAAAAAAGAAATTGCATAAGAAATGAGAATTAATTTATTTAATAATAAATTTTTATTAAATAAATTAATTATTAAATAAATTAAAAAAATGAATAAAAATATTGTTAAATATGACAATGTTGTTCAAATAGTAGCTATTCTTTTTCTCATTCAACTTGATTGATAAATATAAAAGTTTAATCTTTTGGGTTCTAATTCATTTTTTATTTTTTTAAGTTTAATTAGCAATAAACTACTAGTGATAATTTTAAAAAAACCAAAAATGAAGAAAATAACTACCAAAATAATTCCCATAGAAATACTTTGTTCTCATTTTAAACATTCATATAAAAAAAATGAAGATAAAAAAATTAATAATATTGCTAAAAATAATACTACAAAATTGTGAGTTTGTTCTTTTATTACAAAAATATTTCTTAATTTTGAAGAACTATTTTGATTTGTAGACATATTTTTTACCTATTTTTTGTTTTTGATAAAGTCCAATTTTTTCTAACTTTTCCATTGAATATCTTGCAGTTTCATAAGATGTTTGCATTTTAATTTTAAAATCATCAACTGTATAATATGTTCCTTTAATTTTATGTTGAATATAAAATTTTGCCTGTTTAGAAGAAAGATCTGGAAACATTTTTATTAATTTATTAAAATCTAAATTTTTAGTTCTTCTTGTAATTACTACATTGCTAAGATTTTTATCGTTTGTAAAATTAATTGTTTCATATGTTGTATGTTGAACTAGTTCATGAAAAAATTCAATAAAAATAAGATACAAATAAGTTAAATCCCCATCATTTTCATCGATATTTTGACAAGCTTCTTCAAATCTATTAATTCATGAATTAAATAAAGCAGAAAATCTTGCAGTTGAAACTAAAGCAGAAAAAGAAGTTTTAAATAAATATGATTGAATTAATAGCATTGCAATAATATCATATTTATTATCTTTTATTTTTTGTCAAATTAAAAAATAAATAATTGCTGATTTTGTTACATAAGAATTAAGATTTTTATAATTAATTGCTTCTTTAATGTCAATATCAATCTGATTAATTTTATCTTTAGTTATAATATTGGGAAATAATTCTTCAGTTAAATAACTTAATCCTTTGTATTCTCTTGCAAATGTTTTCATTAAATTATAAATTTTCTTTGCAGCAAGTTCATTTTTTTCATGAACATCAATTCCATCAAAAATAATACTTTCAAGGGTAAAATCAGGAATATCAATTTTCATTCTATTTTTTGCAACATATTTTAAATCTTCAAAAAAACCTAAATTTTGAATCTCCTCATTAATAATTTTTGTATTATATTTCTCACCAATAGCATTAATAAAAATTCGATAAAAATTATTTACTTTATTTAATAAATTAATCTCTTTTTGTAAAATTACTGGAGTTTGAACAATAAATATTTTTTTTGAATAATTATAATTTGCAGGAAGTGCATAAGAATAAATTTGACGATATTCTTCAATTTTTTTCCAAGTAGAATCTATTTCAATTTTATTAGTAAAATTATCAATTAGGTCTCTTTTTGAATAATATTTTTTATTTGTATAAAAAGTATTTTTCTCCATAGTTTTATTATATTACTATTAGTAATAAATTAGTAACAAAAACTCATTAATTAATGAGTTTTTGTATTTCCCCTGATCATTTTCTAAAATCATCTTTTCCATATGGGGTTTCTAATGCTTTTGGTAAATTTTTTAATAATGGATGATTTACGACTGCATGTAAAGCCTCTAAACCAATATATCCTTTGCCGATAAGTTCATGACGATCTTTCCCAGAACCAAGCTCATTCTTTGAATCATTAATGTGTAATCCTAATAGATAATTTAAACCAATAACATTATCAAACTCTTTTAAAACTCCACTTAAATCATTTTTAATATCATAGCCACCATCTCAAACATGGCAGGTATCAAGACAAACTCCAATTCGAGTTTTATCTTTTACTAAATCAATAATTTTGGCTATTTGAAAAAAGTTTTTTCCAATATAATTACCTTTTTTCATCATGGTTTCAATTAATACAATTGTTTCATCTCCTGAGGTATCTTTTAGCATTTGATTAATTCCTTTTGCACATTGTTTTATTCCCAATTCTTGATCTAAAGCTGAACCAGGATGAAAATTATAGTATTTTAAACCCGCTTCTTTTAATCTTTTTAAATCTTTTGTATAAGATTCAACAGTTAATGCTCAAGTATCCTTATCTTTTTCAATATTTGCTAAATTACCCACCATTGGAGCATGAACAATAATATTTTTAATATCAAAACCATTTTCTTCTGCAAGTTTTTTTCCAGCAAGAGATTTTTCTTTATTAATTAAAAATGATTTACGATATCCTCTTGAATCAGAAATATATAGTGCTCCTGAGGTTGCACCAATTGAAAGTAAATCTCTAATTGATCCTCATAATTGCTCTTCATGTTTAAAAGAAATATGTGCCCCTAATAAAGCCTTTTTTTCCATTTTAAAATTTAAACCTTTCCATTTTTAAAAAAGGGTTTTTATTCTTAATAATTTCTATTTTATCTTTATCTTTATCTTCATAAATATCATAGATGGATCCATTTATATTATTTCGATTTGTTCTTCCAATTCGATGTCTATAATAAGAAAGATCATTTGGATAAGAAAAGTTAATAACATGACTAACTCCAGGAAAATCCATTCCTCTTGCAATTAAATCAGTTGTTACTAAATAAATTGTCTCAAGGTTATTAATTGATTTTAAAACTCTATTTCTTTCACGTTGTGATAAATCACTAGTAAAATAATCAAGATTTTTTAGACCTTTATTTTTTAAAAAAGCATAAACATTTTTGACTTCTTCATTACTTTTTGCAAAAATTAAAGCAAAAAATGGATTAAAAATATCTGCTTCTAATAAATTAATTAAAACTTTTTCTTTTTCATTATTATGTGCTTTTATAAGATTAATTTTTAATTGTTCTTCTTGAATAATTTGGATATTTTTTACTTCACCATGAATTCTTTTTTTGATAAAATTTTGGACTTCCAAAGGAAGTGTTGCAGAAAATAATCCATAAATAAGTTTATTTTTAGAAACATTTTTTTCAACAAATTGTTCAAGTTCTTCCATAAATCCGAAGTCTAACATCATATCTGCTTCATCAATTATTAAATATTTTAAATTAGTTAATTTTATAGAATTTAAAACCATTAATTTTGTAAGACGTTCAGGTGTTGTAATTATTAACTGCGGCATTCTACTTCATTTAAGCAGTTGACGATTAATATCTTCTCCACCAATAGCAAGAAGAGTTGTAAAATTATTTTGATATTTTTTTATTTCTTGAATGACATTTCAAATTTGTTTTGCTAGTTCTCTTGTAGGAACAGCAATAATAGCTTGAACATTTTTGTTTTCTAAATTTAATTTAGAAATAATTGGCAATAAAAAAGCCAATGTTTTTCCTGTTCCAGTTGGTGCCTCAACAATTACTTGTTTATCTTTCAATAACAAAGGAATAACTTTATCTTGTATTGGCATATAGTTGCTTATTCCTTTGTTTTCTAAATATAAGATTAATTGAGGATCAATTTTAAATTGTTTTATATCCATTTTGTTCCTTTGAGAAAATTACTTTTAAGTCAGTTTCTTGTTCTAAATAAATTTTTATAATAATTTTAAATATAAATTCAGAAAAATGTCCAATTTCTAAAATTTTAATTCCTTTTTCATTAGCTTCAATTCATTGATGATGCTTCATTTCACCAATAACATACAAACTATCTTCATAATTTTGTAAACCAATAAGATCACCTGCAGCTCCAGAACCAAAAATAACATTTTTAATAGTTGCATTTGGAGTGGTATTAGTTCGAAAATCATAATTAAGTTCAAAAGTTTTTCTTAATAATTCCACAAATTCATCTAATTGAATTTCTTCTTTAAAAGTTCCAAATACTCCTTGATTTAAATTTAATTGTTCAATGTTTTCTAAATTAATTGCATTAGCTTGATGAAAAGCAATAGAATTAGGATTAAAATCTGCATTAGTATGAATTACTAAAATATTAATATTTAATTTTGTTAATAAATCATATTGTGCTTTTTTAAAATTATCTTTTAACAAAATTTCTTCTTTTTCTCCAAAATAAAAAGGATGATGAGTAATAATCATATCAACATGTTGACTAGTCGCCTGAAAAATTACATCATTTGTTAAATCAAGAGTAACCATTATTGTTTTGACTTCATCTTTTCCTTCGATTTGTAAACCAATAAAATCCTCTAATCAAGCTGCTTCTTTTGGAAATTGTTCTTGTAAAATTTGTATAAGTTCTTTTCTTTTCATTGTTAATGCCTCAATATCATTTATTTAATACATATTATTACTACTATTATTATATATTTAACACTTTATATCTAAGGTAATAGTTGTATTTTTTTAAAAATAAACAAAATAATTGAAAAAGAAGAGCTATGCTCTTCTTTTTCATATTGTTTAATTTAGTTGTTAATTTTAATTAAATAACCTTTAAGTTTAAGAATAGAAATTATATCATTTGTAAGCTGCTCCTAAAATATTTGCATTATTTGCATGTTTTGAACAAATTATTTTTGTTGAAAACTTATGGAGATCATTTTTTTGAACAATATTTTTTCTTTCTATTAATATTTGTTCTAGGAATAATTTCTGTTTTGTTACTCCACCAGTTAATAAAATAATTTGAGGATTTAATAAATATTCAAGATTAATTATTAATTGAGCAATATTGTTGAATCATTGCTGAAAATATTTCATTACTATTACATCATTTTGTTTATATAATTCAAAAGCTTTTTGTCCAGTAATTAAATTTTCATAATGTTTATTTATTCTTTTTAAAACACAACTAGTAGAAATAGATTTATGAACAGAAATAGTTTTATTTGGTAATCAAATAGAGATTAATCCTAATTCTGCTACTCAATCATCATGTCCCTTATATAGTTGATTATTTAAAATTATTGATCCGCCAACACCAGTGCCAATTGAAATACTAATTAAACTATTTACCTGAGTTTCCTCTCATAAATAAGATAATGAAGTACAATCTGCATCATTTTCAACACTAATTTTCATCTTAAATTCTTTTTCAAAAATTAATTTCATGTTTTTTTCCAAAATATAGGGAATAGCCGCAAGTCCACCGATTAATCCATTTTCATGAACTACCCCAGCAGTACTAATTGCAATTCCGTCAATTTTCTTTGTACTAGTTTTTATAATTAACCCAATTTCAGCTAAAAGCTTTTGATAAGATGAAGGTGTATCAAATTTTTGAGGAGAAAATAATTCCCCTTTTTGGTTTATAAATCCATATTTTATCTTTGATCCACCAATATCAATACTTAAAATCATTTAATTTGCTCCTATAATAAATATAGTATATTTCATTATTAATTAATAACTAATAAAATTAAATTACTTCACTAATTATTTCATATAATTCTTTTGGTTTATTTGTGTTTTTTACTTTATTTCTAAAATTTTCATCCATTAATTTTCTTGAAATTTTTACCAACATTTCTAAGTGTTGATCATTATTATCAACAGGAATGAATAATGCAAATAAATTTTCTAAAGGTTTTTTATCTAAAGAATCTCATTCAATAGCTATCAAACTTTTAACAAAAATAATTGTTGGTTTTTTGATTATTGGAATTTTACAATGGGGAATTCCAAATCCATCTTGAAATCCAGTTGTTCCTAAGGCTTCGCGTTCTTTAAAACCAATAAATATAGATTCCTCATCGTTTTCAACACAACCAAGGGCAATTCCTTTTTTAGCAATTATGTGAAAAAGTTCATCTTTACTTGTTGTCTTTTTATTTAAAATTAAAATATTATCTTCTGTGAACATATTAGTTTAGGCAATTCCTCTAAGATATAAATCATTTATTCTGCCTAAATTATCTTTATGTTTACGATCAGCAACTTTATATTGTGCTTTTAATTGATAATATTTAAATAATAATTTTGCTTTTTTACGATCTTCAAGGAATCCTTTTATATTTTTTCAAAGTTCACTAATTTTTTCACTTAAAGAATATTCTTTACTTTTAAAAGTAGCTTTAATTGTAATTGAAAATTGTTCTTTTATCTCTTGATTTTTGAGTGTTAATTGTTCTTTTTCTTTTTGATATTTTGAAGATTTTTTATATGCAGAAATTTGTTCTTTTAATGCATTTTTTTCACTATCTCATTTTTCATTTTCTAAATTACTTTTTTCTTTAAAAATTCCTTTTTGTTGAGAGAAATTCTCATTTCCGGCTTTTTTAATTCTACTTTTTGCTTCTTTAACTCTATCTTTATTATTAGCAATTTTTTGAAGTAGTTCATTAATTTTGGCTTCATTATTTTTTGAACTATTAACTTCTTCTTCTTTTAATTTTTTGATTTCTTTTTTTAATCCTTTATTTTCTTTTTTAATTTCCATTTTTAATTCTTTTGATATACGTTTACTTTGTTGATTTTTAAATGTTAAACGCATTCCAAGATAAATTATCGATGTTGCAACAAGGGCTGCAAAAATTACAGTAAATGCCCATACAAATGCACCCAACATATAGTTTTCGCTAAACACTGTTGATGGTACATAGCCTAAAAATGGGGCCAAAGGACTACCAAGTCCGCCGTAGAATTGGAATCCAAATGCAGTAACTAGTGTTCCGGCAATCATTCCTCCAATTACATTAGCAGGTACAAATACTTTTGGTTTTGCAATTGCAAATGGAATTGCTCCTTCAGTAATTCCAACACATCCCATAACAGAAGCATTAGTTCCTAAGGTTCTTTCTCCTCTATTAAAGTATTTTGGAAATAGTGTTACAGAAAAGAAAGCAGCTAATGGTGGAACAGAAATTGCTGCTTGGGTTGCAGTTCCTGGAACAAAGTTTCAAGTATCAGGACTTCCTCCTAAGTTTACGGTTGCAAGGAAAACCATTGTTCCAAATACTAAAGCAGTTTTATTAATTGGCCCTCCAAGGTCGAAGGCAATCATTCCCGCGACAACTGCTCCCAGTAGTAGTTCTCCTCCACTGAGGCTATCTAATCCATTAAGACCGGCATACAATCCAGTAATAACAGGTTGTAATATTTCACCAAACACATATTTACACATTATTGCAGTAATTAATAACATTACAAATGGTAAAATCATTAAATTAGCAATTCCTTTTATTGGTTTTGGTCATACTATTTTTTTAAATAATATTGCCATGTATCCAACAAAAAATCCAACTAATATTGCTCCTATAAATCCTGTTCCTATTGGTGTTTCAGAACCTTCTGGACCAATAGTTGTTCCTAAGAAGTTTCCATCATTCATTAATCATCCACCTAAAAAAGCAGGTGCAAATGATATTTTACCAGCAAGTGAAAAAGCAATTGCTGCTGCAATTATTGGATAAATTAAATTCATTCCAGCTGCACCGGTGCTAAATAATGTAGCAGCTAATCCACGTTCATAAAATGATCAAACTTTTCCATATTCTGATCCAGGTGGAAGACCTCCTCATTCAGCAGCAGATGATTCATTAATTACATTTCCATCGGCATCTGTATAAAATACATAATCACCTAAATTGGTAATTGATCAATAATTAGGTGCAGTTAAAATTGCCATAATATCATCAGGTATAGGTATATCACCATTAATATAAATTGTACTTGTTGCTAAATCAGCAGCATTAGTGTTCATAATCTCTCCCGATCATGAGTATGTTGAAGGTATAATTCAACCTGGTTGCATTGCCCGTATATTACCAAGAGCCATTACTAGTCCAGCAGCAATAACTACCGGTACCATTCAACCAATGGCATACATTAAGTGTCTTACAAAGTATGATTTTTTAAGTTCATCACCAACACCTTGGACGACAGCTTGATTACCATTGCCTTTCATGGTTACTTTATATGTTCTTGCACCAGAAATAGCATTATTTATCAATTTTTCAGGATCTGTAATTGCTAAATTAGTGGTTGTCACATATACTTTTTTTCCAACAAAACGGTCTAAGTTAACCGTAATATCTGCTGCAATTAGAATCACATCTGCATCACGAATTTCTTTTGCGGTAAAAACATTTTCTGGTCCAGCGGTTCCATGTGTTTCAACTTTTATTTCATGACCAAGTTCTTTTGCACCACGTTCAATACCTTCAGCTGCCATAAAAGTATGAGCAATTCCTGCAGCACACCCTGTAACAGATAAGATTTTGAAATGTAATTCTTTTTCTTGTTTTTCGTTATCCATGTTTATCCTTTCTCTTTTTCTAATATAAATGTTTTTATTTGTCCTTTTCTAAAATCTGGAATTAAAAATTTATTTGTTGCTTCATTAAAAAGCAAATCTTCAGTCTTTTCTAATAAATCTGTTTCATAAATTAGATAATTGTCTGTAAAAATAATTTCTCCACTTTCTATAACATCATTTTCATTAGGGTTATATATCCGTAAAACAAGAGAATCTTTTACTTGTTTAATGATGGAAATAACAAGATCTGATGAAAGATTGTTTTCCTTAATTATTTGTTTTTTTTCAGGTAAAATTAAATCTAGTTTATTGGATACAAAATATTTAACTGGTCCTGTAAATCTGTTTAATTCTTGATTTTGATAATAAATATCTTTAGTATTTTTAATTTGAGTAATTTTTTTAAGTTTTCCTAAAGATAATTTATTAAAACTAAGATTTAGTTCAAAATTTAAATTTTGATGTAATTTAGCATCGTTTGTAGGAACATATTTAAATTCTTGTCCAGAAGCAACACCAGGTCTACGAACTAAGTTGGGTTTTCCTAAAAAACTATCTGATCTAAATAAAGTTATTTCTATTTTTCCGCCAGCTTTTAATTCATATTCTTTAATTCCGTTAAGAATGAATGATAATTGACTATTTTTATCTTTTGCAATTAAGTTTGAAAGAAGAGGATAAATTCCTGTTGGTTCTTCTTTTCAACCTAGTTCTTTTCAATTGGCAAGTTCTTTTTGAATGATCGGTCTTTTAATAAACCCAAATGGTGTATCTGCAATTGATTTATCATAATTAATTTTAGAATTAAAAATAATTCTTCATCTTGCATCTGTGCTTTGATTATTAGTTCTAATTTTTATCTTTAATCATTCATCATCTAAAAATAAAAAAACATTAAATTTTTGGTTTAATGTTTTTTTATTATTAATAAATTCATCTAAATTTTTAGAAACAGAATTTTCAATTTCAAATTCTAAAAAAGCATATTTATCAAAGTTAAAGCTTTTAATTGATTTTTTATTTATTAATAAATGATTCCGGTTACTTTTTTCAAGAGGTGATCAATCATATAAGTCACCATCATCTGCATCGCTTACAATTTCGATAAAATTATTTAATTTAAGATTGTTTATTTTATCAAGTAAAGTGATTTCATTATTTTCAATACTTATTTTAAAATAAGTATTCTCAATTGTTTTAATTTTTAATTCAACAACAAAATTATCTTTATGATCTTGTTCAACAAGAGTAATAATTTCATATGATAATGGCTGAAGTTCTTTTTTTAAATAAATTTCAGTTGCATAATAATATTTATCTTTTTCATTATCAGCACTATCACGTTTTATTGATCCATAATAAACATGTTCTTGTTTTGAAATATAATAATCTATTTGTTGTTGTTTATTATCAAATAATTTGAAGCTTTTTTGATTTGTATAAAGATTTAATTTATATAATTTATTAGCAATATATGGAATTGTGTTGAAAATAAAAATATCATTACTTTTGCCAACTGTTTCCGCAATTTTTCTTATTAACATATCAATATATGAATCAGTTAATTCTTCGCTTTGAATAAACCGGTTTTTTATATTTCTATTAGTTTTATCAGAATTACATCCACCTGCAGAATCATGAGCACTATTTATTAGCACATTTTTTCAAATCATTTTCATTAGGTGCTCATGTGTTTCAATATTTAAATTTGTAGTTAAAATAAGTAAAGGTTCTAGATTATTAATAATTTTATTTTCAATTCTATGATTTAAATGTTTTAAATCATACCGATTTGAATAAATTGATCTATGTATTTTATTATTTTCAGCATCCAGAAATTCTCCATTATAAACAGCTAAATCAATAGTTGAATATTTTTTAAAAATTTCTTCATATGTTCCTAATTCAAATTTATAATTAGGAAATTTTTGGTTTAATTCAAATAATTTTTGATCAATGTCTAAGTCAACATAACGTTGATCACCAGAGACACTAACAACTATTTCTTCAAATTTTGTTTCAGTAAAAAGTTTATTTAATTCTACAAGCATTACTTTTTCATTTTCTCAGTAGATTGCGCCACCATAATAATAGCCTTCTTTAATGTTGTAAGCATCAACAGAAGAACCATCATTTGCTTTAAAAATAAATTCACGCTCATGACCCTTTTTACCACGTCAAAATATTATTTTATCAATTTTAAAACCATTCAAAATCTTTGGTAAATCTTGCGATTGTCCAAAAGCATCAGGAATATACCCAATATTTCAACTTTTCCCCAACTTATTTGCAAAACTAATTCCTGTTTGTAAATTTTTGACAATACTTTCTCCAGCAATAATCATTTGGTCAGTTTGACTAAATCAAGGACCAACCATCATTTTCCTAGATAACATTAATTTCCCAATAATTTCTTTATCTTCTGGGTGATCTTCAAGATATTCTTCAAGAAATGAAGTTTGTCCATCTAAAATAAAATGTTGCAATTTGTTGTCTTTAAATGCTTTAATTATTTCTTTGATGTCAAAATTTGCTAGTACTCTTACATTATTATTGGTGAAATATCATTCATAATCTCAATGTGTACCTTGTATTACTATTATTTTTTTCATTTTAATATTTTAGTTACCTACCTTAATGACTTTTATTTAAATGAAATTAAAGTATCATTATAAGTAATTTTTTTATTACTTAATTTAATGATTTAATCCTAGTTTAATTAATAATTTAATTTTTCAAATTTTCTTCATTCTACAATATTTAGTTTATTTAGTATTATTAGCTTTAATAATTAATATGTTTTGTCATCAACCTTAAGAATGTTGGTACTTGCTAGTTGCTGCATAAATGTTGCTGATTTTTTAAAGATTCTTTTATTAGTTTCAAGATCTAATTCAATAAATCCATATCTATTTTTGTATGCATTCATTCATGATCAACTATCAATATATGATCAAGTGTGATAACCAATTAAGTTTGATCCTTCTTCAAGTGCTTTATGGATTCAATAAAGGTGCTCTTTATAAAAATCAATTCGATAATCATCTTGAATAATTCCAGAAACTTTAAATCTTTGTTCAGTTGCTACACCCATTCCATTTTCAGAAATAAATGTTTTAATATTTTGATAATCGTTCTTAACAAAAGTTAAAATATCATAAATTGCTTTTGGATAAATTTCTCATCCCCGATAAATATTCATCCTTTTCCCAACCATATTAAAAGAATTAAACCAATGACTAATAGGAGTAACAACACCATTTCAATCTGGAATATAATCTAAAGCTCTCACTCTTGAAGGAGCATAGTAATTAATTCCTAAAATATCAATTGTTTGAGTTTTAAATAATTTTTTATCTTCAACAGAAATATATTCTTCAATTCATAATTTTTTTGTTTTAAGTTCTTCTATTAAATCTTTTGGGAAAGTACCTTTGATAATTGTATCCATAAAGGGGATTCATTGAAAAAGATCTGCAAAATGTGCAGCTTCTAAATCTTTTGGATGATTTGATCTTGGTATAGCAGGTGAAACATTTAAAATTATTCCAATTTCACTTTTTAAATTTAATTCTCTAAAACTTTTTACTGCTCGATGGTGAGCAACAAGCATGTTTCACATTGAAATAATTCCCATTCTAAAATTGTTTATTGCTGGGTAATGAAGTCCATATCAATATTGACATTCAACAGAAACAATTGGTTCATTAAAAGTAAATCAGTAGTCAACATCATCACCAAAAGTGTTAAAGGTTAGTTTTGCATAATAATCATAATAATCTACTATTTTTTTATTTGTTCAACCACCAAGATCTTGCAAAAATAACGGCAAATCAAAATGAAATAAATTAACAAATATTGTTAAATTTTGTTTTTTCATTTCTTTAAAAATGTTTTTATAAAATTTAACCGCTTCGAGATTAAGATTTTTTCCATCAGGAAGTAATCTTGCTCAAGAAATTGAAATACGTAATGAATTAAACTTTAAATCTTTGGCTAATTGTAAATCTTCAGGATATTTTTCATAGAAATTATTTTGTGAATATTGTTGATTAAAAAATCTATTTTTATCTTCAGTAAAAAATTGATCTCAAATAGTTGTGGCCTTACCACCACGATGATCATTATGTCCATTTGGTTCTGTTTGTTCTGCAGAAGTTGCAGAACCTCAGAAAAATTCATTAGGAAATTTCAATTCTTTTTTCATATAATATAACCTCTTTTTTTGCTACAAAATAATTATTTATTTTTTTTTTTTTTTGTTCTTTAAGCTAAGACTAAAATATACATGTAAAGATATGTATATACTTAAAATTAAATAATCAATATTGAATTATCTTTAAAATTTATTTAAACAAATTAAAAAGAAAAACTTTAATAGTTTTTCTTTTTAATTTTTATAATATTTTTCAAAATAAATTAATAAAATGAGTAATTTCCAAGATTTAGATATCCTTTTAATTTTTTTAACTAATTGATAATATTTTGTTTCTTAAAATACAAATTTAAAAACATTTTTTAATAAATAATGTTAATAATTTCAAGATATTTAATTAATTTATTCTGTTTTAAATAACAATAATTAAAATTATTATTATAAATAAGATAATTAATAATGTTCAACAAATTAGAAAAGATATTCCTATTACTTTTCATTTTGAAAAAGTTAATTCTATGTTTTTTTGTGAAAAATTAATAAAACTTCAAAAAATAAATGGTGTCGCAAATAATAATGCTATTATTAAACTAATAATTGTGATTAAAGCTGTCATTTATTTTAAAATCCCTTTTAAAAATCCAGAATTTATCTCTTTATAATAATCATTAAATCCTAATCGAAACATTCTTTTCGCCATTCAACCATTAATATTTTGATATTCTAAAGGAAATGGTGCTTTCATTGATCGTGAAATTGTTATTTTAGCTTTCATCAATTGATTAATGGTATTTTTTTTGTTCTTTATTTTTCTAAATTTTAGAACAAATTTATCTAAATAAATGACATCATTATCAATATATTGAAATTCTACTAATTGTGGAATACTAACAAGTTCTGTACCCTTGAATGATTTAAAAATTTCTTTTTCAATTACTGTAATTTTATAAATACGAAGTGGTTTCTTATGAAAAAGATAGTCATTAATTAATAAAGAATTGTATGTTGCATCATTTACAAAACTTTTTAAATAAGAATTTATAATATTTTCAAAACCTTTAATTTGTCTTTTGTTTGCAACTTTAGGAACTTTTATTTTTTTCTTTCTTTGATAAATTTTTCGATGTTCTGCTGTATTTGAATAGTATTTTTGATCTTCTAAATTTAATAAGACTTCTTCAAATTCTTTAACCGTAGTTGGATTTTTGTTTTTGATCTTATATGCTTTAAAAGAAGTGATGTCCTTTTCAGTTACATATCTTTTGTTAGTTGTCATTTTAAATAATCTTCAATTCCTGTTCTAATTCATTTTTATATTTTTTTCTTCAATTAATAGGGTTTTCCTCTTTTAATTTATTAATAAGCAAATTATTAATTCATTCTGGTTCTTGTACTATTAATTCTTTATATGAATGTGTTCCTTTTACTTGATTAATTTTCTTTATTGAAGAATTTCTTATTTCTGCCAAAGTTGTTTTTGAAGTCAAAGGATCAAAATTGTCAACAACAATAAGTATTTCATAAACTAATTTTTGTATTATTTTAGTTAGTTCCCTTTTTCTTTTTTCATTTAACTTAATTTGATGTTTTTTTAATTCAAAAACTTTATTTCTTTTGATTCTATTAAGCCTTTTTTGGTATAAAGTAAAAACTATAAAAAAGACTATAGTAAATATTATCAAACTAATTAAAATTCATCCTGATAGCTCCACTGCTTACATTTCTCTTTTTATAATTTAACATAATATTTTTTAATTATAAAAATATTTAAAATATTATTTCATTTCCATTAATTTTTCAGCTTGCATAATAATTGCATTAGCATCAAGCATCCCATAAGCCATTGAATTAATGATATCAATTGGTTTAAGCGGAAACATTGTAATAAATTGTTTTAAATTAAATCTCAAGCCAGGACTTAATAAAATAACATCATAATTTGGAATTAAATCTTGTGCAACAGCTTGCCCACATGCTTCAACTTTATATTCTTTATTATCTTTTTTAGCTTGTTGTTGCATTTTTTCAACAACAAGAGATGTTGAAGTTCCAGCTGAACATACTAATAATATTTTTAATTTTTCCATTTTTCTCTCTTTATTATTTCTTATTTGAATAAAATTTATTTTCTTTTAGCTTCAACTATTTTTGCTTTTTCAATAAGAACATCATATTTTTCTTTTGCTTTTGTTTTTTTTACAGCTGAATAATCTACAAAATTATTTTTTAAAGCTTTTATTTTTCTATTTAAAATTAGAATTTTGTCATCTGAACCAACTTTTTCGTTTAATCTACTAACTTTTTGATTTAAATTATCAATTTTAATTGTATTTTTTCTTTCTTTCATAAGAATTAGATTATCTGATTTTTCATTTACTCTTACAGATTTATTTAATAATTTTTGTTGTTTTACTAGTGATTTTAATTCAGTATTAATTGTTTTAATTCTTTTTTTGTTTTCTGAAATAATTGGATTATGTTTATTTTCTTTACTTTGCAATTTATTTGTTAAAATAAGATCAAATTTTTCATCAACTAAATCTTTAGAAACTTTATAATTTTCAAAACCTTTTTTAACATGAATTTGAATATTCATAAAATCAATAAATTTATTTTCAAAGTTTTTCTTTTTAATGTTTAGAACATTAAATTCTTCACTCATTTTATCTAAATTTTTAATTTCTTTTCCTTGTTCTTCACTAATGTCAATTTTCATTTTGATTTCTTTAATTTTTAATTTTAAATCATCATAGTCTTTGAATTCTCCGGAATTTAATTCTGCTCTTGCTTGTTTTCTTACATCAAGTAGAACAAAAGGTAAATAACTACAGAAAACAAAGAAAAATACTACTGCAGTTCAAATAAATGATCTTCAATCTTGAGTTGATAAAAATCCAGAAATAAAGATTGGTGTTGTCCAAGGTAAAAGTATTGTAGTTGGATTTAATCATCCAGCAGCTGTAATTAAGAAAACAAATACTCCTGCAATCGGCATTACAAACATAAAAGGAATTGCTCATAAAGGATTTAAAATAATTGGTAATCCAAATAGAACTGGTTCATTAATTTGAAAAATTCCTGAAGGAGCCGCTACATTAGCAATTGCTCGATGTTGAGGTGATTTTGAAAATATGAAAATTGCAGTTAATAATGCAAGTGTTGCTCCTGCTCCACCCATCATAAGGAAAGCATTTTCAGTTTGGTCAGTAAATGTAAATAGAAGTCCAGAAGCAATTGCTGCATTAACATCACCATTAAAAGCAGCTAATACTTCAACATTATGAAGTCCAGCAGTAGTTCAAATTAATGAAATTACTGGGGCTAGAATGTTATTTCCATGAATTCCAAAGAATCAGAAAAAACCAACTAAAAACATAAGTATAAATACAAACCCTGCAGTATCAGCAGCATTTTGGACTGGTAAAACTAAAATTGTATTTACAGCATTAATTACATAATATCATTCGCCATTAACCACATATGTTGATGCTCCTTGAATAACAACTAATGTTCCTACTCCTTCAATAAAACTATAGTCAAGATTTATAAAATTATCTTTACTAGCAAGTTCATCCATATTTACAAGTAAAACATTTTCTATTGAAAAATATGTTGGATTATTGGCAAGTAATTGATTAGTAACTTCATTTTGAAGGTATTGTCAAAGAGGTATAGATTCTCCCTCAATAACTACTGTTGTTTCTCAAATGTCGCTCTCTATATTTAACGTTCCTAAATCAAAATAATTATAAAATGTATTATATTGTCCAACAACATAATAAAATTGTGATCCTTCATTAATATTAAGTGTGGATATACCTTCAAAAACTTCTCCATTCTCTTCTAATAAATAATCAAATTGTACATTTATTCCAAAACTAAAAGTTCCGACAATTTCTGTTTTACCAAACCCAACTCCATAAGCGAATGCTCCTCAAATTGGTTGGATTAATCCAAAAATTAATACTGTAAAAATTACGGGGAATAATACAGCAAATGAATTTGACACAGCTGGGGGAACTCCATCTGGCATGTGTACTGAAAATTTACCATTAGAGGCTAGATGATGGAAAATTGTTGGTCCTCCAAGTCCTCCAATCATGGCAAATAAGATTCCTGTTGAACCAAAAAAACCAGTAGGGGAATTTCAAACAATGCTAGAAGCAGATCCAGCTGCAACTGGCTGCAAAACTAGAAAACATGCTAGTCCAATCCCGGCTCCAGCAATTTTATTGTCTCCATAAGATCCTGATAGAAAATATCCAAACAGGAAAGCAATATAAATTGAAAAAAATGACATTGTAGCATCTGTAATTCCAATAAAAACCGGAGATACATAAAATGAGAATTTCATTCAACCAGCTGAACCATTAGCACCAGTTCAGGTTGCTAACAGACTATTTCCATCAACAATTACCGAATTAATTAGTATTGCAAATGATCCAACAATAATAAAAGGGATAAAAGAAGCAAATCCATCTCTAATTGCAGAAAGATGTTTTTGATTACCAATCTTTTGACCAATAATAGCGACCTTTTCTCCGATATTTTCAAATATTTTATTTGAATTCATCTTTTTTCCTTTCTTATAAATTTAATAATTAATAGTCTTTTTTAATTATTTTAATCTTAGTTTTATTTAAAATAAAATATAAATTTATGACTTAATCTTATTTAATTTATTTATTTTACAATCTATAGATAAAAAAATTAAAAAAGAATTTTAGCAAAATTTATAACAGTTTCAGCACTAATTAATTGATCTTCAGCATGTACATACAAAATATCAATTGTAATTGATGATTTTGCATCAATTATTAAACATTTAAAATGCTCTTGACTAGCTAATTTTAAATTTTCTTCTGCTTCTATAATATGTTTTTTTGCAATTTCATTGTTGCCAACTTTAAATTCAGTAATTGCTTCAAAAGCTAATGATTTGGCAACTCCTGCATGTGTAATTATCATCATTGATATTTTTGCTAATTCATCTTTTGTCATATTCCCCCCTTTTTTATTTAATAAGTTTCATCATTTATTTCTAAAGTATTTGTATTTGCTAATTCTTGAATAAAACTTGCAGATTTTTTAAAAATTCTTTTTTTAGTTTCAAGGTTAAGTTCAACAAAACCATATCTATTTTTATAAGCATTCATCCATGACCAACTATCAATGTATGACCAAGTGTGATATCCAACTAAATTTGAGCCTTCCTCAAGTGCTTTATGTACTCAATAAAGATGTTCTTTATAGAAATTAATTCGATAATCATCTTGAATAATTCCATTAACCTTAAATCTATTTTCACCCTCAACTCCCATTCCATTTTCTGAAATATAGGTTTTAATATTGCTATAATCTTTTCTAATAAAAGTTAAAATATCATAAATTGTTTTTGGATAAATTTCTCATCCCCGATAAATATTCATTCTTTTCCCAACCATGTCGAAAGAATTGTATCAATGAGTAAGTGGAGTAACTACACCATCTCAATCTGGAATATAATCCAAAGCTTTTACTCTAGCTGGCATATAATAATTAATTCCTAAAATATCAATAGTTTGAGTTTTTATTAATTCTTTTTCCGCAACCAAAACATGCTCTTCAATCCATAATTTTTTTGATTTAAGCTCAACAATTAAATCCTTTGGAAAAACTCCTTGTACAATTGAATCCATAAAAGGAATTCATTGAAAAAGATCCGAAAAATGAGCAGCTTCTAAATCCTTTGGATGTTGTGATCTTGGTATCGCTGGTGCAATATTTAAAATAATCCCAATTTCACTTTTTAAATTTAATTCTCTAAAAATTTTTACTACTCTATGATGGGCAACAATCATATTTCACATTGCTATAATTCCTTTTTTAAAATCATTTATTGCAGGATAATGAAGTCCATATCAATATTGGCATTCTACTGGGACAATTGGTTCATTAAAGGTAAATCAATAATCCACTTTATCCCCAAACTGAGTAAAAGCAGTTTTTGCATAATAATCAAAATAATCTAATATTTTTTTATTTGTTCAGCCACCTATGTCTTGTAAAAAAAGTGGAAAATCAAAATGAGATAATTCAACAAAAATTGTTAAATTTTGTTTTTTCATTTCATTTAAAACATTATTATAAAAAGCAACTGCCTCAGGATTTAATTTTTTCCCGTCAGGAAGCAATCTTGCTCAAGAAATTGAAATCCGCAATGAATTTAAATTTAAATCATGTGCTAATTTTAAATCTCCTTGATATTCTTCATAGAAATTATTTTGTGAATATTGTTGATTAAAAAATCTATTTTTATCTTCAGTAAAAAATTGATCTCATGTTGTAGTAGTTTTCCCACCTCGTCGATCATTATGTCCATTTGGTTCTATTTGTTCTGCTGATGTACCTGAACCTCAAAAGAAATTATCAGGAAATTTTAATACCTTTTTCATATATGTCTCCCTTTTTGTTTATGTATAAAAATATTATTACTTTTTTTTTTTTTTTGTTCTTTAAGCTAATACTAAAATATACATGTAAAGATATGTATATACTTGAAATTAAAGATATTAATAGTAAAATGATATTTTTAAATGAAAGTAAACAACGTAAAATAATTTATTTAAATAAAAAACCCTACTTTTTTTAAAAAGTAGGGTTAATAACAATAAATTTATTTAATTTTTATATTAATTTGTCTTCACATTAATGCATTTTGATATTCTTGTGCTTTTTTCTTGTATTCATTTTTATTACTTTTAACATATAAATCTTGATAAAATTTTGCTTTTTTTTCATAATAATCAGTTACTTCTTGTGAAGCGTTAACAATTAATTTTGGACCGATTTGAAGTTCAGTTTTAGTTAATATTTCTTTTGATGGATTAAATATTGCTTCAATTATTAAGTTTTCAATATCTTTTTCTTTAATAATCATTTCATTAGCAATTGTAAAATTATTTTTAACTAAAATTTTACGCACATGCAATTGATTATTTGTTGGATGCAATATTAATTTACCCTTAAATTGCTTCTTATCAATTATTTTAGCTATTGTTGCTCCACCAAGACCAGCAATTATGATTACATCATAAATATTTGGGTCTAAATTATTTAACCCATCATTTAATAAAAGTTTAATCTTTTTATCTAGATTAGCATTACAGAGGTTTTCCCTTGCGCTTGCTAAGGGATTTGGATTAATATCTAATCCTGTAATATCATGACTAATTCCTGCTTTATAAAGAAAAATTGGTACAAAACAATGATCTGTACCAATATCAAGAATTTTTGCATTATTAGGAACTAAAGATGCAATTGTTTTTATTCTTTTAGAAGTCATGTTTTACTCATCAACAATAAAATGTTGCAAATCTTTTTTTGCTTTATCTTTGATTTTTTTCATTGCTTTAGATTCAATTTGTCTAATTCTTTCGCGAGTAACTCCAAATTTTTCTCCAATTTCTTCCAATGTTTGTCTAGAACCAATAACATCTGAATTGGAATTTAGACCATTTCTAAGTCGAACAACTTCAACTTCTCTTGGGTTTAGATATTTTGGAAGAATTTCATTTATTTTTGCAATAATTTCTTTATTTCTTGCGAAATCATCTGGAACAGTTACTTTTTTATCTTCAATAAAATCATAAAGAAATGATTCTCCTTCTGATCTTATTGATTTATCAAGTGAAGTAGGATCAATATTTATTAATCTTATTTGATTGATTTTATTTGCAGTAAATCCTTCTCCCATTGCTATTGCTAATTCTTCATCAGTTGGTAATCTTCCATATTCTTGGTTTAAATCACGTGTAACTTTAGCAAGTTTATTGATTGTTTCCACCATGTGGACAGGAATTCTTACAATTCTTGCTTGATCTGCAATTGCTCTTGTAATTGACTGACGAATTCATCAAGTTGCATATGTAGAAACTTTAAATCCTTTTTTATAATCATATTTATTAATTGCTCGAATAAGACCATTATTACCTTCAGAAATTAAATCAGGAAAAGGAAGTCCTCTTGTTTTATATTTTTTAGCAATATTAATAACTAATCTTAAATTTCTTTTAATAAGAATGTCTTTTGCATCACATGCTTCTTGTTTTTGAAATGCAGTAGCGTTTTTAAATTCGCCTTCCTCCATTTTAATTGCTAATTTAATTTCTTGATCATGAGTTAAAAGAACACCATATTTTCCAACTTGACGCATATATCATTTGATTTGATCATTAGTATCTGAAAGTTCAACATTATCGAGATCTTTATCTGAAATTTGCTCTAATTCTTCCATAACATCTTCTTCATCTTCTTCAAATTCTTCTTCAGATCCGGCAAAAATTAATTCAGATTCTAGTTCTTTTAAAGTGTCATTAACACTTTTTTCTTCAACAAATTCTTTTGTTACTAATTTTTTTCTAACTAAAAAAGAAAATAATTCTTCTAATTCATCATCATCTATAAAAAGATTAAGCTTTCCTAAAATATCAAAAACTTCTGCAATAGAAAATTCATCTTTTTTTTCAACTTTAAGTCTTTTTGAAAGAATAGAAACTAAATCTTTATATTTTATTTCTAATTCAGCTTGTTGTGCTTTTTGTTCAAGAGTTAAAGGAACAACAACAATATTTTTTTTGCTTGTTGTAGTTTTATCATTTATATGTTTATTTTTATTTTTGGGTGCTGCAGACTTTGAATTATGTTTAGTAGCAGGCTTTTCAGTATTTATTTTTAAATCTAGTCCATTTTTATGTTGAAATAGTGTTTTATTTTTTATAGTTGTGTTATTTATTTCAAAAATTTTTTTATCTGGCATATTTTGGGTTTAACTTTATTATTATAACATAATAATTTTTCACATTCTATCAATAGACTATTTTACTTTTTTTTTTTTTTTAGAAATTAATTATCAAATTAAAAAATTATAATTTTCTCATAGTTTTAGTTAAAAAAATAATTTGTTCAATATCACCAGCATTTTTAGCTTCTTGAATTTTTGCAAAAAGTTTTAATTTTTGAAGTTGTTTATGATTTAATTCTAATTTTTGAATAATTTCTGTTCCTTCTTGAATTAAAAATTGATTAATTTTATTATCAGGTTCATCAATTTCAAGAATATTTTTAAATTGTTCTTGTTCTTCTCTTGAAAGTTTTTTCATGATTTCATCAATATTTATTTTATTTTCTAAAGGAAAATAAGTAGAAAATAATTCAAAAATTTTTTTATAAAATAAATCCTCAAATACATAATTTAATTTCTTTATTTCTTTAAAAATTTCAAAATTTAAGGAAGCAATTTTAATAATTCTTTTTTCATCAATGAGATATTGTTTATTTTCTAAATGATAATCTTTTTTCTTTTCAATATCTTCATGATATTCTTCTGGAGGGATTGTTGCCTGTTCAACCATTGCATTAATTCAGCTATTATCTTTAGAAGAAACATTTTGTGATGAATTTTGATTACTAGTTAAATTTTGAATTTTAATTTGTTCTTGTATTTTTTTATATTGATTTTCCAAAACAACTTTATCAATTGTAAAATAATTTGATAAATCATTTAAATAGAAATTTATTGCCAAATCATCATCAAGTTCTACTAAAAGAGCTAAAAATTTACGAATTAATTCAAAATCAATTGAATTTTTATCAATTATTTTATAAAATTGATTTTTATAAAAATCAATAAATTTAATAGCTTCACTTAAAGCTTTCAAAATTTCATCTTTATTTTTTAGCTTAATATATTCATCAATATCTTTTGCTTTTACAAATTCCATTACAAATAAATTAAATTTTTCCTTCAACAAATTTTTTCCTGTTTTTATAGTTGTATTAATTCCTGGAATGTCATTATCAAAAGCTAAAATAAGTTTATGAGTAATACTTTTTAATAATAATAAATGTTGACTTGTAAAAGCTGTTCCCATTGTTGCAATTACATTGGAAATTCCTAATTTTTCAAAAGCAATTACATCCATAAAACCTTCAACAATAATTCCATATGATTTTAATGATATTTGAGATTGAGCATTATGAAAGTTATACATTACATTTGTTTTTTTAAATGCTTTTGTATCAGGGGTATTTAAATATTTTGCATATTTTGATTTAGCAATAATTCTTCCTGAAAAACCAATTGCTTTTCCATTTGCATCTCTTATTGGAAATATTAAACGATTAATAAAATAATCTTGCAATTTACCATCATAGTTTTTAACAAGACCTGTTTTAATAATTTCTTCTTCTTTATAACCTTTTTTAAGTAAAAAGGTTATTAAAGAATTATTTTTATCTGCATAACCAATTTCAAACTTATTAATTAATTCATTACTTAGGGCTCGTTTTTTAATATATTCTTGAATAAGATTTTTAGAAGTTAAAAATTCTTCAAGTGTATATTTATAAAAAATAATTGCTTCCTCATTAATTTTATAAATTAATTCTATTTCTGGATCAAGAGGTTTCTTTTTATATTCAGTAAGATAATCATGTCAATTAATTTCTGCTTTTTCTGCAACTTCTTTTAAAGCCTCAATAAATGTAATTCCTTTATAATTTTTAACAAAAGTAATTCCATTTCCTCCTGCTCCACAAGAAAAACATTTAAAAATTCCTTTTGTAGGGGAAACAGACATAGATGGATTTGTATCTTGATGAAAAGGACAAAGACCAATATAGTTATTCCCTTTTTTTTCTAAATGAATATAATCAGAAATTATCTGATCAATTTGTATTTTTTGGTTAATAAGTGTAATTAATTCTTCTAGTTTAGATTGCATTTTCAAAAATATAATTTTTAATATTACTAATTAAAACTTTTGATTGTTTCATACTATCTCGATGTCTAATTGTAACTTCATTAGTTTTTAAACTTTCAAAATCAAAAGTGATCACAAATGGTGTTCCAATTTGATCTTGTTTTCGATATCTCTTTCCAATTGAACCACTTTTTATATAAATTATTGGTCCTAATTTTGCTTTTAACAAATCAATAAAAAGTTTATGTGCTTCATTATCTAATTTATTTGTTAATGGAGCTATAGCTATTTTATAAGGTGCTAAGATATAAGGAAGTTTTAAAACAATTCTGGTAGTTTTATCTTTTAAAACTTCTTCCTTTAAATGATCATTAATTAAAGCAAAAAGTAATCTTTCAACCCCCATAGAAGTTTCAATTACATGCGGAAAAAGATTTTCTTTTGTAAGCGGATCAGTATAAGAAATTTTAACATTAGAATTTTTATTATGATTTTTTAAATCAAAGTCAGTTCGATTTGCTAAACCTAATAATTCTCCTCAACCAAAAGGAAATTTGTATTCAAAGTCAAATGTTTTTTTTGAATAATGAGCAAGTTCATCTTTTGGAACATTAAGTTTTCTAATATTTTCTTTCTTAATTTTTAAGATGTCTTCTAGATAAAAATGAATTTTTTGAGCATAAAAATCAAATCATTTTTTTGTTTCTTTTGCTTCACAAAAAAATTCTAATTCTAATTGTTCAAATTCTTTAGTTCGAAAAACAAAATTTCCTGGAGTTACTTCATTTCTAAAGGCTTTCCCAATTTGACCAATTCCAAAAGGAATTTTAGGAGCAAATGAATCAATGATATTTTTGAAATTAATAAATACCCCTTGAGCAGTTTCGGGACGTAAATAAACCTCTTCTTCAAGTTCCCCAGTTTTTGAAGTAGACATTTTAAACATTAAATCAAATGAGCGAACATTTGTTCAATTGCTTTTTTTACAAATTGGACATTTTATTTTATTAATTAACAAAGACATTTCTTCATAACTTAAATTAGTTGCCTTAATATTTTTAATATTTTCTAATAATTGGTCAGCTCTAAATCTTGATTTGCACTCTTTACAATCAACCATAGGATCATTAAATTTTCCTAAATGGCCAGAAGCTGCTCAAACTTTAGAGTTTAAAATTATTCCTGAATCTAAATGAAAAATATTTTCTTGTTGATCGATAAAAAAGTTTTTTCAACTATCTTTAATATTACTTTTAAGCATTGTTCCAAGCGGTCCATAATCTCATGAATTAGCTAATCCTCCATATATATCTGAACCAGGAAAAATAAACCCTCTTTCCTTTAAAAATGCAACTATTTCTTTTGTTTCTTTCATAATCTAATTTTACCTTTTGTTAAATATTTTTTAATAAATAAGTATCAATTCCTATTTCATTATATAAAAAATTCCCAAAAATATCTTTCAACAATATTTCTTGCTCTGGAGTAAAAATAATTGTTGATGTGTCTTCTATATGAATTACTTTTACTAAAGTAATGATTTTTTTTAATAAGTCAACTTCAATTGAAGCAAGACTTGCTTCTTTTGCGCATTGTAAACAAACAAGTCCCCCTAATTTAAGAGAAAATGAATCAATATGATCTTTTGTTTTACATTTTGCACAGCAATTAACATTAATTTTTATATTTTGTTCTGCAAGTAATTTAATTAATAAAAAAATTATCGAACTTAGGAAAATAGTATGATAATTTATTTTTTCTAAAATATATTTATAAATATTAAAAATTTCCTTATCTACATGTTTAAAATCTTTAATTATTGCATATAAAAAATTAACAAGATTTATCTCGCGATTTTCTTTATAAAGAATTTGTTTTTCTAGTGTGGCTCGTTTTAATCTTCCTGAATAGGGAAACATATAATTTTGAAAATATTCTATTTCAACAAAGGAAAAAGGTTGTAGTGCAGCTTTATTTTTTGAATAAGGACTATTTAATCCATTTGCTTTTAAAGTAACAATTCTTCCATCATCAATAATAAAAGTTACCAATGAATCATCATTATTAAAATCTCTATTATTTAAAACAATTGCTTTGTTATTTAATTCATCCATAGTAATAGATTAACAATTAATTTTAAAACTAATTATTAATTTAAATTTCATTAAGAATTGATTCTTTATTTTTTCAATCTCTTCTTACTTTAACAAATAATTCGAGATAAATTTTCTTGTTAAAGTAATTTTCCAATTCTTTTCTTGCTTCTATTCCAATTTTTTTTAATTTCGCTCCGTCTTTTCCAATGATAATTTTTTTATGACTTTCACGATCAAGAATAATTTCTGCAAAAATTGAAATTACTTCTTTTTTATTTTCAATACTTTCAACATGAACAAAAACATTATAAGGAATTTCTTCATTAAAATTTAAAAGCAGTTTTTCTCTAATGATTTCGCTTATATAAAATTCATCAGAATTTTCATGAATTTGATCTCGATCATAATAAAAAAGAGCATCTTTTGGTAAATCTAATTTTATTTCTTCAATTAAATGTTTAATATTTAAAGTTTTTAGAGCAGAAGTTGGAATAATTTTATCAAATAATTCCTTATGTTCTAATGTTGAAACATATTTCATAACTTCTTCTTTATTTTTTGCTTTATCGATTTTTGTTAAGACCAAATATTTTTTAGAATGGATATTAGCAAAAAAATTAATTGTTTGTAAATAATTATTATCTAATTGTTTCCAAAAAGGAAGCAAATATAAAATTACTTCTACTCCAACTAAACTTTCAGAAATAGATTTATGCATTTTTTCATCTAATCTATTTTTAGTTTCTAAAAATCCTGGAGTATCAATAAAAACTATTTGAGAATTATCATCATTATAAATTCCTCTAATTTGGTTTCTTGTTGTATTTTTTTTAGGTGTTGCAATTGCAATTTTATAACCAATTATTGAATTTAATAAGGTTGATTTTCCAACATTAGGTTTTCCAACAATGGTAACAAAACCAAATTTATGTGTTTCCATTTTAAATTTCTTCTCCACTAAAACCATCTAAAAGCAAATCGCTTATTTTCTTAATTACAACTTCACTATGATTATTATAGATGAAAACTTTTGCTTTTGCTTTTGAAGCTTCAAAAATAACTTGTCTACAAACTCCACAAGGAGTCGCAAACATTTCTTTATCTTGATGAATATTAGAACCTAAAACATGAACCTCTTTAAGGTCGCCTCATTTTAAACCTTGGGTAATTGCTGAAAAAATTGCATTTCTTTCTGCACAAATTGAAGGAGCTAAAGTAGCTGTTTCAACATTAACTCCAAAATATTTTTTCCCATTATTATCAATAATAATGGAAGCAACTTTAAAATTAGAATAAGGGGTATGGGATTTTTCTAATAATTTTTTAAGTTCTTCATACATTTTTAAATTCTCCTATTTTAATATAATTAAAAATTTGTACTATTAATTTTTCTGGCTCTTCTTCTATAAATCCTCTTTGTAATTCTGGAATAAAAATAAGTAAACCAACAACAACAGCAATTATTGTAACAAAAAGTGTTGCCATGGCTGCAACATCTTTAATTTTTTTAGCTTTAACATTATATTCAAAAGAAACAATATCTACTAAATATTCAATAGCTGTATTTAAAATTTCAAAGCCAATTACTAGTCCAATTACAACTGTTATTCCAACTCATTGAGCAATAAAATTACCATCACCTTTATCAAATAAAAATATTCCAAAAATAATAACCACTGCGGTTGCAAATAAATGGACTCAAAGAGATTTTTCTTCTCGAATAATTACAACAAGTCCTCTCATTGCATTAGTAAATTTTCTGCTTACTCTTTTTAATCAATTAATCATTTCTAATTCCTAATTTTATAAATATTTCCTTTTGTCTTTTAATCATTTTTTTCTCATCAAGTTCTTTAAGATGATCATAACCAATTAAATGTAAAAGTCCATGCATAAATAAAAAACATAATTCTGTATTAATATCTGAATCAATTGATTTTGCTTGACTTTCAATAATTTCGCTATTTATAAAAATATCCCCTAAATCTAAAATACCTTGAAAAAGTTCATTTTGAGGAAAAGAAAGAACATCAGTAGTTTTATCAATTTTTCTAAATTCTAAGTTCAAAAGTTTAATTTGTTTTGAATTTTTTAAATTTAAACTTACTACATATTTACTTTTAATAGTTAGTTCACTAGTTACTTCTTTTAAAATTTTTCTTAATTTTAAAAGATTTTCCTTAATCAAAATTAAATCTTGAGGATTCTCTGCATGTATTGTAATTTGATATTTATTAAAAAAATTCATATAAACAAAAAATAATTTTAAACTGCATTTGTATAAACTGCTTGAACATCATCGTTATCTTCTAAAGCATCAACAATTTTATCTAATTTTTTAAATGAAACTTCATCTAAATCAATTGTTGTAATTGGAACCATGGAAATTTCTGTAGAAATAAATTGACTAATTCCTATTTCCTCAAAAGCTTTTTTAGTATCAAGTAATTTTCCAGGAGTAGTTTCAATAATAAAAATGCTGTCTTCTTCTTTAATATCTAATGCATCTTCCATTAAAGCAATTTCCATAACTTTTTCTTGATTAGAAATAGTTTCCTTATCAATTGCAATTACACCTTTTCTTTCAAATAAATAAGAGACTGAACCACCGGTTCCTAAGTTTCCACCGTTTTTATTAAAGTTAGCTCCAACAGTTGCAGAAGTACGATTTGTGTTATCAGTAAGACAAGAAACTAAAATAGCAGCTCCTTTTGGACCATAACCCTCATAGGTTAATTCTTTTCATTCTCCACCAGATTTAGATTTTGTTTTTAACAATTTATCTATATTTGAATTTGGCATATTTTGACTTTTAGCCTTTTCAATTGCTAGTCGAAGACGAGCATTTGTTTCAGGATCATTCCCATGCTCCTTAATTGCTACCATTATTTCGGTTGATAATTTTTGAAATACCTTTGACCTTTTGGCATCTTGAGCACCTTTTCTATGTTTAATATTTGCCCATTTTGAATGTCCTGACATAATTTCTCCTCTTTTACTATATCTATATATTATATTAATTATATAATTTAATTATGAAAAAAATAATAGTTCCTAATATTTATAGTGAATCTATTACTTATATATCTAAATTAAATAAAAAGTTATTAAATATTATTATTCGCAAAATAAAAACTACTATAAGTTATTTGAAAAGTTTGGTTATTAAACTAGTTGATCTTTTCTTTGCAAATAATGTATATAAACAAAACATCTAATTTTAATAAAAAATGAACCCTAAAGAGATTCATTTTTTATAAAGTAATTTTATTATAAAAAAAACTTAATCTTTAATCAATTTTTTTAACACCAATTAATTTATGTAAATTCTCTTGATGAAGTTTTTCAATTAAAACTTTTTTCTCTTCTAAAATTTCTTTATTTGCTAAAAAATTATCAATATCTTCATAAGTAATTTCTATTTCTTCTTTATTTGATTTTTTATTATCTCATGAATCTACAAGTGGAGAAGTTTCAATAATTAATTTTGGAAGTTCTAACTCTTTTGCAAGTTGATAAACTTCTGTTCTAGTAAGATTAGCAATTGGAGCTAAATCCCCAACACTATCACCTCATTTTTTATAATATCCAACATATATTTCTGATAAATTTGAAGTATTTAACACAAGATAATTTTTTCTTTGTGCTCATGCATATAAAGTTGTAATTCTTAATCTTGTTTTTATATTTTCGATAATCTCTTGATAATTTTCCAATTCTAAATAAGACATATCTCTTGGCAATTTTTCACCATTCATTTTTCTAGTATAAGCTTCAAGATCTTTTTTTCCAAGAATTTCTAACTCAAAAATATCTTTAATATATTGTTCAAGTGTTGGTTTTAAATCAATTTTTGTTTCTTCTAAATCAAGATTTAATAAAACTCTATTACAATTTCTTCTTGCATATTTTAATGAATCAATTCCCATTCATATTGCTAAGGTATTTTGAGGAAAGGCTTTTTTTGCTAAAGTAGCAACAACAGCAGAATCAATTCCACCTGAGATTCCAATTACCACTCCATTTGCATTAGCTTTTTCTGTTTCTTCTTTTATTCAATTAACTATTTTTTCGATTTTTGTTTCCATATTTACATTATATAAAAAAATAAACTCTTCTAAGTTTATTTTAAATTATTATTTAATATTTAATTAATAAAATATTTATTAATGTTTTTTACTTTAATAAAAAGTAAAAGTACAACTAAAATTATAATTTATCTAATAATTCTTTTAATTTTGGTTCAGATATAAAATCATTATACATAAAAATTTCTTTTCCATTTTTATAACCTAAAATTGTTGGAATACGGTTAATTTTAAAATCTCTTCCATATTCTTCTCAAGCTTTTTGCTCATCTACATCTATTTTTCCTGCACTAATTTGATCTTCATATTGTGGAAAAACTTTATCTAAAACAAGTTTAAGCATTGCACAATCACCACATCATTTTGTTGAAAAAATTAAAAATACTTTTTCATTCTCTACTATTAATTTTTTTGCATCATCAATTGTAATTTCTTTAATCATTTTTTTCCTTTATTTTTAAAAGCATTATTTTTTATTCTAATAATCAATAAATTTACTTCTTTAAAGTCACAACCTTCATAAAGTAATTCTTTTTATTCATCTCTTACTTCTATTTATTTTTTAATAATTTATTGATATTTCAATTTGTATGTTTTATATTTTAATTTTTCATTTTAAACATTTTTATACTTAATATTTATTTACTTTTAATGTCTTAATGTAATTTCTGCTCTTTTTTATATATTATATTAATTATATAATTTAATTATGAAAAAAATAATAGTTCCTAATATCCATAATGAAACTACTGCTTATGTACTTGAATTAAATAAAAAGCCTTTAGATATTACTGTTTACAGAATTAAAACTATTAAAAATTATTGAAAAAGATTAATTGATCGAAAAATCTTTCCTCCTAATGAAGGTTTTTTCATTTATAAACCAAATGGATTTATGAGTTATTTAATTACCGAACCAGTTGATCTTATTTTTGTAAATTGAGATGAAAAAATTTTTTCCATTTTAGAAAATTTTAAAACAAATAAAATTACAAAAGCAATTCCAGAAGCAAAATTTGTTTATATTCTTTTGGGAGCAAATGCAAAAGAAAAAAGAATTAAAGAAGGAGATACACTTACTCATTCAAGAAAAAGAATAAAAAAATAAATAAAATTAAATTTTATTTATTTTTTTTGTATTTTGATACTATATTTAATTAATTTTTTTAACTCCAGCTAATTTGTGTTCGCTATTTTGATGAAGTTTTATAATTAAGGCTTTTTTATCTTCAGGAATATAATTGTTTGCTAAGAAATTATCAATATCATCATAAGTAATTCCCATTTCTTCTTCATCACTTTTTTGTTCTCTTCATAAATCAGCTGCTGGTGTAGCATCAAGAACCATTTTTGGTATATTTAATTCTTTTGCCATTTCATAAATTTCAGTTTTAGTAAGATGCGCAATGGGTGCTAAATCACCAGCTCCATCTCCTCATTTAGTATAATATCCAACATATGTTTCTGATAAATTTGAAGTATTTAAAACTAAATAGTTATTTCTTTGTGCCCATGCATATAAAACTGCTGTTCTTAATCGAGCTTTAATGTTACCAACTATTTCTTGATAATTATCTAATTCTAAATAAGAAGTATCTCGCGGAAGTTCTTCCCCATTCATTTTTTTGGTAAATGCTTCAATATCGCCTTCTTCAAGAATTTCTAGTTCAAATGTATCTTTGACAAAGTGATTAAAAGTTGCTTTTAAATTAAGACTTACTTCTTTTAGTCCTAAACTTTGAAATACTCTTAAAGCATTTCTTCTATAACATCTTGTAGATTCAATTCCTATTCATAAACCTAAAACGTTTTCAGGAAGAGCTTTTTTTGCAAGAGTAGCTACAACAGCTGAATCTATTCCTCCTGAAATACCAACTACAACTCCTTTTGCATTAGCATTTTTTACTTCTTCTTCTATTCAAGTTACTATATTATTAATTTTTGTTTCCATGCTTAAATTATATAAAAAAAATAAACTTTTAATAAGTTTATTTTAAGTTATTATTTAGTTGCTAAAGGTAATTTTGTATTTATTCCTTTATTATTAGAAGCATCTTCTCGAACAACATTTGCTCTTGTTTTACCTCTATATTTATCATATTTAACAATTCCATCTACTAAAGAAAATAAGGTATCATCCCCACCGCGACCAACATTATATCCAGGAAGAATTTTTGTTCCTCTTTGTCTATAAATAATTGATCCACCATGACATTTCTGACCATCAGATAATTTTTGACCTAATCTTTTTGAATGTGAATCTCTTCCATTTTTAGAAGAACCCACACCTTTCTTATGTGCAAAGAATTGTAAATTTAAAATGAATTCCATTTTATTACTCCTTTATTATTTTTATATATTGATGATATTGATTTTCCACTGTTTTTAGGGAAGTAATTAATATTTTCAAGATAATTTGTGTTTCAGCATCTTCTTTAAGTACTTTAATTGTAATGAGATTATCTTTTACAATAATTTTTGTAAATTCATGATTAAGTGAATTTAAAATTCCAAAAACTATTGCACTAGTACCTGCACAAACTAAATCATTTTCTCCTGGAAAAGTTGATTCAGCATGTCCTTTAATACTAAAATTAATAATATTATTATTTTTTAAATTGTACTTAACATCAATCATTATTATTTATTATTTTCATTTATTAATTTATGAGCTTGTTTTAAAAAATTAATAAATTTTTCTTTTTTTACTTCAATATTTTCAGCATTTAAACCTGGAAATCCAGCAATAATTTCTTTACGCATATTTTTATCTAAATCAACTAAATCACCAATTGTTTTAATATTATGTTCATTTAAATAATCAAGTGTTTTTTTACCAACACCTTTGATATCTACTAATTTTAGATCACTAGCTTTTGATTTAGCAACCTTTTCTTGTAGAATTTTCATTTTAGAATTAACTTGCTCATCATTAATTTCTGTTAATTCTAAATTTGAAATTTTAGTTTTAATCGGTTCTTTTTCTACAACTTTTGCTGGTTTTTTAACCTCTATTTGTTTTGCAATTTCTACTGGTTTTTCAACTTTTGCTGGTTTATTAACTTTATCTAAAGCAATTTTTGGTTTTGAATCATCAATTTTAGAAATTATTTTACCATTTTCTAAAATTTGTTCTACAAGTAATCTTGTATAAGGTTGTCTATGACCTTGTTTTCTACTTCAATTAGATTTAGCTTTTGTTCTAAAAATAATTAATTTTGGTCCTTTACCATGTTTTTGAACAACTGCTTTTACCTCTGCCCCTTCAATTAAAGGAGCTCCTAAAGATATTTTTCCATTATTTGATAGAGCAATTATTTCTTTAAAAGAAATTACTTTATCAATTTCGTCATCAATTTTTTCAATTCAAATTGCTTGACCAATTTCAGTCTTAATTTGTTTTCCACCAGACTTAATAATTGCATATGTATTATTAATCATTTGTCCTCCAAAGACTCGCCTTATAAGGTTGCTATATATTTATAAAATAACATTATTTTAACCTTTTCAGAGCGGTTGTTGTGAAATTTATCACTTTATAATTTTATCATTATTTTTTATCTAATTTATCATTATTTTTTATCTAATTGGTGCAACTTAAGAAAATTTTTAGTTTGTTCATCTTCTGGTTCATAACCAAAAAGAAGAAGTTCATTAATTTGTAATTCAACAATTTTTTCAGAAATTTTTCTTCTATAATATTCAATTAATAAAAATGAAGGAACAATAATAGTTAGAAAAAATATAACACTAAGAATTAATAAATTTTTTCGATGATAAATATTAGTTTTTATAAATAACTCTTTTGTTCTATTAAGTGTACAACTATAAAATGATATTTTTATAGTTTTTGCTTTTTCTAGTAATTTTTCTTCATTTTTTAAAAGAAAAAAACTAGAATCCAAAACTTCTTCTTGTGTTATATTTTGAGAAATAGGTTCATCAACTATTATTTTATTATCAATTATTTTATCTTGATCAATTTGATTTCCCATTAATTCTTTTATTTCAATTTGATCTATTAGGGTTTCATTAACATAAAAATAATCAACTAATAAATTAGATAACATAGGAAATTCTCTTTTTAAAACTTTTGCATTAGAAATAATTAATTTTTTTGCATATTCTTTTTGGACAACAACATAAATTGAACGAGTAATTTTATCATATGATTCAATAGAACTTTCCTTCTTAAGTTCATAAGAAATCATTTTTTTACCAATAAATGCTTTGTCAAGCACTTTACTTCAAACTAAATTTAGTTCATTTATATCCATATTAAAATTATATATAAAGAAAAGCAAGATAAAATCTTGCTTTTTAAATTAATTAATTTTCAATACTTTAATATCATATGGTTTTAAAGTTTCAACATGAGCTTTTTCGCCAACTTCTTTTCCAAGTAATGATTTGGCAACTGGAGAATCATCGCCAATAAGAGGAATCTCTTGGATTGGATTTGCTTCGATAGTTCCAACAATTTTAACCATCTTTTCAGATTTAGTTTTTTGATTTAAATAAGTAACAGTTGATCCAATTCTAATTTTTGAACATTTCCCTTTTATTTCTTCAATAATTTCTACTCTAGTAAGAATATCTTCAATTTTTTGAATTTCTGCTTCTATTTCTGCTTGTTTATTTTTTGCTGCATCATAATCAGCATTTTCAGAAAGGTCCCCCTGTGCTCTTGCATCAGAAAGTTCAACAAGAACTTTTGGTCTTTCCTCATTAATTAAATTAGTTAATTTATTTTTTAATTTTTCTTCCCCTAATTTTGTTAGTTGAATTTTATTAGCAGATAAATTAATTCCAACATTATTACTTATATCATCTGGTGTCATCTTTTCTCCTTTAAGTTTATACTTCTTATATTCTACCAATTTTTTTAATAATTATGTCAATAATATCATTAAAATTAGATGTAAAATTATTAGTATTTATTGATATACAAATAGTTTCTAGTGGACTAATATATTTTTCAAATGATAATTGAATATTATTTTTTCATTCAAGCTCAAAATTATTTAAATTAAAATTCTTAATTAATTTTATATCTCTGTCAACTCGGCGTTGATATCTAATTTTTTCATCAGAATTTAAGAAAAAAATATAATCAGCTTTGTTTCTTATTTTTTTCTCATAACCCGCAAAAATTCCTTCAAGAATAATATATTTATTTGGTTTTATTTCATAATATTTTTTTGAATAAACATTTGGACCATAAAGGAATTTCTGTTTATAAATAATTTGATTATTTAATAATTTTGTTAAATCATTTTTTAATAATAATCAATTATAAGCAGAGGGTACATCTCAATTTATATTATCTTGATCATTAAAATGATATTTTTCATAATAATAATCATCCATTGATAAACAAGAAACTCTATTAAGTTTCTTGTTTAATTCTTCTGCAATACTTGTTTTTCCTGAAGAAGATCCTCCAGTAATTATTATTAATTTCATTAGTTTAGATGATCAAAGAAATAATTAATAACATTTAAAATTCGTCCTTCATCACTAGAATTATTATTTAAAATGATATCTGCTTCTTTTTTTGCTGGTGCAATATATTTATCGTGCATTGGTTTAATAGATTCTTCTCATTTTTTATAAAAAAATGTTTTATTAAAAGTATTTTTATATCGTCCTGTTGAATCACGCTTTAATCTTCGAAGCAATCTTAAATCAGCATCTGCATCAACAAAGATTTTCATACTAGACATATTACAAATTTCATCAAAATATAAAGCAAAAATTCCTTCAATAATAATGATATCTGCTGGAGTTATTACAACTTTTTGATTTTTATCATATTCGCCAGTTTCAAAAATATATTTAGTTCGAATAATTGCTTTTCCATTTAAAATTTTTTTAACATCAGCAATCATTTCCTCCTTTTTAATTGAGCTAGGAGAATCTCAATTAATTTCAGTTAATTTTTTATTTGGATAATCACTTCCGGGATGATAATAATTATTAGTAGAAATTATAGATACTTTACGATTTCCTTTTTCTAAAATTTTAGTAATTTCTTTAGAAACAATTGTTTTTCCAGAAGCAGTTCCTCCAGAAATTAAAATTAATTTACTTTTACCTAAAAAATAATTCATTTTATTTTTCCTTTTTATTTTTTATAAAATTTTGAATTTGATCTAAAAAATAAATAAAGTTTTCTCCTTTTTGATCAATCGTTTTGGAATCCATATTTGGAAAGTTTAAAACAAGTTTTGTTTTTTCTTTCTCATTAAGCAAAAATAAATCATTGATAGTTTTTACTTTGCTTTTGCTCAAATAATTAATTATGTCTATTTTTATTTCTTTAATATCAATCAATTGAAAATCCAATAAATTTTTTGTTGTTGCTTCGTCTTGCAGATTCTTAAATAATTTCTTTAAAATAATTTCTTGATTATTTTCATCATTTTTTTCAAAAGAAGAAAACAAATCTATATTTTCTTCTTTTTCATAATTAAATTCCTTTTGTATCATATTATTTGTTTGTTTTTCCTGAAAATCTTTTACTTTCTTTTTGGTTTTTGAGATTGCAATTAGAGTTGTTGAAAGACAAATAACAAGTGCTAAAATAACTGTTAAAAATAAAAAAATTCATAATCAAGGCGCAATTGAACCAGGAGTATTTTCATGATGGTTTTGTCAATTATTTCAGAATTGTCCATAAAGTTCTTTTGATAAATAATTATTTATTAGTTCATCCAACTTCATTAAACATCTCCTTAAATTTCATTAGTAAAATTATACTATCATTAAATAATCTTTTAAGATTATGTAAGCAGCTGCAACATCTTTTAATTCCTTTATTTTTTTAGGATCTTTTATTGAAGTTTGTAACATTTTTATTCCTCTTTTTGTACTAAAACTTTCATTAAAATATTTTACTTTAATTTTAGAATCAATATGATTTATTAATAATTCATTAAATTTTTCTACACGAATAGTTGATTCTGATTTTTTTCCATCAGTTCTCAAAGGATAACCAAGTAAAATTAAACTAATTTTATATTGTTTAATTATAGTTTCTAATTTAATTAATAATTGCAAATAATCTTCACGAGGAAAAAGAAAATTTTCCAAAGGAATTGGAATAGTATTTGTTTCATCAGAAACACAAATTCCACATGATTGAATTCCTAAATCTAAACTTAAAATTCTCATTTTTTTAGTTCCTGATCTAATTTTTTATTTAAAGTATTTTTCCCACCAAAAATAAATAATTGTTTTTTACCATTACCTTTTAATCCAATATTATTAGCAATTTTATTAATTTTTTTAGCAATTGATGAATTAACTAAATCAGCAGAAAGAACAAAAGCAATGCTTATTTTTGTTTCATCAATTGTTTTAATAATTAAAATTTTATTTGAAAAATTAGAAATTGATCTCAATGTTATTTTTGCAACATCAAGTGCTTTAAAATTAGTTAATGTTAATATACTAGTATTTTTATTTTCGATTAATTTAGTTTCAACTAATTTTGTAACATGATTATTCATAACTTGAAAAACTCTATCAAGTTCATGACTTTCTTTTTCTAATAATAAATTAAAATTTTTCTTCCAACTTAAATCCTTATAATCTAAATTATTAATTTTATCAATTATTTGATTAACATTTGTAAAATCTAAAATATTAAATTTTTCATCTTTTTTGTTTAATTCAATTATTCTTGCAATTAATTTTTCAGAAGCCTTTTTAGCAAAAGCATGATTCATTTCATCTACTTTAGCTAAGACATTTTCTTTTCCAGCTGTTCCTTCAATTCTAAAAGTACCAGTACCTTTTTTCTCAAACAAAGTTGATTTTATAATTTCAATATCTTTTGTATTTTGAACATGCGTTCCTCCGCAAAGATCAATTACCTCATCATTTAGTTTAACAACTCTTACAATATCTTTATATTTATTTTCTGCAAGAAATTTTGCTCCGAGTTTTTTAGCTTCTACAATGGGCATTTCTTTAATAACTGAATCTGTTCCATCATTAACCCATTTATTTGCAAGAATTTCAGCTTCTTCAAGTTGTTTTAAAGTTATAACTCCTTGATATAAAAAATCAAATCTCCAAAATTTATTTGTAACTTTTGAACCCGCTTGTGGAAGATCTTGATCTAAAATTTTTTCTAGTGCTGCAAAAAACAAATGAGTAGCAGAATGATTTATCGCAGAATCATTTCGATATTCTTCTTCTACAATTAATTGTGGTTTATCACCAAGATTAAGTTCATCACTATCAAGTTCATGAATAAAAACTCCATTTCCATTTTTAACTACAGAAAGAATATTACTTTTTTCAATTTTCCCATGATCAAACTCTTGACCACCTGAAGTTGCATAAAAAGGTGTTTTATCAAAAGCATAATAAAAACCTTCTTTTGCAATAATTTTTGCTTTTATTTTAAGTTTTTGATAACCAATAAAAATTGTTGGTTTAATATCACTGAATAATTCATTTTGTTCATTCATTGCAATAGTTTTTTTAGAATTAATTTTTGTTGTCTTTTTAAATTCTAAAAATAACTTATCAATTTTAGTTTTATTTAATTTAATTTGTTTCATTTCTGCAAGTACATAAACCATTTCTAATGGTAAACCATAGGTTTCAAATAAAGTAAATGCTTGTTTTTCTGTTAGGGTTCCTGTTTCTTCGATAAAATTATTAAATTGTTTTATTGAATCTTTTAAAGTTATTTTAAAAACTTCTTCTTCATGTTTGATAATTTCAACAATTTTATCTAAATTATTTGTAATATTTGGATAAATTTCTACAAATAATTTAGCAATAATAGGAGGTAAAATAAAAAGAAAGTTTTCTTGAATGTTTAATTTATGAGCATTAAGAACTGCTTGTCTAAGTAATTTTCTTAAAACATAACCTCTTCCATTTGGACCTGGCAAAGCTCCATCTGCAAGAGCCATTGTTAAGGTTCTAGAAAAATCAGCAATTTTTTTAAAACTTGCATTAATATTAAACTGTTCTAAATTATTTTCTTTTAATTGAGCAGGAATATAATCTCATTCATATTTAAAAGTTGATAAACTTTCAATTTTTTTGATAATATCAGCAAATAAATCAGTTTCAAAATTAGTTGGTTTGTCTTGCAAACAAGCAGCTATTCTTTCAATTCCTGCTCCCGTATCAATGTTTTTTTGTGGAAGTTCAGTATAATTACCATTTCCATCATTATTAAATTGAGAAAAAACAATATTTCATATTTCAACATAACGGTCATTTTCTAAATCTTTTGCTAAACATTCACTAGCTTTTCTAGAATCGTATTTTTCTCCTTTATCAAAGAAAATTTCTGTACTTGGACCCGAAGGACCTTTCCCCATATCTCAAAAATTACTTTTTCTGTTCATTTTAAAAATGCGTTCTTTTGGTAAACCTATTTCTTTTCAATAAGTATAAGATTCATTATCTTCAACAAAAACAGTTATATAAAGTAGTTCTTTTGGAATTGCAAAGTATTTCTTATTTGTTAAAATGTCTCAAGCAAAAGCAATTGCTTCCTTTTTAAAATAATCTCCAATTGAAAAATTTCCAAGCATTTCAAAAAAAGTATGATGTCTTGTAGTAATCCCAACATTATCAATGTCTCCTGTTCTAATTGCTTTTTGAATATTTACAAGTCTTTTTGCAGGTGGTTCTTCAATTTGTTCAAAATATTTTTTTAAGGTTGCAATTCCAGAATTTATTCAAAGTAGCGAATCATCATTATATGGAATAAGCGAACTAGAAGGAATTACATAATGATTTTTATTTACAAAATAATCTAATCATATTTTTCTTATTTGTAAGGAAGTTAATTTTTTCATAATATATTAATTATAATTAATTAGAGAACTAATGATGGAAAAAATAGCAATAATTGCTGAATATAACCCTTTTCATAAGGGACACAAGCATCAAATTGATGAAATTAAAAAAAAATATCCCAATGCTGCTTTAATTGCAATTATGAGTGGAAATATTGTTCAACGAGGAGAATTTGCTATTATTGATAAATTTGCAAGAACAAAAACTGCTCTTGATCAAGGAATTGATGTTGTTATTGAACTTCCAGCTTATTATAGTGCAAACGGAGCAAATGAATTTGCAAATGGAGCCCTTCAAATCATAAATTATTTTAAAATTCCAACTATTTGTTTTGGAAGTGAGAGCAATAATAATCAATTTTTAGAAGAGGCTGCAAATAAAATAATTGCTAATTTAATTGAATTAAAAAAAATAGTAAAAAAAACGAATTCTTATCCAAAAAGTATTGAACAAATTATTGGCAAAAAATTACAAGCAAATGATATTCTTGGACTTTGTTATCTTAAAGAGATGAAATTATCTAATTATAAAATTAATTATTTTTTAATAAAAAGAAATAATGAACAATACCAAACTGCTTCAAAAATACGAGAAGCAATTATTCAAGGAAAAAATAGTCAAGATAATTTAACAAAAATTGATTATCCAATTATTATGGATGATTATAGTGATTTAATAATTGGAAAACTTGTTTCCACAAAAACTACTAATCCTACAATAAAATATTTACAAAATATAATAACAAATAATAAAATTGATAAATTTAATACTTTAATTAATAAAGCAGCAAATAATTCATTAACTCAAGCAACAATAAGACGACAAATTTTAAGATGAATACTAGAAATTGATAAAACTACATATATTGTCCCAAGAATTCTTGGTGTTACTCCAAAAGGACATCAAATTTTAAAAGAATGAAAAAATGATCAAATTAAATTTAATACAAAAATTTCTAAAAAATATCAAAATGAAATTAATTTAGCAAATTTTATTGAAATAAAACATCAAGGAATAAAAGCAAAAGAATTATCTAGTTTAATAATTAAAGAAAAAGATGAGTTTTAATACTCATCTTTTTCTTTAATTTCATAGATAGAATTTATTGCTTTTGCAACTCCAGATTTTTTAGTATGAGCAGTTTCAAATTTTGCATATTTTTTAACATTCTGATTAGCATTTTCCATTGCAATCGAAATTCCTACAACCTTAAACATTTCAATATCATTATTACTATCACCAATTGCAGCACATTTATTTAAATCTAATTTTAATTCTTTTGCTAGAATTGCTAAACCTTTAGCTTTAGAGACTCCCTTTGCATTAACTTCAATAAATCTTCCTGGTCCAACAAGGCCTATTTCTAAATTAGGAAATTTAATATTAAGTTCAGCAACTGTTTTTTTTATTTTTTTTAAAGAAAGAATTTGTGGAAGAAATCCAATTTTTCTTCTTGTTCCTTTAATAGAAGGATCTAAATTTTTATAATCAACAATTTCATGACCATATTTTTTAAATATATGTTTAATAATTTTAGAATTTATCTGTCCATAGAATTTATCTTCTTGTGACATTCTAATTAAAAACTTATTTTTTTTAGCATAATTAATTATTTCTTTTACTAAAGAAAGTTCAATTTCACTTTCTCATAAATTTTTAGGTTCATCCCCTACTTTATCGATTGATGCAGCATTATTTGAAATTAAATAATCACCATATTTATTAAAACGAATCTGTTTTTGGACATTAATTGCCTCAAAATATGATCTTCCAGTTGCAATTACTACATAAATTCCTTTTTTTTGAGCATTTTTAATTGCAAGTATATTTTCCAAAGAAACTTTAAAATCCTTGGCTCCATGTGGAATTAAAGTATTATCAATATCTATAAAAATAGCTTGTGGTTTCATTATATTTTCTCCGTTATTTCTAGAAAACTTAATTCAGTTCCTTTCATTAAATTATCTTTTATTTTTTTATCAATATATGTTTTTTTTACATATTTAATATAATTTGGAATCTTTCCCTTCAAAGTAGGTAAATAAATTCCACTATTAGTTAAAATACAAAGCACAGGACTTTCTACCTTTTTACTAATATTTTTAATGTAATCAAGTAAATCTTGAGCATTTTTAGTTGGTTTTGTAATAATTTTAATCTTTTCATCTATAAAATCATCTAATAAATCTTTTGTATTTTTATCTAAAACTTTTTTAGAAATTGTTTTTTCTTCGCCACCGAAATCTAAAATTTCATCTTCAAATTGTTCAAAAATAATAATATCTATTTGATGCCATTTATTAAAAGTAAGTAAAACAGTATTATTTATTATTAAATATTTATTTTTAGAAAGAAATAATAAAGAATTAGAAACTATAAAACATTTTGCTGGCTTATTGCGATTAGTTGCTATAATAATTCATTTTAAAAATTCATTGAAAAAGGTTATTAAAATTATATTTAGAAATAATGGAAAAATGAAATTATTAAATAATTTTACATTTGTTCCACTATCTTTTGGACCTGGATTTGCTAAGATAATAAATCCTCATTGACATAGAGCAAATATAATAGCAAATAAAAAAACAATTATTCCAATTATTATTATTTTTTTAGAACTATCTTTTTCAGTAAAAAAAATAATAAAAGTAATTACCAAATTTATTAATAAAAATAAAGATAAAAATAAAGCAATTTCATTAAATCCATCTTGTGTTTTAAAACCAGTGCGGTCCACTTGCATAAATGGTGATACAACAAATAATGAAGTTGAAATAGCATAAAAAATAATTAATCCAAATAATTTATATTCTACTTTTGATAAATATTTAAACAATTTGACCGCCACCTAAACAAATACTTTTTTTATAAAGAACAACTTCTTGTCCTGGAGTAGCAGCTCTAATTTTTAAGTTAGTTTTTATTTTCAATTTTTTTCCATCAAATGAGATTACTTTTGCTTTATATTTAACTTCTGAATGTCTTACTTTAATTTCTAATGCTCCTTCAATCCAATCTTTCGGAACAAGTAAATTAAAATTTTCTGCAATAATATTATCTGAAAAAAGAAATTCATTTTTTTCTCCTGCTGAAACATAGAGAATATTTTTCTTAATATCTTTTTTTGAAACAAAATATGGTTTTTCAAAACCACCTAAATTAAGCCCTCTTCTTTGACCGATAGTATAAAATAAAACCCCATCATGTTCACCAATTATTTCTTTTGTTTCCTCATCAATTATTTTTCCTGGATTTTTTTCTAAATAATTTTGAAGAAATTTTGGAAAATTTCTTTCTCCAATAAAACATATTCCAGTAGAATCCTTTTTAAAAGCAACAGCTAATTTTAATTGTAATGCAATCTCTCTTACTTCAACTTTAGTAAGCTCACCAAGAGGAAAATAGATTTTATTTAAAGTTTCTTTTTTGATTTGAGCAAGAAAATAAGTTTGATCTTTTAAAAAATCAACTGCTTCTCCAAGATATTTATGATTATTTTGTTCAACTATCCGTGCATAATGGCCCATTGCTACATAATCAAAGTTTTTTTCCTTCAAAACATAATTAATAAATTTATCAAATTTAATAAATTTATTACAAAATATATCTGGATTTGGAGTGAGACCCAATTCTATTTCTTTCAAAAATTTAGTAAAAACTAAATCTCAATATTCTTTTATAAAATCAACTCGATGCAATTTAATTCCCAATTGAGCTGCAACTAGTTTAGCATCTTCATAATCTGCCTCTTGTTTACAAGGCTCATCTTTTCCTAGAATATTATTAAATTCAAGATTAATAGATGAATCTCAATTTCGCATAAAAAATGCCTCAACATGATAACCTTGTTCCTTCAAAAGAAAAGCAGAAACAGCAGAATCAACTCCGCCCGATAACCCTAGAGCAATTTTTGCTCCGGGTTCTGGAATAAAAGTATTTTTTACAAATTCTTCTTTTCTTCTTGTGGTAATAATTGTAGAAAATAATGTTTTCATGTCAATTAAAATTGATCCTCCTTTAGAATTAAAAACTAAAACTAGTAAAATTAATAATGCAATAATTGTAATAATATATCCTCATTCTCAAATAAAGAGCATAACAAAAGCAATTGCAAGTAATAATCCAGTTAAATATCATTTAATTTTGTTCATTTTGTTTATCTTTAATAAATTGTACAATTAATTCATTAGCTTTTTTAGGATTTATTTTTCCTTTCGATTGTTTCATTAGTTGCCCCATTATAAATTTATTAACTCTTTCTGGTCTTGAAATTAATTCAACAGTTAAATTCTCATTTTTTTCAAAAATTATTTTAACTAATTTTAAAATGTGAGCACTATCAACCATTTCTTTTTTAAAATGGGCAATTATTTCATTATCAATATTTATATTTAAAAGAGAATCATTTATCAAATCATTTGCTTCTGATTTTGTAATTTTGTTATCAACTAATAATTCTAAAATTTTTTCTAAATCATCTTCATTTATATTAAAAGTCTCTTCATTTATTTCATTTATTACTCCAAATAATGTTGAAGTAATAAAGTTTATAACCTGATTTTTCTCTTTCTTTTGAATGAGATTAATAAAAAAATTAGTTATATCTTTTGATTCTAAAAGTAAGTCAAGAACTTTCATTTCTATATTTTGATTATATTCATCATAAAAATCAGCAATTTTCATAATTTTATAAGCATTAAATTCTTTTAGTGTCTTTTGATCTAATTTAATTGGATTAATATTTTGTTCTGGAAAATAATTATATTCTAGTGTACTTTGTTTAAAACGCATTGAAATATTTTTGTCTTTATTTTCATCATATCTTTTAGTTACCATTCTAACTTTTTTATTATTTTCAAGTAAATTTATTTGATGTTCAATTTCTCAATTAAGGGCTTTTCTAATATTAGAAAAAGAATTTAAATTTTTTATCTCAACACGAGTTCCATATTCTTTTTGGTCTTTTTTTCGAATAGAAAGATTAACATCAATTCGAAAAGAACCTTCAAATAATTTTCCATCATTAATTTCTAATTGTAATAATTGATATCTTAATTGTTTTACATATAAAAGCACTTCCTCAATTGAAACAAATTCTTTATGTCCAGAAACTATTTCTATAAGAGGAATTCCTGCACGATTAAAATCTAAGAAGGTTCTTCCACCTTTTTTTATTTGTTTAGCAGTATCTTCTTCCATATGAATTTCTGTTATTTTAATATCTTTTGTTGAACCATTTTCTTTTGTGATAGTAAAAATTCCATCTCTTCCAATTGGAAAATAAAATTGAGTAATTTGATATCCTTTTGGTAAATCAGGATAGAAATAATTTTTACGATCAAATAAAATCACATCAGCAATTGTCATTTGTAAAGCTTTTGCAAGTCGATAAGTAAAATTTACCATCATTTTATTTGGCAAGGGCTTCATTCCTGGATGAGCCAAATCAATTGGATTAATATTTTTATTTGGGATGTCATTAATTGTAACTCTTGCAGGAGAGAAAGCTTTTGATTTTGTAAGTAATTCTGCATGAATTTCTACACCAAAAGTTGGAATATAATTTTTATTCATCTTTTATCTCCAAAATTTTTGCAAATTGTAATAGTTTTAAATCATCAAAAGGTTTTGCTGCAATTCCAATCCCCGTAGAATAGTAATGATTTCTATTTGAAGGAAGATTAATTGAAGGTGAACCATTTGCATTAAATAAAACATAAAAATCATGAATAATAGAACCAAAATCTTCATTTATATATTGCTTAAGTGTAGGAGAAAGAATTTCTGTTGCAGGGTGAACAAGAACATCAACTTGATCAAAAATCTTTTTTAATTCTTGAATAATTAATGTTCTTCCTTTCATTGCTTTATGATACATTTTTCCTTCATTTGCAATTGCTTCTTGACCAAGAAGCAATCTTCTTTTTACTTCATAATTAAATCCTGCAGTTCTTGCACTAATAACCTTTTGATCAAAAGTTCCATCTTTTCCTAAAAAAGAACCATATAAAAAACCAGTAAAAGATGCAGTAGAGGAAGCAGCTTCAATAGAAGAAATTGTTCGATAAACTGGAATTGCAAGTTTTAAGGCTGTAGCATCAGGAAAAAGCTCAACAAGTTCATGACCTTTATTTTTTGCTTTTTCTAACATAGCAAGATAATTTTTTTTAATTAATGGATCTTTAATTTTTGCTTCTAAACTTGGTAAAAAGCCAACTTTAAACTTTTTATTTGTTTCTAATTTTTTTGAATAAGAAGTATGCTCAACATCAAGAGAAGAAAAATCCTTTGGGTCATAACCTTGTAAAATTTCTAAAAGAAGGGCTGTTTCTTCAATTGTATTAGTAAATCACCCAACAGTATCTCAACTAGGAGCAAAATCATAAATTCCATAACGCGAAACAAGACCTCAAGTTGGTTTAAAACCAATTGTTCCAAGTCAAGCAGCAGGTTTTCTTACTGAATCACCAGTATCAGTTCCTAATGAAAAAGGCAAACTATTTGTTGCAACCATATAAACTGAACCCGAAGATGAGCCTCCGGTTATTGTTCCTTTTCGAAAAGGATTATGAACAGGTTCATAATTTGAAGTTTTTCCAGTTCCCCCCATTGCAAATTCATCTAAATTTGTTTTTACAACTGGAATTGCACCCTCTGCAAGAAGTTTTTCAAAAATTGTACATGATTCAGGAGAAACATATTCTCATAATAATTGCGAGGCTGCAGTTGTTTTATCATTTTTAACAGCCATATTATCTTTTAAAGCAAAAGGTATTCCTACTAATCTTCCTTTTTTACTAATTTCATAATTTTTTCAATCTATTATTTTAATTATTGGATGATCATCTAGGGTTTTTTTATATAAATGATCAATATATTCTTTTAAATTAAGATTTTTTCAATCTTTTGTATCTCACACTTTTATTTATCCGCCTCTTCTTTTAATGAATTGAAAACAAAATAATCTCCTCGATGTTTCGGAGATCATTTTTTTAGATCTTCTGGATAATCTTCTGGAATATCTTCTCTTAATTTAGAAGAATAAATTTCAAAAGGTCTTGAAGAAGGCCTTAACCCTTCAAGATTCATATTATCTAATTCATCTAATGCTTCAATATATTTTTTTAATTCTGGTAAAAAAGTTTTTACTTCTTCATCTGTTAATTCAAATTTTGCAGCTTTTTGTAATAATTTTAGTTGTTTTTCTAATTTCATAAGTAATATAATTATACTATTTTCAATTTAGTTGTCTTAATGCCAAAAAAGAGAGAATAATACATATTAATAATTTGTTTTTTAATTAATTTTTTGTTCATAATACAGCTGAATTCAATTAGAAAATCCAATAATATATAAACCAATATAAATAATATTTGTTGCAACATAAATTCAAGCATTAAATTCAATATAAAGAACTAAAGTTGCAATAGTACAAAGAAAATATAATAAATAAGCACTTAAATATTTTTTTGTCATCAATAGTCATCCGCCAATAAAAGTCAATAAAATAAAGGCATCTAGATATGAGGCGGGATCTGCAAAAACAGATTCACCTAAAATTTTATTCATTGTTATACCCAAAATAAAGGTTAAAATTAAAACAATTACAATTACCAAAAAAAGATAAAAATGATTTTGTTTTCTAATCGGGGTAAGTGTTCCTTCACTTTCTTTTCCTCAATTTAAACAAGCTACAATTACAATTCCTAAAACTAAAAATTGTTGAAATGTTTCATATCAAAGATGTAAAATAACTCCATTTAAAAAATAAATAAAAATAAAAATAAAATAAAAGATAAAACATAGTTTATTGTTTCGATGAATAAAGACATCACCTAAAATTCCAACAATTGAAGAAAATAGAGCAATTCCAAATCACGAATACATAATTCATGCTCGATTTTCTCCTTGCCAATCATTTAAAGTTTTATCAGCAATTGGAGATTCCATAAAGAAAAAAGGAATAAAAGAGAGAATTGTTACAAATGTAATAAAACAAATAACAAAAATTACTATATATCTTGAATATAATAATTTTCTTGTATAATTATTTAGTTTTTTTGAAATTTCATAAATTTTTGAATTATCTTTCATCTTATTTCAACATTAATAATTCAATTAATTTTTCCTTTTTTAATTTATGAAAATAATCTGAAAAATTTAAAATTCCACTAACAATTTTTGTAATATTTTCTTCTGTATATTCTTTATTAATAAATAAATTTGTAACTTCATTAATATTTAATCTAAAAAAATACTCTCCAAATATTTCTAATTCAGTAATTAAATTATCTTTATTTGTATTAAAATAAATTTCAATAGTTCCAAAATCGGGAATATATTCCACAATTTGATATTGATATTGCTTTTTATTTTCAAGAATAAACTCAATTGCTTTTTCTTTTTCTTTGGCAATTTTTTTAATTTCTTCCATCTGTTTTGAAGTAATTACTAACTCTTCTTCATCTGCAATAAAATTTATTAAACCTAATTTAAATTCTTCAATATTAATGTCTTTTTTTAAATAATCTTTAATATTTGCAACTCGACTAGTAACGGATTTTATTCCTTTCGAACCTAATTTATTATAATTTGGTTGCAAAATATTATTAATATCACTTAAATCAATATCAAAAATTAAACTTCCATGGTGAAGTAAATTATTTCCACTAACATACTGAGCTGCTCCAGATATTTTTTTATCGCCTACTACTAAATCATTTCTTCCAGTAAATTCTGCTTCGACTCCTAAACTTTTTAAATAATTAACTATAGGAGCTGAAAATTTTCTAAAATCATATAATTCAGATGCTTTATCTTTCAAAATAAAAGCAAAATTTAAATTTCCATCATCATGATAAACAGCTCCGCCACCAGATGAACGACGAATTATTTTAATGTTTCTCTTTTTTAAATAATTTACATTAACTTCAGAAAAAGGATTTTGGTTTTTTCCAATAATTACACTATTTCCATTACAAAAAACATAAAGAATTGTTTCATCAAGAACTTTTGTTAAGTATTCCTCCATTGCAAGATTAAGATTAGGATCAAGGGTTTTTGAAATTAAATACTTCATTAAACGCCTTTTTTATTTCTTCTTATCATTTCAACATTAGTATGTATTTTTTTAGAAGTAAAATCTTTTAAGGGTATTATTTTTTCATTAATTGCAGCAAGAATATCATCAACTTGGGGATAGATGTATTTTTCATAATCTGCTCCTGGCATAATTCAGTTTCTTGAAGCAACCACAACTGGTGGAGCATCAAAATAATCAAAAGCTAATTCAGTTGTATTATGAGCAACATTTTTCATGAAATTACTTCTTTCAAATCCTTCATTTACAAGCAGCATTCTTCCTGTTTTTTTAACTGACTCAACTAAAATTTCATAATTAAAAGGAACAGCAGAACGCATATCAATTAATTCTGCAGAAATATTTCATTTTTCTTTTAAAACTTTTATAGCATCAAGTGCAGTATATAAACTTGCCCCTAAAGTTACAATAGTAATATCTTCTCCTCTAGTACGATAAACTCCTTCACCAAAAGGAATTTCATAGTAACCTGTTGGAACCCCTTCTTTTACAAAAAGTTCACCTTTATCATAAAGTTTTTGTGATTCAATAAAGAATGTTGGGTCCGCAGAAGCAAGTGCACTATTCATTAATCCTTTTGCATCATAGGGAGTTACAGGAGCAACAACATTAATTCCTGTAATTGAAGTAATTACTGAAGTATAGTCCTGTGAATGTTGAACTCCATATTGTGATCCAATATTTGTTCTAACAACAACAGGAATTCGTAGTTCTCCTCCACTCATTGCTCTTCATTTAGAAATTTGATTACTCATTTCATCACCAGCTCTAAAAAGAAAATCAAAGTACATTAGTTCAACAATTGCTTGTCCTCCACACATTGCATAACCAATTGCGGCTCCAACAATTGCTGCTTCAGCAATTGGAGAATTAAATAAACGGTGATAAGGAAGTGATTCAGTAAGTCCATTATAAACCCCATAAGCTCCTCCCCAATCTCTAAGTTCTTCTCCTCAACCTATAAAAGTTGGTTCTTTATAATAATGACCAATAATTGCTTCAAAAATTGCATCTCTAATTTGAATTGTTTTCATTTTAGAAAGTTCTTGTCCATTTTCATCAAAGGCATATCTGCTTCTTTTGGCAATTCTTTGAACTCTTGGATTTTTTTCAAGAGGAAGTTTTACTTCAATTTCTTTATCAGAAGTAGTTTGAAATTTTTCTCTTGAAAACATCATGTCGTCAAGAACTTGTTGATCTCCTTCTCAATCAAGATCTGTTGTTAATTCAGGATCAATAGAAATTTTATAAATTTCTAAAAATTTATCTTCAATTTCTTGATCAAGAAGTTCAATTTGTTCTTTAGTAAATACTTTTGTATTAATTAATTCTTTGCTAAAAAGATCAAGTGGGTCATATGCTCTTCATAGTTCCACTTCTTCTGGAGTACGATATGATTCTAAATCTCCAGAAGAATGTCCATTATAACGATAAGTTATAATTTCATTCATAACTGGTCCATCACCTTTTAAAACAATTGGTTTTTTTCTTCTAATAAGGTCAATTACAGCAAGGGGGTCTTGTCCATTTACAACTTCAGCATATAAACCTTCAGGATTTATTCCGGCACCAACTCTTGCTGGACCTTTATTCCCCATAGTTTCACCCATAGTTTGACCACCCATTCCATAAGAGTTATTCATAATATTCAACATTAAAGGAGGTCTTTTTTGATAATCACCTTCTCATAATTCTTTAAATTGATCCATTGCAGCAAAATTAAGTGTTTCTCAAGATGGTCCAGTAGAAACAGCTCCATCTCCAGCATTTCCAATTGCAATTCCTGGTTTTTTATTAATTAATTTAAACATTGCAGCTCCAAAAGCAAGAGAAAATCCCGCTCCCACAATTGCATTATTTGGATAAATTCCAAAAGGAGTAAAGAAAAGATGCATTGAACCTGCAAGACCGCGGTTAAAACCTTGAGCTTTTCCCCAAACTTCTGCAGTAAATCCATACATAAAAAAAGCAATTGCTTTTTCTCTTATTGTTTTAAATTCTCCAAGAGTTTCAATATTTTCTAAAATTTTTCCATCAAGAGTTTTAGCCATTATTGCTTCTAATTCTTGATCATTCATTTTATAAATTGCAGAAAAACCTTTTGAAATTACTTCTGCATGATTACGATGTGTTCCAAAAATAAAATCATCTTTATCAGTAAGAAAATAAAGTCCTACTGCAGCAGCTTCTTGACCCATGGCCATATGAGCTGGCCCATGATATTCATAAGCAATTCCTTTTCATTCTCCTTTAGTTTTAATTGTATCTAAAAACATTTCATATGTTCTTATTCATCTCATTTGAATATAAATTTCAATTGCATCAGCCTCTGAAATTACTTTTTGATCAAGTTCATCTTTTAGAGTTTTATTATACTTAAACTTTTTGATATCATCAAATTTAATATCTTCACCTTTAAGACGATCTTCAGGTTTAATTTTCATTGATTTTGGCATTTTCTATTTTCCTTTCCTTTTTAATTAAAGACACAATCTTTAATTATTTCTCCCACTGTAGGATGGGCAAAGACAACTTCTTTTAGTTGATCTTTACTAAATCTTTTTCCAATAAGAATTGATCCAGCAATAATAATTTCAGAAGCATAACTTCCAAAAATAGACATTCCTATTATTTCTTGGTTATCTTTTTTAATAATAACTTTAATAAGGCCATCAAATTTTGATTCTTCAATTACAAATCTTCCAGAATAAAGCATTGAAAGTTTTTTAATTTCAACGTCTATATTTTGTTTTTTAGCATTATCTTCAGTTATTCCTATTTCTGCAACTTCTGGAGTTCCATAAATTACAACAGGAATTTTATTATAATTAATTGTAGTTTTTATTCCATTTAAATTATCTAAAACAACTTCCGCTTCTCTAAAAGCAGTGTGGGCAAGCATTAATTTTCCATTTACATCACCAATTGCATAAACTCCTGGAACATTAGTTTGCAAATATTCATCTACAACAATTACTCCTCTTTCAATATATAAATTAATATTTTCAATTCCTAAATTTTTAATATAAGGTTTTCTTCCTGCTGCTACCAAAAGTTTATCAAAGGTAATTGTTGTTTCTTTTTGGTCTTTATCTACAATTAAACAATTATGTTTGCTAACTGCTTTTACTGATGAGTTCAAAATAAAGGTAATCCCTTTATTTTCTAAAGCTTTTTGTAAAGAGGCAGAAATTTCTTTATCAGTATTTCCAGCAATTTTTGGTCCTAGTTCAACAATGGTTACTTTTGAACCAACCCCTGCAAAATATGACCCAAGTTCAAGTCCGATTACTCCAGCTCCAATTACAACAAGTTCTTTTGGAATTTCAGTAAGGGAAAGAGCTTCTGTTGAAGTAATTGCTCTTCCTTTTTGATGAGCTTCTTTTACTCCTTCGATAGGGGGAACAAAAACATTAGATCCAGTTGCAATTATAAGATTTTGCCCAATTAAAATTTCATCATTAATTTTTACCTGAAATTGCCCTTTTTCAGTTGTTTTTAAAATAGTTCCATATCCTTCATAAATTTTAGCACCAGCTTTTTTTACTCCGGCTCTTGCTCCTGCTGAAAGAAAAGCAACTTTTTCATCTTTATAGGCAACTACTTTTTTTTGATCAATTGTAACTTTTTGTTTACTTACAATTCCCATAAAAGCAGATTCATTTGCTTCATTTACTACTTTTTCAACATGCAAAAAAGCTTTTGAAGGAATACAACCCACATTAACACAGGTTCCCCCAAATTTTTCCTTTTCAATTATAGCAACCTTTTTACCTTCTTTTGCAGCTTTTTCTGCAAGATGATAGCCTCCTGGACCAGCACCAATAATAATTAAATCAAACATCTTTTCCTCCTTCTACATTAATAATCCGTAAATATTTTCTAAACTTTTAACTAATTCATGAAGAAATTCTGCTCCCTTAGCTCCATCAAATGGACGATGGTCCATTGTTAAGGAAAGCATAATTTCTGGATATTCCTCAATATCTTTATTATCATTTAATCTTAACCTTTTTTGAGGAGAACCAACTCCAAGTAATGCAGCTTGTGGTGCATTTAGAATTGGAGTAAAAAAGGAAACTCCAGAAAGTCCTAAATTAGAGATGGTAAAAGTTCCCCCGCTTTGATCCTTACTAGTTATTTTTCCTTCTTTTGCTTTTTTAACTAATTCAGTTGTTTTTTCAGTAATTTGTCCAAGTGTTAATTTTGATGCATTTTTTACTACTGGAACAAGAAGCCCGATTGGAGCATCGACTGCAACAGAAATATGAGCAACATTATAAGCAGTATAAGAATTTTCACCAATTATAGAATTAATATGTGGAAATCTTGGTAAAATTCTTGATAGGGCAAAGACAAAAATATCATTAATTGATGAATTTTCAAGTCCCATTTTTTGATGATTTTCTTTAATATATTTTCTTAATTTAAGAACTTCAGTTGCATCAAAAGTTGCTCCTAAAGTTAATTGCGCACCCGTTGCAAGAGAACTAGTCATTAAATTTGCAATTGCTTTTCTAATTCCTGTATAAGGAATTTTTTCAAATTCTTGACCATCAATAGGTGGTAAATTAGAATTAGCAGTTGGATTAATAGATAATTTCTGATCTGAATGATAGAAATTTAAAACATCAGCTTCAACAAGTCTTCCATTAATTCCGGTTGCAGTAGGAATTTTTGAAATATCAATCCCCAATTGAATAGCAACTTTTTTTGCTCTTGGAGAAATTTTTTCTTCATCAAAATTAGTTCCCGAATTTGAAACATTCTCAATTGTTGCTGTAGCAAAAGAATCTTCTCCAATTTCTATTGAAGATTCGCTTTCTTTACTCTCTTTTTTTGCATTTTCTCATTTGGAAATATCATCACCTTTATTTCCAACAATAATAATTGGAGCCAAGACAAGAACTTCATCTCCAGGTTCCATTAAAATTAATAAAACTTCCCCCGCTTCTTCTGCTTTATATTCAGAAGTTGATTTATCAGTTTCATAGTCAAATAAAATATCACCTTTGGTAATTTTATCTCCAACACTAATATTTATCTCTCCAATAATTACTGATTCTACAGTGTTACCCATTTTGGGCATTATTATTTCTTTGGCCATTTTCCCCTTCTTAATTTTTTATTTTTTTTGACTATCCAGTCATTGTAAAGCTGTAATAATTACTAAATCTACAATTTCATCAGCATTACATCCTCTACTTAAATCATTTACTGGTAATTTAATATTTTGTAATAATGGACCAATTGCTTTAAAATTACCAATTGTAGTTGTAATTTTGTAACCAATATTTCCTGAATTTAAATCAGGAAAAACAAATACATTTGGTAATTTTGAAAGTTTTTGTCCTTTTGTTTTAAGATCAAAAGTTTTTTGATTATAAGCAGCATCTCATTGAATTTCACCTATAACTTCAATTCCTGCTTTTTTAACAATTGCTGTTGCTTCTTGAATTTTTAAAACATCAGGTTGTTTTCCACCTGATCCTAAAGTTGAAAAAGAAAGCATCGCAACAACTGGTTTAATATTAAAAATATCTTTAACTGAATTTGCAGTTTGAATTGCAATTGCTGCTAATTGATTTGCATTAGGATTTGGATTTACAGAAACATCTGCCATAAACATATCATAATGATTGTCTTTATAAAGTCACATAAATGATGAAATTGGTTCATTTTTATCAATTTGTTTTACAATTTGAAAGGCTGGCTTTAAAATATGCGCTGTTGGGTAATTTGCTCCAGAAACAATTCCATTTGCATAACCACCTTTCAATAATAAAGTTGCAAAATAATTAGGTTTTTTAAAATTTTCTTGCAATAATTTTTCATCGTCTCTACCAATTCTTAATTCTTTATAAAAATTAAAAAGTTGATCTTTTTTAACTTTATCAAAATTAGAAATGAATTCTTCATTCACTTGTAAATACTTAATATTTGGAACTAATTTATGTAATTTTTTTACTGCTTCAAAAAATCTTTCATCATAATCAATTGATAAAATAATGATTTCTTTTTCATAATCAAGTAGTCGTTTTTTTAATAATTCAAAATTAACTTTAGCCATTTATTTTTCTCCTAGTAATTTTTTCCCTACTTGTGCCATATATAGTTCTTCATTTGTAGGAACAATATAAATAGCAATAGCAGAATCTTCTGCTGAAATTTTGTTAATTTCCTCTTTATTAGAAAATTTCTCAATTAATTTAATTTCTTTTAAATGAAAAAAACTAATGATTTGTCTAATAATTGCAAAATCATTTTCACCAATTCCCCCTGTAAAGGTAATTGCTTCTATTTTGGGAACTTCATTAAAGTACATTCCTAAATAATCAGCAATTCTTTTTGAAAAAAGCGCTCTTGCAAGAGCTGCCCGATGATTTCCTTCTTCTTGTGCTTTAATAATATCTCGCATATCAGATGAAGGACCATATATTCCAAGAAGTCCTGATTTTTTGTTAAAAATTGTATCTACTTCTTTTGGATCCATATTTAACTGATTAATTAAATGAAAAGCAATTGCTGGATCAATGTCTCCAGTTCTTGTTCCCATTACTAAACCTGCAAGGGGAGTAAATCCCATGGAAGTATTTAATGATTTTGAATCATTTATTAAACAAGCACTTGCTCCATTTCCTAAATGAAGGTTAATAATGTTAATTTTTTCTTTACCAAGATATTTTTCCATTTGGTTTGTAATAAAAGCATGGCTTGATCCATGTGCTCCATATCTTCTAAGTTTATGTTTTTCATATAGTTCATAAGGGAGTGCATACATATAGTTAAGTTCAGGAATTGTTGAATGAAAAGTTGTATCAAAGACAACTGCTTGGGTAATATGAGGATAATTTTGATAAAAGGTTTTTAAAACTGCATTATTATAGGGGTTATGTAAAGGAGCAAAGGGATTTAAAGTAATTAATTTTTCCAATTTTTCATTAGTATCAATAATAATGTCTTCTTTAAAAACATCAGCTCCATTTACAACACGATGAACCATTAGATAAACATCATTAAAATCAACAACTTTTTCTTTTGTTAAAAATTGTACAATGAAATCAACAAGATCATCAAAAACAAGATCTTGTTCTTTTTTAATGGGATTTCCATTTACTGGTTTATAAGTAATATTTGTTCCAGAAAGTCCAATTCGATCAATAAGAGCTTTTCCGATTAAGGAAAAATCTTGATAAAAGATTTGAAATTTACATGATGAACTTCCTACATTTAGGATGATTATTTTTTTATTTTCTTGAATATTTTTCATAATTATTTGTTAAAGTTAATATAATTCATTTATGAAACGTTGTCTTATAACTACTAAAAAACTAAATACAAAACTTATTGATTTTAATCAATATGATTTATTTATCGGAGTAGAGCATGGAGCATCTTATTTACAAACATTGAATTTAAAGAATGTTTATTATATAAGTGACTTTGATACTCTTGGTCAAGAAGAACTTAAGAAATTTGAAAAACTTTCAAATACAAAAATTCTTCCCCCAATGCGAAATTTTGTTGATACTGAAGAGGCAATTTTTTTTGCTCTTGATTTAGGTTATGATGGTAGTTCAATAGACCTCTTTGTAAACGAAGCTTTAGGAAGAAAAGATCATTTATTAAATGTGGTTTTTCTTTCCAAAAAACATAATTTACAAATATTTGGAAATAAATTTGAAATCCATCCTATTTTACCCAAAACAAAAAATATCCTTTCCCAAAAGAACTTTAAATATGTTTCTATGTTTGTTTTTGAACAAACAGAAATAACAACAAGTGGCCTTAAATGAGACTTGAATAAACGCATATTTGATATGGATAGTGGAACTAACCTAATATCAAATGAGTTTATTCAAGAATTCGCAATATTTTATGCTGATAAAAAAATGTTAGTAGTTTTAGCAAACGATTAATAAATAATTATTTTGCTTTTAAAGCTACCTCATTAATGTAATTAAATGGTGAATTGAAATGGGGTAGGAAAAATAAATCCATAAATTTCAATTCATCAATTTTTACTTTTTTTGCAATTGCTAGTGAAAACATGTGAATTCCCATTGAGATATCATATGTAGAAGCCATTTGCGCTCCAATAATTTCTCTAGTATTAGTTTTATAAATAACTTTTATTTGGACATTATGATCATCATGCATGAACCCTAATTTTTGAGGTCCTTCTGTATATGATGAAGAAGCATTTATTCCCACCATTTCTGCAGCTTTTTTAGTAAGCCCAGTTGAAACCATATTAAATCCAGCAATTGAAATTGCATTTGAACCTTCAACATGATCAAAAGCTACTTCAGTATTACCAACAATATTAAATCCAGCAACCATTCCTGATCTTACTGCATTTGATGCAAGAGCAATATGGTCAATTCTTCCAGAGGCTGAATTTTTAACAGTTGCACAATCACCAATAGCATAAACATCATGAATTGAAGTTTTTTGATGTTCATCAACTTTAATTGCACCATTTGGTAACATATCAAGAGCACTATATGTTAATCAAGAAGTATTTGGTCTTACTCCAATACTAAAGATTGCTAAATCAGCATCAATTAATTTTTTATTTGTTCTTAATCCAGATAATTGTTTATTTACTCCAACAATTTCTTTTACTGTTTGACCAAGTTCTAAAGTAACCCCTTTATCAGTTAGGATTTTAGTCATTTTATCAGTAAATTCTGAATCATAATATTTTTCTAAAATTCTTAATGAATTATCAACTAAAATAACTTCTTTTCCATAAGCTAAAGCAGCTTCTACTAGTTCTACTCCAATATAACCTGCTCCAACAATAGCAATTTTTTTATTGTATTCATTTTTAAATAATTCAATAATTTTTTGGCCATCTTGATAAGTTTTTACATTAATTGCATTATTTCAATCTTCTGTAGTTGTTCCATTAAAAGATGGTGAAAAAGGTAATGAACCAACTGATAAAACTAATTTATCATAAGATTTATCAAATTGATTTCCGGTCGTAAGGTCTTGAACTTTTACAATTTTATGATTAAAGTCAATATGTTGCACTTTATGTTCCATCATAATATCAATTCCTTTTGATCTTAAGATTTCTGGTGATGAATAGAAAAGTGATTGAGGGTCTTCAACCTTTCCTCCTACTCAAAGAGCAATTCCGCATCCTAAAAATGAACAATTTGAATTACTATCAAAAGCAGTAAGTTCAAAATCGTTACCATTATCAGCAATTGTATTTAGCACTGCTGTTCCAGCATGATTTGCTCCAATAACTATAATTTTTTGCATTTTTTCTCCTATATATACGATATATTTTATATCTTTATAATTATACAATTTATTTATAGCATAATTAAAAACATAACTTAGGAAATTAAAAAAATAAACAATAAACACTATATTTAGAAAATATAGTGTTTTATTTAATAGTTTATTTTACAAAAAAAATTTAATATTATTTTACTCTTTAATTGTTCCTATTTTTAATACAATAGAACTTAATTTTTAAGTTTAAAATAGAATCAAGTATGTGTTAATACTTTTATCATTAATAATAATTACGTTTTTTCTTTTGTAGATAATTATTTTTTAATTACTATTTTATTTAATTATAAATTTTTCACTTACTGGAATTCTAGTTTGTTTAATTCCTAAAAAAGGGTGTTTTTCAATTGATGCACTATATCCTAATAATGCTATTACCGAAACATTTTCATTATCTTCCATTAATTTATTTGCTAATAAAAAATCATTTAAATCAGCACCAACAAATCCTTCTACTGGAGTTGAATCAATTCCAAGCTCTTTTGCTGCAAGCATCATATATCCAAGGGCAATATAAGATTGTCTTTTTGATCATTCAGTATGATTTCTTCCATTATCTCCCGAATCATGAGTTTTATAAAATTCCATTAACTTGTAAATTTCTTCTGGATCATTAACTTTATTTGTTCCAAAAGTTTGATCAACTTCCTGAAGTAAATTTAAAATTCTTGTTTTTATTCATGGTGTATCATAAAAAGCTTCACTTTTTTTTGTAATAAAAATTGCAACATCTGAAGCAGTAGCCATACAAGAAGCATTAAAAAGAAAAAAAGGTTCTAATTTTGTTTTTAAAACTTTATCACGAATATTTAAAACTCTTCAAGCTTCAGCTCCCATTGAGGTTGGAGCGGTATTAGTAACTTCAAAAATATATTGAAGATCTTCACTTGAAATTAATTTTCCATTATATACTTTTGTTGCTCTTCGTTCTTTTGCAATATCTAATAGTTTTTCCATAATATCTCCTATTAATAATTAATATAAATTAATTATTAATTATCTATCTAAATTTTCTTTTTCTATATCAATAATATAATTACAATTTGAATTAGAAATTTCTTGTTCTTTTAATTCTAATCTAAAACACGATCTTCAAAAAATAGAATTATTGTAAATTATTAAATTAGTTATCAACAATTAATTATTTAAATTCTTTTTAAAAATATTGATCATTTTTTCATATTTATATTATTCTATTAATTATTTTCTATATTCTAATTATACAATTTATTAAAATAGCAAGTTAAATCATAAATAATTTAAATAAAATAAGAAAAACACTAAATTCAAAAAATTTAGTGTTTTATTTAATCTTAAGTCTATAAAAAAAGTTGGCAGTGACCTATTCTTGCATTGCTACTACCTTCGGCGCTATAGAGCTTAACTTCTGAGTTCGGGATGGGATCAGGTGTACCCTCTATGCTATCGCCACCAACAATAATAATTACAATCTCTTGTTCTTTTATAACTATTTTTGTTGGGGTCGATACACTATCAACTTTTTTTATTGAAATATTTATTGTAATAAATTCTTTCAAAACTGTATACATCAAACTAAAATCAAATTAGAATATCAATTTTTTATAAGTCCTCGTTCTATTAGTACTGGTCAGCTCAACATATCGCTATGCTTACACATCCAGCCTATCAACCTCATAGTCTATAAGGGAACTTACCTAACAAGTAGTGGGAAAATTAATCTTGAA
>LSMX01000002.1 GCA_001641205.1 Mycoplasma sp. Bg1 | reverse complement strand
AATTATTAAAATTATAGTATTTACTTTTAATTAAACATTATTTTAAATTTTCTATTTTCTTATTAACTTCTATTATTTGTTTTAAAGTACTATTTACCTTTTTAGAATTAATTATTAATTCTAATTTTTTATAATCATTTTCAATTGTGGAAATATATTTAGTTCAAAATACTTCAAAATCATTATTTTTACTAGAAGGATTAAACGATAAATTTTTATTTGTTTTGCACTGATTATTAAGCTCATTTTTATAAGAGAAATGATTATTATTAAATTTATTTTTAAAACGGCCCATTTGTTTAATGATGTCTTCTAGTAAAGTTTTACTTGAAAAATCTAGTTTTATTTGGGAAATATTTTTTTCTGTAAAGTATTTCTTTTCTGAATTTCCTTTTTTTGAATTTATTGAATTAGTTCATTCGATTCAACCTGCAAAAACATTTTCTTCTAAAAATAGTTTTTTAATTTTGATAAAAACTTCAGCTTCATTTTTAAATTCTTCTATTTCTGGAAGAACAAAAAAGATCTTATTTAAACTAGTTTTATTTATTCTTGAAAAATCACTTAAGATTAAATCTTTATAGTCTTTTTTATTTATTAAATTAAAGCCCTTTTGGATTTTTTTAACAAATAAATTCATAAATCGATATTTTAATTTAAGAATTTCTAACTGTGCTTGTAAAAAATCAATGTTAATATAATTTTCAATTCCAGCTGACCATGATCTTATACTATTTTCAGGTAAGTTTATTTTATGATCTTGGATTACATATCCATTAACTATTTTTTTATAATAAAAAAATATATTTAAAAAAGTTTCTTGTTCTTTGTTTAAGTCAAGATTATTTATATTTGTATTTCAAATTTCTTTATAATTAGAAACAAAATCCCTTAATGTTTTTTCCTTTTCAAAATAATATCAATATTCAAGAAAGATTGCTTTAAACTCGGTTAAAAAATCATTTTCTTTTTCAAGTCCAATAAAAGACAATTCATTTATATTTTTCTTTGTTATTTGATTTTCTGTAGAAGAATTAATAAACATTTTTTTAATAGTTTCAATTCTTATTTTATTTTTCTTTTTAAGATTTGTGGTATATCCATCTAGAGTTTCATTAAAAATAGCAAAATCTTCCTGATTATTATTTCTTTCTTTTTTTAAAGTAGAAATAAAATAATATAAATTATTTAAAAATCTAAAGGTAATCTCTTGGGTTTTAAATAATTTTGTATCATTAATATTAGTTTCTGAATTAATTATTTTAAAGACTTTATTTCAATCATTTTTATTATATGTACTAACTTTTTTAAGTTTTGCATATGAACTGTCATTTTGATAAATATTATTTAAAAAAGAAATGGTACTATTTAAATAATATTTTTCATCATGTTCATTTTCAACTATTTTTTTAACTAAGTACTTATTACCTTCATTTTTGCTTTTTTCATTTAGTTCAAAGAAACGATCAGCATTATATTTTCCTCAAAATAGCTCTTCAACAAAGTTTATTATTATTTCTTTTTTGTCTATATCAGGATTACTTGGATTGTTCTTAACTAAGGGAAAATCGCTTTTTGAAGAAATAAAATCATTTCCTTCTTCAAAAAGGTTTTTATTTATTTTATTATTGGTAATTTTATCTAAAAAACAAAAATTATAGTATTGTAAAGTTTTATTTTCAATTTTTTTATCCCTTAAAGCTTCAATTGTTTTGCTAATAAATAAAACAACTTCAAATCAAAGTTCATAATCCATCATAAAGTTACTATCACCATCATGAATTTCCCCATTATTACTTACAATTGTTATTTTTTCAAAGATTTCCTTATTTATATTTTTACACTCCTTTGGGTACTTACTACTTTTTATATATTTAAAATAAGTTCTTGTCATCCGCGACTCTTTTTCAATTTCATCCTTGTATTCGAGATTTTTTAAAAATAAGATAATCTCCTCTTGATCAAGACATTCAAGCGATGATAATATTACTAAAGCTTCTAAAATTTTTCTTAATTTTAAAGGAGCAAAATCCTCAGTTTTATAAAAAATATTTTGGTCCTTTTTACTAAGGAGTATTTTTTGTAAAATTTCACAGTTATATGATTGAATTGCTAAATTAAGGTTCTTATTTTTATAATAAAAAAAGCGCATTTTTTCTTTTTGATCCATTTTTCTCCTTTACTAGTTTGATCCTTATTAATTATTTTTTAATACATTGAATAAAGTAATTAAAATATTTAACTTATATTTATTGATATTATTAATTATTTTTATTATTTGTAAGTATTAACATTATAATATTTACTTTTAATTAAACTTCTTTTTAATTTAATTATTAACTTTTTAACTTTATTAAAATTTAATTCTTTCTACCTTAATACTTGTAAAAAATCAAAAAATAAAAAGGAGTAAAATTAAGATAATATAAACTTTGATGGTTAAAAAGAAAAAAGACTTGCACAAAAATCTAAAATTAATTCTCATGAGTGAACTGATTGGTTCATTTTTACTTATTTTTGTAATTGCTGGTCCAAGTATTTTTGGAGTTTTTGAAAAAGAAACTTATAATAATCAATTTAGTAATATCATGGATCTTATTTTTCGAACTTTTCTTTTTCGGGCTATTTGGTTTGCAACTGGAACCTGACTAATTTTAATCTTATTAAATAAAATTTCTTGTAATCTAAATCCTGTAGTTACACTGTTTTCCCATACAGAATTTAATTTTTCTAAAAAAGAAACTACTTTAAAACTTATTATCCAATTTAGTGGAACAATGCTTGGACTACTAACTTGTTTAGGAATCTATGTTCTTTGTTTTAAAGAAGCACCCATTACAATTGGGGCAGTTCAACCCGGAATTCATCAAAGTTATCAAACAAGTGATGAAATTTTAGCTTTTAATGCTCTTGATCCTTACTGGGTAAATAGCTGATGATATTACACCTTTCAATTTCTTTTTGAATATATTACCACAATGACCCTTCTTACTTTTTCTTATCTAGCAAGAGCAAAAAGTTGAAAGGGTAGTAAATCATTTATTATTTGATTAGGATTAGTAGTTGCAATTACCCTGGGTTATCGAACTGGAAACACCGGGGTTAACCCTGCAAAAACTTTTTGTACTGGAGTAGTAAGTGGAATTTATAATTTAAGTTCTAGTGGTAATAAAATAAATCCTGGAGCAGCTAAATTAATGCCTTTTTTAATGATCTCTGAAATTTGTGCTGCAATTACAATTATGAAATTTAGTAAATATAATAAACAAAAAAAGCAAAATTGAATTAAGTAATAAGAAGAATTTTTATCCTTTTCTTTTTAATTTGTTAGCAATATCATGTATTTTTTATCCTTTATAATTTAACATAATTTAATTCTTACCACTTTAATGCTTGTTTACCTAAATAGCAAATATAATATAAGAAATTATGAAAATTAATGATCTATTAAAAAAAGAGTTTCCAACTATTGATGAAATGGAAGTTCGGACTGAATTATATAAAATATTTTTACGGGTCTTAAATTGAAAAGATTTTAAGTATCCAGACCAAATGTATGCGATGGCCTATATTTTAGTTAATCTTTTTGGTGAAAAAAATCCTTTATTTAAAGAACTATTTAAGGAAGTAGTAGCAAACAATAATGTTCTAGTAATTAAGTGTTCTCGCCCATTTTGTGATGTAGAAGAACTTCTAGAACAATTAGATGTAAAATATCGGAAAGAAAACATTGCTTTAATTGAAAAAGAAAAAGTTAACTTTGGAGCCTTTACCCTAAGCTTACCTCTAATTACAAATAAAGAAATTAGAACCTACTGTGAACGTTTTCTAGAAATTTCAAATGAAGTTATTAAAGGAAAAGATCCTCAAGCAATTAAAGATATTGTTTGTGAAAAGAAATAAATAGTATAAATAAAAAAAGTATTTCAAGTGAAATACTTTTTTTATTTATTTAATTTTAAATTTTTGAAATATAAAATATTTCTTTTTAATAATTAATTTAATTTTATTATTAAGAAACTTTTCTTCTTTTTTTCCAAGCATAAGCAAAGAAACCAATAATTGCTAAAATAACTACAAAGATAGCTAATATACTACTTCCCATAATTATTTTTTTAGTTTTGAAGTTTCCAGAAGTAAATTCAATAGGATCATTTTTGTTATCAAATGTTATTGTTTCTCCTTCTGCATCTATATAAGATACTACTAAATAAGTTTTATAAGATGTGTTTGTTGTTTCTAACTTATCAGTAGTCATTTTTCCACCAGTAGGAGTATCAGGTTTTTCACTTGCTAATAATTGTGGGTCTTCATATTCATCAATATAATATCATTCTATTTTTTCAAATTTTAAAATATCTGCACCCGTTGTATCTGTTGGTGGTTTTATTTCGTAATAAATAGTAGCATTAGTACCATGTTTTTCATTATCTGGAACTTCTCCACTAACTTCACCCTTTTGTGAAGGCAATCCTATTGTAGAAAAAGTAAAAGGTTGAGTTTGATAACTCTCATATCCATCTTCAACTTTTAAATAAGTATTTTCATATGGAGTTCCAGGTTTTAAATCAGAAGCTGTTATTTCTTCTTTTTCATTAATTGGCGGGTGTTCATTTGTTACTAATTCTGTGCCATCACCATTTATTCATGAAATTTTATTTGGCAAAATAGGTTCACCACTTCCTTGTGTTGAAGGAGTAATTTTATATTCTACAGTTGCAGTTGCTTTGGAATTATTTTCTGGATCTATTTTTGTACTAACATCTTTTGTTTTCGCAACATTTCCAAGACTTTCTAATGTATCAATGATTACAGGTATATCATCAGATTCATAATCCTCTTTTAATGGAGGCGAATCAAGTGATTCTATTGGCGGAGCAGTTTCAACAACCAATCTAGTTGTATACGTTGTCTCACCAGTAAGTCCTTTTACTTTTAGATCTCCAGTTAAGCTAGTAGGTTTTTCTGAAGCCCTTGCTTCTTTTTCATCATCAAAATATCATGATATTGAAGTGGACTGATATTTATAACCAGATTTATCAGTTGCAGGTGTAATTTTATAAGATATAGTTGCAGTGTCTTCATCAATAACTAACTTTGTACGTTCAACCGAACCATCAGTTGTTCCATTGGGTGTTTTAACAATAATATTATCTTCTGTTGTATTTTCCCTACCTATTTTAACCTCAAAAGATGTTTCATTATAAGTTGTATCACCTATTAAGTTTTTTACAGTTAATGTTCCACTTGCTTTTCCATCTTTAACTGGAACATTATATTTTGTAACATCTTTAAATTCTTCTTCATCTCCTTTGTTGCTTCAACTAATTTGATTAATTTTCTCTATTGAAGGATCGGTTGTTATTTCATATGAAAGTACTGCAGAAGTAGGAGTTGGATAACTAGTAACTTCAGCTTGGTTAATTACTGTTTCATCCTTAACTTCATCAGTTATTATAAAAGGGTCTACTGCATCTTCATAAGTCATTCCAAGTTCATCAGTTACTACTAATTTCGTGTTATTATATTCTTTTGGTGCAAGATTTTTAGCACTAATAGACCCAGTTTCATTTCAAATATTATCATCATTTCATTCAATTGAACTTAATTCATTAGAATCATCTTCATTTATTCATACAATTTTAGTGGGGTTAACTGTAATATCATTTATATCATTTTCATTTTTTAATGCAGGATTAATTGTATAAGTTACTTCTTCAGTGGTTGAGTCTACTTTAGTTAACCCAGTTGCAGTAACAGTCCCCATTTTAGTTATATTTTCAATTGTAAAAGAATTAATTTTTGATTCTTTGCCTTCATCAATAATTAAAGAAGTTCTATCATAAGAGCCGGAACATAATCCATCAACAGTTAAAGATCCATTGTAATTATATCCTTCATTAAGATTTCCACTTTCATTTTCAGGAGGTTCACTTGATGTTAAAACAAAATCTTCCATATGATCAGGTACATTAGCATAATTTACTCATTCAATCTTTGCTATCTTTTTTGGAGAATTATAAATTTCATAACTAGCAGTAGCGCTTCCGGTAATATTTTTCCCATCATCATTAGTTCCAGGAAAAACTTCTACTTTGTTAGTAAAAATAAATTCATCTTCAGTTTTTGTTTCAAAAGTATAATTTGCATCTTTATTACTAGTATAGAAATCAGGAGGATTTTTTCCATCTGTTCCAGTGATTACTACAGAAGAATAAGTTGTGTCGGGTCTAAGATCTCTTATAGTAATATCTCCCTCATAAAAATGTGTGGAACTATCTCCATCATTTTGTTCATCATCTTCAAGTTCATTCTGATTTTTAGCAGTGCCTTTAATTTCTTTTTCATCAGGATCTTTTATAGAATATTTTAATTCTGTAATTGAAACATTACTATTACTTGTAACTTTATAATGAATAGTTGCACTATCAGAAGTGGTTGTAGCATCTAATTTCCCATCATCATTTTCAATATCGATTTCATTTTCATCATTAGATAGTTGTTCAATATTATTGGTATCATTTTTTGCAAAAGAATTACTAATTACATTTGAATTAAGAGAAAATCCAAATGTAACTAAAATTATTGAGATAAATAAAAACATTTTTTTCATATATTACTTCCTATATATATTATAATAAAGTTTAAATTATTATTTAAAATAATAAGAACTTATTTATTTTAAATAATTATCTATTTATAAAGAATATTTGTTTAAAAGCTCATTTAAAAGGGGAGAAATCTTTTGTATCTTTTGATACTTAAATGTTTTATGTTCGCGGTGATAAATTGCAAGTCAGGCCATAATATTTGCATTAATATTAATAAAGAAAATTAGACCAACAATAACCCCAATATAATTTCCACTTGCAAAGTTCATCCATAATAGACAAAAGGTTACAACATAAGTAATTAAAAGTCCTTCAATAATTCCAAAAGCAATTAGTAAGGCTTGGGTAACTCCAAAAACTAAATTAAAAGAATCAAGAATTGGAAAAGCATCAAAACTGGAAAAAAGATAAAATCCACAAATTAAGGAAAAGGAAGTTAATAAAATTAACATAGGTAAAACAAAAACAAATCTGATTCTTCTTGGAGTAATTTTACGATGTTCTCCAGTTCTTCATCTACTAAAACGAATAATAATCGGAAGATAAAGTAAAATAATTTTAATATTGTCAACATAAAGTCCAAGCATAAAGGAATTAACTGATCAAAGAATTAAAGAAAAAGTATTAAAATAAAAGAAATTTTTGTTTACTCTGATTGTTAAGACACTTGCAATTATTGAAGAAATAGTTGCACTTATTTCAACAACTATTAATCATCAATAACTTTGTCCAGTATTGTGATTTGTAGGTGCTTGAATAATTAAAAAATAAACTAGTAATAATTGTAAAATAAAAATAATTAAAAATAAAAAAATATTAATAAAGATAGCTCATTTTGAATTGTAAGCCTTTCTTATTTTTTCAGAAATAGCAAATAATTTTGTTTCAATCATTAATTAAATTATAAGTAATTAATAAATATTCTTTATTTTTGAAAAAACCTTTATTCTAAAATGGTTACTTTAATTTTTTTTATCTTCTATTTATAAGTAATAAAAATTATATCTATTTTTAATAAAAAAAACTTCCAACTCAATGTTAGAAGTTTTTTTATATTATATTTAGTAATTAATCAAGTAGTTCTTTTTTAGTTTGAGCAAATGCTTCAACAGCTCTATCTAATTGTTCTTTAGTGTGATCAGCACTTATCATGCATCTTAGACGTCCAGTTCCTTTTGGAACAGTTGGGAAGATTATTGCTGGAATCATAATTCCTTTTTCAAGCAATGAACTACTAAATTTCATTGCAAGTGCTTCGTCCCCAATAATAACTGGAGTGATTGGTGTTTCACTATGTCCAGTATTAAATCCTAATGCTTCTAGTTTTTCTTTGAAGTATTTTGCATTATCTCAAAGTCTTATTGTATATTCATCAGTTTCTTCTAAAATTTTAAATGCTTCAATACTTGCAGCTACTGCTGCTGGTGGTAATGAAGTACTAAATAGAATTGGTCTTGCTCGATGACTTAATCATTCATAAGCTGTATGTGTAGTTGCAATATAACCACCAATACTTCCAATTGCTTTAGAAAGCGTTCCCATGATGAAGTCTACTTGTCCATTTAGTCCAAAATGATCAACTGTTCCTCTTCCTGATTTTCCTAAAACTCCAGAACCATGAGCATCATCAACATAAGTCATTGCTCTATATTTTTTTGCTAGTTCAACAATTTGTGGAAGTGGTGCAAGTTCACCATCCATACTAAAGACTCCATCAGTAATAATTAAAACTGCATCATATTGATCTCTTTTTTCTTTCAATACTCTTTCTAAATCTTCCATATCTAGATGTTTATAAATTGCTTTATCAGCTTTTCCTTGTTTAATTCCATCAATAATAGAAGCATGATTTAATGCATCTGAGATAATTAAATCTCCTGCTTTAACGATTGCTGGAATTGCTCCTAAGTTACCCATAAATCCTGATTGGAAATGGTGAGCAGCTTCTTCGCCTTTAAATCTTGCAATTGTTTTATCTAGTTCTTCATGAAGGTCATCATTTCCTCCAATAGGTCTTACAGCTCCTGCTCCAACACCATATTTTTCAATTGCAGCAATAGAAGCTTTTTTAATTCTTTCATTTGTTGCAAACCCTAGATAGTTATTTGCTGATAAATTAATTACAGTTCTTCCATCAATAACTTCTTCAGCTTGATTTGGTCCATTTAGAACTGGTAAAACACGATAGATTCCATCTTTTTTTAATTGTTCAACCTGTGGTCCTAAAACCCGTTCAATTTCACTTGACATTTTCTTGTTCTCCTATGTCTTTATCTTTTTAATATTTGTATAATTATTTTCTATATTACTATTTATTAGTTGTTGCATTTATTGCAATCATTAGTTTCTTTGTTGCATTCGCTTTTACATTCACTAGTGCATTCGCCATTGCATTCACCACTAAGTTTTACTTTTAGATTTTCTAACATATCTTTTGTAAGCATATCAATATCATTATATTTTGGATTTCAATCTCATTCATTTTTTGCATCAGTGTCATCAATTGAGTTTGGTCATGAATCAGCAATTGCTTGTCTTTCAGGATCAACATCATAATCAATTTCAAATTCAGGGATGAATTTTTTAATTGATGCAGCAACATCTTCAGGTGCAAATGACATTGCAGTAATATTAAATGCATTACGGTGAATTAATCTTGAAGGATCTGCTTCAATTAATTGCACAATTGCATCAATTGCATCAGGCATATACATCATATCCATGTAAGTTCCTTCTCCCATGAATGAAGTATATTTTCCTTTTCTAATTGCTTCATAGTAGATTTCAACTGCATAATCAGTTGTTCCTCCACCTGGAAGTGTTTTATAAGAAATTAATCCAGGGAATCTAACACTTCTTGCATCAACTCCATATTTTTTATAATAGTAATCTCCCATTAATTCTCCGATTACTTTTGAAATTCCATACATTGTACCAGGATGCATAATCGTATCTTGTGGAGTATTGTCCATTGGAGTATCAAGTCCAAATGCAGCAATACTACTTGGTGCAAAGTATCCTAAATTAAATTCTCGACAAACTTCTAGGACAGTATACATTCCACCAACATTTACTTTTCAAAGTAATTGAGGATTTTTTTCTCCTACTGCAGAAAGTATTGATCCTAAATGGATGATATTAGTAATTTGATATTTTTGAACTAATTCTCTTAATTTTTCACCATCAAGAACATCTAATTGTTCAAATAGATCATCACATAGTGGAGAATCAGTTTTTCTTAAGTCAGTAACAATAACTGCTTCTCTTCCATATTTTTCTCTAAATCTATAAGCTAACTCAGAACCGATTTGACCAAGGGCTCCAGTTATTAAAAATTTTCTTTCCATAATTTTCCTTTCATTTTTTTACACTACAATTATTACACTATAATGTAATTACACACATTATATTTTATTTGCTAAGCAATAATTAGAAAAAAAACATTTGTATATAAGTGTCAAAGTTTAGAGGGAATTTAGTGTTCTTAATGTTATAAAATTATGTTAATATTATTAATCTCACTCTGAAGTTTGCCTCTTTGTGTGTTGATATTATTAGTCTATTATATATAATTTTGCTATAGTATTTAAGTATTTGCTTTTTTACTTTATTAAGTATTTATTTTTTTACTTTAGTAAAAGAAAGGAAAAATTATGGAAACAAAACAAAAAGATAATCGATATGGGTTCTTAACTACCTTCTCGCTTATCTTTGCTGGTGTTGTTGGGGTTGGTATCTTCTTTAAAGGCCAAACTGTTATGGGTCTTACTCATTCTGCAATGTTAATGCTTATTGCCTGGATATTAATTTCAGTTATAGCAATGGGTCTTGCTTATGCTTATATTGAAATATCAAGTTCAACAGTCCAAAGTGAAAAAAGTGAACAAGGATCACTTTATAAATGAACCTCCTTATTTTTAAACAAAAAATTTGGAGCATTTGTTGGGTTATTTTATTGTTTCTTTTATATGCCACTTAACTTAATTGCACTTGCAATAATAAGTTCAAGAATGCTTATTAATATATTTGTCGGAGTGGAAAATCAAGCCGATTCATTTATTAGTGGTGCATTTGCTAGTGGTGGAGGAGATAATTGAGCTACAGGAGATACTGGTGGTTCAGTACAAGCTCTTTACATTCTATTAGTTTATGTAGGAGCAATGATGATAGTTTTCTTTTGTATTGCTGTTAATGCTTTTGGGACAAAATTTTCAAAAATTACTCAAACTTTTGGAACAGTTTTTAAAATATTCTCCTTATTAGCTATTATTGGGATTATCTTTTTTGGAATTTTTGCGGCGCATACTTCACCAGTACAAATTACTGATGATAAAGCTCCAAACTATATGGCGGGCTGAACTACGGATGATCTAGCAGCCTATGATAAAATTTATGGTAGTTTTGTGGGGGATCCATCAATGACAGGATTCTTTTTAGCTTTACCAGCTATCATGTTTACTTTTGATGCTTTTGTTCAAACTGGAACATTACAATCAGATACTAAAACTAAAAAAACTTTTAGTAGAGCATTAATTAGTGCAATGTCAATTATTACTATTTTATATTTATTTATTATTCTTGGTTCAGGGTTAATAAAAGATGCTACAGGTTACGATATTCCTGGGCTTATTCAAACAATTATTCCTGGAAGCGGTTTTAAAATCTTCTTATTAGTTTTAATTACAATTTCAGGAGTTACAGCAGCTAATTCTTGGTTTATATTCTTAGGAAGAACAGTTTCTGATTTAGCAGAACATCATGAAATTTTAAATCCTAATAATGATTTACAAGAACAACATAAAGCTACTGGTGCTTATACACATTCTTACCGTTTGGTATTAACAATTCTATCTATCTATTTAATAAGCTTTTTAATTTTAGATTTAGGATTGTTCCCTTATGGTGTTGGTGTTGATGTTCGGGGGACTGCTGGGAATGTTGAAATTATGTCTAATGATTTAATTGTCATGTTGATGTATGGAGTCTACGGTTTAATAGTCTTTGGAGGAATTAGAAACAGAAAACATAATCGGGTTAAAGTTGATAAATCTAAAGCATTTATGCCTGTTGCAATCTTTTCAGTTTCACTTTTATTTCTTGTAATTGTTCTTTACTTTATTTCTGTTCCAATAAACTTTACTGGAGATAGTGGAGTAAGTTCTGATAATAGTGGTTTTGGAACTTTCTATGCCCTTCCAATAGATATTATTTTAATGATTATTGTTGTTGGAGTTTGGTATGCATTCGATCAATACTTCCATACTCCTGGTAAAAAAGATAAAATTGATGTAAAAATTGCTTTAATGAAAAAAAATATGCAAGATAAATTTAGTTTTAAAAAAGCAAATCAAAGTGATGAAAGTAATCAAAATAATGATGGTGAAGATACAACTAAAGAAAACTTTAGTAAAGCACGAGTTCGTTATTCAATAAATGATTATAAATCATGTGCTCTGGAGGTAAGAGCAGGAAGCTACAAACAAATTTGAAAACCTCAACAATGGTAAAACATTAAATTCTTATTTGTAAAAATTGTAGATATAAAAAAAGAGAAGTGAATTAATTCACTTCTCTTTTTTTATTAAACATTAAAAATTATTTATTTTTTTTAATTACATCAACAAAGCGTTTTGCAATTACTTGCGGCCTTGTAATTGCAGATCCAATTACAATTGAATAAGGATGTAAATCATAAATTGCTTGTAGTTCTTCTGGAGTTTTAATGCCCCCTTCAACAATTAATGGTGTTTTTATATTTGCAAGAATTTTTTTAAGTTCAAAATTATCATTTTCAATAATTCTTGATTCTTTTGTTTTTTTGTTATCACCATAAAGAGTTGTTGCAACAAAATCAAATCCTAATTTATCTGCATTTTCTATTTCTTTATAGTTATTACAGTCAGCCATAATTAATTGTTGGGGTTTATTTTTTCTTATATACTGGATAACTTCTTCTAATTTTTCTCCATGAGGTCGTTTTTCTAAACTAGCATCAAGGGCGATAATTTCTACATCAACTGCAAGTAGATCTTTTATCTCTTTTAGTGAAGGGGTAATAAAAATAGAAGAATTATAATTTTTATTTTTAATAATTCCAATTATTGGAAGATCTACTATTTTTTTAATTTCTAAAATATCCACTATTGAGTTTGCCCTAATTCCAATTGCTCCAGCTTCCTTTGCAGCAAGAGCCATTCTTCCCATAATAAAAGAAGAATGAAGAGGCTCATCCTCCAGCGCCTGGCAAGAAATAATTAATCCGTTTTTCATTATTTTCATTATTTTATCCTTAATTTCTAATTATTAAACTATGTCCTAATTTAGTGTGTTCAACTTAAAAGAAAACATTAAGATAAACTTTAATAATTATAAATTTTAATAACTTAAATCAAAAAGATTTTTCCTTCTTTTATTTGGTTATTAAATATTTTTTAAATTGGTATATACCTTATATTTAAATTGTTTTGTTTTCATTTTTTAAAATTAATTCATCTAATTAAGATAAAATATCTTTTTCAATTTATAGTTAAAAAATAAAATTAAGTATAATTTTATTAATTATATAGATATACAATTTAAGGAGAAATAATGATAGGATTAGAAATATTCTTTTTGGTGCTAACAATATTAATCATAGTTACTTTAGGAATAATTATATTTGAAAATTTACTTTTATTTTTTATTCATGGACGTTCTCTTACAACTATTTTTAAAATTTCAAATCCTTTTTTATTTGGATTAAATCACCAAAAATTAACAAAAGAACAAAAAAAAGAGAAAAAATTATTGGAAAAAGAAATTGATCTTAATCCTTTTTTACCAACAATTAAAGAAGAAATAGATCTTGACCCTTTTTTACCCCTGGTTGAGGAAAAAAAGAAATAAATTAGGATTTTTTATTTAATAAAGAAAAATTATTTCCATAAATTTATTTCTTTAAGTATAAGAATATAATTATTTTGCTTTAGAAATAATAAAGAAAGTTATTTAAAAAAATGAAAACATGATTGCTTATTTTAACAATATTTACCATAGCTTTGGTTTTATTTTCTTTTATTAATACTTTTTTATCTTTTAAAAAATCAGAACATAATGAGAAAATAATTATAAATATTTTACCAATTGATGAGCAAAAAAAATCTTTACCAGAAGTCTTACCCACAAATGATTTTTCATTTCAAAAAATAGTTGATTATTGTAAAAAACTTTGAAGTGAAAATTTCAATTTTAAAAAGGAAGCTATTGCTCTTCCAATTGAAGTTGTTCAGGAAGAAAAACTTCAAGATGAATTACTTAAACTAAAAATTTCTCTTGATAAGGGAAATTTAAAAGAAACAAAATTAAGTACTATTAAAGGAGTTGGAGTAAGAACAATAGAATTTTTTCGTCTTAATAGCATTGAAACTTTAGGTGATCTTATTAATTTAGCAGAAGTTGATAAGACAACTAGAGAAAATATTATTCTTGGAATTCCCGGTTTGAATTCAGAATCATCACAAATTAAGCATGAAAAATTCTCTTATTTTATAAAACAAGCTCAGGAAATGGTTGATATGGCTGCAAAAGAATTAAAATAATTTTTAATTATCATTTTAATAAATAATAATTACTCTTTAAGACTTATTTTAATATAATAATATTATGAAAATAGTAGCAATTGCTAATCAAAAGGGTGGAGTTGGTAAAACAACAACAGCAATAAACTTATCAGCTGGTCTTGGAATTAAAGGTTTTAAAGTTTTACTTGTTGATCTTGACCCCCAAGCAAACTCTACTACAGGACTTGGAATTGAAAAAGAAGAGATTAAACATGATATTTTTGATGTTGTAATTAAAGATGTTAACTTTAAAGACACTATTATGAAAACAAGAACTAAGAATGTTGATATTGTTCCTAGTTCAATTCAACTTGCAGGAGCAGAAATTTATCTTTCTTCTTCAAAAAATGTCCATGAAAAAATCTTTAATTATTTATTTAAAACTATAAGTATTGATTATGATTATCTTATTATTGATTGTCCTCCTTCACTTGGACTTATTAATCGTAATGCTCTTTCTGTTGCAGAACAGGTTTTAATTCCAATTCAAGCAGAATATTATGCTCTTGAAGGACTTACTCAACTTCTTTCAACAATTAAGCTTGTTAAAAAAATGTTTAACCCAAAATTACAAATTGGGGGGATTTTACTTACAATGTTTGATTATCGAATTAATCTTGGACAAGAAGTTCATGCTGAAGTGGTGAAGTTTTTTAAGGAAAAAGTTTTTACTACAACTATTCCAAGAAATATAAAATTAGCAGAAGCTCCAAGTACTGGACAATCAATTTTTGATTATAATAATAGTTCAAAAGGAGCAATTGCTTATATGAAATTTGTTGAAGAATTCTTAAAAATTAATGAACTTTAATTTTTATTAAAATATTAAAACTTATTTTAAATAAATAAAAGGAAAAGATTATGTCTAAAAGAGAAGTTAAAACAAAATTTTACTTGCAGTCAATGTTGGGGGAACAGCAATTAAATTAGCTCTTATTAATATTCAAGGTTTAATGCTTGCAAGATGAAAAATTCCTACTAATTTAAAAGAAAAAGGAAGTTATATTGCAGAAGATATTACTAAAGAATTTAAAAAGAAACTTGCAGAAAAAGAGTTTAGTTCTTTTGAAGTATTGGAATGGGAATTTTTATTAATGGAGAACTTTATTTAGGAAATGGGAAAAGTGCAGGAGAAATTGGTCATGTTCCATTGCAACTAATGCATAAACAATTTCAATGCACTTGTGGACTTCCTGAGTGTGCTGAATCAATTTTCTCTGCAATTGGACTTGTAAATTTATTTAAAAAACATCGAGATCAAAACCCTAATATCAAAACAATTGTAGAGGTAGAAGATGGTTTTACAATTTGAGAAGGAGTTCGTGCCGGTGATGAAATTGTAATTAAAGCAGCAAGAGAATTTGCTGAATATGGGGGAAGAATGCTTGCTTTTGTTGCAATGATCCTTAATCCAGAAATAATTATTCTTGGTGGTGGACTTGCTCATGATAATGATACTTTAATTGAATACTTGACTCCAGTTTATGAAAGATTTACTCATGATTTTATTAAGAGAAACAATAAAATTTGAACTATGCAATGTTGGAAATGACTCTGGTTTATATGGCGCTGCTTATGCAGCAATGGAATTAACTCATAAAATTTTACATTATTAATTTTAAAATAAAAAAATAAAAGGGCTTAATCCCTTTTATTTTTTTATGCTTTAATTTTTATAATTTATTTGAAAATTAGGGTGGCGTTATTTTACTCTTATATACTATTTTGGAAAAATGTCCACATTCCTTCTTTTTTTTTTATAATTTGAAAATAAGAAAGGAAATTATTATTAAAACTGAAAAAACTGAAATAAAAGATACAAAAAACCGAATAGATAGGGATAAGTTTATCGATTTTTCAAGATTTCTTAAACCAAAATCTTGAACAGCAGAAGATTTTGCCTTGTATTCATTACTAATATTTATTATTGCTATCTTAATTGTAGCAGTGGTAAATATTGGATTATTTGGAGCAGGAAATTCTGTTACTAATCAAAACTTTTTTGGACATGCAGTTAATGGTAAAGAAGGAACTGTAGTAAGTGATGGTGCTGGCGGAGCAATGGCAACAACTAATAATGGTTGATATATTATGGCTTGAATTGTGCTGTTTGCTGCCTTAATTGCCTCAATTGGTCAATTTACTTCAAATATTTTTATGACTAAATTTAGTAAAAGATTTATTTGATTCAACCAAATTTCAATGGGAATTTGATTAGTAATTGATTGTTTATATGGAGTATGATGAATTGCAATTACCCAAATTGTGGGATTAATTTTAGCACAAATTCGTTTTTTCCAATGAGACAAAGCTGATCAAAATGAAAACGTTGATCCTTATGAAAGTTCATTAAATCTTAAATATATTCTTGGAACTTTTGGAGCATTAGTAGTGTTCTTTGTTGTGGGAATGTTATTAATCACTACTGTTGCTGGTGGTCATGAAATGACATTTTACTATTTTGAAAATGGTAAACCAGTAGCAGAAGTAAGAGATGTTGGACCACTATATGATGGAGCACCTTGATTTGATCTTACTGCTGGAGTTTTCCAAATTGGGGGACTAATTGTTGTTAATAAAAAATCATGAATTGCTTGAGCAATGTGAGAAGTTGCTGAAATTGGAATGATTGTTTCATTTGGAAAAGCCGGAAACATGATCATGGTAGTACAAAATATTCTATTATTTGTTTCTAACTTAATTCCTTTATCATACTGATTTATGCTAAATAGAAGAGCAGCAATTAGAGTAAAAAAAGGAATACCATATAAAGCTGCATAATTGCACTTTGTAAAAAAGAAAGAGACTAAGATGAAATATGATATTGTAACAACCACAAAATTTAATGATTATGCTGTGGAATTAAAAAATTATTTAGGAGATGAACTTAGTTGTGAATCTTCATTAATTGTGGTAGAAGATGATTTAACTTATGTTGCTAAAGTTGTGGAAATTTCAAACCAAATTGCAAAAGTCCATCGTGAAGGTTTTGCTTTAATTATGATTGATGAAACTGGTGCTCTTGGTTTTGTTGCTTCTGGTAAAGTAAAATATATGATTACCGCCCAATGTTCAGATGAACATTCAGCTCATATGACAAGAGAACATAATGGTGCAGTTGGGCTTGCACTAGGAGCAAATATTACTGCAATTCCTGAAGCAAAATTAATTCTAAAACGATTTGTTGAAGAAAAATTTGCTGCTGGACGTCATATGGTAAGAATTGATATGTTAGATGATATGGCATAAGGGGGAAAAATGAGAATTGCTATTGGTTGTGACCATATTGTCACAGATATAAAAAATAAAATAAGAGACCAATTAATTGCAAAAGGACATGATGTTGTTGATGTAGGAACTTATGATTTTACAAGAACTCATTATCCAATTTTTGGGAAAAGAGTTGCGGAAGAAGTGGTAAATAATCATTTTGACTTTGGAGTTGTAATTTGTGGAACAGGAGTGGGGATTACCTCTTCAGCTCAAAAAATAAAAGGAGCAAGAGCAGTCCTTGTTCATGACTTAGTAAGTGCTAAGGTTGCTCGTGAACAATATGATGCAAATATTATTGGTTTTGGTGGAAAAATTACTGGACTTGGAATTATTGAAGAAGCAATTGATTTGTTTTTAAATACTTCCTTTATTGGTGATCCAAAATTAGTAGAATATCTTGATAATATTATTCCACAAGATGCAAATAAAGGGATTTATTTTGCAGAAGAATTAAGGAAATGAGTAAAAGGAGAATACCATGACTAATCGTGATACTGAAAATAGAATTTTGCTTGCTGCTGATATTGGGGGAACAGCAATTAAACTTGCAATTATTAATACGCAAGGATTAATGCTTGATCGTTGGAAAATTCCTACTGATTTAAGAGAAAAAGGGAAAAATATTTCAGAAGATATTACTAAAGAATTTAAAAAGAAACTTGCAGAAGAAGAGTTTAGTTCTTTTGAAGTAATTGGAATGGGAATTGGGATTCCTGGATTTGCTGCTCTTGATGGAACTGTTAAGTTTTCAGGAAATATTGGTTGAAAAAACTATGATATTAAAAAAGATTTAAATAAATGATGAGATATTCCAATTGCAGTGCATAATGACTGTGATGTTGCTGCCCTTGGTGAAAAATTCATTGGTAAAGCTAAAAATGTGGAAAATTATATTTTCCTTACTTTGGGGACAGGACTTGGAGCAGGAATTGTAATTAACGGAGATCTTTATCTTGGACATGGTGGAACTGCAGGTGAATTTGGTCATATTCCCTTACAAGTAATGGGAAAACAATTTCAATGTACTTGTGGACTTCCTGAATGTGCTGAACCAGTTTTTTCAGCAACAGGACTTGTAAATTTATTTAAAAAACATCGTGATGAAAATCCTAATATAGAAACAAGTGTTAAAGCAGAAGATGGATTTGAAATTTGAGAAGGAGTTCGTGCTGGTGATGAAATTGCAATTAAAGCAGCAAGAGAATTTGCTGAATATGGGGGAAGATTACTTGCTATTGTAGCAATGACTTTTAATCCTGAAACAATTCTTCTTGGTGGTGGGCTTGCCCATGATAACGATACTTTAATTGAGTATTTAACTCCAGTTTATGAACGGTTTACCCATGATTTTATTCGAGAATCAACAAGATTTGAATTATGTAATGTCGGAAATGATTCAGGATTATATGGAGCTGCTTATGCAGCAATGAAATTAACTCATGATCATATTCATTACTAAATATATTTAGTAAAATTAACTTAAGACTTATTATAATTTATTTCTTTTATAGTATCTAATAAAATAAAAGGAAAACAATGAGAAATATTAAAGCACAACTAGAAATAATTGTTTTGAATGTAGAAGATGCAATTCAAGCTCAGGAGTTTGGAGTAGATAGATTAGAACTTTTAACTGAACTTGATAAAGGTGGATTAACACCAAATTTTGAATTAATTAGAGATGTAACAGCAGCAGCAGAAATTCCTGTTTATGTTATGCTTCGTAATTTATGAAAAACTTTTGTTTATGATGCAAAAGAATTTACAAAAATTTTAAAACAAATTGAATTAATTAAAAGTACTCAAACAAAAGGAATTGTTTTTGGAAGTTTAAATTCCAACGGAACAATAAATGAAGATCAGCTTGCAGCTGTTATTGCAATCAAAGGAAATTTAGAATTAACTTTTGGTCGGGCAATTGATTCAACTATAAATTATGAACAAGCAATAAATACTCTTGATAATTTTGCTAAAATTGATTATATTTTAAGTTCTGGTCATGAAGAACATGCTATAGAAGGAAAAGACAATCTTGCTTTTGCAGGAAATATCTTAAAAGAAAAAGTAATTGCCGGTGCAGGTGTTGGACCAACAAATTGTGTTAAGTTACTTGAAATTCCTTATGTTAAAAAACTTCATGTAGGAACTTCAGTGCGAGTAAATCATGATATTTTTGATAAATTAGATAATAATGCAATTAAAATTATAAAAGATGCTTTAAATAATAAAAATTAAAAATACTTAAATAAAAAGGAGGATATAAATCCTCCTTTTTATTTAAGTTATAATCAATTTTTATTATCAGCTTTTACTGCTTTAATTTTATTGATTGCAATTTGTTTTGCATTTAAAATTCCAGGTTCATTGATTTTTCTTAAATCATAAGCTTTAGGATTTTTTCCCATGTAATCCATAATTCCATCAATAAGTCCTTGTTTTAATTCTGAATCAAAATTAGCTTTTCTAACTCCACTTTCAACAGCAGCAGTAACTTGGTCTAAAGGTACTCCTGTTCCTCCATGAAGTACTAAAGGCATTCCTGTTTTTTTACTAATTTCTTGAATTAGTTCTTGATTAATATGTGGTTCAGCAACATAAAAACCATGAGAAGTTCCACAAGCAATTGCAAGCATATCTATGTTTGTTTCATTAATGAACTTGACTGCTTCATCAACTTTTGTATAAGGAGATTCATTTTCACTCATGTCATCTTCTTTTCCACCAATTTTTCCAAGTTCAGCTTCAATGGTAATTCTTGGATCTTTTATCATTCCACAAACATTGTTGGTAATTGCAATATTTTCTTCAAGTGATAAAGTTGATCCATCAATCATTAATGAAGTGTATCCTAGTTCAATTGATTTTTCATGGTAAGGTAATTTACGACCATGGTCCAAATGTAAAGCAATTGGAACACTAGCTTCTTTTGCAAGTGAAATTGCAATTGCTGCAAGTTGTGCATGACCTGCATAGTCAATTCCTCCTTGTGTTGTTTGCATAATGATTGGTGCATTCATTTCTTCTGCAGCACGAACAATTGCAATTGCTCCTTCTAGATTTACAAATCCAAAGGCTGGAATTGCATATTCTTCTTCAACTGCATGTTTTAATAGTTCTTTTCCGTATACTAGTGGCATCTTTTTCCTCTTTCAATAATATTTTAATTATATTATGTTTAGCTAAAATATCTTATTTTTAAGTAAAGTTAAGTATAGAAGTAGAATAATTAAAGTTAAAATTTATCATGTATATATAAAACTAAAATGAATATATAGACATAGAAAAATCAAAGAATAATTATAAATATGATAGTTATTTATAATGTGCTATTACATTATTTATAATTAGAGAAATTGAGAAGAATTCCAGGTAAAACAAAAGTTGTTGATCAGGGCTTAGCAAAACCAGATTATGGATTTTTTGGTAGTTTTCTTGTTGTTCGTAATATTGGAAAATCATTTATTTATCCAATTGCAATTCTTCCATTTGCCGCAATTTTAATACGGTTTGGAATTTTATTTGAACTATGCAATGTTGGAAATGACTCTAGTTTATATGGTGCTACTTATGCAACTATGAAACTCACTCATAAAATTTTATAATGTAAAATTTAATTAAATTATTAAAAGGAAGGACGACTAGTTATTCCTTTTAATATATAGTTTTTTTATTTTTACTTTTATAAATGGTTTTATATACTAATGTTTTTATTTTTCATTTGTATATCTTTTTTGTGATACCTCAAAATTAACTTTATAAGGTGTTTATTTGTTTTTTTTTTTTTTTGTATAGCAATTTAATTATGTTTAATAATAACAAATTTTAAACTTGTTTTAATTATTTATGTAGTCTTATTTTTAAAATAAATCTATAAAATAAGCTTACATTTTAAAATAAAAATAACTTGAATATATAAAAATATAAATTTTTATTTATGCATAAATTTTTACATTATTTTGAAATTAAGATTATTTAGCTATGATTATTTAATTAAAAAGAAAGGAAAAAAATGTTAGGTAAAACAAAACAAAAATCTAAAGTTATAGATCAAGGTTCTGCAAAACCAGATTATGGATTTTCCGGTGGTTTTCTTACTGTAATACAAAATATTGGTAAAGCATTAGTTTACCCAGTTGCAGTTCTTCCCTTTGCTGCACTTTTAATGCGTATTGGGATAGTTTTTGAAAACCTTGGAACAACTGATGGTGTACATGAAACATTTTTATACTGATTTGGGTTCTGTATGCAAGTACCTGGATCAGCAGTGTTTGATAACTTGCCTGTAATTTTTGCGATGGGTGTATCTTTTGGATTTGCTAAGGATCACCGTGGGGAAGCTGCGGTAGTTGCTGCAATTGCTTATTTCATCATTATTGGACTTGTTCAAAATGAAGGTTCACTTACATCTTTAATTTATCATAATGTACTTACTACTGATGTATATGCAGCAAATCCAGAATTTGGAGTAGTTGATGGTGCACCTGAATATATATTTGTTGATAGTTATTCAAAACTTTTATATCTTACACCAAATGTACTAAATGATGCAGACCAAGTAATTGGTGAACCTGTATGACTATTAAATCTTGGAGTATTTGCTGGAATTGAAGCCGGATTAATTTCTGCTTATTGTTATAACAGATGATCAGATACTCAATTACCACCAGCACTAGGATTTTTCTCAGGGAGAAGATTTGTACCAATGGTAATTATTTCTGTTATGATTGCAGTTTCATTTGCAACAGCAATAATATGACCATGATTTCAAATTATACTTATCGAAATTTCATTAGGTCTAGTTTATATTCCATGACTTGGAGCAGGAGCTTTTGCATTTATTAATAGATTATTGCTTCCATTTGGGCTACATAATATATTAAATACATTCTTTTACTTCCAAATGCCAATTACTTATGAGGGACAACAAGTTATGTTTGTTTCAAGAGATGCAGCATATGGAATTACTGGTACTGCTCCTTTATTAGGAGATTTAAATGCATATATTAATGCAGGTGATCTTGCTTATAATGGAATATATGTTCCAGGTATGGAAGGAGAAATGATACCGGGTACTGACATACCATTTTCATGAACAACTCCACAAAGTGCTGCAACAGGAACAGATGCTTATATAGTTATGTCTGGAGCACATGTTGGAGCTTTTGAAACCGGGTACTTCCCAGTGTTAATGGCAGGAGTTCCGGCAGTTGCTTTAGCAATGGCTTGAAAAGCTGATAAAGAATTTAAAAAACCAGTTATGGCCTTTATGGCTGCTGGAGCAGCAGTCGCTTTTATAAGTGGAATTACTGAACCGGTTGAATATTCATTTATGTTTATTTCGCCAATTCTATACTTCTCTTATGCAGTCCTATCTGGATTTATGGCAGCAATAACTGTTGCTACAGGAATTAGTTTTTCATATGGGTTCTCAGCTGGACTTATTGACTTAATTGCTTCAGTTCCTACATCTGGAAACTTATTCCAAGTAGCTCATCCAGAAGCATTTATGGGATGACCATTATTGATTATGGTTGTATTACTTGTCTTCTCATTCTGTTGCTACTTTGCACTTGGATACTTCTTTATTGAATGATTCAAAATTCCAACACCAGGAAGAATGGGAAATATGACAGCTGTTCCTTCCGCGGATGGTAGTGATTCGTTTGGAATTGATTCCGTCAGTCCAACAATGGGTGGCGGTAAAAAAACAAAAGGTAAAGTAGCAGAAAAACAAGCTAAATTTGAAAAAATGGCAAAAGATACTGTTAACCTTGTTGGAGGAATAGATAATATCTATGATGTTGATAACTGTATTACAAGGGTAAGAATGAAACTTAAAAGTAATGATTATACTGTAGAAGAAGTTACAGCACTTGGATATCATGGTTATTTGAAACAAGGTAAAAGTTTTGGTCAATTCATTATTGGAATGGACGCTGAACTTGTTGCAAAACTTATTCAAAAACTGATTGATGAAAGATGAAGAGATCCAAATCAACCAGTTGAAAAAGAAATTTCAACTGAACCAATTGAAGAGAAAAAACTTTATTAGATAATAAAGAAAATTATTAGAATTTAATTATTATTTATATAACAACCTTATCTCTTTGAGATAAGGTTGTTATGTCTTAAAAACATTTAAAGGAAACATAATGAGAAATATAGGATCAGAATTAGAAGTAATTGTTTTGAATTCTGATGATGCAATTCATGCCCAGGAATTTGGAGCAGATCGTTTAGAACTTATCAAAGAATTTGATAAGGGCGGTTTAACTCCTACTTTTGAAACAATTAAAAATGTAACAACTAAAGTAAAAATACCAGTTTTTGTAATGCTTCGTAATTTGTGAGATTCTTATGTTTATGATAAAGAAGAATTCAAAATACTTCTGCAACAATTAGAAGTAATTAAACTTACAAAAGCTACAGGAATTGTTTTTGGGAGTTTAAATCTTGATGGAACTATTAATGAAGAACAACTTGCAATAATAATCGCAACTAAAGGAAAATTACAATTAACTTTTCATCGAGCAATAGATTCTGTTGTAGACTATGAGCAAGGGATCAAAACCCTTAGTCAATTTAGAGAGATAGATTATGTTTTAACTTCTGGTCATGCAGAAAAAGCAATTGATGGAATGTCTAATCTTACTTTAGCTTCTAAAATTTTAAAAGAAAAAATTATAGTGGGTTCTGGAGTTAATGATAAAAATTGCTCTAAATTTTTACAAATTGAAAATATTAAAAAACTTCATTCAGGTACTGCCGTTAGAATTAATCAAGATATTTTTAATGAATTAAATGGCGAAGAAATTAAAATTATAAAAAAATCAATAAGTAAAAAAGAGTGTTAAATAGATTTAATTATTTCATTAATTAATATAAATTTTAAATAAAAAAGGACCAAAGTCCTTTTTTTCCTTGTTAGTTTCTTTTTTTTATAATATTATTGAGGTTTTTATCTTGCATATTTGACCTATAATTTAATTGGACAAGATTAAGCTATAAATATTTGTAATTTAATTTTGTAGAAAATAAAATAAAAAGGAGAAAAAGAAATATGACAATTGTAATAGTAATGCTGGCGACAATTGCTATAGTACTAGGGCTATGCTTTCTTTATTGAATTACTAATTTGATTATTAAAAAAAGTGGTAGATTAAAAGGAAAAAATGAAGAGCCATTAACACAAGGAAAAAATTTAATTTTTAAAACTATATTTTTTGGTCTTTATTTATTTTTTATTGTTTGTTTAGGATTTCTTACTGATAAAGAAACAGGACAAGACTATTTATTTACTAAATTATGATATCAATTAGTTTTGTTCGCACTTCCAAGTATTGTTTTTTGATTATGATTTTTAACAGAATATGTTTATATTATTTATTTGAAATGCAAAGTTGGAGAAAAAGAATTAATTAACTCAAATCCAACAAATAAAGTTGTTAAAATTGTAACAGATAAAGATGTTAAAATTACATCAACTAAAACTGCTAAAAATAAAAAATAAAAAAAATAAAAAAAACAATTAAGATTTATCTTAATTGTTTTTTTATTAAGGAATTAAATTAATATTCTATTTATTAAATTGTAAAACTATGTATATACAAAATTAAAGTGGATATATGTACCTTTTTAAATCAAAGAATAATTGATAATATGTAGTGTTTAAATAGCTGTATATTTTTATTTTTTGATTAAAAGATAAAGGAGAAAATGTTTAGAAAAACAAAAGTTATTAATCAAGGTTCTGTAAAACCAGATTATGGATTTTCTGGTGGGTTTCTTGTTGTAATTAGAAACATTGGGAAAGCTTTAATTTATCCAATTGCAACTCTTCCTTTTGCAGCTATTTTAATGCGTTTTGGTATTCTATTTGAAACCTTAGGAACAAATGAAGGAGTGCATAATACTTTTATTTATTGATTTGGTTTTATTATTCAAGTTCCAGGAACAACAATTTTTAATAATTTACCCTTAATTTTTGCTGTTGGAATAGCTTTTGGTTTTGCAAAAGATCATCGAGGTGAAGCTGCATTAGTAGGAATGATTGCTTATCTTATTTTAGTTGGACTTGTGCAAACAGAAGAATCACTTCCTTATTTAATTTATCATAATTTTATGATTATTCCTGGACTTGATGGTATGGAATATTCAAAATTGTTATATCTTGTTCCAATAGAAAATGAAAGTGAAGGAATTTGACTTCTTAATTTAGGAGTTTTTGGAGGGATGGAAGCAGGTTTAATTTCTGCTTATTGCTATAATCGGTTTTCAAATACAGAGCTTCCTTTAGCTTTTAGTTTCTTTTCTGGAAGAAGATTTGTTCCAATAGTGATTATTTCAGTAATGATTTATGTTTCTTGTATTACTGCAATTGTTTGACCATGGTTAAACTTTGCCCTTGTTTTAATTGCAAAAGGGATAGTTAAAATCCCTTGACTTGGTGCAGGATTTTATGCTTTTTTAAATAGATTACTAATTCCTTTCGGGCTTCATCAAGTTTTAAATATTTTCTTTTTCTTTCAAATGCCTATTACTTATAATGGACAACAAATTTTAGTTTATGATAGTCAAACTAAAGAATTAGTTCCGCTACTTGGAGATATTAATGCTTACATGCAAGCAGGAAATATTTATTTAAACGGTCTTCAAGTTGGTGGTGTTAATTATCCTGGAGAAGATCAAGAAATATGAGCAATTCTTGATGAGGCTCATGTTGGTGCTTTTCAAACGGGTTTTTTCCCAATTGTGATGGGGGGAGTTCTTGGAATTGCTGTTGCAATGTCAATTCGAGCAGAAGGGCAATATCGAAAACAAGTAACTACTTTTATGCTCTCTAGTGCTTTAATTGCTTTTTTTATTGGAGTTACCGAACCTATTGAATATTCCTTTATGTTTATTTCACCAATTCTTTATTTTGCCTATGCAATTTTATCTGGAATAGTTGCAGCAATAACAGTTGCTTCAGGAATAAGTTTTGGCTTTGGATTCTTTTCTGGTTTTATTGATCTAATGGCCTCAATTCCTATCGCAAATAATTTATATGCAGTTAGTCATCCAAACACTTTTGGAGGACTTCCAATAATTATTATGTTATCAATAATTATTGGTTCATTTTGTGCTTATTTCTTATTGGGATGAGTTTTTATTGGTGCTTTTGATATTGCTTCTCCTGGAAGAAAGGGAAACATGGAAGGGATTACCCCGATAGAAGAAAAAGTTTCTACAAACATATTACATAATAAAAAAACAAAAGAAGTTCAATAGGAAGAAACAAAATTAGAAATTAAAAAATATTTGAAAAGTGAAAATTATCTATTTTTAAAAGGAAATTACTTTTCTTTAGAATAAAAAATAAATTAGAAATGTATATTAATATAAATAGAAAGTTTAAATAAATAAAATATAATTTAAATATATTTATAATAAAAGAAATTTTAATAAATTAAAGTTAATAATATCAATTTAAAATAAAAGGAGAAGAGCATGCGAAATATTAGTCCACAATTAGAAGTGATTGTTTTAAATTCAAAAGATGCAATTAAGGCCCAAGAATATAATGTAGATCGTCTTGAACTTTTAAGAGATCTTGATAAAGGAGGATTAACTCCAAGTTTTGAAATTATTAAAAACGTAACAAATGCAGTGGATATTCCTGTTTATGTAATGCTTCGTAACTTGTGAGATTCTTATGTTTATGATATAGAAGAATTTAAAATTATTTTACAAGAATTAGAAATGATTAAATTAACTAAAGCAAAAGGAATTATTTTTGGAAGTCTAAATAGCGATGGAACAATTAATGAAGAACAATTAAAAACAATAATTGCAGAAAAAGGAACACTAGAATTAACTTTTCACCGTGCAATTGATTCAACTGTTGATTATCAGCAAGGAATTAAAACCCTTAGTCAATTTAATGAAATAGATTATGTTTCAACTTCTGGGCATGCAGAAAAAGCAATGGATGGAATGTTTAATCTTTCTTGAGCTTCTAGAATTTTAAAAGAAAAAATTATGGTTGGTTCAGGAGTAACACCTGCAAATTGTAATGAATTTTTACAAATTCAAAATATTAAAAAACTTCATGCAGGAACTGCAGTTCGAATTAATCGAAATATTTTTAATGAATTAGATAAAGAAGCAATTTATAAAATGAAGGAAGCACTTGATTCAAAATTATAATTTATTATAACTTTATTATTTAAAATTAAATTATTATAGTTTATTGAAAGAAGAAAAATGAATACAATTAATATCGGAAAAAAATCCAACCTAGTAAAAAAAATAGCTCAACAATTTAAAGACCAAATACAACAAAAAGAAGATTCAACTTTATGTTTACCAACAGGAAGTTCACCAATTGAAATTTATAAAAAACTAATTAAATTTTATAAAAGAGGAGAACTTTCTTTTAAAGAAATTGAAACTTATAATCTAGATGAATATTTAGGAATTGATCCTTTTAAAAATCCTTTGTCCTTTAGAAAATTTATGGATAATTATTTATTTGATCACCTTGATATTAAAAAATCTAATACTCATTTTCCAAAAACTGCAAGATCATATAATGATGCATTAGATGATGTTGAACAATTTGATTTAACAATGCTTGGAGTAGGTGTTAATGGACATATTGCTTTTAATGAACCAGGGAGCGAATTTGGAAGAACTCAAGAAATTGAATTGACTGAATCAACTATTAAAGTTAATTTTATAGATCAAGGAATTGATGATGGTTATCCAACAAAAGCAATTACCATGGGTTTATTTGATATTTATGAAAAATCAAACAAAATTATTTTAATTGCTTGGGGAGAATCAAAAAGAGCTGTTTTAATTAAATTTAAAGAAGCAAAGGCAAGCGGGGAAAAAGATCCCTCTTGACCAATTACTTATTTTATTGATCATCCAAATTTTCAAATTTACACTGATCTAAAAATTTAGTCTACTTTGATATACAACTTTTAACTAAAAACTACAAAAAATTAAAAAAATGAGATATATTTAATGAGCATTTATTATTTTAGTATAAAAAATAAAATTAGCTTAATTAAAGAGGTTAAAAATGATAGGTTATACCCTTCAATATGATAGTGATATATCAAAAATAAATTATATAAAAGGTAGCTATATTTTCATTAATTTACTAGATAAAATTAATGTTACGATAGATACTGAACAAGCTAAAAAAACAATTAATACTTTACATGACTTGGGAATGAAAGTTATTGTTGATGTAAATGATAATGCACTTGCAAAACATAATATTAATTTAGAAACTTTAAATAAAGATTGAAAAATTGATTATTTAAGAATTGATGAAGCAAAAAATTATAAAAAAGTAATTTCTTTTTTAACTGTAGTTGGTTTGGCTTTGAATTGTTCATCTCTTTCTGAAACTGAACTAAGCATAATTGTAGAAGAAATAAAACAATTAGAACTAGATGATTTATCAAAACAAAATATTTTATGAATTCACAACCATTATCCAAAAATTGGAACAGGATTACCAACAAAATATTTTTTAAAACAAAACAAAATATTAAAAGCTACTGGAGGAAAAATTTGTTCATTTATTTCTGGCGATGAAGTAATTAGTCCAGAATATAATTTTTTACCAACACTTGAAGATGAAAGATATTCTAATGTTTATCTAGCTTATTTAAAACATGACTTAATTTATAATATGGACATAGTTTTTATTGGGGAAAAAATTATTTCAGAATTTGATCATCAAGCAATAAATGATTATATTGAAAAAGATCTAATTACAATTCCAGTTGATAATTGATTTGCAAAACAAAAAGAATTTTTAAATAAAGAAATTCATATTAGAAAAGATTTTGGAAATAATTTTTTAAGAATTGCAGAAGCAAGACCTTATTATTTATTTATAGAAAAAATCATAATTGATCCAGAAAATAATGATAAAGTAGATGGAAAAACAGGAATGATTATTTTAGATAATAAAGATGCAGAAAATTATGCAGGTGATCTTTCAATAATTGCAAAAGATATTGTAATAAATAATAAATCAAATTTTGTAGGACAAATTTCTGAAAACTATCTAGAACTTATTAAATATCTATATTATGAAAAAAAATTAATTTTTAAACTAGCTTAATATTAAAAATATTTCATATTCTCTCAAAAAACAACAAATTCTATTTGCTGTTTTTTTTGTATATACAAAAAAAATTATGGGTATATAAAAATTAATTAAAAAAATAAAAAAGAAAAAATATGACTTATTATAAAAGTATATTAAAAAAGGAGGAGTATGAAAGATACTAAATTTATTAGTTATTCATCAGGAATTGGCGAAAATAAAAATTGAATTATTAAAGAAAATGAATTTAATATTTTTAATCAACAAAAATTTGAACCTATAATGACTTTGGGAAATGGTTATATTGGATCAAGAGCAATTCATGAAGAAAAATATACAGAAAGACATTCAGGGTTATATATTGCAGGAACTTTTAACACAGTAGAAGGACCAGAGGTTTCGGAGTTACCAAATTGTGCAAATCCGTGGGATTTTACAATTACAATTAATGATGAAGAATTTAATTTAACACAAGGAGAAATTCTTTCTTATGAAAGAACTTTTAACTTACGTTATGGTGAACAAATTAGAAAAGTAAGATGACTTTCACCAAATAATCATGAAATTGAAATTATTTCTAAAAAATTTATTTCTATGAGTAATTTACATTTACTTGTTCAAAAAATCATTTTAAAAGCAAAAGAAGATTTAAAAATAAGTATTCATGCTGGAATTGATGGTCAAGAAACAAATTCAGGAGCTCAACATTTTGAAGATACTGATGCAACATATTTTGATAATATTATGGAATATGTTTTTACAACAACAAAATCAAAAATTGCTTTTGTTTATAACAAAGCAATTAATTTTTATTTTGATGGGAATAAAGAAGAACAATTTTCAAGACTAAGTTCAGTTTATGGATATGATCGTCGCCAATTAAAACAATTTGTTAAATTTGATTTACTTGCAAATAAAAAGGTAGCAATTGAACTTTTTACAACAATAAACACTACAAGAGATATTGAATATTTTGAAAATGAAATTGTAGAAAAAGATTTAAGAGCTAATGCACATAAAAATATGCAAGAACAAGTTTTAAAAACTTATGATCAAGAATTAGAAGCATCAATTGGTGCTTGAAATAATTGATGAAAAGATAATGAAATTAAAATTGAAAGTACAGATGATTTTGATATTCTTGCAGTTAGATTTCACCAATATCATATTCGTAGATTTACTCCAATGCACGATTGAAGAACAAACATTGAAGCAAAAGGTTTTAGTGGTGAAGAATATAAAGGGCATACTTTTTGAGATACAGAAATTTTTATTTGACCATACTTTTTATATACAGATCCAAATGAAGCAAGAAACTTATTAAAACATCGTTTCTTTGTAAAAAACTCAGCAATAATTAAAGCAAAAGAAAATGGTTATGATGGACTTTGATGACCATGAGAAACAACTTGACCAGACCAAGGAGAAACTTGCCCAACTTGAGGAGCAGTTGATCGTAAAGAAGGAAAAAGAATAAAAGTTTGACCTGCTTTTAATCAACTTCATATTTGTTCAGATATTACCTGAGCAATTTGGCAGTACTATTCAACAACAAATGATTATAGTTATATGAAAAATTATGGTTTTGAACTCTTTTTTGAAACAGCAAGATTTTGAATAAGCCGTTTGGAATGAAACGAAAGCATCCAAAAATATGAAATTACTCTTGTTACAGGCCCAAATGAATATAAAGAAAATATTAATAATAACGCCTTTACAAATTACATGCTTTGATTTAACATTGATAAATCAATTTCTTATATTAAAGAACTAAAAATTAGTGATAAAGATTTATTTGAAAAATTAAATGCAAAATTGAATTTGGAAAATCTTGAAGAAGAACTTACAAATATTGTAGATAAAATTTATCTTCCAAAACCAAATGAAAAAGGAATTATTCCAGAAAATGATACTTTTCTAAAACTTCCTGAAGTTGATATGAAATTTTATAAAGCTCATCCTAGCCAGTTATTTAATGATTATACTTTCCCTGAAATTAATGGATATCAAGTATTAAAACAAGCTGATATTATTACCTTATTTTATACCCTTGGTCATTTATTTGATGAAGAAACAATTGAAAAAAATTGACGTTTCTATGAAAGTAGATGTATGCATGATTCTAGTTTATCTTTAAGTATGCATACAATTACAGCAAACTATGCAAAAGATAAATCATTTGCTTATGACTTTTTTAAAAAAGCTTCTGCAATTGATCTTGGAAATGAAATGGTTTCATCCCTAAATGGAATTCATTCTGCTTCAATCGGAGGAACCCTGCAATCAATTATTTCTGGTTTTGGAGGACTTAAAAATGCAAATGGAAATTACATTTTTACTCCTAATTTACCAAAAGCTTGGGATAAATTAGAATTTAATGTTTATCTTTTAGGACAAAAAATCTTAATTACCTTAACAAAAGATTATTATAAATTAAAAAAAGTTGATCAAACAAATGAATTAGAAATTCCCTTAATTTATAATAAAAAAACATACATCTTAAAAGATGAAATAATTATTAATCATTACTAATTAAAATTTAAAATTAATTAGTAAAATTGAAAGGAGAAAAAATGGAAAAAAACTATGGAAAAGTTGCAAAACAAAACATTGATACAAAAAGTACTTCAAAAAAGATTTCAATGTGAGCACTTTGTATGATGTCAATCTTAATGATTTTTTCATTTAGTAATATTGTTTACAACTATGTAGGCCTTGGATGATCAGCAGCTCCTGCTTTTATTGCTGCAATAGTTGTTTACCTTGTGCCTTTTTCGCTTGTAATTGCGGAATTTGCTTCCCTTAAAAAAGCTAAAGGGTCTAAATCAGGACTAATGAAATGAGTTGAGGTCGGAATTGGAAGAAAAATTGCTTTCTTAACCGCTTTTATGTTTTGATTTGCTAATTTAACCTACTTTATGGGCGCCCTCCCGGGGTTTGCGGTTAGTTTTGGTTTTGGAATTAGTGGAAAAGATTTAACAGAAACTGATTTATTTAACATTATGGTTCCAATTTTTGGGGTCTTGGTCTTTTTTGTAATTACCTTTTTATCAACAAAAAGTACCAGATCAATGTCAAAAATTACCACAGTAGGAGGAACTTTAGTACTTGGAATTACTTTCTTTTTCTTTTTTGTTGCAATTGTTGCTTATATATTAATGCTTTCTTCTGGTGTCCAAAGTTATGGAGGCATTTCAGAATGAGGATTTTTTGTAGTTCCTGGAAAAGGGGAAACCTTTATGTCCCAATTTGAAACTACTACAGATGGAGTTTGAATTCCTTCATTTAATAATTATGATATTCCAGATAGTTATACATCTTTATTAAGTTTTTCAAGACTTTCTTCAGATATTCCGATGGATCAATGAATTAGTCTTTCTGATATTCCGGGTTTTGCTTCTAATTTTCCAAATATTGGAAGTGAGATGCATTTTAAAATTACAAATAATGGTGGAGATCTTGTTTTTTGATTGGATCATACTTATATTGCACCACAAGCTCCGGGAGTTGTTCCAGAAGGGGTAACTCCAAACTTTTTTGGTGAAGCTGGTGGCTTTAATTATGTTTGATTTACCATCTTTGTTTGAGTTTTAATGGCGGCTGATGGAGCCCAAGGACTTGGAGTTTATGTTGATGATGTAAAAGGAGGTCAAAAAACTTTTATTAAAGGACTTATTATCTCTGTAATGCTTATTGGAACCCTTTATGTTTTAGGAACCTTTCTTGTTGCAGTTTTTCCTGGTGATTCGCTTTCTAATTCCAATTATTTAACAATTAGTTTAATGTTTTATTATATTTTTGGAAATCTTGGTCTTGATAAAGAAACATCATTTATTATTACAAATGTCTTTTTAGGATGATTATTTTTTGTAACTGGAATCGGTGCTGTTTTAATGTGAACAGCAGCTCCAGTAAGAACATTATTTTCAGAAAGTGATACTGGTGTTTTTGGATCTTATATTACTAAAAAGAATCAACATGGAGTTCCTTATCGAGGAGCATGACTACAATTTATTATTGTAGTTCCTTTATTTACAATTCCTTTTGTTGGGCTAAATGGAATAAATCAATTTATTGATATGATAAAAACTGCTGGTGGTTCACTTGGAATGATCCCCCCGATTATGATTTTTGCAGCTTACTTTAATTTGCGGCTAAAACATGACGATGAGGAGCGAACATTTAGATGTGGATCAAGAAACTTTGGACTTATTATGGGTGCTTTTATTTTAGTAATTTATAGTTGAGTCTTTCTAATGGCTTTTTTCCCATATGACCCAGCTCCAGATAGTAATTGATGAGTAGGAACAGTTTTAAATGTTGCGGCAATTATCTTTGTTTTTATTCCAGTTTTATTTTGATATTTATCATATGAAAAAAAACAACGTAACATTCGAATAGCAATTAGAAATAATTTAGATCCTGCTTTAATTCAAATTTATTATTCAAAAAATAAATTTCTTTTTGCTGAAAAAGAAACTAAAATTAGAAAACAATTAGATTTAGATATTCATCTTTTACAACAAAAATATAATAACCTTTATGATCAAACAATTGCTTTAGATCTAGATTTAAAAGCTAAAAAAGCAAAACTATCAACACTTGATAAAGAATATAAAAAAGAATATAAAGTTTTAATGAATGTTTTTAAAGAAAGCCAAAAAGAAATTCGTGTTTATTGGAAAGAACAAGGAAAACTTGAATTTGATAAACTTAGACCATTTATCATTCATTATAAAAATAATATAAAAGAAATTAAAAAAGAAGTAAATGCAATTTATAAAGAAAAATTTGCTCTTGCAATTAAAAATTATAAAGATTTAGCTCCAGAAACTACTAAAAAAATGAAAGTTGAATTTAAAAAACAATTAGAATTTTTAAAAGAAGAACATACAAAACAGTTAGAAGAAGTAATTGCAAAAATGCATCAAAAAATTGAAGCAATTGAAATTGAGTTTGAAAGTAAAACTGCTTCAATTGATTCGAAAGATACAATTTTAGAATTTAAAGCCCTCAAAGATACTGATATTGCCTTAGAAAAATTCTATCTTACTCATGCAAAGACAGCTCTTAGAGTTATTCAAAAAGAAGAAATTTTAAAATTAAAAGCAAAATATTTGGGTGAAAAATATCTAATTATGCTTCAAAAAGAACAACAATTAAAAGTTGCAGTTAAAGATTCTGAAAAAACTTATATTGATAACTTCTATATTGAACCAAATACAGTTTATAGCACACAAGATTACGAACCATCATATGAAGCAACCTCTTTTGGAGCAATTAGACAGTATTCTGTAATGTTTACTCCAAAAAGAATTACTGATGAAGTTATTATTGATGGAAATCAATTTATAGTTAAATATTTAGAAACAGATAAACTTGTAACAGATGTTTATCAAATAAATGATATTAACTTATATCTTGATAAAAATGAAAAAACAATCCACCCAATTTCAAAAGGAGTCCAAAAAGATTTAATGTTAATTAATCTTGTAAATAATGACAAATTTTTAACACTCCATGAGGAATTTTTTGTGGAAAATTACCATGACTTACTTTCAAGTTTTAAAAAGGTAAAAGAATTAAACTAGGAAAAACAATGGAACAAAAAGAAAAAAACTTTATATTTGATATTGATGGTGTAATTATTTCAACAGATGAACTACATTATGAAGCTTGAAAAGCAACTGCAAAAGAGGTTGGAATTGATCTTGAAAGAAAAATTAATGGACAACTTAGAGGCGTTGCAAGAGCACATTCACTTGAATATATTTTAAAATATTATAATAAGGAAAAAGAAATTTCTCTAAAAAGATTTGAAGAACTACTAATTTTTAAAAATAAACTATATCTTAAATCTCTTCAAAAACTTTCAAAAAAGGATGTTTTTCCTGGAGCAGAAGAATTACTTGAAAAAATTCATGATAAAGGATATAAAATTTCTTTAGGTTCGGCTTCCTTAAATGCTTCTTTTATCTTGAAACAAATTGGACTATTAAAATATTTTGATTCAAGAGTTGATGTTTCATCAATTAGAACTGCAAAATCAACAGGAGAACTTTTTGCTCTTGTTGCAAAAGACATCGGAATAAATTATAAAAATTGTTATGTAATTGAAGATGCCCAATCAGGAATTGATGGAGCAAATGTTCTTGGGATGCATACAATTTGTTATCAAACTGAAGATCACTTACATAAGTGCGAATATTGTGTAAAAAATCACTATGAAATTATAAAACTTCTAAGTAATTTATAAGAAAGCCATATAATTTATATATGTTAAATAACTCTAAAATTAAAGCAGTTATATTTGATTTTGATGGAATTATTGTAAATACACAGGTCTATCATTGGGTTGCTTGAAAAAAAACTTTAAGTAAATATGGGGTCGCTTTAGATGAAACAGATAATTTAGTTACCCGTGGAGCTGATCGTCGAGATGTTTTATTATCACTTTTAAAATTACATAATATAATTTGAAAAGAATCAAAAATTCAAAAAGTTTTGAAAGAAAAGAATGAATTTTATAAATTTCTTATTTCTGATATTAATAAAGTGGAATTACTTCCAGAAACTTTTTTTCTAATTAAATGATTAAGAAAACATGGATTTAAAGTAGGAATTGCAACTTTGTCTAAAAATGCAATTTTAATTATAAAAAAAATAGAAATTGAAAAATATTTTGATGTAATTGTAGATCCAGAAACTGTTTTAAAAGTAAAACCAGATCCAGAGGTTTTTTTCAAAGCAGCTGCTCTTTTGGGTTTGAACTCCTGAGAATGTCTTGGAATTGAAGATTCACAAATTGGAATTGATGCAATTAATGCTGCTTTTATGGCTTCGCTTGCAATTGATTATAATAATAATATTCAAGATGCTAGATTAACAATTTCATCAACAAAAGAACTTTCTCCACAATTATTTCTTGATTTTATTAAAAGTTATAAATAAAGATATATCTAATGAAAGGAACAATATGAATAAAGAAGAACTTAGAAAAGAAATTATTACTTTTTCTAATCTAAATGGAACTTCAGGATTTGAGCACAATGTGCGAGCATATTTGATAGAAATTTTAAGTAAATTTACAGAATTAAAAATTGAACAGGATAATCTTGGTTCATTATTAATTTTAAAAGAAGGAACCTTGGGGAAAAAAGGAAAAACAATTTCCTTTATGGCCCATATGGATGAAGTAGGATTTATTCTTACAAATATTGATGATGATGGTTTTGGTTATTTTAATCCAATTGGAGGGTGGTGATCACATGTTCTTTTAGGGCAAAAAATTAAGTTGCTTACTAATAAAAAAGAGGAAATAATTGCAGTAGTTGCAGCAAAACCCAAAAATGAAGATACATTAAGACAAGGTAAAGTTTTAGATTTAGATGAATTGTATCTTGATTTTGGAGCAAAAAATAAAAAGGAAATTTTAAATTGAGGAGTTGAAATTGGAAATCAAATTGTTCCATATCAAAAAACAGCAATTACTTCTAGTGATGGAAATAGAATTATTGGAAAAGCACTTGATGATCGGGTTTCTCTAGTTGCTTGTTTGCATATTTTAGAAAGACTTTCAAAAATTGAACATAAAAATAATATTTTGATTGTTGCTAGTGTTCAAGAAGAAGTTGGACTTCGAGGAGCAAGAACTTCAACTTATAAAAATACTCCAGATATTGCAATTGCAATTGATGTTACCTTTTCAAACGATACTCCTGATGTAATAAAAGATGATATTCGATTAGGAAAAGGAATTTCACTTTTATTAAAAGATCGTCGAAGTGTTGCAAATCCACGTCTATTTAATTTTGTAAGAAACACTGCAATTAATAAAGAAATTGCTTATTCTGTTGATGCCTTTCGTGGGGGAACAGATACAGGAAATATTCAAATTGTAAAAGAAGGAGTTCCTGCAATGTCAATTGCAATTCCTTTAAGATACATGCATTCTCATAATTCAATAATTGATTTAGCTGATGTTGAAGCAACAATTGATCTAGGAGTACAAGTTGTACTTGATTTAGATGATAAAGCAATTGAGGAGATTAAAAATAATTATGAAAACTAGTTTACAAGAAAATTTAAGCATTCTTTCTAATTTACATGGAACTTCTGGTTTTGAAAAAACAATTGGAAATTATTTAATTAAAAAGTTTAAAAAACTAGATCAATTTGAACTAGAAAGTGATGGACTTGGTTCCTTAGCTTTTATCAAAAAAGCTAAAAATAGTTCTTTTGCTCCTACAGTTTCTTTTAGTGCACACATGGATGAAGTGGGATTTTTAGTTACTAAAATTAGTGATGATGGTTTTATTTATTTTACTCCACTTGGAGGAATTTCAGCCCATGTTTCACTTGGGCAAAGATTTGTAATTACAACCAATAATGGAGAAGAACACATTGCTATTTCAGGATGTAAAGCTCCCCATATTCTTTCGCCAACTGAAAGAAAAAGTTTAATTCCTCTTGATAAATTTTTTCTTGATCTAGGACTTGATTCAAGAAAAAAAGTAGAAACATTAGGAATTACAGAGGGAAATCAAATTACTCCTTTTCAAGAAGAGGTTGTTTTTGTTAAAGGGAATAATCGAATTATTGGAAAAGCTTTTGATAATCGTGTCTCTGTTGCAAGTCTTATTGAACTTGGAAAAGAAATCAATTCATTAGAGTTAGATTGTAATGTTATTTTAATTGCAACAGTTCAGGAAGAAATTGGACTTCGTGGAGCATTGACAAGTGCTTACAAATGAAAAGCTGAGGTTGGTTTTGCACTTGATGTAACCTATGCTGAAGACATTCCAAGATATGATAGAAAAGCAGTTTGTTTAGGTAGTGGAGTTTCTTTTTCTTTAATTGATGATGCGACTGTTACTAGTCCAATTTTATTAACTTTAATGCAACAAATTGCAAAAGAAAATGAAATTGATTTTACTTTTGACAAATCAGTTACGGGCGGAACTGATGCTGGAGCAATTCAACTTGCAAAGGACGGAGTTAAAGTAATGAGTTTATCAATTCCAAGTCGGTACATGCACACTCATAATACAATTGTTGATCTCAATGATATTTTACAAACAATATCTCTTGCAAAATGTTTTATTTTGCAATTTAATAAAGATAGTTTTAGTAAAATTTCAAAATAATTTAGCAAAAACACTTTAAATAATCAAGTTTAAATGAATTCTAAACTTGATTATTTTTTCATTTTTAGAGTTTTTTAGGAAGAAAAATAGTTCTTTTGGCTCTAAATATTTATATATACAAGTATTAGATTTAGTATATATAAACATTCATAAAAATTTCTATTTTTTCTTAATATAATACTATTTTAATGTGCTTCTTATAAAAGTAATGTAAAAACTAAAGGATGTAAAAGTTATGAATAAGTATGAAAATCCAGAACTAACTCATGAAAATAGATTAGATGCTCGCGCATATTTTTTCGAATACAAAGACCTTGCAAGCGCAAGAACTTTTGATCGAAAAAATTCATTTAATTTTATTGATTTAACTGGAAAATGAAATTTTAAATTATTTGATAATCCCCAATATATTCTTCCAGAATATCATTTATTATTACAAAAAAATCTTGATAAAATTGAGGTTCCTTCATTATGGCAATATGAAGGTTTTGGTAAATTACAATACACTGATGAAGGATTTCCTTTTCCAATAAATGTTCCTTTGATGCCAACAAAAAATCCTAGTGCTTTATATCAAAAAAGCTTTAATTACCAAAAAACTTCTAGTGCTAAAAAAATAATTCGTTTTGATGGGGTTGAAAGTTATTTTGAACTTTATTTAAATGGAAAATATATTGGAATGAGCAAAGGTTCAAGACTTCCTGCTGAATTTGATATTACAAATGAACTTATTAATGGAGAAAATTTACTTTCATTAATGGTTGTCCAATTTAGTGACGGAACTTATATTGAAGATCAAGATATGTGATGAGCTGCAGGAATTTTTAGAGATGTTTACATCCTTGAAAAAAGTAGTCCATTTAAAAATATCAATATTCGCACTACTAAACAAAATCAAATTGGACTTTTTGAACTTACTTTTATAACTGATGAAGAATTTGAAGCAGAAGTTCTAATTTTTGATCAAAAGAAAAAACAAGTTTTTTCTAAAATTGTAAATCAAAATAAATTGCAAATTACCCTTGAAAATGCAACTTTTTGAAATGCAGAAAATCCTTATTTATATGAAATTATTATTCGCGATTTAAAAACTAATAACATTATTCCTTTTAAAAGAGGAATTGTAAAAATATCTGTAAAAGATGGTTTAATGTATTTAAATGATCAATACTTTATGATGCATGGAGTAAATAGACATGATGATCATTTTAAAAAAGGAAGAGCAATTCCTTTGGAAAATATCATAAAAGATCTTGAATTAATGAAAGAACATAATATTAATGCAATAAGAACTTCTCATTATCCAAATGATCCAAGATTTTATGAACTTTGTGATCAATATGGATTTTTACTTGTTGCAGAAACAGATTTAGAAACTCATGGTTTTGTTTATACTTCTGATTTTGATCAAGTTCCTAAAAATCCAATTTTTAAAAATGCTTTTTTAGATCGAGCAACAAGAATGATTGAATCATATAAAAACTTTTCTTGTCCAATTATGTGATCAATGGGAAATGAATCAGGTTGAGGGCAAAACTTTGTTGATATGATAAATTTATCAAAAAAACTTGATCCAGATCGTTTAATTCATTATGAAGAAGACCGTTTAGGAAACATGGTTGATGTTGTTTCTACAATGTATTCTAGACTTCAACAAATGGATTTACTAGGAAGATATCCAAATTCAAAACCAAGAATAATTTGTGAATATGGTCATGCTATGGGAAATGGTCCTGGTGGATTAAAAGATTACCAAGATGTCTTTTATAAATATCCATGTATTCAAGGACATTTTGTTTGAGAATGAATTGATCATGGGATTTATCAAAATATTGATGGCAAAGATACTTATTTCTATGGGGGGGATTTTGGAGATTACCCAAACAATAATAACTTTTGTATTGATGGCTTAGTTTTTCCAGACCAAACTCCAAGCAATGGTTTAAAAGAATATAAAGAGGTAATTAATCCCATTAAAATAAGTTATAAAGATAATTTATTTACAATAACTTCTAAATATTGATTTGAAAATCATGATATTCGTTTAATTATTAATGTTATTAATGAAACAAAACAAATCGCAACTGAAATTAAACAATTATCATTAGCCCCAGGAGAAAATAAAATTCTAAATCTTGATTTTAATACTTTTATTCCTGGGGAAAATTTAATTAATGTTCTTGTTTTTGAAAAAGAACATCAATTAGGAACTTATCAATTTAAAGTTAATAAAAATAAAAAAACTTATGTAGCACCATGTTTTATAAAAAATCTTCAAATTACAAAAGAAGATTTAAAAACAACTGTAGAAATGGAAAATCATAACTTTGTTTTTGATAATGTGACTGGTGAAATGAAATGTGTTACAAAAAATGGAGAAATAGTTATTCCAAAAGGACCGAGTTTAAATCTTTGAAAAGCAACTATTGATAATCATACGCAGGAACGGGATGCTTTTTGACAGCCAAAATATTTAGAACTTTCAGAAACTATGTGTCGTGGTCTTGAAGTTGAAGATAATAAAGTTATTCTTTATAAAGAGCTTGCTCCACCAGTTTATGATTTTGGATTTAAATATAAACAAATTTATACTTTCTTAAAAAATGGTTTAGTTCAAGTTGATTATATTGTAAAAAAATATGGAGAATTTAAAGAAGCACTTCCCAAACTCGGAACTGAACTCAAAATTAAAAAAACATTTCAAAATGTGCAATATTACGGAATGGGTCCAAATGAAAATTATGTTGATTCAAAAACAGCAGCTCACTTAGGAATTTATTCAAATACAGTTGATGGTTTATTTAATAATTATCCATATCCTCAAGATAATGGAAATCATCAAAATACTAATTGAATTTCTTTAACAGATGAAAATAATTATGAACTTCTTTTTTTAGGAAATAATTTAAACTTTTCAGTTTGAAATTATTCAAAAGAAAACATTGAAGAAGCAAAACATATTCATGAATTAGTTGTTGATCAAGACATTACTTTAAATTTAGATTATGAAGTAATGGGTCTTGGATCAAATAGTTGAGGGGCAGAAGTGCAAGAACCATTTAGACCAAAATTTAAAGATTTTAATTTTAGTTATGCATTTTATATTAGTGCTAAAAAATTAACAACAACAGAAAAAGTTGAAATGTGAGGTTATTATGATCAAAGTAAATAAAGATGTCTTTATGATGGATCAATTTTATCATGCTAAATCAATTATTAGAGCAAAAAATATTTTAAAGAATCTTGATGTTATTGCTCCAAATATAGCACAAGTTGAAGTTGATACAGTTGTTTACATTAAAAACCCAAATAATATTAAAACAACAAATTTTGTTGGAAAAAAAATCTATTTGCAAATGTTTTATTTAAAATCAGGAACAGTTACAGTGGAATATAATAAGAAAACTAACCTAGAAAAACTTGATACTTATAACATGGTAAAAGACGAAACGATTTATCAAGGAAGTGGAACTGAGCTTGTTTTACAAGCGAATGAAATTGCAATTTTTGAACTTGATGAAGGTTTAAAAATTAAAGAAATTAATAGTGAAGATTATCTTTATATCTTGGTTTCGAAATATGGTGGAATTAAATAAAATTATTCCCCTTTAAAAAAATGAAAGGAAAAAAATGTCCCCTGCAGAAATTGGCACAATTGTATTTTTAGTACTCCTACTTTCTGGAGCCGGTGTTCTTGTTTATTTGGGTGTTAAAAAAGATAAACGAGAAAAACTATTTTTTAAAAATAAAGAAATTGAAAAAGTTGAATTAGATCAGGAAGCAGAAAAAAGATTAGTTACTGAATACCGAAACTTATTTGCAATTACTTTTGCAGAAATTAAAAAATGTCATAGTAAAACTTCAGAAAAATCAATGAGTGAAATTAATAATAAGACTTTAGAAAAACTTGCTGATATTGAAAAACTTGAAGATTTTCAAATTGTAAAAACAATGGAAAAATCACAACTTGATTTTGAATTTATTGAAAAATTAAAATTGAATAATGCAAGTTCATGAAAAACTAAATTTACAAAAGAATTTAAAAATTTTCACTAATTAAGAATTAAATTATATTTATCAATTAAGATTATTTATCAATTAAGGAGGAAAGTAAAATGTCAGAATTTACTCATGGAAGTGTTGCAAAAACTTCTAAGAAAAATTCAAAAAAAATGATTAGCATGTGAGCGATTGTTTTGATGACCTGTGGTCTTGCAGGTTCATTTAAAAGTCTTGTTTCAAACTATATTGCTTTAGGATGATCGGAATCACCCGCATTTCTTATTGCTGTATTCATTTACCTACTACCCTTTACCTTTATTGTAATTGAATTTGTTTCATTACAAAAAGCCAAAGGTAATAGATCGGGGTTAATGAAATGAGTTGAAGTTGGTGGCGGAAGAAAATTAGCCTTTTTAACAGCATTTATGTTTTGATTTGCTAATTTAACTTATTTTTTAGGCTCACTTCCAGATTATGTAAATGATTTTGGATTTGCTATAACAGGAAGAGATGTAACCAAGGACCAGTGGTTTGTAACTGCCTTACCATGGCTTTGTGTTGGCCTCTTTCTATTTTGTACATGAGTCTCCACCAAAGGTACTAAAAGTATTGCTTATTTTGTTACTGTTGGTGGAGGATTAATGTTAGTTATCATTGTGATTTTCTTTTTTGCATCAATGACTGTGTGGATTGGAAATGCTAGTGGTGGCATAAGTGGTTATGGAGGAATTTCAGAACCAGGATTTTATATTTCAGGAGATGAAGCAATTTTTATCGATACAGGGGTTTGAATTCCAAGTGAAAGTGTTATTGAATTTAGTAGTGAAATAAGATATAATGATTTTATTTTGCAAATACAAAATGATAATAATTTTGTAATTAATTCAGCAGGTAGCTTTGTTACGATTTCAAATGTTGATGGCACAACAACCGATATTGGATATCAACTTGATCCTAATAATAATACAATAACTGTTAACTATACTTATACATCAGCAGAATCACCTTTTATTATTAATGATAATTTAATGCAAGAAGGGGATAAAAAAGGAATCTTTTTTGGATCAATTGGAAGTATGCGCTACCTTTGATTTGCAACCTTTGTTTGAGTTTTAATGGCCTGTGATGGGGTTCAAGGACTTGGAGTATTTGCAGATGATGTTAAAGGGGGAAGAAAACAATTCTCAAAAGGACTTATTTATGGAGCTTTAATTGCTGGAACAATTTATGTTTTTGGAATGTTTTTAGTTTCTGTTTTTCCTGGAGACACACTTGCTAATTCAACCCCCTTTACAATTGGATTGATGTTCTACTTCATTTTAGGAAATCTTGGGGTTGATAAAATGCTTACCTTTAGAATTTCCACTGTAATTGTTGGTTGAACTCTATTTATCTCTGGTGTTGGTGGACTACTTATTTGAACAGCGGCTCCAGTAAGAACTTTATTTACGGATACTGATAATGGAATTTTTGGATCCTACCTTACAAAGAAAAATGAAAATGGAGTTCCTTATCGGGGCGCCTGACTACAATTCTTTATTGTAATTCCCCTTCTTGTAATTCCTTATATGTTTGAAGGAGGAGTTAATGAATTTATTTGGATGATTAAAACTGCTGGTGGTTCACTTGGTATGATTCCTCCAATGTTAATTTTCTTTGCTTACTTTAACATGCGACTAAAACATGATAAAGAGGAAAGAACCTTTAGAATGGGTTCAAGAAAATTTGGTTTATTTGTTGGAGGAGGACTACTTTGTATTTACTTCTGGATCTTCTTTATGGCTTTCTTCCCATATGATCCTACAAATAATGTTTGATGAATTGGCTCCATCTTAAATGCATCGGCCTTACTCTTTGTTTTTGTACCAATGTTAATTTATTACCTTTGGTATGAAAAAAAACAAAGGGATGTAAAAATTGCAATTGATAATGGTTTTAATCCAGATTTAATTTTATTACATTATTCAAATGAAAAATATCTTTTTGCAAGAAAAGAACTAAGCTTGAGAAAAGATTTTGTAATAAAAACCTTAGCTCTTAAAAAGAAATATGATCTTTTTTACTGGGCAATTCCAGAAGGAACTTTAAGTACAAAAGAATTAAAACTAAAATATAAAGCAATTGATGATGCTTATAAAAAAGAGTATCAAGAACTTTCAAATAACTTTAAAGTCCTTAAAAAAGATAATAAAATTGCTTGAAAACAAAGAGCAAAAGAAGAATATGAAAATATTAGTCCATTTATCAAACTATACAAAACTGATTTTAAAGTTAAAAAAGCAACAATCTTAAGTAAATATCATGATTTAATTGAACAAGCAAAAGCAGTAGAAACAAATAAATCATCACCTATATTTAAAGAAGAATTCGCAATTTTAAAAGCAGCGCATTTAGAAGATTTAAAAAATCTTAAACTTGCACAAAAAGAAAGAAAAATTGCTTGAAAAGAAGAGTATCAAGTTTATATTGATGAAACAGAAAATAATGATCTGAAACTAGATATAAAAGCAAAAAGAGACACTCTTATTAGTAATAATAATTTGGAAACAATAAGTAAACGTTATGCAATTAATGAAACTTATGAAAAAGCAGTAGTAGATTTAAAAGAAAAACATTTAGGAAATAGTTACCTTCTAAAATGAGAAGCAAAACAAGAGATAAAAAAAGCAAAAGAAACTTCCTATAAAGTAAAAATTGAAAATCAAAAATTTGTTCAATTTACAAAAATTATTCATCATGATTATGTTCCTGGTGCTAGTGCTCTTAAATTTGATGCAGTGAGATCATTTGCTTCAATTAAAAAACCTTCAAATATTACAGATAGAATTTATTTTGAAGATAATAAACTTGTTACAGTAACAAAAGAACTTGATTCATTTGTTACAACATCGATAAATATAAATGACATTGAAATTTTTGTTGATGAAAAAGTAAGAGAAATTGAGATTCTTTCAAGTGGAGAAATTCAAGAAATGACAAAAATTATTATTGTAAATTATGATCAATATCTTGCTTTAAATGAAGAATGATATATTCATAATATTAAAGATTTCTTTACTAAATATGAACAAGTAAAAGGATTTGCACAGTCTCTAGAATGAAAAGATACTGTTGAAATACGAGAATAATAATTGAGATAATTATCTATTTTTAAACTAATTTAATTAGGTGTAATTAAAAAAAATAAAGAAACAAAATTAACAATAACTCTAAATAAACTTAAAAATTTATTAAGTTTTACTTGTTAACTTATGTTTCTTTTTCTTTTTTAAAAATAATATAAAAATTAATAATCAATAGATCAAAGCAAAATTTAGTTATTATAATTTAAGTGATGTTAGAAGCGAAGTTAACTATTATTTCTGAAGGAATAAGAAAAACTTATAACTCTTAATGGACTAATATTTTCATATTCTTCTTTTGTTCTTAGTTTAGGAGGAACTTTTCTAGAAATGTTTGGTTATATTGAAGGATTTGTCTTTTCACTTATTGGAACAATAATAATTCTTGTAATGTGAATTTAGTTTGGCTCTTACACCCTCATTTTAACTCAAGGTGTCTGGGTTATTTCTCTGGTGGGGACAATTCTTTCTTGGCTTGCAATTTATTATGAAAATTATGGAACTTTTAGATATACAAAACCAGACAAAGATCTTATTTTAATAAACCAAATTCTTCCAAAATATCTTTAACTTAAAATTTAAAATAATTTATTTTTCAAAGTATATAAAATTTTTAATTCATGATTTAAAAAATCATGAATTTTTTAACAAAATTTATGTAAAGTATAATTAAAATACGTGGAAAGTAAACTGAAATTTTTATCTACAAAAGCAAAACAATTTTATTTTTGAAAATGAGCAATTCCAATTAATTTATTGTTATATTTTATTTTATTTGTTGTTCAATTAATTTTGCTTTTTGGTTTTCATATTTATGCTATTATTCCTACTCGACCAGGTGGAAACGGGTATGCTTGGTTAATTATTATTCAAACTTTTGCAGGAATAATTTCTATTGTTGCAACGGTTTATACAATTAGATTAGAGAGAAAATTTTTTTATTTTAATACTCTTGCAATGATTCTTTTTCTTTTGAATAATATTATGCTTGGAATGTATGTAAATGCTTTCAAATCTTTTTTCTTATGATTTCCTTTACTTGTGCGGTTTGGAAGATGAAGTGAAAAAGGGGGAAAAGGAAAAGCAAATAGAATTCCAAGAAGATTAAAACTATATTATTTTTTAGGCCTTTTTGTTTTATATGCTGGGTTATCTTATGGATTAAGTTTTCTTGTAAAATTTGATCAATATCCTATTCTTGATTCAATTGCTTTTGTTTTTGCTCTTGGAGGTGGATTTCTTCAAATGTTTGGTTATATTGAAGGATTTATGTTTGCTCTAGTTTCTTCTTTAATGATTATTACAATGTTTTCTGAATCTCATTCTTATACACAAATTTTAACTAATTTAATTTTTATTGTTTCTTTAGTTGGAACAATTCTTGCTTGACTTGCAATTTATCATGAAAATTATGGAACCTTTAAATATATTAAGCATGATAAAACTCTTGTCTTGGTAAACAAAATTTTTATTAAATATAATTAATGAGTCTTTTTTAATTACAGTAATTTATAATCAAAATTATATAATTTAATAAATAAGTAAAAACAATTATGGCAATGAATAAAGATACACAAGTTAAAAAAAATATAAATAAAACAAAGAAAGATTCTTCAAAAAAAACCCTAGGAAAAGGGTTATCTCTTCTTTATGGAGAGGATTTATTAGCAACTATTGATGAAATTAATAATACAACAACTGAACTTGAGCAAAAAGGGGTTGTTGTTTCTGAATTAGAAATAGATCTTTTAGAATCAAATCCTTATCAACCAAGACAAGTTTTTAATCAAGAGCAACTTAATGAGCTGGCATCTTCAATTAAAGAAAATGGAGTTTTTACTCCAATTCTTGTAAAAGCAATGGAGGGGAATAAATATTATATTGTTGCAGGAGAAAGAAGAGTGCGCGCTTCGCTACTTGCAGGTAAAACTACTATTCCAGCTCTAATTTCAGATTTAGATGATCTTGCAATGCAAACTATTACTCTTATTGAAAATATGCAAAGGGAACAGTTAAATCCAATTGAAGAAGCTTATGCAATTGAACATTTAATGGAATTGCAAAATTTAACCCAGGATCAAGTTGCAAAGGTCATTGGAAAATCAAGATCTTATGTTGCAAATGCAGTAAGAACTTTAAATGCAGACCCTAAATTAATTGATGCAGTTTTAACAGGAAAAATTTCCTATGGACATGCTCGTCCTCTTATTGGTCTTGAAAAAGATTATATTAATAAAATGATTTTAAAAATAAAAGAGGAAAATTTATCAGTTCGTGAAGTTGAGAATCTTATTCGAATTTATAAATTACGAGTTCTTAGAACTAATCGAAAAGTAGTAAAGTTGAAAAAAAATGAAGAATTAGTTTACGTAGAGGCTTTAATTAGAAAAAAATTAAAAACTAAAGTTGAACTTACTAATACTAAAATAATTATTAAATATCGTGGAAAAGAACAACTCAATCGTCTTTTAGAAAGACTTGATGCTTTAGAAAAATAATTAAATAATCTTTTAATTTGATAATGATATAATAAAATAAATTCTAAACATGAAAATGCTAAAACAGAAGGACTTTGATCTTGGACACAGCAAGATTAAAGATCTTTTTTTTACAATTTGGATTCCAACCTTAATTTCAGTAGTAATTACTGGAACTTTTGTTGTTTTTGATGGAATTTTTGTAACGCATGGTTTTCATTCAGGAGATATTTTTGGAGAAGTGGGTTGAAATTGAGAGCCAGAAGGTTATGGAGCTTATGGAGCAACAGCAATTGGTTATGCAATTCCTTATACTTTAATTTTAGTTTCTGTTGGAATTATGGTTGGAGGAGCAATTAGTTATAATCTTTCAAAGGCAAGAGCTGCTGAAGATAAAATTCGAGAACAACAAATTATGGATGCTTTTTTACCTATTTGCATTATTACCGGAGTTATTTTAATTTTTGTTTTGTTTCCTTTTGCAAAGTTTTGAATATGATTGGCATCAGGTTTTCAACCCTTTTTTAAGGAGAACTGATTTAATAATCCTCTTTTTAATGACACATGAAGCATATACTTACCTGATGGTAGTACCCTTAATGATCAAGCAGTAGCAGGGCATATTTTTCAACAAAGTGCATGGTATTTAAGAATTCAAGTTTTAGCTGCAGCGCCCTATATTATTATAGTGGCAGCCCCTTACTTATTAAGAGAAGAGGGAAAACCAATTGTTTCTATTTATGTAAATTTACTTAGTTTAGGAACAAATATTATTTTTGATTTTCTATTTGTAATTATTTTTGGGATGAATTTAGTGGGGGCTTCTCTCGCAACAGTTATCGCCCAGTGTTTTGGAACCATCTGGTTTGTTTGTTATTTAAAAAAATATTCTTCTACTAAGGTAAAAAGGCAGGACTGGAAAACTGCAAGAGCTGATTTAGGAGGAGTTTTTAAAAATGGTGCTTCTTATATGGGTCTTGAACTTTTACAAGTTGCAATTATCTTTTCAATGATTCTTTCAATTGGCTTTGTCTTTTATAATGATTTAGATACCATTTTATTTTATTCCGCAAGTTTTCAAGATTATTCTAATTTTTGTACCCTCTTGCAATTAGTTGCCCTTGCAACAATTGTTTCAATTATTCCTTTAATTAATTACAACTATAATATAAAGGATCACGAGCGGTTGCAGGAAGCAAGAAAATTGGGACTGCTTATTTTAATGATAGTAACTGTTGCTATGACTTTGGTTGTTCTGGTTTTTCCGGTAATTATTACAAAAATCTTTGTTGCTCCAAACAACTGATTAGCACAACGAATTTGTCAAATTATGATTTTAGGTTTTGCTTTTGGAAATATGATTCTTTTTGTGGGTCTTTATTTTCAAGCACTAGGAGAAGTTAAAAAAGCAAATTTAATCATTTTTTCAAAACCACTTCTCCTTTTTGTTTTTGCATTAATTGTTGGTTTTACAATTCAAAACGCTCAACTTGCTTGAAGTAATTCAATTTTGCCTTGAAATGCTGATTATGATGGGAGTGGAATGGGGTTAAATGGTTCAAAAGAAATTGCTCCTACCTTAGCAATTTTTTGGGTACTTCCAGTAATAGATATTTCCATTGGAATAGTTAGTTTGTTTTTAATGCACAATTCAGTAAGTAAAAGAAAGACATTGCTTGCAACTATCGAAGAAAAATGACTTTAACTTTATTAACTTTTTCTTTTAATCTTATGGTGATTTTGGTAAAATAAGATTGATTTAACATCCTTGCTACTTGCAGATATGGCTTGTAGTAATAAACCAAGAGGAGGAAGAAATGGAAAGAAAATACGAAGTGTTGGTACTTTTAAACCCAACCTTAGAACAAAATAATCTTGACAAAATTGTTAAGGATATTGAATCAAAAATGGGTGGAACCATTGTGAAAAAAGAAGAATGAGGTAAGAAAAAATTAGCTTACCAAATTCAACATCATGAAGAAGCAATTTATGTGCTTTATTATGTGGAAACAACTCCAGAAAATATTGATGATTTAAAAGAGTACATTGCAATTAATAAAAAAGAGATCTTAAGACCTCTAATTTTAAAACATGAAAAAGGTTGACCTTTTGAAAGAAAAACTTCAGCAATGCTAAGATTTCCTGAAAGAAGAGGAAGACAAGGTCAAAGACCTGATCGAAATGCTCGTCCTAGACCAATCGAACAAGTTAATATTGAAAAAAAACCTATTAGTAGCACAACTGAAGTAAAACCAGTTGTAGAAACAAAAGCATCAGTAGAAGTAAAATCAGTAGTAACTTCAAAAAAAGAGGAAGCAAATGATTAATCGGGTAATTCTTACAGGAAGATTAACAAATAATGTTGATCTAAGAAAAACTAATGATGGAACACCATATACTTTTTTTACCCTTGCAGTAGCAAGAAATGGGAAAAGTGATCAAACAGACTTTATTAATTGTACTGCCTGAAGAGGGACTGCAGAATTGATGGCTAATTATTTAAATAAAGGCTCATTAATTGGTGTTGAAGGAAGAATTGAAGTCTTTACACAACAACGTGATGGAAATTATGATACAAGAGTTAATGTAAATGTTGGTCAAGTTACCTTCTTAGAAACAAGAACTCAAGCACAAGAAAGAAATGCATCATCTAGTGAACTTTCTTTTGATAAAGAGGTTAATGTAAATCAAAATACAGTGCAAACAACCCCAACAAAAACAACTAATGCTTTTGAACAAAAAGAACAAAAAGATGATCAAAAAGAAGAAGAAATTGATTGAAATTCAATTGAATTCTAGAATAAAATAAAGGAGATTAAACAATGCCAAGAACAGCAAAAGGTAGAAAAACCATTAAGAAAAAACCAATCAAATCAAATAAACCATGTTTATTTACTCAACAAAAAATTGAATATATTGATTATAAAGATGTAGAAATTTTAAGAAAATTTATTTCTTCTAATACTGGAAAAATTTTACCAAGACGAATAACTGGAACATCAGCACTTTACCAAAGAAAACTTGCTACAGCAATTAAGCAAGCAAGAGAAGTTGCTTTGTTACCATTTATAGTTAAATAAAAAAATAATTAGGAGGCTGCTTATTATGGGAAACTTTAAAAGAGAAATGTTATTTAAGTGAGAAGCAATTTTGCTTGTTGTAGTAACCTCTGTGTTTCTTTTTATAGGTTTCTATTTAGTAATTAATAAAAATGATCAATCTGATAATTTAGGATTAGTTTGTTTATTAATTTCTTTTTTGGGAGCAGTTTTTCTTTCGATTATTTTTTATTATCATTATCGCTATAAAACCTTTAAAAATAGTCAACAATTTATTCATTCTATTTGATCATTAGAAGCAGTTTTTGATCGTAAATTTGAATCAGGTTTTATGTTTTATGATGAGGATGATCGAATAATTTATGTTTCTAATTGATTAATTGATTTGGGGTTTAGTTCCTTTATTAATAAAAAAATTTCAAAATTATATCATGAAGGAGATAGTTTTACTTTAATTAAACATAATGAACAACACTTTAAAGTAATTAAAGATATTACTTCTAATGCTTTAATTTTAAAAGATGTAACTGAAACAAAAAGATTAGAAGATTATATTGATTTAAAACAACAAGCAGTAATTAGTTTTAATGTTTCTTATTCAAATAAATTAAAACAAAATGATAATGAAAGATCACTTTCAGCTTTAATTATTAATTCATTTTTTGATGATTTTGCAAAAAAACATGATGGAATATATCGAACTGCAAATTCTTCAGGAGAGCCATCACTTGTAATTGCGAGTTGACTTAAAGTAAAATGGATTACCTTAAATAATGCAAAAAAAATCTTTGATCAATTAAATCATAAATTGGGAGCAAATTCTTCTGAAATTTCTATTTCTTATGGAATTGCTTTTGGAAATCAAGAACTTGGTTTATTAATAAAAGAAGCAATAAATGCTGTCCAATTAGCCCAAAATAGAGGAGGAGAACAAATAGTTCTTCAACATCCAACAGGGAAATTAGAATACATTGGAACTTCATCTTTAATAAATCAAGATCAATCAAGAATTGGAATTAAATTTTTCTATGATCGTTTAGTTTTGCGAGTAAAAAATTCTAATGAAATTTTTATTACAGCTCATAAAATGGCAGATGCAGATGCAGTTGGTTCTTGTTATGGACTATTAAAATTAATTCAAGATTTAGGAGGAAAAGCTCATATTGTAATTTCGGAACGTGATGATTCAACAGATGATCTTTATAATCTTATTTCAAAAGATGATCAAAAATTATTTATTGATCAAAAGGAAGCTAGAAAAATGATTTCTCAAAAATCATTATTAGTAGTTCTTGATGTAAATAGTGAAAAAAGAAGTCAAGTAGATAAAATTATTTCTCTTTTTAAAAAGGATTCTATTTATGTAATTGATCATCATCGAATTGGAGTAGACCGGATTGATATTGATGAAGAAAATACCTATATCCAAACTTCTTCAAGTTCTTCTTCTGAAATTGTCGCAGAACTTTATACTTTTTATGAATCTAGTGGGCGAAAAATTATTAATGAAACTATTGCAACTCTTCTTCTTGGAGGAATTTATTTAGATACTAAATCACTTTCTATTAATTTGAGTGCAAGAACTTTTGAAAGTCTTACTTATTTATTAATAAATAATGGAAATCAAGAATTAGTTCGTGAACAATTTAAACAAAGCTTTAATGATATTCCTTTATTTAATAAAGTTCTTGAAAATTTAATTAGTATTAATAATAATGTTGTTATTTCCTGCTTACCACTAAATTACATTTTAACAAATGAAAATATTTCTGTTTTTGCAGATCAACTTCTTAATTACAAAGGAATTGAAGCTTCATTTGTTGTTGGCAATATGAGTGGAGGAATTATTAAAATGTCTGCAAGATCAAATGAAAAAATAAATGTCCAATTTATTACAGAACAATTTGGTGGCGGTGGGCATTTTACTTCAGCAGCAGTTACATGAAAACAGTCAGAAGTAAAAAATTATAAAGATTTTCAAAATAAAATTACTAAAATAATCAAGGACAATGTGACTAAGAAAAAATAATTATGATTAAACTTTATTCTCAAGAAGCAGAAAATGCTCTATTAGGCTTATTTTTAAAAGAACCTAAACTTTTTTTTAAGTCAAAAGAATCTCTTAAAGTTGATGATTTTTATATTACAAAAAATAAATTAGTCTTTGATTGTTTACAAAAAGTTTATCAACTACAACAAACAACAGATCCAATTATTTTAGCAAATTATCTTGTTAGTATTTCAGACATTAAAGAAAAAGAAGAGTGAATGACCTACTTGGCCGAACTAATGATGCAAGCAGGAATTCCCACTAATTTAGAAGAGTATATTAATGTTATAAAAGATAAAGCTCAAGCAAGAATTTTGGAAGCGACTTTAAAAGAAGCAATGGAAACTGTGGTTTCAAAAGAACAACCAGTCCAAACTTTAATTGAAGATATTGAATCCCAAATTTTTGCTGTTACAAAAGATCGAAAATTAAAAGATTTTAGTTCTATTCTTAAATTAACAAATGATTTTAATTCAAAATTAGAAAATATTAAAAAATTTGGATATGTAGAAGGAATTAAATCAGGACTTCCTCAACTTGATGAAAAATTAGGAGGATTAAAAGAAGGTGACTTTGTAATTGTTGCAGCAAGACCAGCAATGGGAAAAACTGCTTTTGCTTTAGAATTTGCTAAAAATGTCTCTCGAGATAAAAATGTCGCTTTTTATTCAATTGAAATGCCTTCTGAACAATTAATTCAAAGATTAGTTGCAACCGATTCTTTAATTAAATTAAATAATTTACAAAATATTCAATATCTTTCAAATGATCAACAATTGCGTTTAGAAGTTGCATTGGATAATATTAAAAAACTTCATTTGTGAATTGATGATACTCCAGGGGCAAGGTTAAATGAACTTGTCTGAAAAGCTAAAAAACTTCATTCAATAAGCCCACTTGATTTAATTATTATTGATTATTTACAACTTATTGAAATTGATTCTAATCGTGAAAATCGGCAACTTGCAGTTACAGAAATTTCAAGAACTTTAAAAGCTCTTGCAAGAGAATTAAAATTACCAATAATTGCTCTTTCTCAGCTATCTAGAAGGGTAGAACAAAGAGAAAATAAAAAACCACAGATGTCAGACATTAGAGAATCAGGAGCAATTGAACAAGATGCTGATGTAATTATGTTTCTTTATCGAGAAGCTTATTATAAAGAAAAAGAAGATATGCCCTCTTCAGAAGTTCATGATTTAGATGTAATTATTTCAAAACATCGAAATGGACCAACAGGAGTTGCAAATTTAAAAATTAATATGGCCTTTGGAAAAGTCACCTCCTCTATAATTAATAAAGAGGAGGAAAATTAATGATTGCATTACTTTCAATTTTAGTAATTATTGGAGTCATTTTAATTATTATTATTTATATTCAATCAGGAAAGGTGAAATCACTTGGTTCATCAATTGTAGGAACAAAAGATATTTCACTTTTTGAAAATACTAAAAAAAGAGGAATTGATAGGTGATTACACATTGCAACTTGAATTTTAGTTATTCTCTTTTTCCTTATTGCCTTTGCCATGATGATAGTTGGTGTTGGACCAGCACCAATGTAGAATAAACATTAACAATGTTAGAAATTAGTAAAAAATAATGGAACAAAAAATTTTAGAAATTATTAAAAAAAATCCGACTACCTTTAGAGATTTAAGAACAGAATTAAAACTTAGAGGTTTTCAGCAATCAAAACAGCTAGATGAAGCATTAACAAATTTAAGACATGATAACAAAATTTATCATTCAAGAAAAACTGATAAATACCATTTAAAAGATGAAGAAACAGAAATTGGTATTTATCGTTCAACAAGAAAAGAATTTGGTTTTGTAGAAAATGATAATCTAACTGTTTTTATTCCTGGAAAATTTACTTTAAATGCTCTTGAAGGAGACACCGTAAAAATTAAATTATTTCCTAAATTTCCTGATCAAAAAGATGACCGTCGAGCTGGAAAAGTTCTTCGGGTAATGAAACGAAATGGAAACAATATTGTTGGTCGTATTCGAATAATTGAAGGTGAAAAACAATTTATTCCAGATGATTTAGAAACAAAATATAGTTATACATTAGAAAATTTTGATAATCTCCATGAAGGAGATGTAATTTCTACAACCTTTAAAGATATTAGAGATTTAGTTATTTATTTAAGTTTAAATGATGTAATTGGAAATGAAAATGATGCTACAATTGATTGATTAATTGTAACTTATAAAAATAATATGAGTCTTAATTTTTCTGAAGATATTTTAAAAGAAATTGAAAAAGTAAAAGATAAATTGCCAGGAAAAAGAACTGATTTAAGTTCAAAAATAATTGTTACAATCGATGGAATTAGTTCAAAAGATTTGGATGATGCAATTGATGTTGAAAAATTAGCAAATGGTAATTATAAATTGGGAGTGCATATTGCTGATGTAAGTCATTATGTTGAAAAGGATTCTAAACTTGATTATGAGGCAGAAGACCGTGGAACTTCAGTTTATCTTATTAATCATGTTCTTCCAATGCTTCCAGAAGCACTATCAAATGATTTATGTTCCTTAAATCCTGATACAAAAAAATTAACAATGACTTGTGAAATGGAAATTAATCCTCAAGGTAAAGTTGTAAATTCTAAAATTTTTAATTCCCAAATTAAATCAAAATATCGATTAACTTATGATGAAGTTGATCAACTTTATACTAATAAAATTAAATTTTTAAGAGATGATAAAAAACTTTCAGAGATGCTTATTAATGCCAAAAAACTTGCAGAGATTATGCGTAAAGTAAAAATTGAAAAAGGAATGATTGATTTTGTTCTTCCTGAAATTCAAATTAAACTAGATGAAAAGGGTGAACCAACTGCCTTAACTCCTAAATTTCAAACTCCTGCAGAAAAAATGATTGAAGATTTAATGGTAATAACAAATGAAACAGTTGCAAAAGCCTTTAGTAAAAATAACCTTCCAGGACTTTTTAGAGTTCATGGAAAGCCTACTGAAGAAAAAATAAAAGATTTTCTTTTCTTACTTAGAACTTTTGGGGAAGCAATTGATAAACCTTATGAAGCCATTACTTCAAAAGACATTGCTGATTTAGTTCACCGAATTGATGATAAAGAATATGGAAATATTATAAAAAGATATACCATTCAATCAATGGAAAAAGCAAAATATCATGAATTTAATCAAGGGCATTATGCTCTTGGATTAGATGATTATTTACATTTTACTAGTCCAATACGAAGATATCCTGATTTAATTGTGCACCGTTTACTTAAAAAATGAATTATTGCTGATGGTAAATTACCAGATAATCAACAAATTGAAATGGAACTTTCTTATTTAACCCCACTTGCTCTTGAAACTAGTCAAAAAGAAAAAGAGGGAATGGTTGCAGAAAGAAAACTTGCAGATATTAAAAAAGCTCGATTTATGGAAAAACAAATAGGAAAAGAATTTAAGGGAATTATTGTTTCTGTAACTGCTTTTGGTTTTTTTGTAGAACTTGATAATTTTACGCAGGGACTTGTAAGACTTGAGACAATGACTGATGATGAATATCAATATGATGAAGAAAAAAGAGCAATTATTGGTAAAAAAAATACTAAAAGTTTTGGACTTGGCCAAGATGTACAAATTAAGATTATTACTGTTGACACCATTAGGGGTGTTGTTAACATGGAGGTAATCTAGTGAAAATTGTTGCTAAAAACCGACGAGCAAGATTTGATTATGAACTTAAAGATACTTTTGAAGCAGGAATTTCACTTCTTGGAAGTGAAGTTAAATCAATTAAGTGTGGAGATGTTGATTTAAGTGGATCATATATTGTTTTTGATGATAAGGGAAGTTTACAATGGTTAAATGGAACCATTAAAAAGTATGAATATCAAACTATGGGTAGTCATGATGAAACTCGTACCCGTCAATTACTTTTACATAAAAGAGAGATTAAAAAAATTTGAAATGCTGTTAACCTTGAGCGCTTAACAGTTGTTCCAACAATTCTTTATATTAACCATCATGGAATTATAAAAATTGAAATAGCAACTGCAAGAGGGAAAAAGAAATATGATAAACGAGAAATTATCAAAAAGAGAGACCTCGAAAGAAAAGAGATGAAATATTAATTCATCTCTTTTCTTTTTCTTGATATAGTTGATAATTTAATTTTATTTCTTTTTTTAGAAATGGTTTTTTAATTTCATAATTTTTTATAAGTTGTTTTAATCTTTTTTTAAATAATTGACTATCTCTAGGGAATTTTTCATTTTTATGTTTATAAAGTGAGCATTCCATTAAACTAATTCCAATTATTCCAATTAGAATATCTACAAAAGGAACTACTCAAAAAATTCCTAAAGCAATTGTAACTTCCTTGCCATTATCTAAATAAACTCCTCCCACTCCTTCGCTATTGGTAGGATAGGAAGCATTTCAATTAAATAACGGGTCTTTTCAAGCTAATTCTGCTTGAATAGTAGTTCCTATTATAATTGCAAGGATAAAAATTAGAAGTGGTTTTGAAAAAATTAATAAATTTGCTTTTGTTACTTGACCAATTCCTTGAAAATATAAACCAGCAAAGAGAATTAAATTTCCAAAAGTAAAACTAAGAAATAAAATTTGGGTTATTCGTTGTGAAAGTCAATCATTTGGAGCAACAAAAATAGTAGTAATAATTACAGGAAAAACAAGCATAATAATTGTAAAAAAAGTACAAATCAAAATTAAAACATTTAATCCTAATTTTTTTGCTTCCTTTAACCGCTCACGATCTTTAATGTTATAACTGTAATTAATTAAAGGGACAATAGAAAGAATAGTTGCAAGGGCAATAATGTTTAAGAAGTCAAACATACATGAAAAATTTGAAAAAGAGGCAGAATAGAAGAGAATGACATCATATTGTCCATAAAAAGCAAATCCAATAGACATGGTTAGGGTAAGGAAAATTACTGTTTCAAGTAGTTCAGTTCCCATATAAGAAGTTCCATTTTTACAAATTTGGCCAAGATCTTCCTTTGCTGTTTTAAAATCTAATTTAGTAATTTTTGTTTTTGCATGATGTTTTAAATAATAAAAAAAAGCTAAGGTTCCCATCATTTCAGTAAAAGTTGTTGCAATTGAGGCACCAACTAAATTTAAACCAAGAATGATCACAAGAAAAAAATCAAAAAGAACATTAAGTATAAATCCTAATAAACTAATATAAATGCAAACAATTGGTTTGCCTTCTTCTCTTAGTAAAAATGGAGCACCCATTAAGGCAATATAAGGAATTGCTCCAAGAGCTTGAATTCTTAAATATCAAGCACCTTGTTGAAAAATATGTCCTGCAATTGATAATTCACTCATAGGATTTTTTGCTCAAATATCACTATTAAAAAGGGGGTTTATGAATCAAGTCTCTTTAAAAATTGGTTGAAAGCCAGAACCCATTCAAATTCAAAATTTTGCAAAAGGAAATAAAATTAAAGTTAAAATTATTCCGCTTATAATACAAACTGGAAAAAAAGAATTAATAATTCTTTGTTCTCTAATGTGATCATTTGAAGCTTTTGCTTTTGATAAGTTATAACCAAAAGCACCACCAATCATTGCTCCTACTGAAAATATAATCAAAACAAAAGGCATAGCATAAGCAATTGCAGTTGATCCATAAGATCCATATGTATCATTTGTTCAGTTTCAGCCAATCTCACCAAAAATTGAATTAGCACTAAATCCATGGGTAATAAAAACCAAATCAATTACAATAAAAGTTCCAGTAATTACTAGAGAAATTAATGTTGGAATTCAGATTGTAAAAAAAAGATCTGTAATTTTGTTTTTTCCAAGATCAAAATCTTTTTCCTTTAGCATTTTCATTTTTCTTTTTATTTCAAGTAATATTAAAATATTATTTTTTTATATTATATTTTAAAGAAATTTGTTATGTTTTCAATAAGAGTAAAAGTAACTGATTATTCTCTTTTACTCTTATTTGATATAGTTGATAATTTGTTTTTATTTTTTCAATTAAAATTTTCTTTTTAATTTCATAATTTTTTCTAAGTTGTTTTAATCTTTTTTTAAATAATTGACTATCTCTAGGTAATTCTTCATTTTTATGTTTATAAAGTGAGCATTCCATTAAACTAATTCCAATTATTCCAATTAGAATATCTACAAAAGGAACTACTCAAAAAATCCCTAAAGCAATTGTAACTTCTTTACCATTATCTAAATAAACTCCACCAATTCCTTCATCATTATAATAAGAAGCGTTTCAATTAAATAATGGATCTTTTCAAGCTAATTCTGCTTGAACAGTAAGGCCAATAGTAATTGCAAGAATAAAAACTAGAAGTGGTTTTGAAAAAATTAATAAATTAGCCTTTGTTACTTGACCCATTCCTTGAAAATAAAGACCAGCAAAAAGAATTAAATTTCCAAAAGTAAAACTGAGAAATAAAATTTGGGTTATTCGTTGAGAAAGTCAATTATTTGGAGCAACAAAAACAGTAGTAATAATTACAGGAAAAACCACCATAAGAATTGTACATAGAGTACAAATTAAAATCAAAACATTTAAACCTAATTTTTTTGCTTCCTTTAATCGCTCATGATCTCTAATGTTATAACTGTAATTAATTAGTGGAACAACTGAGAGAAGAGTTGCAAGGGCAATAATATTTAAAAAGGCAAACATACTTGAGTAATTTGAAAAACAAGCTGAATAGAAGAGAATGACATCATATTGTCCATAAAAAACAAATCCAATGGACATTGTTAAAGTAAGTAAAATTACTGTTTGCAATAACTCAGTTCCCATATAAGAAGTTCCATTTTTACAAATTTGGCCAAAATCATCTTTTGCTGTTTTTCAATCAAGTTTAGTAACTCTTGTTTTTGCATAATGTTTTAAGTAATAAAAAAAAGCTAAAGTTCCGATAATTTCAGTAAAAGTTGTTGCAATTGATGCACCAATTAAATTTAAACCAAGAATAATAACAAGGAAAAAATCAAGAAAAATATTCATCACAAATCCTAGTGAGCTAATATAAATAGAAACAACTGGTTTTCCCTCTTCCCTAAGTAAAAATGGAGCACCCATTAAGGCAATATAAGGAATTGCTCCTAATGCTTGAATTCTTAAATATCATGAGCTTTGTTGGAAAATATGCCCTGCAATTTTTATGTTTGGTTCTGCATTAGATCAAACTTCACTATTAAAAAGAGGATTTATGAATCATGTTTCTTTAAAAATTGGTTGAAAGCCAGAACCCATTCAAATTCAAAATTTGGCAAAAGGAAACAATAATAAAGTTAAAATTATTCCACTAATTATGCAAACTGGAAAGAAAGAATTAATAACTCTTTGTTCTCTTAGGTGATCATTTGAAGCTTTAGCTTTTGATAAATTGTAACCAAAAGCCCCACCGATCATTGCTCCTATTGAAATTATAATTAAAACAAAAGGCATAGCATAACCAATTGCTGTTGACCCATAAGAACCATATGTATCATTTGTTCAATTTCAACCAACTTCTCCAAAAATTGAATTAGCACTAAATCCATGGGTAATAAAAATTAAATCAACTACAATAAAAGTTCCAGTAATTACTAGAGAAATTAATGTTGGTATTCAAATTGTAAGAAAAAGATCTGTGATTTTGCTTTTTCCAAGATCAAATTCCCCTTCTTTTAGCATTTTCATTTTTATTCCTATTTTTAAACAATATTAAAATATTATTTTCTTTCTATAAATATATTATATTTTAAAGAAAATAATTTTGTTTTTTAATGAGGGTAGAAAATTAATTATTCTCTTTTTATTTTTTTTATATTTTTTTCTGCTTGTTTCTTTTTAATTTTATTAGCTTTACGAATTTCTTTTCTATTTAATTTTTCAATTGGAACATAGACATCCTCAACAATTTCTTCAAGTTCTTCTTCAAGTTCTTGTTCAACATAATCATCATGAGCAAATTCTAATTCAATTTGTCTAATTGATCTATTCATCATAATTGAACCTGCTGTTCCCAAAATAAAATCGACAATAGGTATAACTCAAAATATTGCCAGACAAACTACTGGAACACCAATGGCTTCTCAATTATCGGGAGATTCATTTCATGGAAGAAGGGAATTTATTCAAACAAGATGAACACCTTCAAATTGTTTGAAGGTTAATCCCATAACAATTGCCAAGATAAAAACTAAAAGAGGTTTTGTAAAAATTAACATATTTGCTTTTTTAACTTGACCAAGTCCTTGAAAATATAGGCCAGCATAAATAATAATATTTCCCATTGTAAATCCTAAAATCATAATTTGACTTATTCGTTGTGCTAAAAAGGGATCAGGAGAATTAAACATAGTAGAAATAATTACTGGGAAAAATAAAACTAAAATTGTTGCAAGTGTACAAAGAGTAATAAGAACTCGTCTTCCAAGAAGTTTAGATTCATTTAGTCGTTCTTTATTCTTGATGTTATAACTATAATTAATAATTGGCGTTATTGAAACAATTGTTCCAAGAGCAATTAAATTAATTAAAGTATAAAAACTAAAATAGTTTTGAAATGAAGAATTATATTGACTTATAGTTATTGGATCATTATAAAAAACAAAACCAATTGACATAGTCATCGAAAGAATGATTGCCATTTGTAATAATTGCATCCCCATATAAGAAGAACCATTTTTTACAATCCCTCCAATATCATCTTTAGCAATTTTCCAATTAGTACTTTTAATTTTAGTGGTTGCCTTATTTTTTAAATAATACATAAAAGCAAGTGCACCCATACTTTCGGCCATAATTGTTGCAATAGCAGCACCAACAAGATTCATTCCTAAAACAATAATTAGGATAAAATCTCAAAGAATATTTCCTCCAAGAGCAATTATATTTACATAAATTGAGATTTTTGGTTTTCCTTCTTCTCGTAAAATATAGGGAACAGCAACCATATAAATATAAGGAATTGCTGCAAGAGCTTGAATTCGTAGATATCATGAACTTTGTTGGAAAATGTGTCCTGCAAGTCCAGGTCCAAAATCTGTTGTATTTGAAGGGATTGGATTAAGCAATATATCAGGTGTTCAATCACTATTAAAAAGAGGATTATTTAATCAGTTTTTAATAAAAATTGGTTGAAAGCCAGAACCCATTCAGATTCAAAATTTAGCAAAAGGAATTAAAACAATCATTAAAACAATTCCCACAATAATACAAATTGGTAAAAAGGCATCCATAATTTGTTGTTCTCTAACTTTGTCTTCTGCAGCACGAGCTTTTGAAATATTATAGCTCATTGCTCCTCCAACCATTATTCCAGCAGAAACAAGAAGTAAAGTGTAAGGAACAGCATAGCCAAGCGCAACAGCACCATAACCAGCATATTCGCCCTCTATTGTTGTGCTATCTCCTGCCCACTCCATAAAACTATTTTCTTCAAAAATACTTCCTGCATGAAAACCATGAGTAATAAAAATTCCATCAAAAACAACAAAAGTTCCAGTAATAAGTACTGCAATTAGCGTTGGGACCCAGATAGTAAGAAAAAGGTCCACGATCTTACTTTTCCCTAGATCAAAGTCCTTCTGTTTTAGCATTTTCATGTGTTAATTATTTAATATTGTTTAGATTATACCATTTGTTTTTTAAGGACATATTTTTTTAAAGATAAGATTCCTTCAAAAAAAACAATTTTATATTAAAAATAAACTTAATTTTGATTAAAAAAATAGAAGCATTTATTTTAAAAATGCTTCTATTTTTTATTTAAATATTAATTGATTTTACTTTAAATATTAATTGATAAATATTTAATTATTTAATCAAATAATGCTTTTAAAACACTTTTTGCCATTGGCAAAACATCAACATATTCATCTGATTTAGTAAATTTATTAGTTGTAATATTTGTTAAAACAGTTGCTATTGTAATTGCTTCCTTATTATAATAATTAGCAATTAATTGTAAAACATAGCTTTCCATTTCTTTTCCAATAATTTCTTTTTCTTGAATTTTTTTATCAATTATTGAGCCTGTTTTCACTCCTTGATTTTTAAATGCAGGAGCATAAAATCATTCAGAAGAATAAATTCCTCCAACATGATATTTAAGTTTATCTTTTTTAAATTGATTATCAATAATTTTTAATAAATTATAACTAGCAGCAATTCCTATTTCAGGATCAACTTCATAGCCTTCTCCAAATTTTGAATAAGTGAAATAATTATTTCCAATAATTATTTCACCAATATTAATATCTTTTTTATAAGTGGCACATGTTCCTAACCGAATAATTTTTTCAACTCCAAAAAAATTAAAAAGTTCATGAGCATAAATCCCCATTGAAGAAAATCCCATTCCATGACTTGTAATTGTTACTGGTTTATCATTATAAGTTCCAGTCCACATGTTAATTAAACGAATATTGCAAACTAATTTAGGATTTTTTAGAAGTTTGTGTGCATAATCTTCTGCCCTTGTTGGACTTCCTACCATTAGAACTATTGGGGCAATATCATTTTGAAATACGCTTATATGGTATGTGCTTGTTTTTTGATTCATCCCTTATATTATCTCTTTTTATTAGAAGCGGTGTTAACTTATAAAATTGTTTATTAATAAAAATAACTAAGGTAAATAAAATTACCTTAGTTATTTTTAGTTTTAATGATAAATAATATTTTTAATCAAATAATGCTTCAAGAACATTTTTTCCCATTGGTAAAATAGTTGCGGGATTATTTTTTTCTTCTTCAGTGTTAAGAACAAGATTAGTTAAAACCATAACAAGAGTAATTGCTTCTTTATTAAAGTAATTAGCAATTGTTTGAAGAGCATAACTTTCCATATCTTGTCCAATAATTTCCCCACTAGCAACTTTTTCTTCAATTGGTGAATTACTCTTAACTCCTTGATTTTTAAAAATAGGAGCATAAAATCATTCTGATGAATATAATGCTCCAACATGATAATTTAAATTCTTTTTTTTGAAATTATTTTCAATTGTTTTAAATAAATTTGGATTAGCTAAACTAGGTTTTAAAGGATCAACTCCATAACCCTCACCAAAACGGGAATAAGTATAATATTTATTCCCAATAATAATATCACCAGGATTTATTTCCTTCTTGTAGGTTGCACAAGTTCCTAGACGAATAATTCTTTCAACATTAAAAAAGTTAAAAAGTTCATGAGCATAAATTCCAATAGAAGGAAATCCCATTCCATGACTTGTAATTGTAACTAAATTCCCTTTATAGGTTCCAGTCCACATATTAATTAGTCGAATATTACAAACTAATTTTGGATCTTCTAATAATTTGTTTGCAAAATATTTTGCTCTTGCAGGATCTCCAACCATTAAAACAGTAGGAGCAATTTCATCTTTATTTACATTAATGTGATAGGTGTTCGTTATTTTTTTCATTGTTTGAATTATATCTTTTTTCATATTTATTTGCTTGTCACTTTAACTCCTGTGCATTTCCTTGCTTCATAATAATAAAGAAAAGTGCAGTAAAAAGCATAACATAAAGAGGCAAGATAAAAGGCAAGATTAAATTAATAATAAAGGCAGCAACAAATCCTAGAAATCATGATCAAATTGCAATTCAACTATGACTTACATCTGATTTATCTTCCTTGTGTCAAAAATAATTTAAACAAATTAAAGTTCCAATTCCAGGAAGTAAAAGGTTTAACACATTTAAAAAAGGAATAAAATGAGAAAAAATAACTGGTGAAAGTAATGTTCCAATTATTCCTAAAATAATTACATTTACTTTTTTCTTTGTTCCCACGGTTGAACTTAGGGCCATTGCTTGGGTATATAGACCATTATCACTTGTTGTTCAAATATTTCCGATTAAAACTAAAATTCCAATTACTAGAAGTGCAATTGATGTACTGGCAAGTCCCATTAAAATATTTTCAGAAGCAAAGATAAAAAAAGCTGCTGATCCAAAAAGAAACATTAATATTGAACCAAAGAAAAAAGCAAGACAAGTTACAATTACTGCACTTTTCCCATCCTTTGCCCATCTTACAAAATCTGGACATAAAGTTCCTCCAGAAGCAAAAGCAGCAAAAACAAGTCCAATTCCAGCCATTATTGTTATAGTTTCGCCACTACCTATTGGCAGGTTTGAATTATCTTGAATTGCTGCTACAGAAATTGCTGCAATTCCCGCAATTATGATTAAAGGAACTACAATAATTGAAACTACTGTTAATGATTTAATTCCATAATAAGCAGTAAAAGTCATAAAAAAACCAATTATAATAATCATTGCTCATTTAATTGCGATAAATCCAGAATCACCTTTATTAATTTCTGTTGTGGCATTAATCATTCCTGTTAAGGGAGTAACAATCATCATAATTCCAACTCCAAATCATCCAAGTTGTGCAATCATGGTTACACTTGAGGTAATTTTAATTCCATGCTTTCCAAAAACCTTGGTTGATAATTGGTGGGTACTTAATCCTTCTTTTGCTCCTATATAAGAAAGAGTACAAATATAGACTGTTAAAATAAGGTTTCCAACTATAACAGTAATAAGGACTGCACCAAAATCATAACCACTTCCTAAAAGTCCTGCTGTAGTTGAATAACCAATTATAGCAGTAGCTGAAAATAATGAAAATCCAATCATAATAAACCCCATAACTCAAGTCTTTTTCCTCTTGTTTTGGGGAATTGGTTTTGTTTCATATTCATCTGAAATATAGTCATCATCAATTCGAATATTTTTTCAAATTCTTGTTGCATGACTTTTAAAATATTGTTTATTTACTTTCATTTCTCTCCTTGTTTTTAAAATTCACAAAAAAAAAGAGATTTAAAAAATCTCTTTTGTGTTTTTTGGGAATAAAATATTGTTGTTAACTTTATTTTTTGGTATTGTTAAAACAATTTTTCTTTTCTTCATTTTTATTATTTTATCATATTTTTTTAATAAAAGGATTTATTTCTAAAAATAAATCCTTTTTAAATGTTGTATAATTTATATGGATAAAAGTCCATGGGGGTGCCATGGCATCGACATATATAGTTTAACTTACAATGCAGTGGTCTGGTAAACCTAAAGACCAAACCAAGTTAATCGGAAACGAAGAACAAATCGTTGATCCAGCCTTTATGAATACATCTAACGATGTAGTCGCATTCGCTTAATTAAGATCAACCGCTAATCAAATTTTTTTCTAATGGGGTTTGATACTAGCGTCGTAACATTGGGAAAACCAGGGGGAGCTCTTAAACTCAAAAATTCTATTAGTTGCTAGTTCACAACTAGATAAACTGTAGATTTGTAAGCGGTAGATTATGTATGGACTCGGGTTCAATTCCCGACACCTCCACCAATTTAATTAATGTAATTGTATGTCAGATATTACATGAATTTTTATTTTATATAATTTATTAGTGCTTATGGTTTTTACAACCATATATTTTTTAGTTCGGGAGTATTTTCGAATTAGTGGAGATAAGTTAAGTATTAAGCAAACTTTAATTATTGGAATTATTATTGGAACTTTAGCAATGATTGTAGAAATGTTTGTTCCAATTTGATATCCAGGAAATAATGGGCAATTCATTACCATAATTCCTATATATATCATTATTTTTGCTATTATGTTTGATTCCCGATTTACAATTTCCATGGGAATTTTTGCTTTATTTGGAATTTTACTGCGAATTCCTTTAAATATTGGAATTTTAGCTAGTGGAGATTTTCTTTCAGCTTTTGGTGTTATTAAACATTCAATTCTTGAATTTATTAATATTATTTCAGTGATAATCATTGTTGTTATTTGCCAAACAATTAATTTATTTAAAAATAGTAATAAACAACCTAAAAAAATTATTTATATTTTTACTATTTGGATGATTATTTTTGAAATACTATTAATATTAATTTATGGATTAGTTCAAATTGGAAATGAAACTTTTATTGTCAAAAAAATTATTTATCCTTTCTTTTATTTTCTTCTTTATTTTATTAGTATTTTTGTTTTTCAATATTTATTAGTTTCTTTTATTGAACGAATTTATACAAATTCTGATATCTTAAAAACTTTTTCAACAAAAGATGATGTTTCATATTATAAATTGTCACTTTCACAACAAACAATTAAACAAAATATTGTAATTAATAATATTTCAATGGGGCTAATGATTCTTTTTTATTTAGATGAAGTCCCAGAAATAAAAAAAGAAAAAATACTTATCAAAATACGGACAGAATTTAGTAAATTTTATCCTAATGCGATTTTTTTTAAAGCAACAAATAAATCCTATGCAACTTTTATTCCAATGAAATTAAATTTTCAAAGTTTAAAGCTTATTTATAAAAATAATTTACTTCTAAATAGAACAAAGAATGATCCCTTTATTGTAATAGATAATATTATTAATCAGTTTAATCATCTTAATTATTCAATTAATAGTGGAATTTCAATTTATGGAATTCATTCTAATAATATTGTTGATTTAATTTCAAAAGCAGAAATGATTTTAAGTGAAGTTTCAAGAACAAATAACCAAACAAAAACGATTGTTTATGATTATCAAAGAATTCATGATAATCTTGTAAACAATGCAAAAATTGCTAAATTATCCAATATTATTAGTGATCGAAAAGATACTTTTGTCTCCTCATATAATTTTAAAAATTATTACTATGTTTTACATTATTTTAAAATTAATGATAAACATTTTTACTTAGATCAAGTTTTAAAAAATTTAAACCATAATGATGCAATTCTTTTACAAAGATTTCTTGCTTATCAAACATTAAGAAGTTTTAAAAATCGGGATTTTGAAAAGATTATTCTTGCTTATCCTGCAGAATTTTTAAGTAGTAAAGATTTTCATGTAGAAAATGTTATCAAAAGAATTGCAAAACAAATTCCCCTAAACAAAGTGATTATGGAATTTGATTCCAATTCAATAGCTCATTCTAAATCAGTTTTAAAAATTTTAGACAAATTACGTGCAAGTGGAATTGAATTTTCAATTTGTGACGCAGAAAAAGCAAATACTAATAATGCCTTTTTTATTAACCCTGATTATTATATGTTTTCAAAAATGACTAATTTAAAAAAGGCACTTATTCAAGGTGTTCCTAATTATAAATTAGCTTTTCCCCTCATTGCAAAAGAAATTAAATAAGTAAATAAAATAACTAATATATAATTTAGTAGATATGGACCACTCTATACTAGTAATTAGTTTTTTATATTTAATTATTATTTTGTTTTCACCATTGCCATGACTGTTAATAAATAAATTAATTAAAAATATTACCGCATCGTTTAGAAGAAGAACTCTTGATGAAGAAAAAATTTCTGTAATTCAAGATATTTCGATTGCTGTTGAAGCACTTTCTGAATTCGGAAAGGGAGCAACAATTATAATTGACCAAAAAAAGGAAGTTTATAATTATATTGTTGATTCTGAAAGACTTGATGCCCAACTTTCTTCTAACCTAATAACAACTATTTTTGAAGGATCAAAAACACCTCTTCATGATGGAGCAATTGTTATTCGGGGAAGTAGGATTGAACAAGCATCTGCTTATATCACAAAACTTTCTAAACAAAAATTACCAAAAAAATTTGGGACTAGACATCGTTCTGGATTAGGAATTAGTGAAGCAACAAGTGCTATTGTTATAGTTCTTTCAGAAGAAAGATCAAAGGTTACAATTTTTTATAAAGGAGATTGAGAAGAACTTGCTCCAAAAGAATTATTTGATCGTTTAGTAAGAACTTGAATTAATTAAAAAAAGGAAAAAAAATGCCAACACCACATATTGAAGCCCAAAAGGGTGAAATTGCAAAAATTGTTTTAATGCCAGGGGATCCTCTAAGAGCAAAAGTTTTTGCTGATAATTATCTAGAAAATTCTAAACAAGTTAATAGTATTCGGGGAATGCTTGCTTTTACAGGAACGATTAATGGAAAAGCTGTAACAGTTATGGGTCATGGAATGGGGATGAGTTCTATTGGAATTTATGTCTATGAACTTTATAAATTTTATGATGTAGAAACAATTATTAGATTTGGGTCTTGTGGAGCTTACACTGCGGACATTCATCTTTTTGATATTATTATTGCAGAAAAAGCCTTTGAAGATGCAGGATATGGAAGCGGATTCGGACTTGATGGTCCCTATAGTAATGCTTCTTCTGAACTTATAACCTTAGCACAAGATGTCGCAGCTGATTTAAATTTAGATAGACAAATAATTACAGGAACAGCTCATTCTTCACAATGATTTTATAAAGAAACAAATAAGAAAGATATTGCTAAATTAGTAAGTGAGGGAATTTTAGTAGTGGAAATGGAAGCTGGAGCATTATATCCAATTGCAAGTTATTTAAATAAAAAAGCACTAGTTATCTTAACTAGTTCTGATAATTTAATTACTCATGAAGAAACAACTCCTGATCAAAGACGAGATGGTTTTACAGATGTCTTTAATATTTTAATTAAGATGGTGGAAAAACTTTAAAATATAGTTTATTATGAATAACAAGGAAAAACAGTTACTTTTAAAAGGATTATTAAAATTTGTTGATGAAAAAAACATCAAGAAATTACGGATTATTGTTGATGAATTTCATTCTTCAGAAATCCATAATGTAATAAAAGATTGGCCTTTAAATAAGGTTATTCTTTTAATTCGTTTTGTTTCAGAAGAACAAGCTGCAGATGTTTTTGGAGAATTTGAGCCAGAAGATCAAACAATTCTTATTAATCATTTTTCTGATGAAGAAATTGGAGAAATTTTTGATGAGATGTTTACTGATGAAGCAATTGATGTTTTAGAAGAACTCCCTCCAGAAATTACTACAAGAGTACTAATGGCTAGTGATCGAAGTACAAGGGAAAAAATCAATAAAATCTTACGATATGAAAAATCAGATGCTGGCTATCATATGCTTGTTGACTTTGTAATTGCTTATGAAAAAGACACCATAAAACAAACTAAAAGCAAAGTTAAAAAGCAAATTACCAAGGATGATCTTGAAATTGTTGATAATATTTGGGTAATTGGTGAACAAAACAAATTTGTTGGATATATTAAACCTGATACTTTAATTTCTGAAGAAGAAACTGTTCAAATTGCTGATGTTTTGGAATATACTGATACAATTAAAACCACTTCAAATATCAAAGATGCCCAAGACATTATGACTAAATTTGATATTAGTTCTGCACCAGTAATAAATAATAAAGAAGAATTAATTGGGGTAATTGAAGCAGATGATATTATTGAAATCTTTAAGGAATTTGATGATGCAATTTTAGAACAAGCTGCAATTGTTGTAAAATCAAAAAAACCTTATTTAGAAACTAGTTCTTGAGAACTTTTTAAAGCAAGATCATTTTGAATTATTATGCTTCTTTTAATAGGTTCAATTACCCAATTAATTATTATGGGCTTTCAAATTTGATGGGGTAGTGCTAATCCGTCATTAAATGAAGGCCCCTCATGAGGAATTACAGCAATTGCTGCTTCAACAGCCCTTGCAACTGCAGCAACAATAAGTGGAACTGCCGGAAATACCGGAACTCAATCAACTTCAAATTTAATAAGAGCAATTGCTTTAAATGAAATTACAGAAGATAATTATGAAGTTGCGATTAAAAAAGAAAGTTTATATGGAATAATGATGGGTGCTTCTGCTGCAGTTATTTCCTTTGTTCGGATGTATGTGGTGTGGTTTATAATGTCACTTCTTACTAAAGGAGGGATTGCTCCATTTGCAGCAGAAACTGCAATTGGTTATTTAATTATTGCTCTTGTTGCTTCTCTTGCCTTTTTTATTGTAATTATTGTAGGGAATTTAATGGGGACAATTCTTCCAATTGCTGCAGATAAATATGATTGGGATGGAGCGATTGTTTCAGGACCTGTCCAAACAACTATTGTTGATATTTTTACTTTTAGTTTGTATTTATTAATGACTACCCCAATTATTTTTTACTTATAATAAAAACAAATAATATAAAATATAAATGTAGAGACTTTTTAAATTCTCTATTATTTGGAGAAGTACTCAAGTTGGAAAAGAGGCGTCCCTGCTAAGGATGTAGGCGGTCTTCCGTGCGAGGGTTCGAGTCCCTTCTTCTCCGCCATTTTTTAATAATTATGTTTACAAATTGAAAGCTATTTAGGACGGTAACAGGTTTTTCCTTAAGAGTTGTTTTAGCTTTTATGCTCTTTGTTCTCCCATTTATTTTTCTTGGTCTAGGAAAACAAACAATTGCTTTTTCCTTACTTGGTCTTGAATATGGATGCAATTTGATTGCTTTAGTACTTTCGATTTCTTATCGAAGAAGTGAAATTCAATCAAAAATATCATGAGTAGTTTTATTTTTGATTTTTCCAGGAGGAGGAGCACTTATTTATTTTTCTGGAGGAATGGTTCCTTTGTGAAGAAAAAACAAACTTAAAAAAACAGAATTATTAGAAAGTGAAATACATAATCAAATAGTTTATGCAAAAAATAATCGGAAAATAAACCAATTATTTTTTGAAAATCTTTCTTTTCAAAATAAACCAATAACTTATAATAATGAATTAAAATTTCTTTTTCAAGGGAGAAATAAGTTTTCTCAATTATTAATTGATTTAGAAACAGCTAAAAAATTCATTAATATTCAATATTTTATTATTAATGATGGAATTATTTTTAAAAAAATTGAAGAAGTATTGTTAAAAAAGAAAAAAGAAGGGGTAGAAATAAGAATTTTAACTGATCAGCTTGGGTCCATTGCAACTTCTGATAAAACATATAAAAATTTACAAGATCATGGAATTAAATTTGCCCAATTTAATCCCATACGAGTAACAATAACTTCTGGTTATGCAAATTATCGTTCTCATAATAAATTTGTTGTAATTGATAATAAAATTGCTTTTTTTGGAGGACTTAATATTGGTGATGAATATGCAGGAATTGTTCCAAAATATGGAACATGATTTGATACCCATTTACGGGTAGAGGGTGATATTGTTGATCAAATGAATCGACAATTTCAACTTCAATGAAGATTTACTACAGGAGAAATAATTACTAATCAGGAACAAAATTTTCCACTTATAAGTAAAATACTTCCTCTACAACTTTTTACTGATGGTCCTAAATATGAAAAATCTACCATGCTAGATAATTTTTTAACTTTATTAGCAAATTCAAAAAATAAAGTACTAATTTCTTCTCCATATTTAGTTTTTCCAAGTGTTATTCTTAATGCTTTTGAAGCTGCAATTAAACGAGGAGTTCAGGTTGAAATTATTACTATTGGTCTTGCTGATAAAAAAACTGCTTATTATGCTTCAAAATATTTTGCAGAAAGGTTAGTAAGAAGGGGAGTAAAAGTTTATCGAATGGAAAATATTTTTAATCATTCTAAGTTTTTTCTTTTTGATCAAGAAATGGCCATTGTCGGAACTTCTAATTTAGATTATCGTGCCCTTTATCTTCATTTTGAATCTAATTTATTAATTGAAGATATTACAGCTGTAAATGAATTAAAAGTAGTTTTTGAAGAATGGAAAAAATTATCTTATGAAGTAACTGGTAATTCTAAAAACTGAAATTTATTTGATTTGTTATGTTTTACTTTTTGAAAACTCTTTTCACCAATGCTTTAAGGATTACTTTTTTCATTTTCTCACGAAAATAGATTGAGTTTTGTATATAATAAATATGTGGCGCGAGTATAGTATAATGGCTTATTATGTTTGACTTCCAATCAAAGGATGAGGGTTCGATTCCCTTTACTCGCTCCATTTTTATTTAAAAAATATCTTTCTTTTTTAAATAAAAAGGGAAGTAAAACTACATATAGGAGCAAAATGAAAAAAATAACTGGGACTGGTGCCTCTATTGGAATTGCAACTGCAAAGGCTTATATTCTAGAAAATAAAAATTTAGAAATTAGTAAATTAGCAATTATTAATCATGATCAAGAAATAAAAAAATTTGATAATGCAATTGTTAAAGCAAAAGAACAAATTCTTAAATTAAGAGAAAATGCACAAAATAAATTAGGGGAAGAGAAAGCAGCTGTTTTTAATGCTCATTTAGATATTTTAACTGATCCTGAACTTGCTTTACAAGTAAAAAATAAAGTTAAGGAAGAAAATGTTAATGTTGCTTTTGCTGTTCAAGAGGTAGCAAAATCTTTTAAAAAAATTTTTGTAGCAATGGATGATGATTATATGAAAGAACGAATTGCTGATATTGCTGATGTAACTTCAAGACTAATAAAAATTATTGAGGGACTTGAAATTCATGATTTAACTTTAATTAATGAAGAAATAATTATTGTAGCAAATGATCTTACTCCTTCTGAAACTTCCCAATTAAATCCAAAATTTGTAAAAGGTTTTATTACTGCAATTGGAGGAAGAACCTCTCATTCTGCAATTATGGCAAGAACTTTAGAAATTCCTGCAGTCCTTGGAATTGGAAAAGAAATTTCTACAATTAATGCAAAACAATTAATTTTAATGGATGGAAAAGCAGGGGAAATTTTTCTTTCACCAACTCCAAAATTAATTAAAGAATATGAAGTTAAAGCAAAAGAATTAGCAACTAAAAAAGTAGCACAAGCTAAATTTAAAGATAAAAAAACAATTTCAAAAGATGGTTGGCTTACTGAAATAGCAGCAAATATAGGATCACCTGCAGATTTAGATGGTGTTTTTGCAAATGGGGCAGAAGCAATTGGTCTATTTAGAACAGAATTTCTTTATATGGAAGCTAGCGCTTGACCAACAGAAGAACAACAATTTAAAGCTTATAAAGAAGTTTTAGAAAAAATGGATGGTAAAAGAGTCCTTATTCGAACTCTTGATATTGGAGGAGACAAAACGCTTTCTTATTATCAATTTGCAAAAGAAATGAATCCCTTTTTAGGTTATCGAGCAATTAGACTTCAACTTGATAAACCAAAAGTTCTTGAAGCACAATTTAGAGCCTTACTTAGAGCATCTGCTTTTGGAAAATTAGCAATTAATATTCCCATGATTGCAACAATTGATGAATTTTTAAAAGTAAAAGAACATTTTACAAGAATTGAAAAAGAATTAAAAAAAGAAAAGATTGTAGTTGGAAAATATGAACTTGGAATTATGGTGGAAATTCCTTCTGTTGTAGAACTTGCAGATAAATTTGCAAAATATGCTGATTTCTTTTCTGTTGGAACAAATGATCTTATTCAATATACCTTTGCTGCAGATCGAATGGGTGAAGCAGTTTCTTATTTATATCAACCATTTAATCCAGCAATTTTGAAAAAATTACAAACAATTATAAATGCTGCACATAAAGCTGGAAAATGAGCTGCAATTTGTGGTGAAACTGCAGGAGAACCAAAATTAACTCCAATTTTAATGGGACTTGAATTAGATGAATTTTCAATGTCTGCAAGTTCTATTTTACAAATTAGAAAATTAATTTCAGAAATCAATTTTAAGGATGCAAAAAAATTAACAGCAAAAGTTCTTGATCTTGAAACTCAAGATGAGGTTCTTGCTGTTATTGATGAATTTTTTAAAGCACATAATTTAAAAATTTAAAGTATATGTTTTTTGTAAAATTTAAGTTAAAAAATTATTTTATATATAATATATATGCTTTAATTAATTTGAGTTATTTTAAATAAGGAGAAAATATGTTTAATAAATCAAGTAATTCTATTGTTGTGCTTGCACCAATAGATGGAAACATTAAAAATATTAAAGAGGTTAGTGACCCTGTTTTTAATTCTGGAATAATTGGAAAAGGAATTGCAATTATTCCAAGTAGCAATGCAATTTATCCAGTTTTTGATGGAGAATTAATTGTTTCATTTCATTCAGGACATGCCTATGGAATTCAACATAAAAATGGACCACAGGTTTTAATTCATATTGGAGTCGATACTGTTGAACTTAATGGAAAAGGTTTTAAAAAAGCTGATATTCCCCAAGGTAGTAAAATAAAAACAACTCAAAAACTAGTTGATATTGATTTTAAAGTTTTAGAAGAAAACGGGAAATCAACTGATATTATTATAGTTGTTACTAATGAAACAATTGGTGATTATAAAATTACAAAATGTTCAACAGGACAAATTAAAACTGGAGAACCATTATTTTATTTACAAAAATAGAAAGTATTAAAACTAAGGAGAAATAAAATGGAATTAAAAGTAGTAATTACTGATCCTATTGGATTACACGCAAGACCAGCATCAGTAATTGTTCAAGAAGCAAATAAATATGATGCTGATATTACAATTACCGGAGCAGGAAAAGAAGCAAATTTAAAATCAATTATGTCAGTAATGGCACTTGGAATTAAAAATGGTGTAGAAGTTATCATTGTTGCTGAGGGTGATGATGCTAATGAAGCAATTGCAGGAATTAAAAAAGCAATGCAAGAAAATAACCTAGTTTAGGTTTAAAAACAAAAAAAATAGACTTAATTAAGTCTATTTTTTATTTACATATTGTTCTTCAACAAAATCTCAATCAATGCATTTTCAAATTGCATCAAAATAAGCGCCTTTATCTCCATCAAATTGAAAAATGAATGCATGTTCTCATACATCAATACCAAAGAGCGGAGTAAATCCTAAGAATTGGGGAGTATCTTGATTAAATACTTTAATAATATTTAGCATTTCAGATTTACCTACTACAAATCATATTCAACCAGAACCAAATAAATTTAAAACAGCTTCCTTATATTCTGCTTTAAATCTTTCGATTGTTCCGTATTGATTTAAAATTTTTGTTTTAAGTAATCCATCTTTAAATTCAACATCTTTTTTCATTGAAGGAAAAAGAAAATTATGGTTTAAAAGTCCTCCTCCAAATTGTCTAATTGCAACTTTAATAATAGGATCTTCAATTTTTTGATAACTTTTCATCAATGACTCAAGACTACCAAATCGTTCTTGAATACCTCTTCCTTCAATTGCTGCATTTAATTTAACTTCATATGCTTTATGATTATTTTCATAATGTTTTCTTACAATTTCTTCTGATATATATGGTTCTAAATAACTATATGGTTGTTCTAATTTTATTCTTTGGTAACTCATTCTATCCTCGTCCCTAAATAAATTATAAGGTAATAAATTATAATTATATTAATTATGTTTTACTTTGTTAGATTTGCCGATAATAACATTACTCAAATTATTTTGTTAGTTACTTTAACTACTTTACTTTTTTATACCTTAGGAAGTGTTGCTCAAAAATTCTTTCATTTTAAAACAAGAAATAATAATTTTGCAATTCCTTTTGGGATAATTAGTTATTTTTTAATTACTTTTATATTGTATACTCCTTTTATATATTTTCGTTTGGAAGAAGCATGAGCAAATTTATTTTTCTATTTGTATTTAATTAAACAATTTATTTTTACATTTGTAGTTTTACTTTTTATTAATTCCTTACTTACAAAATTAAATATTCCAAGTTGAAAACAAGTTAGTAATTTTTTTATTTCAATTATTATAATAGGACTTTTATTATGATTATTTCATTTTCTTTTAACATCACTAGGGGATTCTTCAATAATTAATTTTCCTTTTTTTAATTCTGACAAAGAAAAAGTTCATTACCAATCAATGATTACTGAATTCAATATTATTATAGATATGAACAATAATATTGAATTAGCTACTTTGTTTAATTGAGTTATTCCTTTTATTGTAATTAGTCTTTTATATTGAAGTTCTAAATTATTATTTGAAAATATTGTAAGTCTAATTTCAATTATGCTTGCTACATTATTTACACTTGTTATTATAGTAATTTTTTCTTTTTTAATTGTTGAAAGTTTAATTTATATTATTATTCCAATAATATATTTATATTTTGTTTTAATTTTTTTGTATGCAAAAGAAACATTTGGGAATAACTTAATCATTGTTTTTGCTTTTTTTGTTCTTGCTTCACTTTTTACAATTTCTTCTGCAGGAATAGTACTTCTATTACTATTTGGAATTCCAACTATTGGATATTTATTTATGCGGGCAAAAAGCACAGCCAGTCTCTTTCTCTTGTTTATTAGTTTTTTTGCTATTCAATTATTTTTTATTTTAACAGTAAAAAATATTCTTTTTGGTTTAATATTTTTGATTATTGGAATTATAATTTTAATTCCAATGTATGCAATTTTAAATCCAACAAAGGTAAAAGATTTAATTCAAGTTGAAAAAACAATTAAGAAAAATGCCTTTTTAGTTCTTTATCTTTCACTAGGAATTACAATTTTATTTTCCTTGTTACTTGGAGTAAAATCAGACAATAGTGTTTTTAAAATTATTGAAAATGGTTTTGCTAAAGTAGAGTATGAAACGCTTGCTATTTCCTTAATGACTCTTTGTGCTCTTTATTTAATTTTTAGTTTTTATATTTGTTTTTTTAGAAAAGAAAAAGCAAATAACTTACTGTTAATAACTTCTTTAATAATTGTAATTGGATTTAATCCATTAACCTTACCATTATTTAAATATATTAATAGTAATTTAGTGAATATTGATATATTTCAAATTTATTATTTTGTCTTTGCAATTTGTATTTTTTTAAATTCATTTAAATATCTTCAAGATAAATTAAATTTTTATCATTTTTTTAATTATAAAAATATTCCTTTGTTGCAAAAAATGTTTTTAAATAAAAATATAAATAATAATCAGTATTTGTTTAAGTTAAAAAATAAATAGTATAATTATTACTATGAAATTAAATAATAAAATCCCTAATGTCTTTCATTATATTTGAATAGGTGAACAACCTCAACCTGATTGTATGAAACAAAATATTGCTCGTCTTAAAAAAATGTACCCAACTTTTGAAATAAAAATTTGAACTGAAAAAGAGTTAGATATTAATGAGTGTAAATATGCTAAATTAGCTTATAAGCTAAAGAAATATGCTTTTGTTTCAGATTATTTTCGAACTAAAATTCTTTATGAAGAAGGGGGAATATATCTTGATGTTGATATGGAACCATTACAAGATATTTTTGATTCTCTTTTTACTCATAAATTAATTCTTGGTTTTGAATATTCTAAATTAGTTGGTACTGGTATTATTGCTGCTGCTCCTAAACAAGATCTTGTGAAATATGTTCTTGATTTCTATTTAAAATTTGATAAATTAACAGATAAGAACTTTGATTTTCCAATAAATAATATTATTTGAACATGATTACTATATAAACAATATAATTTAAAATTAAATGATCATAATCAAGAATTAAGACAAGGGATAAAAATTTTTAATCATAATGTTTTTAGTTGTTTAAAACCAAATAAAAATTCAAGATTTATTCACAATCATAATCTTAGCTGAACAACAAATTTATTTAAGATTTTTTGATGTCTATGAACACTTCGTTTTGTGCAAAAATTTCAAATAATTTTAAGTCCTATTTTAATGTCAGTTACAAGATCATGATTTAGAGATCAAGAACGATTATTAAAATATTTAAATAAAATTAACTAATGGAAAAACCACAAGCTAAAGCATTAATTAAACATTTAAAAAAGCAAATTAATACATGATCTACTGAATATTATCTAAAAAATAATCCTAGTGTTGATGATGTTACTTTTGATCAAGCAATAAATGAATTGATTGCTCTTGAAAAAAAATATCCTGATTTACTTACAAAAGATTCTCCTACTCAAAAAGTAGGAGGTTTTGCAAGTTCTAGTTTTAAAAAACTTCCACACCCAATTAAACCAATGCTTTCTTTACAAAATGCTTTTGATAAAAATGATCTTTTTGATTTTGATAAACAAATAAAAAAAATTCTAAATACATCACAAGATATTTGCTATACTGTCGAGCCTAAAATTGATGGAGTTTCAATTTCCTTACATTATAAAAATGGAAAACTAGTTAATGCACTTACTAGGGGTGATGGAATTATTGGTGAAGATGTAACTGAAAATATTAAACAAATTATTCATGTAAAAAAAGAAATTTCCTTAAAAGAAGAAATAAATTTACGGGGGGAAGTTTTTATGCCTCTTTCTTCTTTTGACCAGATTAATCATCAAAATTTATTGAATAATCAACCATTACTTGCAAATCCAAGAAATGGAACTTCTGGAACAATTAGACAACTTGATCCTTTGGTTACTAAAAAAAGAAACTTAGATTTATTTGTTTATTTTGCTTTAAGCAGGGAAACAAAAGAAGATTATTTTCCTTCTCAAATGGAAACCTTAAATGAATTAAAAAAAATTGGGATTAATGTAAACCCACTTTCAAAAAAAGTAACTTCAATTGAAAAAGCAATGGAAGCAATTGATATTATTACTGAATCAAGAGATCAATTAGATTATGAAATTGATGGAATTGTAATTAAAGTAGATGATAATAATTTACATGAAGATATTGGCTATACAACAAAATTTCCTAAATGAGCTATTGCTTATAAATTTCCTGCAGAAATTAAGGAAACTAAATTACTTGATATTTTTCCCACAATTGGAAGAACAGGAAGAGTAACTTATAATGCTCAATTAAAACCAATAAATTTAATTGGAACCACAGTTCAAAGAGCAACTTTACACAATGCAGATTATATTAAAGGATTAGATTTAAGAGTTAGTGATACTGTTCAAGTTAAAAAAGCCGGGGATATCATTCCAAAAGTTATTGGTGTAAATCTTAAAAAAAGAATTGAAAAAAGTAAAAAATGAGTTGAACCAACTATTTGTCCTATTTGCCATCAAAAATTAAGTAGGGAAAATAATATGGTAGATCAATATTGTACTAATAATAAATGCCCATCAAGAATTATTGAAGCGCTTATTCATTTTAGTGGAAGACAAGCAATGAATATTGAAGGTTTGTCAACAAGTCATCTTACCAACTTTTTAGAAAAAGGTTGATTACATTCATATGCGGATATTTATCATCTTAAAGAAAAAGATATTATTCAATTAGAAAATTATCAAAAGAAATTAGTTCATAATCTTTTAACAGCAATTGAAGATTCAAAAAAAAGGCCATTACATTGTCTTATTTTTGCTCTTGGAATTAGATATATTGGTTATAAATCAGCAAAAGATTTAGCAACCAGATATTTGAATATAGATAATTTAATAAATATTACTTATGAAAAATTACTTTCTGATATTAATTTTGGAGATGTTAAATCTAAATCTGTTGTAGATTGATTTAATAACAAAAAAAATATTGAATTAATTGAGGAATTAAAACTTCTTGGACTTAATATGAGTGAAGATTTTAAAGAAATTGCTAGTAGTGGATTTTTTGTAGGTAAAAAAGTTGTTCTTACTGGGAAATTTGAAAACTGTACAAGAGATGAAGCAAAAGATTTTTTAATTAGTTTAGGGGCTTTTCCGCTTACAAGTATTTCTGGAAATACTGATTATGTTATTGCAGGTAAAAATGCTTCAATTTCAAAGATTTCTATGCTTGACCAGGCAAAAATTATAATGGTTTATAATTTACAAGACTTAAAAAATTATGGAAACTAAAAAAAAGGAGTTACATAATAGTACGGATGAAGAAAAATTAGATTTGCAAGATAGTAAATTTACAATTTTTGCTAAAAAATTTTATCGTAAGCATATTAAAGGTGTTAGTCCAGTGCGACAAATTTTATTTTGATATTTTCTAATTACTCTTTTAGGAACTTTATTTTTATGTACTCCATGAGTTTTAAAAGATCATGATCTAGTTAAAACATTTAATGATAGTTTATCTTCAACAACACTTGATCCTCGTATTATTTCATTTTTTGGGAATAATTTTCCTATTTTTAGTAGTTATCTTGAAGATCCTGGTTTTTTAGATTCATTATTTATGGCTTCATCTGCTTTTTCTGATACTGGATTAACCACGGTAGGAATTTCTTATACTTATAATTGATTTGGCCAATTAGTTCTTTTATTACTTCTTGAAGTTGGTGGTATCGGGTGATTTTCTATTAAAATTTTTGTTCTTATGTTTTTCGTTCATAAATTAAAATATTCAAGTATTTCCCAATCAAGTTATGAAAAAGGATTAAAAAATAATAAGCTTGCAGTTGGAGTTATAAAAACAGCGGTAATTATAACAATAGGATCAACAATTTTATTTGGAATTATTTTTGGAGTTATGTTTGCTACAATTGAACCAATAAATTTGATTCCAACTGAAACAATAATTAAAAATGATAATGGTGAATATGTTGGTCAAATTTATTTTCAAATTCCAAAATTAGAATTGGATTTATATTTAACCCACTTAGGACCTTTGTATCTTGATAATTGATATTTTGTTCCTGGTGATGGAGCAGGTCTTCAGGGAAATTGATTTGATTCATTTAGAGTAGGTTTTTTTCATGCAGGAGCTTCTATTAATAATTCTGGACTTGATATGTTTAGAAGTAGTTATTCACTTGCAGGATATTATGGAAATTATGGAATTCAATTTTTAACAATTATGCTCTTTATTCTTGGGGGAATTGGTTTTAGTGTAATTTATGATCTTTTTCAATATGTGCATTATAAAGCAAGTGGACAAAAATTTAGATTTTCAATTATTACAAAAATTTCTGTGGTAACTTATATTCTTGTTGCTCTTGCAGGGCTAACTTTTGTTTTTAGTATTGAAGCAATTTCTATGATAAATGAAAGAGATGCCTTTTTAAATAATAGTCTTTATGGATCAACTTTTCAAAGAATTTTTGCTCTTGTTTTTAATACTTTTTCTACAAGAAATGCAGGATTTTCAACAATTAATATTAGTTTCTTTTCTTCCGCTACACAAATTGCTTATATGATTATGATGTTTATCGGCTCTGGACCTGGATCAACCGCTGGGGGGATAAGAACAACTACTTTCTTTGTAGTGGTAGTTAGTACTTGAACACAGTTGCAAGGCAAAAGAAATACCAATGCTTTTAAAAGAACAATTTCTAATAAACAGTGTCTTCAAGCAAGAAATACTTTAATTTTTTCTTTGATTTTAATTTTGCTTGGAACAATGATTATTTTTGCAGCAGAAGATGCTTCTGGAGCAATTAATACTTCTGGAGTAGCAAGAAATGATTTTAAAGGAATTTTATCTTCATTTTTTGTAATAACCAGCGCTTTTGGAACTACAGGTCTTTCTCCAGTTCCTTTAGCAAACATTACAGTTGTCTCTAAACTAGTAATTATTCTAATTATGTTTTTAGGAAAAGTGGGAATGTCTACTACAATTGAACAATTCGAACCTAAAAAACCAATTGATCGAAGATATCTTGAGGAATATGTTAATTTAGGATAAATTAAAAATTATTAGTTTATATTATTTTAAATATAAATTAATATATCAAATAAAAATATCTGTTTTAATTAATAAAAAATATAAAATAAGTAATGTTATAATTAAAAAAATTATATAGTTTTAAAATAAATAATAGAAAGAATTAGTTATTAAAAATTTTTATATAAAATAAGCAAAGAATTAGAGGGATTATATGAATAATAAAAATAAAATAACAAAAGCAGTAATACCAGCTGCAGGTTTAGGATCAAGATTTTTGCCCTATACAAAAACTGTTCCAAAAGAGATGCTTCCTATTTTAAATGTTCCATCTATTCACTATATTATTCAAGAAGCGATTGATAGTGGAATTACTGAAATTATCATTATTACTTCCTCAACAAAACAAGCTTTAGTTAATTATTGTGATCGTAATATTGCACTAGAAAATGAACTTATTTTTAAAAATAAAAAAGATTTAATAGATGTAGTAAAAGGGTTTCATAAAAAATGTAATTTTATTTTTTTACGTCAACATCAACCAAAAGGTTTGGGGCATGCAATTCTTCAAGCAAAAAATCTTATTGGAAATGAATCTTTTGCAATATTACTTGGTGATGATGTAATTTATAGTCCAAAAAATCCCGCTTTAAAACAATTGATTAATATATATGAAAAATATAATTGTTCAATTGTTGGTGTTCAAGAGGTACCTATGAATAAAGTAACAAATTATGGAGTTGTAGATTTAAAAAAAGAACTTGAAATTGATACTTGAGAATTAAAAGGTCTTGTTGAAAAACCCGCTATTCAAGATGCACCTTCAAATTTATCAATTATGGGTCGTTATATTTTAAAACCAGAAATATTTGAATTTCTTGCAGAAAAGAATGTAGATTTAAAAACCAATGAAATCCAATTAACTGATTCTATTTTAAAACTCTTAAAATTTGGGGAAGTGATTGCTTATAAATTTAAAGGAAAAAGATATGATATGGGTTCTATTATTGGATTTTTAGAAGCTCAAATTGAATATGCTTTACGAGATCCATTGTTAAGAAATAAAGTAATAGATTTAGTTAGAAAAGAAATTAAAGAGTAATTTTTTTAACTTCTTTTTAAGAGATTTTAATTATATAATTAATATAAATTAATTGGAGCGGTAGCCAAATTGGTAAGGCAGATGACTGCAACTCTTCGATTGCCGGTTCAAGTCCGGTTCGCTCCTCCATTTTTAAAGCCGGGGAGGTTTTAAAAATGGAAAGATATAACTTCTGATTAAAAAATGCACCAGTAGAAATAGTAGAAAAAATTAAAAATTTTTCTGATGAACAAAAACAACTTTACTTTAGTAAAGATATTGCTTTTGGAACAGCAGGCCTAAGAGGAAGAATCCTTTGAGGAACAAATTCAATTAATGATTATACTATTGCAAAAGCAACTTATTCATTTGGTCATTGATTAATTGATACATATTCAAATGCTGCAATTAAATTTGGAGTTGTTATTGCTCATGATAACAGAAGATTTGGAGTTCATTATTCACTTATTGCAGCAAGTGTACTTGCTGCAATGCATATTCCTGTTTTTTTATTTAAAGATAATCAGCCATGCCCCACTCCATTACTATCCTATACAGTTGTTGAAAATAATTTTGTTGGAGGAATAAATATTACCGCATCACATAATCCACCTACAGATAATGGTTTTAAAATTTATGATGCTCTAGGAAAACAACTTGCAAATAAGGAAACTGAAAAAGTTCAAGAAATTTCTAATTCAGTAGAAAATATCTTTAAAATTCCCCATTTGGAAAATAAAGAACAATATCTTGATGAAAGTTATTTTGATGATTATTTAAATCGAATTAAAAAAGAAATTCCTTTTGAAAAGATTCCAACTAAAAAAGATTTAAAAGTAATTTTTAATGCAAATAATGGAACTGCAGCTAAATTTGCAAAACCATTACTAGATTTTTCAAGAGTAGAATATGAATTTGTAAAGGAACAAGAATATCCAGATGAAAACTTTACAAACACCCCTTATCCAAATCCACAAGATATTGAATCATATGAATTGGCAAAAGTTTATGGAGATAAAAATAAAGCAGATTTAATTTTTTCAACAGACCCTGATGCTGATCGTTTTGGATTAATGGTAAAACATCAAGGAGCTTGAAAAGATTTTACAGGAAATCAGCTTCCTTTAATTCAGATAAAATATAAATTAGAGCAATTAACTAAAAGAGGATTAGCAGAGGGAAATGAATATATTGTGAGATCAATTGTTACTTCTCATGCAGGAGACAAAATTGCAAAACAGTATGGAGTCAAAACTTTTGAAGCTTATACTGGTTTTAAAAATTTAATGTATGTTGTCGATAAACAAACTGCAAAAGGAAAACAATGTGCTTTTGCATGGGAAGAATCTTATGGATCAACTGTAATGCCCTTTACAAAAGACAAAGATTCTTTTCAAGCATTAGTTCAAGTTCTTGAATTAATTGATTATTATAAAAGACAAGGGAAAACTTTATTTGATGTTTTAAATGATATTTTTGGTGAAATTAATTTCTTTTTAATGGAGGCAAACCCCAAAAGATTTACTGGAGTTAATGCCATGAAAGAGATGGAACAGATTATTAATCATTATCGAAATAATTTAAAAATTGGTGATGATATTAATGGACATAGAATTACTGAAATCCGTGATTATAAAATGGGTTATAAAAAGTGACCAACTGATAATACAATTATTATTTTCTTTGATAATAAAGATTTTGTTGCTATTCGTCCCTCTGGAACAGAACCTCTTTTAAGAATGTATTTTGATGTACAAGAAAAAGATAAAAAAACTGCAATAAAAACCAAAAAAGAACTATTAGCTTATTTTAGTTAATAGTTTTTTAAGTAAAGTGATAAAAATTTAAAATATTAAATTCAAGAAATTGTTTATTTTAGTTGATAAAAAAATAAGAATTATAAATTTAAAATAATTAGCACTAATTTAGCTTTTTAATTGTAAACTTTATATAGCTTACAATTACAATAATTAAATACAATAAAAGTGGTAAAGTATAGAAGAGTAAGTGAAATATAATTAAATATAGAAAGAGGACAATATGCCCACAATGAATCAACTAGTGCGAAACGGCCGTCAAAATAAAACCAAAAAAACTAAGACTCCCGCTCTTCAAACTAGAAAAAATACCTTACAAAATCAAATACTTCCAAGTTCATCTCCTCAAATGAGAGGGGTTGCAATTAGGGTTGGTACCATGACCCCTAAAAAACCAAATTCTGCTCTAAGAAAATATGCAAGGGTAAGACTTTCTAATGGAATGGAAGTTAATGCTTACATTCCTGGAGAAAAACATAATATTCAAGAACATTCCGTTGTTTTAATAAAAGGTGGAAAAGTAAAAGACCTTCCTGGGATGAGATATAAAATTGTTCGGGGAACACTTGATGCAAGTGGTGTTGAAAAAAGAAACCAATCAAGATCAAAATATGGTTCAAAAAAACCAAAGAAAGCTAACTAAGGAGAAGTAATATGTCAAGAAAAAATCGTGCACCAATAAGAGAAGTGTTACCAGACCCAATTTATAATTCATTAGCTGTAACTAAACTAATTAATAATATTATGCTTGATGGAAAAAAAGGAACTGCTCAAAAAATTCTATATGGAGCTTTTGAACAAATAAAAAGTGAAACAAAAGAAGAACCACTTGATGTTTTTAATAAAGCTTTAGATAACATCATGCCTTCATTAGAATTAAAAGTTCGTCGTGTCGGTGGATCAAATTATCAAGTTCCGATCGAAGTTTCAGAACGACGTAGGAAAATTTTAGGACTTAGATGACTTACATTGTATGCAAGAGGTCGTAGTGAAAAAACGATGGAAGAAAGACTTGCAAAAGAAATAATGGATGCTGCCCAAGGGCAAGGATCATCTGTTAAGAAAAAAGAAGCAACCCATAAAATGGCTGAAGCAAATAAAGCATTTGCTCACTTTAGATGATAGGAGGAATGATAATATGGCGATAAGAAAACAACCAATTGAGATGTTTAGAAACATCGGAATCATGGCCCACATTGATGCTGGTAAAACTACTACAACAGAAAGAGTTCTTTATCATACAGCAAGAATTCATAAAATTGGAGAAACTCATGATGGAGCTTCCCAAATGGATTGAATGGACCAAGAAAAAGAAAGAGGAATTACAATTACCTCTGCTGCTACTACCGCAACTTGAAAAGACTACCGGATTAATATTATTGATACCCCTGGTCATGTTGATTTTACTGTTGAAGTTGAAAGATCACTTCGTGTTCTTGATGGAGCAATTGCAATTCTTGATGGACAAGCAGGAGTTGAACCTCAAACCGAAACAGTTTGAAGACAAGCTACAAATTATAATGTTCCAAGAATCGTTTTTGTAAATAAAATGGATAAAACTGGAGCAGATTATAATTATTCAATGCAAACAATTAGAGACCGGCTAGGAGCAAAAATTGGATCATTACATCTTCCAATTGGAGCAGAAGATGAATTTGTTGGTTTCATTGATCTTATAGAAATGAAAGCATATATCTTTGATCACAAACCAGAAGAAAAATTTGAAGTAGTTGAAATTAGATCATCAATGAAAGAACAAGCTGAACTTGCAAGAATTGAATTAATAGAAGCAGCTGCTGAATTTGATGAAGATTTAATGGAAAAAGTTCTAGAAGAAAAAGAAATTAGCAATGAAGACATTAAAAAAGCAATTAGACTTGGTGTTCTTTCTGGAGATTTTTTCCTTGTTCTTTGTGGATCAGCCTACAAAAATGTAGGAGTAAAACATCTAATGGATGCAGTGGTAGATTTTCTACCCTCTCCAATTGATGTTCCCTCAATTAAAGGGGAAGATATGGATGGAAATCCAATTGAAAGACATGCAAAAGATGATGAACCATTTTCTGCTTTAGCCTTTAAAATTATGACTGATCCCTATGTTGGAAAATTAACTTTCTTTAGAGTTTATTCTGGAACATTAGATGCAGGATCTTATACTTATAATGCAACTAAAGGAAAAAGAGAACGGGTTGGAAGAATTTTATTAATGCATGCTAACTCAAGAACTGAAGTTCCTGGAGTTGTTGCTGGAGAAATTGCTGCTGCAATTGGTCTAAAATCAACGACAACAGGAGACACCCTTACTGATGAAAAAAACAAAGTTGTTTTAGAATCAATGGTCTTTCCAGAACCAGTTATTTCACTTGCTATTGAACCAAAAACAAAAGCAGATCAAGACCGTTTAGGACTTGCATTAAGTAAACTTTCTGAAGAAGATCCAACTTTTAGAACTCATACTGACCACGAAACTGGACAAACTATAATTTCTGGAATGGGAGAACTTCATCTTGATATTATTGCAGAGCGATTAAGAAGAGAATTTAATGTTGCTTCAAATGTAGGAACACCACAGGTATCATATCGTGAAACCTTTACTGAAAAATCAGATATTGAATCTAAATACATCAAACAATCTGGTGGTAGAGGACAGTATGGACATGTTAAAATTATTTTTGAACCAAATCCAGATTTAGGATTTGAATTTGTTGATAAAATTGTTGGAGGAAAAATTCCAAAAGAATATATTAATGCAATTAAAGCTGGGCTTACTGAAGCAATGGCTGGGGGAGTAATTGCTGGATATCCAATGATTGATATTAAAGCAACTCTTTATGATGGATCATATCATGAGGTTGATTCCTCTGAACTAGCATATAAAATTGCCGCTTCAATGGCTGTTAAGAAAGCTAAAATTCCTTCTAAAGGAATAATTTTAGAACCAATTATGGCTGTTGAAGTTGTAACCCCAACAGAATATTTTGGAGATATCATGGGTGATATTTCTGGAAGAAGAGGACTTATTAATGGCCAAGAAGAAAGAGGAAATGCCCAAGTTGTAAAAGCTGATGTTCCCCTTTCTGAAATGTTTGGTTATTCTACTCAGTTAAGATCAATGTCCCAAGGAAGAGCTGTTTATACAATGCAATTCTCCCATTATACAAAAACTCCAAAATCTATTTCAGAAAAAATTATTTCTGAAAGAGGAATTGGAAAAGTTGAAGAATAATATTAATAAATTTGCTTTTATTGATAAAATATTTTAAATAATTTATCATTATTTATTTAAAACATAAATAATGATTTTAGAAGAAAATAAATAATTAAGACTAATAATAATATTTTGTTAAAATTATATTGAGTGTTCACTTTTATAAGTGTCTGCTCTATATAACGTTATGTAGATATAAAGGTTAATAATGCAATATTAACCACATAAGACAAAATTATAAGAGAAAAGAAAAGGAATAAAACATGGCAAAAGAACAATTTGACCGTTCACTAGAACACGTTAATATTGGAACCATTGGTCACGTTGATCATGGTAAAACAACATTAACAGCTGCTATTACATCTGTACTTGCAAAAAAAGGTGGAGCAGTAGCTATGGATTATGCATCAATTGATAACGCCCCTGAAGAAAAAGAAAGAGGAATTACAATTAATACAGCCCATGTTGAGTATAATACCAAAACACGACATTACGCTCATATAGATGCACCAGGACATGCCGATTATGTTAAAAACATGATTACTGGAGCAGCTCAAATGGATGGAGCAATCCTTGTAGTATCAGCTACTGATGGACCAATGCCCCAAACAAGAGAACATATTCTACTTGCAAATCAAGTTGGAATCAAAAAACTAATGGTTTACATTAACAAATGTGACATGGTGGATGATGATGAAATGCTTGAATTAGTAGAAATGGAAGTAAGAGATTTGCTAACTCAATATGGATATGATGGAGATAACTCTCCAGTATTTAAGGGATCAGCGCTAAAAGCCCTTGAAGGAGATCCAAAAGAAGAACAAACTCTTTATGATATGATGGATGAAGCAGATGTGTATTTTCCAGTTCCAGAAAAAGATGCAGATAAACCATTCCTTCTTCCAATAGAAGATGTATTTACAATTACTGGAAGAGGAACTGTTGCAACTGGAAGAGTTGAAAGAGGAAAACTAAACCTTAACCAGGAAGTAGAAATAGTTGGAATTAAACCAACAAGAAAAACTATTGTTACTGGAATTGAAATGTTTAGAAAACTTCTTGACTATGCAGAAGCAGGAGATAATGTTGGGTTACTTCTAAGGGGAGTAAACCGTGAAGATGTTCAAAGAGGACAAGTTATTTGCAAACCAGGAACAATTACACCTCATCAATCATTTAAAGCACAAATTTATGCTTTAACAAAAGATGAAGGGGGAAGACATACACCATTCTTCTCAAACTATAGACCTCAAATCTATATAAGAACAACTGATGTTACTGCAACTATTGTGCTTCCTGAGGGAACAGAAATGGTAATGCCTGGAGATAACATTGCTTTACAAATTGATTTAATTGCTCCAATTGCAATCGAAGCAGGAACTAAATTCTCAATTAGAGAAGGCGGAAGAACTGTTGGTGCTGGTGCCGTTATAGAAATTATTAAATAATTAACTAATATTAGAAAAAGGAACTTTTAGTTCCTTTTTCTTTTTATAAATTTATGATGTTCATAATTTTTTCTACTGTTTTATTAATACATTTATTATTATCAATTATTGTTAAATTTTTTACATTCTTTTTAATTAGGTTAAGATGCCTATCATCATTAAAATATAAATCATATTGTTTTTTTCAATACTCTTTGTTTTTTTCGATTTCTGCAGGAGATCTATTTCTTTTATTAAGTCGATCTAAAATAATATTAAAATCTGCTTTTAAAACAAATACATAATTATAAATAATTTTTTCTTCTACAAACATTTGTTTATATTTTTTAAATAATAAATTGTAACATTTATATTCTTTTTTAGTTATAGATTTTTCTTGATAAAAAGAAGAAAGATATAAGTAATCATCAAGATATAAACGATCTGTAATTATTAATTTGTTTTCATCATTTGTAGTATATTCTGCATATAATTCTCTTACTCTTAAAGTTAAAAAATCTATTTGTGTAATAAAAGCTCATTTCTTTTTATCATTATATTGATTATCCAAAAAAGGATATTTTTCTTTTTCAAATAAACAATTCAATTTTATTTCTGGATAATCTAATTCAATTTGTTTTTTTAATTCTTTTATTATTGAGGTTTTTCCTACTCCCGCTGGCCCAATAATAGCAATAAGTTTTTTAGTCATTTTATATTATTTTTTTCTTTCATAAAAAAATGAGCAATTATGCCCATTATAAATTATTTTTTTGGCTTGAATTTACCAATAGTTTGATTGAGCATTCCACATTTAGGGCATTCTACTTCAAGACCATCTCCAATATATTTATGTTTACAAAATTTACATTTAAAGCGATACATGTTTATTTAAATATATATTATTTCCTCCACCATTACATTATAATATTATTTAAATCTTGCTTATAATAAAGTTATAATTATGTACAAAAAATTTATATATAATTTTAATCTATTTTATTAATATATTTTTTATATTAATAACAATTTTTACTAAAAAAGTAAAATGAGCATTTAAGCTCATTCACTTATTTTTTATTATTTTGTTGGAGTAAATGTACCATTTGATTGGTTAAGTGTTCCACACTTAGGACATTTCATTTCAGGAATGTCTCCTACATACTCATGGCCACAATTTTTACATGTAAATCTATACATTATTTTAGTCATATGTATCACTCTCCTTTCTTGATTAAATTATAATCCTGTCTAAATATTACTTATAATAAAATTATGATAATGTATAAGGAACTTAAAAAAATAAATAAAACATTTTTAGTAATATGTATTCTTGGAATTTTTCTTCCTATTCTTTATTCATGATTACGAGTTATTTGGATTGTAAGTGATTCACAAAATACTATTCAAATGGCTTCAACTTGAATTTATATTCAAATTATTGTAGAGGTTTTTACTGCAATGATAATTCTCCCTCTTTTTACTTATTCAAAAGAAAATAAGAAAAAATCTCCTACAATATTTATCTCTGTTTTTGTAATTACAATCATTGTATTTTATTTTTTAGTAACCTTTTTCCCCTGATTATTTCAAAAAATGTTAGAGAATGATGCAAATTTACTTTTTACTCATAAAGAATTAAGAATTTTTTTAATAATTGCAATGGCTTCAAGTTCTCTTAAAATTTTAGAAAAATTTTTAATTAGTGATATTATTGTAGAACGTGATTCAATAGAGGGCATATTTACAATTGGAGTTAATATGTTTATTAAAATTTTCTTTGATTTATTATTAATTTCTCCATTATTTATTTCTAATTTTAATTTAATTTATCTTTCTCTTTCTAGTCTTGTTTCTTCGATAATAATTATTTTTGTTCTTACACTTTATTGAATTTTTAAATATAAAAAAAATAATGTTAATTGAATTATCAATTTTAGTGATCTTAAAGAATTTTATAGAAAAGGAATTTGACCAGGAGCAGAAGTTTTTGTAAGAAACTTATTTTATTTTTTGGTTACACTTTCAATTTTAAATCAATTATCAGGAGATAATGCTTTTGTTATCTGGAATTATGGGGGGTGAATATATTGAGTAATAATTATTCAATTATCAAATTCATTTCGCTATTCATTACTTTCTGAGCGAGTAAATAATAAAGAGGCAAATTTAGATGTTTTAACAAATTGCTATATTTTATTTGATTTAATTATTTATATTTTTTTAACTCCTCTTGCAATAAAATTTATTTTACCGACTATTATTGATGATGAATTTATTTTAAAAAGTTCAACTCAAACTGCTTGAGCACTTTCAATCTCAATGTTTTATGTTTCTGCATATGGAAAATTAACTACAAAATTTATGACTGAAAATAAATATATCTATATGTTTTTTATTACTTTAGTTAATTCTTTATTAATTAGTTTACCAGTAAAAATATTTATGCTTGCTGGCGGACAAGTTAATTATGCTCAAAATTTAATTATTTTTGAACTTGGAATTTTTACTTCTTTTATAATGGGGTATTTTCTTTATAATTTCTCTTTTACTTTTAAAAGAGAAATAAAAAAGAAGATCTAATTTCTTCTTTTTTTTAATCTTTTATTATTTTGAAATAATATTTCCATCAACAATTAATTGACCTATTCCGCTGGAATTTTCTTTTACTTCAAAAGAATGGCCATTTATTATTCCGCTACATTTATCTGATTTTTCTTCATTTGATAATGCTGTAAGTGGAATTCCATTTTCAACAATAGTTTTTCCTTCTTTGGCAGCAGGAAGAATATGATCTACTTCAAAATTATCTTTGGTCATAGGTCTTCCAAAAATGTCTATTGCAGCATATCTTTTTTTGTAATATTTTTCTCAAATTGTATTTCTTTGTGAAGGATTAAAATTATTATTTACCATAAGTTACTCCCTTTCATTTTTATAATATCACTTAGATTATTTTTGTCTTTAACTTTGCTATTTTTGATATACAACTAACTTTTTTTTATTACTACTTAATTATTTAATAATAAAAGTTATAATTAACTTGCAAAGATATTTACACCTATTTTATAGAACAAATTAAAGTATTTCTAAATATTATTATGCAACATATGAAAGGAATACATTTTAATGGATAAAATTGATTACGAAGTTCTAGAAACAATGGAATGAAGAAATAATGAATATAAACCAGGTGATATTATCTCAGATACTGATAACTCATATATGAGAGCTATGATTCATCAAGGAAAATGCAGAATTAAAGAATAATTAAGTTTTCTTAAAAAAAAGAACCATAGTGGTTCTTTTTTTAATATCTTGATTTGTAATAAAATTTAAATTGAGAATGAAAATAATCGTAATTGGAGCAGGACATGCAGGAGTAGAAGCTGCTTATACTTTAAATAAACTAGGAGATGATGTTTCTCTAGTTACTTTTCATGAAGATGATATAGCTTCCTTGCCTTGTAATGTTTCGATTGGGGGAAGTGCAAAGGGAATACTTGTAAATGATCTTGATGCTCTTGGAGGGTTAATGTCTCTTGCTGCAGATGAAACGCAGTTACAAACAAAAATATTAAATCAGTCCAAAGGGCCTGCGGTAAGAGCGCTTCGAGCTCAAATTGATAAAATAGATTATCCAAAATATATTAAAGAAGTAATTTTAAATTCTAAAATTAAAGTTATTGTTGATGAGGCTTCTTCTTTAATAATTGAAGATTCAATTGTAAAAGGAATTAATTTAAAAGCAAAAGGTCCATTGTATGCTGATGCAGTAATTATTGCAACAGGAACTTTTTTGCGGGCAAAAACAATGAAGGGCGAAATAATTACTGAAGAAGGCCCAGATGGTAAAAAAACTTCCAAAGGAATTAGTGAACAACTTCTTGATTATGATGTAGAACTTATTCGTTTAAAAACAGGAACCCCTCCAAGAATTAAAACTTCTTCAATTGATTTTTCAGTAATGAAAAAAGAACCAGGATCATCTCTTCCAATTTGATTTACAATTAATCGTAAAGTAAATAAAAAATTTGAAAATATTCCTGCTTATCTAGTTTATACAAATAAAAATACTCATCAAATTATTAAAGATAATATTAAACATTCATATTTATATTCAGAAGAAATTGAGGGAGCTGGGCCAAGATATTGTCCATCAATAGAAGATAAGGTAAAAAGATTTGCTGATAAAGATCGCCATCAAATCTTTTTAGAAATTGAATCAAAACATCTTGATACAACATATCTTTCTGGACTAAGTTCTTCGATGCCAGATTGAGTTCAAGAACAATTTGTAAGAACAATTCCCGGACTTGAAAAGTGCATATTTGAAAAATATGCTTATTCAATTGAATATGATTCATTAAATCCCTTACAATTAAAACAAACTTTAGAATTAAAACAATTACAAAATCTTTATTTTGCTGGTCAAGTTAATGGAACTAGTGGTTATGAAGAAGCAGCTGTTCAAGGTCTTTGAGCTGCAGTAAATGCCCATAATAAATTTTATAAAAAAGATCCTTTTATATTAGATCGTAATGAATCTTATATTGGAGTAATGATTGATGATATTACTACAAAAGGAATTTTAGATCCTTATCGAGTTCTTTCTTCAAGGGCAGAATATCGACTTTTACTTCGAACTGATAATGCAATTAAACGTTTAAATGAAAAAGCTTTTAGTAATAATTTGATTTCAATAAAGGAATATCAAACTAATAAAATTCATTTACAGAAAATGGAAGAGGTAAAAGCAAATTTATGAAAAGCACGACTTAAAAAAAGTGATCCTCGTTTTGTAAAACTTCTTGAACAAAAAAATGTTTCTATAAATGTTGCTTCAATTCCTGCTTTAACAATTGTAAAACGTCCAGAATTTAATTTAGAAGAATTTCGAGAGATTCTTCAAGAACAAATTCCTGTTATTAAAGAAATAAGTAAAAATGATTTAATTACCTTAGGAATTGAAGTTAAATTTGAAGGTTATCTTGCAAAGCAGGAACGAGAAGTTAAAAAATATCTTAAATATCAAAAATTACAACTTCCTGAAAACCTTGATTACAATAATATTCCAAACCTTGCTCTTGAAGCAAGAGAAAAATTAAATAAATTTAAACCAATGTCAATTCATCAAGCAACAAATATTACCGGAATTAATCCTTCTGACATTATGGTATTAGTTCATTTTTTAAATAAAAAAAAGATTTTATAAAAATTGATTAAAAAATTTTAGATAATATAAATTGATATAATAAAAATGTAAATTATGATAAAAAATAATAAATTTTGATACTCAATAATTGCAATTACTATCGGATTATTTTTTGGATTGTTACTACTTTTAGCAACAGGACAATCAATTGGTGGTTTTTGAATTTCGATTTATCAATCTTCATTTCAAGATTGAATTAGTTTTGGAAACTTTTTATCAGCAGCAGCATGAATTGCTTTAATTGCACTTGCTTTTACAATTTCTTTTCGAGCAGGAGTTTTTAATATTGGAGCAGTTGGTCAATTTATTGCTGGGGGTCTTTTTACTTATGCTTTTATTCAACAATCAAATATTGAGGGGAGATGGGCAATTTTAATTACTCTTTTTCTTCCAGTTTTTGTGGGGATGATAATTGCTTGGTTAATTGCTTTTTTAAAAACCCAATTTAAAATTCATGAAGTTTTAAGTTCAATTTTTTTAAATTTAATTATTTTTTGACTTTATAAATGATTTACTTCACCAATTCATCACGGAGATATGATGAATGGCCTTTTAACAACTCCTGATATTGCAGCTAATTTTTCTTTACGAATAAATGCTTGGACAACTATTTCCTTTATTAATTATGGAATTATTTTTGCTTTATTCTTCTTAATTTTATTTACTTTTATGTATAAAAAAACTACATGAGGATATACACAAGATATTCTTGCTTCAAAAAATAAAGCATCTATTTATGTAGGGATTAATTTTAATAAAGAGTTTATTAAAACAATGGTAATTTCTGGAGCAATGGCAGGTCTTGCAGGGGGAGTATTTTATTTTGGTTATAACCAAAATCTTCCTGCATTAGGAAATGATATTCCCGGAGAACCATGATTAGGACTTACTGTTGCCCTTATTGCTTTTAATAATCCTTTGGGAATTATTCTTGGATCACTCTTTATTGGAGCAATTGAAAATGCAAAATCAATGTTTGAAATGAATGGAGTAACTGTTCAAACAGTTGATATGATGATGGCTATTTGAATTATTTTATTTGCTATTTCTTATGCTTTTATTATTTATAATCCTCAGGAACGATTTATTCGATGATTAAACAATGTTCATGGTAAAAGTTTTTACCCTTTTAAAAAAGATCATCAAAAAGATAAAATTAAAATTAAAAATAATTTTTCTAAATATCTTGATTACATTCGAATTACCAAAACAACTTATGATATCAAGGGTAAAGAATATAAAAAGAGAGATGGTAAATAATGGGTGGTCTTTTTACTTCTTTTTTAACAACTTTTATAATTTTATTTGCAGTTTATATGTTAGCATCAACTGCGGGTTTAATAAGTGAAAAAAGTGGAACTGTTAATATTGCAATTGATGGAACAATGATTATGGGGGCACTTGCTTATGCTTCAATGGCAAGTTGAGATGCATATTGAAATGCTTTTGGAGTTATGGCTCCTTTTGTAACTTTATTTTTTGCAATGCTTGTGGGAATGATTTATGCTCAGCTTTTAAGTTTTGCGACCATTAATTTAATGGCTGATCAAGTAATCACAGGAACAGCTCTTAATCTTTTTGCTCCAGCTTTAAGTTTAATTCTTCTATTTCAATATTTTAAACTTAATCAAATTATAATTCCTGCTACAACTATGAGTTGATATGTCATTCCTTTAATTTTTTTAATTTTAGCTTTACTTATTATTCTTTTTATATCTTTTTTATTAACTAAAACAACTTTTGGATTAAGACTTAAAGCAGTAGGTGAAAATCCTTATGCCCTTGAAACTGCAGGACATTCTGTTTATAAAATGCGTTGACAAGCTTTAACAATTGCTGGAGCCCTTGCTGGGCTTGCTGGGGGAATGTTTATTTTCTATAACTCAGGTTCATTTGCTGGAACAGTAAATGGAGCTGGTTTTATTGCTCTTGCAATTGTAATTTTTGGACAATGAAAAATTAAAGGAATAGTTTTGGGTTCTTTTATTTTGGCTTTTATAGGTTCCCTTGCACTTCTATTAATGCTTTTGGTTCCAGAAATTCCTTATGAAATAATGAATATTATTCCTTTTGTAATTCCAATTCTTATTTTATGTATTTTTAAATCGAAAAAGGGTCCAAAAAGTAGTGGGATTCCTTTTAAAAAGGATAGTAGGGAGTAAATATGACTTTAAAAAAATTTGTAATTGGTTTATTATTTGGAGTAATTGTTTTGCTTACTTTTTTAGGTTCGCTCATTGCAGTTTTGACTTCAAATTATAGAATTCCTCAAGTTGCCTTATTTAGAAATACAGAACTATATGATAATAGTTTTAATCAACAAGCTTATGAAGGAATAAATGAATATGGAGAATTAACAAATAATGCAGTTGCTGAATCAGAAGTTCCCCCTTCAATTGGAATTGATAATGTTACTGCAAATAAATTATTTGCTAATGGATCCCAAACAATTATTGCAAATTCATATATGTATATTAATTGAGTTTTACAATATGAAGACCAATTACAAACTGCATCTGCTGATGAAATTACAAATCCTGATGGTGATTTAAGTGATAATCAATATATTATTTTTGTTGATGATGATGGAACTTTTGTTGATAAAGAAGAAATAGCAAATGGAGATGATCCTTCTAAAAATGTAATTTCCATGACTTTTAAAGCAGAAGAAGCAACTTTTATGGCAGGATTAATTTCTTGTATGTATGTTGTAACAGAGTACCCAAATAGTCCAGAAGAATGAACTCTAGGAATTTGAGGGGGAACAGATTATAGTGCAGTTAATGCAATTATGAGTGGGTATGAAGCGGGGATTCAATTTTTTAATCAATACATTTTAGGGTGAAAACAAGATCTTGGTCATATCGAGAATACAGTTAAACTAATTAATCACCAAGGATATACAAATTATCAAACTTATAATAATCTTCAAGCAAGAAAGCATTGATATAGTGGGTCTTATAATGTTGATCCTACCGGAAAAACACAAGCTCTTGGATTAATTACAAAGGGGGCAAAAGTAATTACTCCTGTTGCTGGAGGACAAACTATAAATGCAATAAATGAAGCTGAAATTGCAAATAATAATTCAGATGATGAAATTAAAGTTGTAGGGATGGATGTTGATGGAAAAAAACAATTTCCAAATAATGAAGATATTTTTTTAACCTCAGCAATTAAAAATATTAAGGATACAATTTTTATTAATTTACTTGAAATAGAAGCAAAAAATCATCCAAAAGAGGCAGCAGAAAAAATAAATGAAAATGAATATTTAGATAACTATATTGAGGAAGAGAAAGTAATTGCTAGTCAAGAAATAAAGGAAGTTCAATTTCAAGAAACTTGAGGTTATGATTCAAAAATTCCTGATCCAAATAACTTAAGTTCAGGAGATTTTTTGCATGGAGTAGGAATATCTAATCCCGAAGAAAACCAGGGCTTATATAATGATTTTGTAGTTTGAGCATTAGATGAAACTAATGAATTAGTTTCTAGTGGGGTAGAAGATAAATTAAGTGAAACAAAAATGAATGATATTGTTTATGCTTTAGAATTTGCATTAGATTTAATGATGAAAGAATACGGTGATCAAATTCCCAATAATAGTGTCTCTTTTACAAATGATGAAAATAATTTTCCAATAGCTTATTATGACTGACAAAAAAAATAATGAAATAATGTTTACCAGTAATAAAGAAATTAATAAGAAATTATTACTTTTTCGTAATTTTCTTTTAGATTATAACAAGCATACTAATTTAACAGCTATTACTAATTTAAATGAATTTAATCAAAAACATCTTCAGGATGCCTTAAAATTTTTTGATATAGCAATATTAAAAAATAAATCTATTTTAGATATTGGATCAGGAGGAGGAATTCCTGGATTAGTTTTTGCAATTGTAGAACCTACTTGTAAAGTTACAATGGTAGATAGTAATAATAAAAAAACAAAATTTCTTGAAGCTGCAATTTCTTTTCTAAATTTAACTAATGCTTTCGTAATTAATGATCGCATTGAAAATTTAAAAAAAGAATTAACAGCTCAATTTGATTTTGTAACTGCAAGAGCAGTTGCTCCAACAAATATTCTTTTAGAATTAGGCGCTTTTGCTTGTAAAATTAAGGGAAAAATAATTTTGTATAAAGGAAATAATGCACTAAAAGAACTCCCAATAAATTATGATATTGTTGAAAAAGAATTGGGAATAAAATTTGAAAAACAATATATTTATTTTCTTGAAAATAATTTAGAAAGAAATTTACTTATTTTTAAAAAATTTCAAAAAACTAATTTAAAATATCCTCGACTTTATGCTCAAATTAAAAAAAATCCTCTGTACTAAATAATTTGTTTTGAAAATATTTTTTCTTTTTTCCTTAAATTTCAAAGTAGTATAATTAACAAGATTAAATAATCTAGGAGAAATATATATGAAAAAAATTGCAATCAATGGATTTGGAAGAATCGGAAAATTAACCTTTAGAACAATGTGAGATGACCCAGAAATCGAAATTGTTGCTATCAATGATTTAACAGATCCAAAAACTTTAGCACATCTATTAAAATATGACACTGCCCATGGAAGATGACATCTTGATTCAGTTTCTGCAACAGAAAATTCAATTATTGTTGATGGAAAAGAAATTAGGGTTTATAAAGAAAGAAATCCAAAAGATTTACCTTGAAAAGATTTAGATATTGATCTAGTAATTGAAGCTACAGGATTTTTTGCTTCAAAAGAAGGTTCTGAAGCTCACATTAAAGCAGGAGCAAAAAAAGTAATAATTTCTGCACCAGCAAAAGGTGATGTTCCAATGGTAGTTTATGGTGTAAATCATGAAATTTTGAAAGCAAAAGATACTATAGTTTCAGCTGCTTCATGTACAACGAACTGTTTAGCACCAATTGCAAAAGTATTAAATGATAACTTTGGAATTGAAACAGGGTTTATGACTACAATTCATGCTTTTACAAATGATCAAAGAACTGCAGATGCACCTCATAAAGATTTAAGAAGAGCAAGAGCAGCATCACAAAATATTATTCCCACAACAACAGGAGCAGCAGTCGCAGTTGGAAAAGTTATTCCTGAACTTGCTGGAAAATTTGATGGAAGTTCAATAAGAGTTCCAGTTGTTACAGGATCAATTGTTGATTTTACTTTTACAACTAAAAAAGATGCAACAGTTGCTGAAATTAATGCAGCAATGAAAGCTGCAGAATCAGAATCTCTTGGTTATACAGAAGACCCAATTGTTTCATCAGATGTTATTGGAATTAAACAAGGAACAATGTTTGATTCTAAATTAACACAAAAACTTGAAGGACCAACAAATCTTTATAAAGTTGTTTCTTGATATGATAATGAAATGTCATATGTAAACCAACTAGTAAGAACAATTAAATATTATATTTCACTTTAATATAATAAAACAAAATTAAGATTAAAAGCACATTATAAAAATGTGCTTTTATTTTAGAAAGAACTATTCAAAATAAACTTGTTGTATAATTTTTTTATATTAAGCAAAATTAAGGAAGACCATGAATAAAAAAACCATTGACAATCTAAAAAACTTAGATAATAAAGTAGTTTTTACTAGAGTTGATTTTAATGTTCCCATAAAAGATGGGAAAGTTACAAATAATCAAAGAATTAAAGCATCTTTACCAACAATTGATAAATTAGTTTCTAAAAAAGCTAAAATAGTACTTCTTTCTCATTTGGGAAGAGTTAAAACTATCGAAGATAAAAAAAGATTATCACTAGCTCCAATTGTAGAAGAGTTTAATAGAATCTCTAAAACTAAAGCTCTTTTTATTAATCAAACAAGAGGAAAAAAAGTTGAAGAAGCAATAAAAAATATGAAACCAGGGGAAATCATTATTCTTGAAAATACTCGTTTTGAAGAATTTAATAATGCAGGAGAACTTGTAAAAAATGAATCAAAAAATAATCCTGAACTAGGAGCATATTGAGGATCACTTGCTGATGTATTTGTAAATGATGCTTTTGGAACTGCCCATCGTGCTCATGCTTCTAATGTTGGAATTGCCTCTAATGTTGCTGAATCTGCAATTGGATATTTAATTAAAAAAGAATATGACTTTTTAGAAGCAACAATCAAAGATCCGAAAAGACCTTTTGTCGCTCTTCTTGGAGGAGCAAAAGTTTCCGATAAAATAAAAATAATTGAATCTCTTCTTGAAAAAGCAGATAAAGTAATTATTGGTACTGCAATGTGCTACACTTTTCATCTTGCTCAAGGTAAAAAAATTGGAAAATCACTTGCAGAACCTAGTCAAGTAAAGCTTGCTGCAAAACTCTTAAAAAAATATCCGAATAAATTAATTATTACTGAGGATTGTGTATGCTCTGAAAAATTTGAAGATAAACCAGGAATTGTTGCTGATGAAGTTCCAGATAATATGATGGGAATGGATATTGGTCCAAAAACAATTGCTCTAGTTAAAAAAGAATTAAAAGGAGCAAAAACTGTTTTATGAAATGGACCATTTGGTGTTTTTGAAATGGAAAACTTTAAACATGGAACAGAAGAAGTTGCAAAAGCAATTGTTGCACTTGATGGAGCAACAACAATAATTGGTGGCGGAGATTCTGCTGCTGCTGCAGCAAAACTTGGACTTGCAAATAAATTTAGTCATGTTTCTACTGGAGGAGGAGCTTCTATGGAATTAGTAGAAGGAAAAGAACTTCCAGGAATTGCTGCAATCCAAGAAGTTGGTGAATATAATTTTGGTGCAATAAAAGAAATTAGAAAACCAATTATGGTGGGAAATTGAAAAATGAATAATGGGGTTTTAGAAACAATTAAATTTGTTGATGCTTTTGAACATCAATTAAAACCACTTGTTAAAAACAATGAACTTCCAGAAATTGTAATAGCAGCACCTTATGTTTCAATTCCTTTTTTACTTCCTAAAGGACATTATAGTAATCATTTTACAATTGCAGCTCAAGATATTGATATTCATGAAAATGGAGCTTATACTGGACAAATTTCTGCAAAAATGCTTGTAGAGTTAAAAGTTAAGTATGTAATTATTGGTCATTCTGAAAGAAGAGCAATGTATTTTGAAACTGATGAATTAGTAAATAAAAAAGCACAAGTAGTACTTGCAAATAAAATGATTCCAATTATTGCTTTTGGAGAAACATTAAGTGAATATAAAGCAAAAGAAACCCAAAAGGTAATTAAAACTCAAATTCAAAAAGCACTTATAAATTTAAAAGCTGATGATGTTAAAAAAATAGTTTTAGCTTATGAACCAATTTGAGCAATTGGAACTGGAAAATGTGCAACAGAATCAGAAGCACAAGAAATGGTCGCTTATACAAGATCAATTGTAAAAGATATGTTTGATGAAAAGGTTGCACAAGCAATAAGAATTCAATATGGAGGATCAGTAAATCTAATAAATATTAAAGATTTAATGATTCAAAAAGATATTGATGGAGCATTAATTGGTGGAGCATCATTAGATCCAGAAAATTTCTTAAAAATAATTACTTATAAAATTTGGAAATAATTAATAATAAAATGTACTTTTAGAGTATATTTTATTATTTAAATGAGCAAAATATTTATATTATAATTTAGTAAGAAAGAAAAGGAAAATATGAAAAAAAGACCCGTTGCATTGGTAATTCTTGATGGTTTTGGGGAAACCAAAGAAGGACCAGGTAATGCAACAAAACTTGCAAAAACCCCAAACTTAGATAAATGATCAAAGGAATTTCCTTGTACATTTTTAAATGCTTCCGGAACTTTTGTTGGTCTTCCTGATGGACAAATGGGAAATTCAGAAGTTGGACATTTAAATATTGGAGCAGGAAGGGTTATTTTTCAATCACTTGCTTTAATTAATAAAGAACTTGCAGAAGGAAAATTAAAAGACAATTCTGTTTTTTTACAAGCAGTTGAACATGCAAAATCAAATAATAGTAAGGTTAATCTTTTAGGTTTAGTTTCTGATGGTGGTGTTCACTCTAGTCTTAAACATATTATTGCTTTTGCAAAAGAAATTGAAAAGCAAGGTGCAAAAGTTGTTGTTCAAGCTTTTACTGATGGAAGAGATGTTGGTCAAAAATCAGCCTTAAAATATTTGAAACAACTAGAAGTTGAAAATATTAAAATTGGATCTATTTCAGGAAGATATTATGGAATGGACCGTGATCAAAGATGAGAACGGGTTCAACTTGCTTATGATGCAATTGTAAATCGAAAAGGGGAAACCTTTAGTTCAATAGAAGAATATGTTGAAAATGAATATCAAAAAAATATTACAGATGAATTTTTTACACCTGCTTATTATAAAACTGAAGATTTAACAATTAAAGCTAATGATGCAATTATTTCAATGAATTTTCGACCTGATCGTGCTCGTGAATTTGCTCATATGTTAATCGGATCAAATGAAACTGTAACAACTTATGATTATAAAAACAAAAAATTAGAAAATCTTTTTTATATTTCAACAAGAGGTTATGCTGGAATTGAATGTCCAGTTATGTGACCAAATGAAGAGTTTGATGATCTTTTGGGTGTTACTTTAGAAAAAGCTGGATTAAGACAAATGCGTGCTGCTGAAACTGAAAAATATCCACATGTTACTTTCTTTATGGATGGCGGAAAAGAAGTTCCACTAGAACACGAAACAAGAGTTCTTGTGCATTCTCCAAAAGTTGCAACTTATGATTTACAACCAGAAATGTCTTGTGAAGAACTTACAGATCATATTTTAAAAAAAGCAGACAATCAAGATGTTTTTCTAATTAATTTTGCTCAACCAGATATGGTCGGCCATACTGGTTCAATTCCTGCGGTAATTAAAGCAGTCGAAGAAGCTGATAAAGAGCTTGGAAGATTATATAAAAAAATTGTAGAAGAACTTGGGGGAATTATGATTATTACTGCAGATCATGGTAATTCTGAAGTAATGCTTGAAAAAGATGGGGAAACTCCACAAACGAAACACACAACAAATAAAGTAAAAGTAATTATTACAAGTAATGAGATTAAATTTAATGCTTATGCATTAAAAATGGATAGTAAGAATAATCCATTAAATGGAAAACTTGCCGATTTAGCACCAACTATTTTAAAATTAGTTGGAGTAAAAATTCCCAAATTAATGACAGGAATTCCTTTAATTAAATAGAAAATTTTAAAAGTTTAAGAACTAGCTTCATAAACTTTTTTTTCTTTTTATTCTCAATATTTTATCGTTGTATATAAAAACGTTGTTGTATAATTGGAGTGAAATTTATTAATTGAAAGGACTTTTTAAAATGTCAAAAATAACAGAAATTTATTCAAGACAAGTACTAGATTCAAGGGGTAATCCAACAGTTGAGGTTGAGGTTACAACTGAAAAAGGATCTTTTGGTCGTGCTATTGTACCTTCTGGAGCTTCAACCGGAACTAGAGAAGCACTTGAGCTAAGAGACAATGATACTAAGTTTATGGGTAAAGGAGTTTTAAAAGCTGTTGCTAATGTAAATACTATAATTGCTAATGCAATTATCGGAATGGAAGCAACTGATCAAAGAGTAGTTGATCAAGCAATGCTTGATCTTGATGGAACTCCTACTAAAGCAACTTTGGGAGCAAATGCAATTCTTGGAGTTTCAATGGCTGTTGCTGTTGCTGGAGCAAAAGATAAAGAACTACCTTTATATGCTTATATTAATACTTTAATGCCTGTGGGAACAGAAATGTCTCTTCCAGTTCCAATGTTAAATGTATTAAATGGAGGAGAACATGCTGATAATACTGTTGATTTTCAGGAATACATGATTTTTCCACTTGGAGCACCTAACTTTTTAGAAGCAATAAGATGATCTTCAGAAATTTTTCATCATCTAGCAAAACTTTTACATGCTGCTGGTTATGCAACTGCAAAAGGAGATGAAGGTGGGTTTGCACCTGATATGAAAAATAATGAAGAACCATTAGAATTTATTGTAAAAGCAATTAAAGCTGCAGGTTATGTCCCTGGAAAAGATATTTATATTGCAATGGATCCAGCCTCTTCAGAGTTTTATAATACAGAAACAAAAATGTATGAATTAAAGGGTGAAGGTAAAACTTTATCATCAAAAGAGTTAACAGATTATTATAAAATGCTTGTTTATAAATATCCAATTGTTTCAATTGAAGATGGAAAAGCAGAACAAGATTGAGATGGTTTTAAAGCTTTAAAAGATGAAATTGGAGCTCATATTCAAACCATGGGGGATGACATTTTTGTAACAAATCCTAAAATTTTAAAAGAAGGAATTGAAAAACAAATTGCTAATTCAATTTTAATTAAATTAAATCAAATTGGAACTGTAATTGAAACTATTGATGCAATTAAAATGGCTAATGAAGCAGGATGAACTTCTGTTGTTTCTCACCGTTCAGGAGAAACTGAAGATACTTTTATTGCTGACTTTGTTGTTGGAACCGGAACAAAACAAATCAAAACTGGTTCAATGTCTAGATCAGAAAGAATTGCAAAATACAATCAATTAATTAGAATTGCAGAAAAAATTACTATTTTCCATGGTGTTAAATCACTTAAAGTGGAAATTAAATAGATAATTTGACTTAAAATTTGAAAGTAATTTTGTTATAAAAAACAAAGTTACTTTCTTTATTTATAATATGTTTTATAGGAGAAAATATGGGAATTAAAAAAATTGCAATTTTAACTTCTGGGGGCGATGCTCCGGGAATGAATAGTGCAATTAAAGCAATTGTAGATAAAGCACTAGATGTTGGTTTAGAACCTTATTTAGTTTATGAGGGATATAAAGGTTTAGTTGCTGGAAATTTTAAAAAAGCAACTAAACAAGAAGTAAAATTTTTTAACAACTTAAGCGGAACTGCAATTTATTCTGCAAGACTTCCAGAATTTGCAAAAAAAGAAGTAAGACAACTTGCGGTTGATAAATTAAATAAAGAAGGAATTGATGCTTTAATTGTAATTGGTGGGGATGGCTCTTATATGGGGGCTGCAAAATTAGATGAAATGGGAATTAAAACTATTGGCCTACCAGGGACAATTGATAATGACATTGCTGCAACTGATTATACAATTGGATTTAGTTCAGCCTTAAATTATATTATAAAAGCAATTGAAGCAGCAAGATCAACTTCAGAATCACACATGAGATGTAACATTATTGAAACAATGGGACGAGATAAAGGCGATCTTGCCTTGTATGCTGCAATTGCAACGGGAGCAGAAGTTCTTTCAATTCCTGAACGAATTTTAAGTGTTGATGAAATAGCAATGCAAATAAAAGAAGTAAGAGCATTAGGAAATAGATCAATAATAGTTGTAATTACAGAAAATCATTTTGGTGATGTTCATCAACTTGCTAAAAAACTTCAACAAAAAACAGGAGTTGAAATAAAAGCAACTCAATTAGGGCATCCCCAAAGGGGAGGACCCGTAACTGCAGAGGACAGATTATTAGCTTCTGCAATGGGGGTTTTTGCAGTAAATAAACTTCTTGAAGGAGAAACAGGAGTTGCCGTAAATCTAGTAAATAATAAGTTAAGTACAAAAGATATTTTAGAAGTTGTAAAAATGAAAAATGCACCAGTAGATGAATTATTAGAAATTTATGATGCAATTAAGTAGAAAGAATTAACATGAATACTAAAAATATAACAATGAAAAAAACAAAGATCATTTCTACTATGGGGCCTACTTTTGAGTCCCCAGAAATGATTCGAGAAATGATTTCAAGAGGAGTAAATGTTGTTCGCTTAAATACTTCTCATGGTGATTATGAAGAACACGGAGAAAGAATTAAAGCTGTAAAAATAATAAGAAAAGAAATGGATCAACCAATTTCTTTATTACTAGATACAAAAGGTCCAGAAATTAGAGTTGGAGAAATTAAGAATAAAAAACTCTTTGTTAAAATTGGAGATATTTTAAAAATCCATTGTAATAAAGAACATTTTGTTGGAGAAAATAATGAATTTTGAGTTTCTTATGATGATTTAGCAAATACAGTTTCTCCTGGACAACTAATTATGATTGATGATGGGAAATTATCTTTAGAAACTATTAAAGTTGATGCTAAAAAAGGTTTAGTTACTGTTAAAGTTTTAAATAATCATTATGTTGGAACAAAAAAAGCAGTAAATGTTCCTGGAGCAAAATTAACCTTACCTTTTATTTCTGAATATGATAAAGAAGTTATTTTATGAGGAATAAAGCAAGGAATTGATTATGTTGCTGCTTCTTTTGTTCGTGATGGAAGTGATGTTTTAGAATTAAGAAAATTACTTGATGATAATAAAGGAAAACATATTCAAATTATGTCCAAAATTGAAGCTCTCCAAGCAATAAATCATATTAATGATATTGTAAAAGAATCAGATGCAATCATGCTTGCACGGGGAGATTTGGGAGTTGAAATTCCTTATCAAGAAGTTCCCTTTTATGAAAAACTACTTATTGCAAAATCAAGAGCATGAGGTAAACCAATTGTAATTGCAACGCAAATGCTTGATTCAATGACAGATAATCCACGTCCAACTAGAGCGGAAGTTACTGATGTTTATTATGCAACTATGAGTGGAGCTGATGGAACAATGCTTTCTGGAGAAAGTGCATCAGGAAACTTTCCAAAAGAAGCAGTTGAAACAATGGCCTTAATTAATTTTGAAGCAGAAAAAAACTTTGATTATCTTGCTGCTTTTGAAGAAGCTTATGCCTATGTTGAATCATGTAATGCAGAATCAGCTTATTTAGTTGCAAGAACAGCCCTTACAGAAGATGTAAAATATATCTTTGCCTTTTCAACACAGGGAAGACTAATTAAAGCACTTTCAAGATTTAGATCAAATGCAGTTGTAATTGCACTTCTTCAAGATGAAAACCAAATTTATAGTTTTGGAGCAAATTATGGAGTTTATGCTCATCATTATCAAAATCAAAATGATTTTAATGATGATGAAAAAATCAAACTTCTTGCTAAAAAAATTGGAATTAAAAATGGAGATAAAATTATCATAGCAAACTCAAAAGAGTTTAGAACTTTAAGAGTTTAATCAAGTTAAATCCAATTAATTGAAGTATAAAAACAACTATTTTAAAGTTGTTTTTTTTTTTTTTGTAATTACACACTATAATTTATTATATTTAGTTAAATGTTAAGCAAATTTGATGGTTGAGCAAACTTATTTTGAATTCAATTCAAACAGTACTTTAGTAATGTTACTTCGTGGTTAACATTAATTTTTGTTCCGATCATTTTTGCCTTTGGACTTGGAGCAGCAATTGGAGTTGCAACTGGGTTTATTCCAGCGCTTTGTATGATTTTAATTGTTTTACAAGGAAATGTTTTTTCTAATTGTTATTTCTCTTTCAAAAAATCAACTTTAAATGAAAATATGAGATTAACTTCTTTTAGTAAATTTGTTGAATATACCACTATCTTAGCAATGGTTTTCTTTGTTTCTCTTATTGGGATGTTTTTTGCAATTATGGTTTATGCAATTGATACTGAATTGCTCCCTATCTTAGGAATTGATCAATTTTTAGCAACTGCTCCTTTTTTTGAAGTTAATCCTACAATTAATGCTCCTTATCTTGTTTATTTATATTTATATCAACTTGCAAATGGGGTCAATCCAATTTATGACACTATGAAGGAATCAATTAATGCAGCACAAATGGTTGCACCAAATACAGATGATATCATTTATAAATTTGAAAGTGGAGGAGAACTTATTGTACTTGATGCAAGATATATTACTAGTTGATTATATTTTGAATGAGATTCCTTGTTTTATTTCTTTCTTGAAGTTACGGTCTCAACAGTTACAATTTCTCTTTTATTTACTTCTTTTTCAGCAAACAACAAAACTTATTTCTTATTTATGTTTGGTTATTTAATTGCTTTTATTGTTTTTGGGGGAGTTATGGGTCCAGAATATAATTATGCAAATCCTGATGGGTCTTTTTCTACTGCAGGTAATTTCGCAGGAATGCCACCACGTCTTCCAGCAGAAGAAGGTGTAAAAGTCACTCATAGTTGAATGTTTTATGTAGAACATTTAAATCCAATTTATTATATTAACCAATGAGCTTTTACCATCATGGGAACAGCAACACTTTATAAATTTGAAATTGCTTATGTTGATCCAAGTGGTATGGTAAGTGAGCAATCAATTACTTTATATCAATCAATGACTCCATTTTTAAGAATGAGTTATGATTCATCAATTACTCCTTATCTTCTTGAAAATACAACTTACACAACCCCTTTTGGAGATATAACCTTAAATTATGGTGATCCTAATCCACAATATTATTTAGGAATGACTTCACCAAGATTTTATATTGAAAATGCAATTCCAGATACAAAACGTTTAACTCTTTCTTTAGATGATTCACTATATAATATGTTAATTTATATGCCATGAGTTTGATCTGGATTTTATATTATTGCAACTGCAATAGCCGATTACTATCATGCACATAAATCATAACTAAGTGATTTTTAAGTTTTTATTATTTGTATTTTTTTAATCGATTATAGAAAAAAGGATAAAAACTTAAAATCTATGTCTTTAACTATTTATAAAAGATATAATTTATATATAGAAACAATGAAAAATAATTTTAATAATTCAACAAACCTAACAAATCTATCCAAAATTATAAATATTTCTTGAAGAAATGAAGTTTCCTTTTTAGCAAAAGAATTTTTTGGTTTATTTTCATTTGTTTTATTATCATCAAATATAATTAATCTTTTTACCACAGGCACGATTCGTATTTCCTTTAATACAATACAAAATTTCTAATCTTTATTTATTTTTATAATAATTATTTTTAATTGTTCAATACATTTGTTGCTTATCATTGTGATTATTTGTATTTAAAAATATAACTATATGTTTAAATTTTAAAATTTTAGCTTATAAAAATCAATTATTTATAATAAAAGATAAATTTTTATAAATAAAACTAAACTTATCTAAAAACTAAAATGTCTAAAAATGTAAAAAAACTATTTTCAACTCATAATATTAATAAAATACCTCAGGATAATTTTCATGAGGCTATTGTTGTAAGCAAATTAAGTGCAGGAAACTTAGCTTTTATTAATCTAATTACAAATAATGATAAAAGAAATAAATTTTTATCATTATTAATGGAATTTTTTGGATCATTTTTATTTGTTTTTTTACTATTATTACCAAATATACTATATCTTTCTCCAACAGGCACGACGGGAATTTTTATTAAGGCAATTCAACTAATGCAAAATTTTTTACCTTTGCTTGCTCTTTATAATACTTTTATTATTTGATTAATTTTTATTAATGCAAGAATTCATCTTGATTTAAAAATTACTTCTGGGGGAGCAATAAGTTTACATCGTAGGGGAAACTTAGATAATAAAAGAACTCATCAAGTTCTAGAGACTATTATTTTTCAACTTATGGGTGCATTTCTTGCTTCTTATTGTGGATATTTAATTCTTGTTACAAGAGAAATGTGAATACTAGATGTTTCAACTTTGGGAGCAATTCAATCACAAATGAATGGTTTTATTTTTACAAATAATGGAATGCAAAATTTTGGAATTGTTTTATGATTTTTACCTTTACAAATAACGATTAACTTAATTAACATTTTGACAGTTAATCATTCACAAAAAGAAATGCGAACTTTTACAAATAAAACAAATATTACAAACAATTTAAAATGATTGGGCGTAATTTATCTAATTTCTTTTATTGCATTAGAATTTAATGCCCAACCAATTTCACCAAATGGAATTATTTCTAACGGAATTATTTCTTTTACTCTTGGAGGAGCAAATAATCTTTTTACAATGTTTGCTATTGTATTTAGTCAGTATACATTAGCAATTTGTTTATTAAATAACAAGACAATAAGAGGAAATCTTAATTAACTTAAAATAACTTAAAAATAGGAGATATAATTATATATTATGAAAACATTAATGAATAAAATGACTGCAAGAGCAATCTTTGATTATCTAAAGAAAGCCGGAATTGCTGTTAAAATTATTGAAATAAAGGCTGATAACAATGAATTTAGTCTTGATTTTGCAACTACAACAAATATTAGCGAAAATGAACTTCCTTCAATTGAAGAAGCGGTTTTAAATATTTTAAAAAAAGATAAAGAGGTTTATAAACTTGATGATAAAACAGATTCTTCTGTAATTAAATTTTTAAAATTACGAGGTGTAAGTGGAATTGTTAGTGAAGATTATGCAATTGCAAATAGAATTTTTGGACTTGCAGAAAGTTCAAAAGAATCTTTTGAAGCTAAACTAGAAAAAATTATTGATTTAGAATCACGTGATCATCGAAAAATTGGTGAAGCATTAGATTTATTTTTTATTGATGATCTTATTGGAAAAGGGCTTCCCGTTTGACTTCCAAATGGGGTTGCTTTAAAAAGACAAATTCAAAAATTTATTTTAGAACAAGAAAGAAAAAATGGATTTTTACAAGTGCAAACTCCAAATATTGGTTCACTTGATCTTTTTATTGCTTCTGGTCATTATAGTCATTATAATGAATCAATTTTTCCTTATATGGAAAATAAAGAACATGAAAAATTTCTTTTAAGACCAATGTCTTGTCCAATGCATGTAAGAGTTTTTAAAAGAAAACCTCGTTCATACAAAGAACTTCCAATAAGAATTGCTGAGCAAGTAATGATGTATCGTTATGAGGCTTCTGGAGCACTTCTTGGACTTGAAAGAACAAGAGCAATGGAATTAACAGATTCTCATATTTTCTTAGCAGAAGACCAGTTAAGAGATGAATTATCAATGATGTATTCAATGATTGCTGAAACTTTAGAAAAATTTGATATCAAAATTGAATATGTAGAACTTGCACTTCATGATCCAAAAGATACAAAAAAATATCATGGAGATCCAAAAATGTGAGAGCGGGCAGAAAATATGCTTCGTGACTATTTGGATAAAGAAAAAATTGAATATGTTGAAAAAAGTGGTGAAGCAGCCTTTTATGGTCCAAAAATTGATATTCAAATTAGAACTGCAATTGGACATTTAATTACTGTTTCTACACTTCAACTTGATTTTTATCTTCCAGAAAAATTACATGTTGAATATATTGACAAAAATAATGAGAAAAAATCTCCAATTATGGTTCATCGTGGATTTATCGGAACTTATGAACGTTTCATTTCTGTTTTACTTGAACAAACTAAAGGAAATTTACCAATGTGACTTGCTCCTCAACAAGCTGTGGTAATTCCAATAAATAATAAATTTCATCATGATTATGCAACTGAAATTTATCAAAAATTATTTGATAATGAAGTGCGGGTACATTTAGATGATTCTGATGAAAGATTAAATAATAAAATTAGACAAGCCCAAACTAAAAAAATTAAAGTCCAAATTTTTATAGGAGACAAAGAAGTAAAAGATAAAACAGTTTCTTATAGATTTTATGGTGAGGAAGAAACAAAAGTTGCAAATTCTTTTGAAGAATTATTAAAACTATTTCAAGATTAAAATGTTTAAAAATGTAAAGTACTTGCTAACAACTCATGATATTAATGAAATGCCTCAAGATAATCTTCCTGAAATTGTTATTGTTGGAAGATCAAATGTGGGAAAATCAACTTTTATTAATTTACTTACAAATAATTCCAAATTAGCAAAAATTTCTTCACAACCCGGAAAAACAAGAGCACTTTCTCTTTTTCTTGTAGATGATAAATTTCGTCTTGTTGATATTCCTGGTTATGGACATGCACGGGTTTCCAAGGCACAAAAATTACTTTTTTCACAAATGATCGATACTTATTTAAATAAACGTTCAAATATTTCAAAAGCAATTATTTTACTTGATACTAGAAGAGGGATGATGAAAATTGATCAAGAAATGATTGATTATTTTATTGCTTCAAAAATACCTTTTATTGTTGTTGGAACTAAACTTGATAAAGTTAACCAATCAGAATATGTAAAATTTAATAGAAGTATATTAAATGCTTTGAGTATTACACCCATTGCATATTCATCTGTAACAAAAAGGAATTTAGATCAAATTAAAAATATATTTTTAGAATATTATGAATAAAAAATATTTAAATAATCAGCTTGTAAAGGAACTGCGTGATATTGATAGTGTTTCAATAATTGAAACACTATCACTTACCACGTGGTTCTTTTTTAAAAAGATGTTCTCTACCTCTATATGGTGGTTTTTAATTTTTGTTATCCCTACAATTGTAATTATTGGAGGAGGAGCATTTTTGCCCTATATGTATTCTTTTACTTTTTTATTTGGGGCTACTCTTCTATTTTCCACTGTTGTTATTTATGGAACACTTTTTTATCCAATTTATAATTCTTCTATTTATAAAAACATGGAGCTTACTGTTTTAAAATTTGCTTCTATTTATATTTCGCTTATTCTTACAACTATTTGTGTTGATATTTTAATTGCTACTTATATGGCGTTATTATATTTTCTTTTAGTTCAATTACAAGTAGTTTTTCAACTTGATTGATTTTGACATTTTAAGGCTGATTATGTAATGCATTGAGGTGATATTTGATGAGGTGTCTATGTTTACTTTTTAGTTGTTTCTACAATTTTAGATATTTCTATTACTTTTTTTATTCAATCAATTTCTAAAACTGCAAAAACTTATTATGTTATTGGTTATTCATATTATTTTATGTTTATTATTTGGTCGGGGGCAATTTTAATGGTGGCTCCAATTCATAATGAAATTGGTGAAATAGCTTTAAACGATAATGTGCACCATGCTAATAATTGACTTTTTTGAATGCGCTGATTTAATCCTAATTATGGAATTAATACCTTTGGATTTAGTGCGTTTGCTGCTGGAACATGAGATGAAGTAAATAATATTAATCCTGCAGTTGCAGGGTTAGAACAAGCTCGTCCTTGAGCATGGACTGATGATAAACTTTGAAATTTAGTTAAATTTAGTTCTGGTCTTTATGCTCTTGCTCTTTTTTATGCTGCTGTTTTTATTGAATATATAAAATTGAAACTTTCATAAATTTAAATAAAAAAATAGAAACTTATTAAGTTTCTATTTTATTTTATTTTTCCTTTGTTTTTCATTGTTCTAATAGCTGAGGTAGACATCATTACTTTTTGAGATTTACCATCAAGCATTACTGTTACTGGTTGTAAATTTACATTTCATTTTCTTTTGGTAGCATTTAAAGCTTTTGATCTAGTATTTCCAGATTGCGCGCTTTTTCCTGTTACTGCACATTTTCTTGACATATATTTATTTTATCAAAAAAAGACCTTCTTAACTAAGAAAATAATTCTAAACTTTTTAAAGATTTATAATTAAAAATATTTATTCAACAAATTTAGGCCCGATAGTATCCATTTTTTTTAAAATTTTTTCATTTAATTCATTAGATTTTTTTAGTTCATCTAAAATTGATTTTAATAATTTAATAGTTATTAGTTCATTATTTTCATTCATAATGTTCTCCTTTTGAATATAATTACATTTTAATTTATTTAAAAAAATAAAGTATTATTATTTAGAAATGAGATAATATTATGTATAAATATGATATTTTGAAAATGAATAAATTCAATTAATATATGATGATTTTATACAAAGAAATTTTTTAAATCACCTTTAGCATATATCGGCATTTTTTTCTTACCTTTAATGTTTATTGTGGGCTTGGGTTCAATTTTACATACAAGTGGAATTTTTGTTGAAACAATAGGTTTTTCTCTTTTGTTTATTGAAGCAATTACCTTTGGCTCAACTTATTTTTCAATGAAAAAATCAACTTTAAGCAATAATAGTGAACTTAGTAATATGAAAAACTATGAAATTAATTTTGCTGTTTTCTTATTAATGATGGTTGTTGGCGGGTTAACCCTCATTTATTCTGTGGGACTTTTTATTTTAATTGAACATTATACAAATATTCTTGTTGATCTTTATGCATGAGATGCTACTTCACCTTTTATGCATGCAAATGGTGTTGATGTAACAGAAACAATTAAAATCAGATGAGCAGATGTTGATTTTTGAGCAGTTCTCTATTATGGATTTCTTTATACTGCGGTAATGTATTCGCTTTCAATTTTCTTAACTGCTTTTACAAACACTCAAAAAACCTTTTTTATTATGATTCTTGGATTTATTACTTATACCTTAATTTTTGGGGGAATTATGTCTACAATGTTTGGGGCTTCTGATGCTAAAAACGTTCCTATGGTTCCGACAGAAGAAACTCCTCTTGTTGCTTCTCCTTGAAAAGCACCTGCTCTAAATTTAAACCAACATAGTTGAGCAATGTATGCTTCTTTTTTAAATCCATTATATTGAGTTAATGAATGAGGATTCTTTCTTTTTGGGAATCATGCTTATTATAATATTCAATTTAATGAACAAATTACAATTGATAGCACTTGAATTAGTGATAATTTAACTAAAAATTTTGATGTTTATTTTAAACTTCATGAGGGAACTTTTGTAGCTTCTAACTTTGATTCAAATTTATATGAACAAAATCTTTATCATTTAAGTTATACCGCTAATGGCAATGAATTTTCTTTATACAATTATTCAAATAATGAAGTGCCAATATATAGTTCTGATCAAATTTTAACTTCAAAAAAAATTGAAGTTTCAAGCGGTGATGTTTTTAGTATTAAACAAACCCAATCGCTTGCTCCGAATATAAAATACTTTAAATGGTCTGAATCTTGGCAATATAATGCTTCCTTAATTCTTCCTTATGCTTTCATTTTGGTTTTTGAATTTTCAACAAATATCATTAATTACTATAAAAGGAAAAAAAGTAAACAATAAATATTTATTATCTTTATTAGAAAGTCTTTATTGTAAAAGATGATTTAATATAGTAAAATTAAGTTAATATATAGAAATAATAGGGAATATGAAACAAAGTAAATTTATTTATCAAGATAATGAAAAATTTGCCCTCCGTGTTGTGGGGATTAAAAAAAGTTATGGAAAAAATGAAGTTCTAAAAGGAGTTAATCTTGAAGTCCAAAAAGGAGAAAGAATTGCCCTTTTAGGCCGTAATGGGTCTGGGAAATCCACTCTTATTTCATTAATTACTCAACAACGAGCCTTTCATGATGGAACGGTTGTTTATGGATATGCTGATACAAAATCAAAAGCTTTGGAATTACTTGGAGTTCAATTTCAAAATCTTTCTTATCCTGAAGGTTTTTTTGTAAAGGATGTTTTAAAATTATTTCAATCTGCTGTTCCTTTAGGAATTAGACTTACTAAACAACAACTTGATGATTTAATAGTCTTATTTGGAATTAAACCTTATTTAAAACAAAGAATTGATAAATTATCTGGTGGACAACAACAACGGGTAAATATTATTCTTTCTTTAATCAAAAGACCTAAATTACTTATTCTTGATGAAATTTCTTCAGGACTTGATGTAAAATCCTCAACTGATATTAAAAATTATATTAAAGAATATTTAAAACTTGATAAAGAAGTTTCTTTAATTATTGTTTCTCATAATATTGAAGAAGTAATAGAATTAACAAAAACTTCTTATGTTTTGAAAGAAGGTCTAATTGCTGAAAGTTTTCCTTCAAAAAATTTAAATCTTGACAAATTCATGGATATTGTCTCTATTGACATTGATCTTGTTGCTAAAAATATAAAACAAGCAAGAGAAATTGCTATTATACAAAAAGTAAACAAAGAATATGATGATGTAAAAAATAATTATACTGATGATATTAAAAAGCAACATGAAAAATTTGCCCATAATTTAAATTTTCGTGAAGCATATCGTTTACAAGATGAACTTACTGAATTAAAATTACCAGAATTTAAAACAAAATTAGCTATAAAAGTTACTGAAAAAACAGCAGCAAACAAGGAAAAAGATCAAAAAGAATTTAATCAAAAAGAAAAGGAATTAATTAAAAACTCTTTATATAAAAAAATTCCATCTAATGAAAAAAAATTATTAGAATTGAATTCTAAAGAATTTCAAGATGTTTTATATGCAAAACTTGTTTCTAAACATAAAAAAGATCGTTTAGATTTAGAAACAAATTTAAAAGAAAGAAAAAAAATTCTACATAAATATATTGAGGAACATCCAATTAGTGCTTTAGATAATATTGTTAAAGAATTAGAAAAAGAACTAGTTAATTTAAATAATCAAAAAAATCCTAAAGTAGAACTAAAACCCCAAGAACTCACTAAAACTGTTTCAGAAAAAGCTAAAAATCATGATAAAGGTTTAATAGTTGATAAGGAAAAAGACATAATTGCAATTGATAAAGAAATTGCACAAATTAAAATTAATATTCAAAAAGCTAATATTATGAAAGAAGAAATTGCAATTGATGTTGCAAAAGAAACAAAAAAAATTGACCACGATGAAAGACATTTAGAAGACCACATGAATGTGCTTATTAAAAAAGATAATGAGGAAATTGCAAATCTTATAAAAAATCATATTGTTAATGTTACAAATGATTTAAAAGTACAAAAAATTGCAATTAAAAAATGTGAAGAAGATTTTGAAATTGCAAAAGATGAATTTACTAAAAAATATCAAAATCAAACTATAGATGATAAAAAATTAGTAAAAACTATTATTAAAAAAGAAATAGACTTAAGAATTAAAGAACTACATGTTTTAGAAAAAGCATTAACTCAAGAACAAGATGGAATTGTATCTAAACAACAAGAATATAGTCAAAATTTATGTGAATTAGAAAAAGGAATTCCTAAAAAAATTAAAGAATTAGAAGAAATAGATAGACAAGAAAAAGCAAGAAGTGATGCAAAAATTATTGCTCATGATAAATCTTATGAAAATAGTTGAACCAATAATGTTTATGATTTTTTAGATAAAGGAAAAACAAAATTTAATATTAGACCTCCTAAAAAAGGAAATATTATTGAAATTAGACATCTTTCTAAAAATTATAAACATATAAAAGCAGTTCAAAATTTTAATTTAGAAATTAAAGATGGTGATAGAATTGCCATTACTGGTCCAAATGGTTCGGGAAAATCCACAATTGTTTCTATGCTTGCACAATTAATTAAACCTAATTATGGAGAAATTGCTTATTCTTTTGGAAAAACAAAAAGATCAGTAATAAATAATGTGGGAGTTCAATTTCAAAACTCTTCCTTTCCTCAAGAAATGAGTGTATTTGATGTAGTAATCTTTTTTGCAAGAGCAAATAGATATTCACTTACAAAAAATGAAATTAATAATGCTTTAAAAGTTTTTAAACTTGATAATTTAAGAAAAAATAAAGCTTATTTATTATCCGGAGGAGAAAAACAACGATTAAATGTTTTGCTAGCTTTAATTAAAAAACCAAAACTAGTTATTTTAGATGAAATTTCTACAGGTCTTGATATTGATTCGATTCATAAAATTAATGGATATGTAAAAGAATATCTTGATAAATCAAAAGCAACTTTAATTATTATTTCTCACAATTATGAAGAAATACATAATTTAGCAAACAAATTAGTAATTCTTAATTACGGAGTTAAAACTGAAGAACATGATATCCATAATTGAACTCAGGAACAGGTGAAAGCAAAAATGTTTAAAATTTTTAGTAATGATAAAAATGAACATACAGAAAATATTGATATAGATGATAAATCTATTAATGATTCAAATTTTAAAGAAGTTTATCTTTTGCAAGACGAACTTGAAGAATTAAAATCACCAGAATTTAAAGCAAAATTAACTGCTAAAATTTCCAAGAATACAGAAATGAATACAAAAAAATTACAAAAAGAATTTGTGTTAGAAGAAAAAGAACTAACTAAAAATCCTTTATATAAAAAAATTGAATCTAATGAAAGAAAATTAGTAGAATTAAAATCAAAAGAATTTGATGATATTGTATATGCAAATCTTGAACCGAAACATAAAAAAGATCTTCTTGATCTTGAAAATGATTTAAAAGAAAAGAAAAAAACTTTAAAAAAATATACAGATGATAATTCTATAAATGCTTTAGATAATATTATTAAAGATTTAAAAGAAGAACTTGTTAAGTTGAGTCCTGAAAAAAGTAATATAATTATTTCAAAAACTGAAAATTCTTCTTCAATTATTGAAAAACAAAATCAAAATGGTAAGGAAAATTCAATAGTTAATAGTGGAAATAAATTAACAGAAACTGATAAAAAAATTAATCAAATCAATATTGATATTGAAAAAGTAAACACTATAAAAGAAGAAGTTCTTGCTGATATTAAAAAACAAACAGAAGAAATTGATTATGATGAAAAACATCTTGAAAGTCAAATTAATGCAATTATCAAAAAAGATAAAGAAGAAATTGCAGAGCTTGTTAAAAATCATATTTTAGTTCTTACAAGTGAAGTAGAACATCAAAAAATAGCAATTAAAAAACATGAAGAAGATTTTGCAATTGTAAAAAATGAATATGATAAAAATCAAAAAAATCGAATTGGAAAAGATAAAATTTTAATCGAAACTATCATCGAAGAAGAAATGTCCATAAGAAATAAAGAATTAGGCATTTTAAAAAAACCATTAATCAAAGATCAAAATGGAGTTGCTTCTAAAAAACAAACAAATAATCAAAAATTACCTAAATTGGATAAAGCAATTTCACTAAGAATTAAAGAACTAAATAATATAGAAAAACAAGAGCAACAAAAAATAGCTGAAATTTATGAAGAGGTGAGCAAAGAATAATGCGGGCCCTATTTTTACAAGAAATTAAAACTTTTTTTAGATCACCATCTTCAATTTTCATTTTTGTAATTCCTTTAATTTTACTTGTAGGATTAGGGTATTTTATTCCTGCGGCTTATATTATTCCTTCTACAATTTCTGTGGGAATAGTTGGTGCAGTACTTCTTTATTTTGGAGGAGGGCTTGAAGAAATTAAACGGACTTCCTTTTTAAAAGTAATGGGAACAACAAAACTTAATAAAGTTACTACTCTAGTAGTGAAAATGTCTTTTGCTGCTCTTATTTCAATGGCTACTGTAATATGAGTGCTTGGACTTGGGTTTCTTTTCTCTAATGTTATTCCTTTCTTAGCAGTTAACTTTGGACATCTTGATGAAACTTTAGAAAGTATTCCTGGAAAAGTTCATTGAGATCAAGTTCAATGAGCAATTCTTTTTTATGCATCTGCTCTTTCTCTTTGCGTAACATTAGCTTTGGCATTCTGTTTTGCCGCTATTGCAAAATCATCACTTTCCTTTTACCTATTAACTTTTGGATATATTGCTGCTTTAATTCTTTTTGGTGGAGTAATTATGCCGGGATTTTTGCTTGTCGGAAATAATTGATTTCACTGGTTTTATTATTTAATTCCTAATTACTATAGTGGAAATCAATTAACAGCTGCCTTTAATTCAGGACTTAGTAAAACAGTTTTTACTATTCTTGATAAAGTTAATGTCTTACTTACAGAAACATTCCCAGAACAAGGGGCAATAATTATTGGTTATATTTTAGATCCAGAGGGTGCAAAAGCATGATTAAATGGAGATGGTGCACCATGACTTGAACTTTGAAATGATATGGCTACTGCAATTAATGCGGCTGGAAAAAAATTAGATTTTTCTAATGTTGATCAAGGTGAACAACTTAAATCTCCAGGACTTTTTTGATATCTAAATATCCTTACTATTTATAATGAAGATCCACAAATAATTAAAGATTGAATAGCTAATGATTTAATTTCCACAATAAAAAGTTATTATGCAAATCATGGTGGAGATTTCTTTATTGATGATTTATTTTATCTTCTTTTAACAGTACCCAGCACAGTTCAAGGAGTTATTAATACAATTATTTCTGGAATGCTGCCATTTAAATTTAATTTAACTAATATTATCGAAGGTGTTATAACCTATGGAACTTTAGTTATGAATTTAATAGATACAGGAACAGTAAATACAATAAAAGCTCTTGTTGGTTCAATGGAATATTCAAAAGCCTTTGACTTTACAAATGCAAAATCAATTATTGATGTTTTTATGCCTTATGTTTGAATTGTCTTTCTTGGAGCAATTAGTGCTTGAAAATTTGAGTGAGTTAATTAGACTGATTATTAAATAAATTTAAATATCTTTTAAAAACCCTATTTTATAGGGTTTTTTTGTTGTAAAATAGTTCATATTAAAAGGTAAATAGTATAATTTAATGTATATAATTTAGTTAATATTTTTTTGAAATAAATATATATAAATTAAAGATAAGGAGAATCTAATGTCAGATAATACACATAAAGAGTTAATATTAGAAATTATTGAATCTGCTGTTGCGAATTTACAAAGGCATGAACAAACAATAAATGATCTAAATGTTTTCCCTGTTCCTGATGGAGATACAGGATCAAATATGTTGGCAACTATGGTTAGTGCATGAAACAATATTAGTGATAATTCAGAAAGTGATGCTGAAATTTTTGCTGATTTTGCAAGAGGAGCATTGCTTGGAGCAAGAGGAAATTCAGGAGTTATTACTAGTCAAATTTTTAAAGGACTTGCGGAAGGAATAAAAATAACAGGAAATATCTCAAAAGATAACACAACAATGAAAACTATTTTTGGGGAAATGAAGAGATATGCTTATAATGCTGTTTCAAATCCTGTTGAAGGAACAATTCTTTCTATTATTCGTGTGTTAGAAGAAAACTATGACCGCAATGCCAAAACAGTTCGTGAAGCCTGAAAACATGTTGATTTAATTGTAGAAAAAGCAGTAGATAATACTCCAAATCAACTTCCGATTTTAAAAGAATCAGGAGTAGTTGATTCAGGTGCTTATGGGTTAATGATTCTTATTCAAGGTGTAGTTGCTGCTCTTGAGAGAAAACCTTTGCACATGAAATTGGAATTAACTCAAGAACATCAACTTCCAAAACCTGAAATTTTAACTAAAGCTGATCCTACCAAAAATATTGGTTATTGTACTGAATTTATTTTGACATTGCGTAGTCCAAAGAAATTTTCCCGGACAAAATTTAAAAAATTTTTAGAAGGAATAGGCGACTCTCTAGTTTTAATTGTAGAAGATGATATTTTAAAAGTTCATGTTCATACAAAACGCCCTGGAATTGTTTTTAATGAAGCTCAAAAATATGGAGAATTTACTAAAATTAAAGCAGATAATATGGCCTCACAAGCAATGGCTGAGGGTCATGAAGTAATAGGAGATCAATTCTTAATTACTCCAAAACAAGATGTAAATGAAGATAAATTAGGAATTATTGCTGTTTCTGATGGTAAAGGATTAAATGATTATTTCCAAGAATTGGGAGTAGATCAAGTTGTCCATGGTGGACAATCGATGAACCCTTCAATTAAAGAATTTATTGATATTATTGAAAAACTACCCAATAAAAATATTCTTTTATTACCAAATAACTCTAATATTATTTTAACTGCAGATGGAGCAAAAAATCAAATTACTAATAAGAAAATTTTTGTTTTACCAACAAAATCACTTCAACAAGGAATTGTTGCTTTAATGAACACTTCAAAAGAAATGGTTGAATTTAATAAATTTAAAAAAGAAATTATGAAAACAGTAAATTCAATTGATGAAGCAGTAATAACATGTGCAGTTCGTAGTACAGAAATGAACAATATTAAAGTTAAAAAAAATGATTTTATTTCAATAATGAATAAAAAAATAATTGTAGCTAATCCTGATATTTTAGAAACTGCAAAAAGTGTAATTCAAAAATTTGTTGATAATGGAAATGAATTAATTACCATTATTTATAATCATGATGTTAGTGCAGAGCAACGAAAAATTTTGATAAAATGAATTAAATCTAATTTTAAAGAAATAGAACTTGAGGTTAAATTTGGAGGGCAAAATATTTATAGTCTTCTAATTTTTGGAGAGAAATAAGATGAAAAAAACAATTGCTATTGATTTATCTGGGGGAGATAAAGAAGAAAAAGTTTCCTTGCCAGCAGTTTATGATTTTCTTGATCAATTTCCTAATTGAAAAGTAATTGGTTTTACAAATAAAAATAATCTTTTTTCAAAACACAATAATTTTGAAATTATTCAAGTTAAAACAAGAATTACTCAAGATGATAAACCTCTTGCAATTAAAAGAAAAAAAGATAATACGCTTGTTCGGGCAATGGAATTAGTTAAGGAAGACAAAGCAGATGCAATTGTTTCTGCAGCTAATTCAGGTGCTCTTGTTTTTGCAGCTTATACTATTTTTTCTCCTATTAAAGAAAATGTTAAACCTGGATTTGCTCCCTTTGCAACAAAAGCTGACGGCCAACTTTTTACAATGCTTGATGTTGGAGCAAATCTTGATTCTGATCCAATAGCTTTAGAAAAAAATGCTCTAATGGGTCAAGAACTTATTAAAGCACTTGGTTTTCATAAAAAACCAAGGGTCAAATTGCTAAATGTAGGACTTGAACCTGAAAAAGGAAATGCTCTTTTAAAAGAAACATATAAATTACTTGAAAAAAATAATAAAATAAATTTTAAAGGTAATATTGAGGGAAATAAAATTCTTATTGATAAAGAATCAGAAGTAATTGTTACAAGTGCTCTTGAAGGAAATATTGCTTTGAAAACAATTGAGGGATCAATTATGGTTTTTGTTCAAATGTTAAAAAATAATGCAGAAAAAAGTTTGTTATCAAAAATTGGACTTGGACTTGCAAAAAGTTTTCGTGATGATTTCAAAAATAATATTTTAAATGAAGAATATCTCGGAGGAGCAATTGTTGTTGGTTTAGATAAATTAGTAACTAAAGCTCATGGAGGTTCTAATGTAAAAATGCTTTCAAATGCTTTGAGAACTACAAAAATTTTATTAGAAAATGATGTAATTAAAAAATTTGAGGAAGTTTTAAAATAATGGAACACTTACAAAAATTATTTAAAGCTATGAAAATTTCTCCAAAAAGTAGTAAGCGTTATATTGAGGCTTTAACTCATATGAGTTTTTCTCATGAATCGAAAAATAATGTAGAACCATATGAACGTTTAGAATTTCTAGGAGATTCTATTCTAGGTTTCTTTGTTGCTCAACATATTTTTAATAATTACAAAGAGATGGAGCCAGGACAAATGACTCTTTTAAAGTCTAATATGGTAAATAAACGTTCACTTTCAAAAATTGGTCGAGAATTAAATCTTCAACATTATATGCTTTTAGGAAAGGGAGAAAATAAAACTAAATTAAGCGATTCAGTTTATGAAGATGTAATTGAATCCTTGATTGGAGCTATTTATCTTGACCTTGGTTATGAAGAAACAAAGAAATTTATTAATAATTTTGTTTTTCAAGAGATTGATCAATTTGATCTTGATGATTTAAAGGATTATAAAACTAAATTACAAGAATTTTTACAATCCGAAACAAGAAAATCAGTAACTTATGATACGATTTCAATTAAAGATAAAAACAAAAACATTGTTTTTAAGGCAAAGGCAATTTTTGAAGAACAAATTCTTGGAGAAGGAACTGGAAATAGTAAAAATAAAGCAGAACAAAAAGCAGCAAGTGATGCTTATGGAAGGTTAGTAACCTAAAAAGATATGTTTTTAAAAAGAATTGAAGCTCAAGGATTTAAATCATTTGCTCACCCTACAAAAATAAATTTTAAAGAAGGATTTACTGTTATAGTGGGACCAAATGGTTCAGGAAAATCAAATATTAACGATGCTGTTAAATGGGTTCTTGGAGAAACTTCAAGAAAAAATTTACGAGCAACTACTGCAAAAGATATGATTTTTTCTGGTTCAGATGATGAAAAAGCTGCAGATTTTGCAGAAGTTTCTTTAATTTTTAATAATGAAAATCAAATTTTAAATATTGATTTTAATGAAGTCCAAATTACAAGAAGAAGTTATCGAAACCAGGATCAAAATGAATACTTTATTAATAAAGAATTAGTAAGAAGAAAAGATATTAAGAATCTTTTTTTAGATACAGGTTTAGGAAATACTGATCTTTCAATTATTTCTCAAGGATCTGTTACAAAAATTATGGATGCAAAACCTAATGATTTAAAAGAACTTCTTGAAGAAGCCGCAGGAGTTGCAAGATATAAATATCAAAAAATAGATGCTCTTAAAAAACTTGAGAAAACTAGTCAAAATTTAGATATTTTTTCTGTTAAACTTACAGAAATGAATAAACAAATAAAACCATTAGAAAAGCAGTGTATAAAAGCAAGAAAGTTTTTAGAAATTAAAAAACAACTTACTGATATTGAACTTCCTCTTATTAAAACTCAATTAACAAATGGACTTGTTGAAAAAGAAAATTTACTTATTCTTATTCAAGAAACAGAAACAAAAAGAGATTATCTTAATAATGAAAGTGATATTTTAACTACAAAAACAAAAACAACTCAAGAAAAAATTCTTGAATTTGAAAAAAATCTTTATTCGCTTCAAACTAAACAAAATGAATTAACTCAAACTGCATCATTTTCTTCTGCCTCAAAAACAACTTTAGAAAAAGAAATAACAAAAAATGCTAAAAATATTGAAGATCTTAAATTAATTATAAAAAATGATCAATTAGATACTCTTGATTTAGAAAGAAATTTAAAAGAACAGGAAAAAGAAACGAATAGATTAGAACTTGAAAAAAATAGAATTAATCAACAATTGCAATTAATTAATTATAGTATTGATGAAAATAAGCATCAAAAATCAAAATATAATTATGCAACTAAAAAACTTCTTGAAAATAAAGATATTTTTAATATTATTTATGGAACAATTATTGAATTAATTGAATTTGAAACAAAATATGATACTGCAATTCTTGTGGGGTTAGGAAACAAATTAAAAAATCTTGTAGTCAATAATCAAGAAACAATAAAAGAAGCAATTACTTTTTTAAAAAAATATAATTATGGAACTACTACATTTGTTCCTGCTGAACAAGTTCAACCAAATGCAATAAATGAAAAATATAAAATAGCTTTTACAAATTTAAGGGGTTATATTGGTCCTTTGGATTCAATAATTAAAACAAAAGCTCAATTTAAAAATGTTGTAAGTTCAATTGCGGGAAATATTTTATTATTTGAAAATCTTGATTTTGCACTTAGAGCAGCAAAGCAATCTGGTTATAAATTTACTATTGTTACTCTTGAGGGGGAAGTAATTTATCCTGGCTTTACTATTAAGGGTGGTTCGCAAAATACACCAATTTCAAAAATAAATGATGAATTAATAAATCGGAAAAAAGTAATTTTAAATCAAATAAATGAAATTACTAATAATTATGAAGCAGCAAAAATACTTCTAAGTGAATTGAAAGATAACTTTTTTTCTCTTACCAAAAGTATTGTAAGGTCAGAAGAAAGAGTTACTTATCTCGAGTCTAATTTGCATAAATTATTAGATCAATTTGAATCATCTTTTGGAACTACTTTTGATTTAAATAAGATTAAAGGATTATCTTCAATTACAGAATATTCACTTGAACAATTAAATCGTGATATTAAAAAAATTCAGGATGAAAAAAGTCAGCTTTCAAAAACAGTAATTGAATATCAAAGCAAATTAGAAGATTTTAGAAAAGAATGAGGAATAGTTGTTACAAAAAATAGTGAAAGCAAAATTGTTTTAGAAAAAGTAATTCAGCAAATTAACAAAAATCTTTCTATTTTAAATCATGATTATAAATTAACTTGAGATGCTTTAAAGGAAATGACTTTTCCAAAGGATAATCAAAAAGATGATGATACATCAACTATGCAAATTGAATTACGAAATCAAATTAATAGTTTAGGATTTGTTAATCTAGAAGCAATTGAAAGTTATAATGAACTTGCAGTTGATTATAAAAAATTAAGTACTCAAACTGAAGATCTAATTCTTTCAAAAGATAAACTTCTTTCTACAATTTCTGAAATGGATGATAAGATGGAAGAAAAATTTATCAAAACTTTTGATAAAGTCAATATTAAATTTCAAAATGTCTTTACTCAAATTCTGGGGGGAGGTCATGCAAAATTAAATTATGTTGATCCTGAAAATAAATTAGATTCTGGATTATTTATTGAAGCAATGACACCAGGAAAAAAAGTTCAAAATATTAATTTATATTCTGGTGGAGAAAGATCAATGATTGCTTTGTCTTTGATTTTTGCAATAAACGAAGTTAATAATTTACCTTTACTTTTACTTGATGAAGTTGAAGCTGCACTTGATGAATCAAATGTTAATCGTTTTTCTAATTTTGCAAAAAATTTAAACAAAAAAACACAACTAATAATTACAACACATCGACCAGGAACAATGGAAAAGGCAGATATTCTTTATGGAGTTACAATGCAACAAAAAGGAATTACAAAAATTGTTTCTGTGGAATTACAAGATGCAATAGATATGGCGGATGAATAATATGGGATTTTTAAATAGATTAAAAAGTAAAAAACAAAATAATGATGAAATTTTAGAGGCATTACAAGAATCAAGAATTTCTAAAAAATATGAACAAGGATTAAAAAAATCAAAAGATTCTTTTACTAAAAAAATTAAACTTCTATCTAAAAAACATTTAAAAATTGAAGCAAGTTATTTTGATGATTTAGAAGAACTTTTAATTATGGCTGATCTTGGAGTAGATTATACTACTACTTTTATTGAAGAACTTAAAAAAGAAGTTCGTTTACAAAAAATAAATGATATCGTTCTACTTCCTGATTTAATTTTTGAATTACTTTTTAAAACTTATTTTTCTAAAAAAGAATCACAGCAAATTACAAAGTTAAATTTAACTTCAGAGCATCTTAATATTATCTTGGTAATTGGAGTAAATGGAGTAGGGAAAACAACTTCAATTGGAAAAATTACTAAAATGTTAAAAAACCAAAATTATAAGGTTGGACTTGTTGCGGGAGATACATTTCGGGCAGGAGCAGTTGCACAATTAAAAGAATGAGCAGCAAGAGTGGATGCACCAATTATCATTCCTTCAAAACAAGGACAAGATCCTGCATCAGTTGTTTATCAAGGAATTGCCCAAGCAAAAGCAGATAATTTAGATATTTTAATTATTGATACAGCAGGGAGACTTCAAAATAAAGTTAATTTAATGAATGAATTAATTAAAATTAATAAAATTATTTTGCGTGAATCTGGATTTCCTCCTGTTGAAACATTGCTAGTTTTAGATGCTACAACAGGACAAAATGGAATTTCACAGGCTAGTGGATTTAATGATGTTACAAATTTAACAGGAATTATTTTAACAAAAATGGATTCTAGTTCTAAGGGAGGAATTATTTTACCAATTAAACAAACTTTTAATATTCCTGTTAAATTTATTGGACTTGGAGAATCACTTGATGATTTAATTCCTTTTGATTTAAAAGAATATCTTTTGGCATTAACTGAAGGAGTTTTAGATGAATAAATTAAATGATATTAATCAATTTGTTAATTTATATGATTATTATAAGAATTTATTAACAAAAATTCAACAACAAGATTTTGAGATGTATCTTTTTGAAGATATGAGTTTAGAAGAAATTGCTTTAAAATTGCATAAATCAAAAACTGCAGTTTTTGATAATATAAAAAAAGTTCAAAAAAATCTTTTAGAATTTGAAAATAAATTACATTTAGCAAAAAAAGGTCAATATTTACAGCAACTATTAGATAATATATGGGAAGCAAAAACTCTTGCAGAAGTACATGAGTTGTTAAAGGAACTAAAAGGAGATAAAAATGGCATTTAATTTTTTACAAAGCAGAGTAGAAAAAACAATTAAAAGAGTTCAAAAAAAAGGAACACTTAATGAAGAAAACATTCAAGAAATAATAAAAGAAATAAGATTAGACTTACTTGAAGCAGATGTTAATTTAAAAGTTGTAAATAACTTCATTAAAAATATTGAAACTAAAGCTTTAGGTGCTATTGTCGACATTGATAAAACAAGTTCACAAGAGTTGCTAAAAATAATTAATCAAGAGTTAATTAGTTTACTTGGTAATGAACCAATGGAGTGGAAAGAACAAAAACCAACTTCAATTATGTTTATTGGTTTGCAAGGTTCTGGAAAAACTACTTCTGTTGCGAAATTAGCTTATTACTTAACAAAAAAAGAAAATTATGCTAATCCCCTTTTAGTAGGACTTGATATTTACCGTCCTGCTGCAATTGACCAACTAGAAAAACTTGCTTCTGATCAAAAATTTGACTTTTTCGGAGATTGAAAAGAAAAAGATGTTGTAAAAATTGCAAAAAGAGCTAAAAAACAAGCTCTTGCAAATGGTAATGATGTAATTATTTATGATACTGCTGGGCGTTTACAAACTGATGAAACTTTAATGCATGAACTTGAATTAATAAAAAAAGAAGTAAAACCTTCAAAAATTATTTTAGTAGTTGATGCTAACTCTGGACAAGATATTTTAAACGTTGCAAAAGAATTTAATAATCGTTTAAAAATATCAAGTGTAATTATCTCTAAATTAGATTCTGATGCAAAAGGTGGAGCCGCTCTTTCAATTACCTCTACCTTAAATTTACCTATTCAATTTATTGGAACAGGAGAAAGAGTTCAAAATCTAGAGTTCTTTTATCCAAATAGGATGGCAAGTCGAATTCTTGGACTTGGAGATATTGAAACCTTAACTGAAAAGGCTGCTGAACTTGATGAAAAACAAACTCAAGAAAAATTATTTCGTAAAATTCTTGCTGGAAGATATGACCTTGATGATTTGATGTATTCAATGTTACAAATGAAAAAAATGGGTTCTCTTGGAGCAGTTACTAAATTAATGCCAGGAATGAAAATTAATCAAAATCAAATAGATTCAGCAGAAACCAAAATGCAATACTTTCAATCATTAATTAATTCTATGACTATAAAGGAAAAAAGAAATCCTAAAATTTTAAAACACCCAAAAAGAAAAAACCGTGTTCTTCAAGGTTCTGGAAGAACACCTCAAGAATTTAATGAATTACTTAGACAATTTGAAAAATCACAAAAACAAATGAAGGAAATGGCTAAGTATATTAAAATGGGAAAATTACCTAATATGAATGGTAATTTTCACGGGCTAATGTAATAAATGTTTGATTCTTATTTTTTAGAAGAATTAAACTAATAGTAATCAAATTAAAATATTAATATAAAGGAGAATTAAATGTTAGAAGATATTTTATTTACTTCACCACTTGATATAAAAAAGGGTGATACTTTTAGTTTAAAAGAAATTTTAAATGTTAGTTCTAATAAATTAAAATATGATCAATGAAAAAAAGAACAAATTGATTTAGAAGTTATAACTTTAAAAGAACAATTAAAATCTAAATTTATTAGTAAATATAAAGATGAAAGAGATTTTCTTGAAAAAAAATTAGAAGCACAATTTGAAAAAAATGAGTCTAATTTTATTAAGCAAAAAAATGAAGAATTTTTGCAATTAAAAAATAAATATAGTGAAAAGGTTGCTAGTTTAAATTCTACTATTTTAAATAATGATGAAAAATTAATTAGCTTGCAAAATATTAATTTAGCAAGAATTGCTGAATTACAAAAAGATCATCAACATCGAATTGATGAATTGCAAAATAATAATAGTACTAGAATTGTTGAACTTCAAAAAAATAAAGATTTACAAATTATTAATTTACAAGATGATAAAGACAAATTAAATGAACATTTTACAACTTTAAATTCAGTTCTTCAAGAAAAATATGCAGAAAAAGAAAAACTAATTTTATTAAAATATCAAAATGATCTTGCTGAGTTAAAAAGTCAACATGAATTAGAACAAAAACAAGCTAATATTATTGGTGAACTAGGAGAAGAAGAAATTATAAATCAATTAAAACAAATATTTCCAAACGATTTAATTGAAAAACCAAATGCTGCTCTTGGAGAAGCTGATGTTTATCAAGAAATTTTTGTTAATGGTAAAAAATTAGGATCAATTTATTATGAAATCAAAAATCGAAATAAATGATCTTCAAGTGATTTAGATAATTTTACTGCAAAAACAAGAACTAGATCAGATAATTTTAATATTTATATCGGCAAAAAAATAATGAAAGATTCAAAAGTTCAACATATTATAAAAATTGATCATAATTTATTTTTTGATACACATTCAAAAGTATTTATTACAGATTTTAATAGTTGATTACCAATTGTTTTCGCAATTAGAAATACCTTTATTAACTATGCAACTAAATTAAATAATGAAACAGATAAAAAAACTCTTGAAAAAGATCTTTATGATTTTATTATTTCTGATGAATTTAAAAATTACTTTTCAAGAGTCAAAACCAACTTATTAGTAATTACAAAAAACTTTGATACTATTAATAATAGTGCTTTAAAAGGAAATGTTGAAGTTAAAAAAATTTTTAATGAATTACTTGCATTAGAATTAAATCTTAAAGCTAAAACTAATAATTAAATATTTAAAAAATACCAAATTAAATTGGTATTTTCTTTTTCTCTTTTTGCTTTATTTTTTTTCATTTCTTTAGAAAATGAATTTGAATATTTTTAAAATAGGGTTTTATTTGCTTTAAATTATTTTTGAAAATATTTATTTTTGTAATTGAACTATTTTCTTTTTGAATTTTATCATTTTCTTTTATTAAGTTTTCATGGTTGACAGATGATCCGCCTTTTCCATTTTTAGCTTCATTTATTCCTTTTGAAATGAGATATTCACCAATTAAAACTGTTATTGCAAGCCCAACAAAAGTAACAAGAATTCCAATTCATCCAGACATATCTTCATTTGGGGAAATTGTTATTGTTTGTCCTATTTGAATATCAAAAATTTGAGCAAAAGTGGAAAGTACAATAATTGAAAAAGTTAATCAACCAACAGTCTGGGCAATAAAATTATTTCTAATTGAAAAAGGTCTTTTTTCATCTGGGTATAATTTTCGAAGTTTAATATAACCCAGAAAAATAATCATATAAGGTAGAAAAAACACTCCCATATGAAAGGAAAACAAAATATATCATAAATCACCATTAGTAAAATAAGAGAGCATTCCTGCAAGAATTACTGTAATCGTTGAAACTATTCCTGTTCATAAAGCAGCAATATAAGGAGCTCCATATTTATTTTGTTTTGCAAAGGAAGCAATAAATTCATCATTTTTAGCAGCTTCAACAATAGCTCCGTTTCCTCCGAGGGTTCAAGTGGACATATTGCCAAAAAGAGTTAAGGCAAGAAGAAAAGCACAAATAATTACAAATCAATCAGGGCAAATAACCTCAAGAGCAATTACAATTGAAGCAGTATAGTATTCTTGAAAACATTCGTCTTTTACATTAACCATAACTAAAATTGGAATTGAGGCAAGAATATATGAAGCAATAATAGTAATTCCACCAATTCCGATTGCTTTAACCATAGTTTTTTTTACATCTTTTATTTCAACATTAGTTCCAAGTTCAAACCCGCACATATTGTAAACAATAATTCCTACAATTGCAATTGAACCCCCAAATTGGAGCTGAATCCCTTCTTGATCTTTATCTGTAAAATTTGTTTTTACATCATGTCCTGTTCCTAAATAAGCAAACATTGAAATAAGCAAAATCACTACAAGAGAAATTTTTATTATTGAACTAAGACTTGGAATTCAAACGGCCTCTTTAAGTGGAAGAGTATTTACATAAACTGTAATTCAAGTTGCAACTATTGCAATTCCAACTGAAACCCAAATTCATCAACTATTTTGCATTATGCTTGGGTTAATTGCATAAGCCATTGTATTTCCAAGTACAAGATAAACAGTTGGCATTCAAAGAGCAACACTTAACCAGTAATAATAAATAGAACGACCAGCCATTCTTTTCCCATATGATCTTTTAGTTCAATTATAAATTCCCCCCTCTGAACCATAAGTAGTACTAAGTTCAGAGGTAATTAAACCATAAGGAAGAAAAAAGATTAGACCTAAAATAACTCATCAAATAAGTGATTCTCATCCAAAGGTAATTGGAAGCCCTAAAGAGTCCAAAACAAAAACTGCAGAAAAAGTAAATAAAATAATTTGAAAAGTTCCTAATCCTTTTTCTTCTTTTTTCTCTTTTTTTGTCATTTTTAATCTGCCTATTAAGTTAAGTCTTAGATAAAAATAAATTAATTAAAGTTAAAATGTTGAAATAAAATTAGTTTAAGGTTTCTTTGTTAAAATTTTATATTTTAGTTCTTTTATCAATTTGAGTATACTTTTTATTTTTATCTTTACTATAAAAAATATGGCTTGTATATATAGAAAGAGTTAAAAAACGAAATAAATATTTTTCTTTTTTAAATTTATTTAATAAAAAAATACTTAGGTATATACCCAAGTATTTAAATAATATATATTCTTAATATTGTTGAGTTATACAGTGGATGTTTCCACCACCAAGGATAATTTCTCTTGCATCTTTAATAAAAATAATTTCTCTATTTTTATAAACTTCTTTTAAAGTTTCGTATGCAATTTGATCTGTTGGTAAATCAAATTGAGGAACAAGTACAGCTCCATTTATTACTAAATGATTTATGTAAGAAGCGGCCATTCTATCTCCAACTTCTCTTGGTAAAGTTCCTTCTACTGCATCTACTCCTTTTGATTCTTCTTCTGAAACAAGAATTAAAGGATTAGGTGCAACAAGTTTTGTAACTTTAATTGTTCTTCCTTTTGCATCAGTGCTACTTGTTAAAATATCATAAGCTTTTTTAGAAAACTCATATTGAACATCATTTACATCATCAGTTCAATTTAATAGAAGATGTCCTGGTTCAACAACTTGTAAAATGTTATCAACATGTTCATTTGTTTCATCATTATAAATTCCATGAGGAATTCAAATAATTTTTGAAACATTTAAATATTGTTTTAATATTTCTTCAAGTTCTTCTTTAGTTAATTCAGGATTTCTACCTTCAGATAGTAAACAAGCTTCAGTTACATAAAGTGTTCCTTCTCCGTCAACATGGATTGATCCCCCTTCTAAAACAATTGGTGCTTCATAATAATCAATATTTTTCATATTCGAAAATTTTTTAGCAACTCTATCATCTTTATCTCAAGGAAAATAAAGTCCGTCAGTAAGTCCACCTCAAGCATTAAATCTTCAAGAAACATTTCTAATATTTCCATTTTGATCAATTAATTTAGTAGCTCCACAATCTCTTGATCATGAATCATCACTTGAAATTTCTACGATATTAACTTTTTCATCAACCATATTTCTTGCATTTTCATATTGGTTATCATTTACTCCAATAATTACCTCTTCAAATTTAGAAATTTCTTTTGCAATTTGAGCAAAAACTTTTTGTGCTGGTTTTGCTCCATTTCTTCAATTATCTGTTCTTTGCGGTCAAAGCAGAAAGACTCCGTTTTGTTTAACAAACTCTGCAGGCATATAAAAACCATCATCTCTAGGCAAAGTTTTTAAGATTTTTGACATATTGTTTCTCCTTACTATAAATAACTTTGTTTAAGTTTATTTTAATTTTTTGTTTTGTAACTTGATTTTCTTTCATAATTTCTTTTTCAAGTTCTTTTTTTATTGAATTATTAATTTTTGGCCCTGGTTTAGTAGGTCCATTTTTTGATTTTTTATTTCCACAGGTAATTAAATATTCACCTGCTCCAATTACAATTGCAAGTCCAACAAGAGTAAGTAAAATTCCTATTCAACCAATTTCTGCATTAGGTGTAATTTTAATATTTCCTTTTCCAGCAATTTCATTTGATATATTAATATCAAATAGTTGAGCAAATGTTGCAATAACTATAACTACAAATGCTAATCAACCAATTGTTTTGGCAAGAAAATCACTTTTAATTGAAAATGGTCTTTCTTCATCTGGATATAATTTCCGAAGTTTAATATATCCTAAAAAGATAATCATATAAGGCATAAAGAATACAACTAATGAAAATGAAAATACAATATATCATAGACTTCCTCCAGAAATTGCAATTAAAACCCCTGCAATAAGTAATGTTATTGTAGAGACTATACCACATCAAAATGCTGCAATATATGGAGATCCATGTTTATTTGTTTTTGCAAATGAACTTACAAATTGTTCGTTTTCAGCAGCTTCAACAATTGCTCCATTAGCTCCAAGTGTTCATGTACACATGTTTCCAAACAATGTTAAGGCAAGTAAAATTGCACAAATTATTACAAATCAATCTGGACAAACAACTTGAAGTGCCAATACAATTGAAGCAGTATAATATTCTTCAAATTCTGCCCCATTAGTATTAACCATAACAAGAATTGGAATTGAAGCCAAAATATAAGCCCCAATTATTGTAAGTCCACCAATTCCAATGGCTTTAACCATAGTTTTTTTAACATCTTTTACTTCAACGTTAGTTCCAAGTTCAAACCCGCACATATTGTAAACAATAATTCCAATTATTGCTGTTGAACTACCAAAATGTGGTTGAATTCCCCCTTTTTCTGGATCAAGAAAGGGTGTTTGTACTAAATTATCACCAGCAGCAGGATCGCCTTCGATTAAGTAAACAATCATTGATACAAATAAAATTGCTACAAGAGAAATTTTAATTATTGAACTAATGCTTGGGATTCAAGCAGCCTCTTCAAGTGGCAATGTATTTACATAAACAGTAATTCATGTTGCAATTATTGCAATTCCAACTGATGCTCAAACTCATCAGTCTTTTTGCATAACATTTTCAACGCCCTCGCTATGATCTACTATGGCATATGCCATAGTATCTCCTAACACTAAATAAACTGCTGGCATTCAAAGCGCTACATTTATTCAGTAGAAATAATTTGAGCGTCCTGCCATTTTTGAACCATATGCTCTTTTTGTTCAATTATAAATTCCCCCTTCAGAACCATATGTACTACTAAGTTCTGAAGTAATTAACCCATAAGGTAGGAAAAAGAGGACTCCTAGTATTACCCATCAAATAAGTGATTCTCATCCGAAAGTTATTGGGAGTCCTAATGAATCTAAAACAAAAACTGCAGAAAAGGTAAACAAAATTATTTGAAAAGTTCCTAAACCTTTTTTTTCTTTTTTAGTCATGTTGACTTTACTCCTAAGTCTTAAATAAATTTAAGTAGTAAATTAGTTTAATTAGAAATTAATTTATATTAGATTTTAACATTTTTTAAATAATCAAAAGGCATTTCATTATCATTGTTATAACTATATCTTTTTTTTCATTCTCTGTTTTTATCATCCATAAAACTTTCAATTTTACCTTTTCAATAAAGTTTTTCGGCTTCAGTTGCTTTATCAATTTGTGGATACATATAATAAACTAGAAGTCCCATTTGGGCTGTTAATCTATTTTCTGCTTGATCAAAAATAATTGATTGTTCTCCATCAAAAGCTCCATCTGAAAGTTCAACATTTCTTGCACATGGAAGACAATGCATTACTTGAGCTTGACTTCCTGCTTTTTCAAGCATTTTTTCATTTACTTGATAAGTTGGCATAAAATCTTTATATCTGTCTGATGCTTGATCTTCTTGATCAACTCATCACCATAGATCGGTATAAATAATATCAGCCCCTTCAATTTCATTTACATCATCTGTAAGTTTGAGGAAGTTTTTATCATCATTTGCTCTAATGTATTGTTCTGCAATATCAGTTCATTCTTTTGTTGCTTGATATTTTTTAGGAGCAATTTGGATAAAATTCATTCCTAATTTAGTAACAATATGCATTGTTGAACTACAAACATTTGTAGCATCTCCAACAAAAGCAACAGTAATTGATTCTTTTTTAAGTAGTTTACTCATTGGTAAATGTTCAAACATTGTAAAGATATCTGCAATTGCTTGTGTTGGGTGATTATAATCAGTAATTCCATTGAATACAGGAACATCTGAATATTTTTGTAATGCTAGTAGAGTTTTATGTTCTAAAGCTCTACAAAAAATTCCATCTGCCATTCTTGAAATAACTTTTGTAGTATCATAAAGTGATTCACGATCTCCAAAATGTAATTCTCCTGGTTTTAGATATTGGGCATGTCCTCCAAGTAAAGTCATTGCTGCTTCAAAGGAGATTCTTGTCCGTGTTGAAGGTTCTTCAAAAATCATAGCAAGAGTTTTGTTTTTAAGTAGTTCTGGAACTGCCCCATTATACCTTGCTTTTTTAAGCATTTTCATAAGTTTTAATATTTCAAAAATTTCTTTATTTGTTAATTCATTAATATCAACAAAATGTTTTAATTTATTCATTTTTTCTCCTATTTTTATATCGTTTTTCTTTCCCATTATAAATTCGAAAATTATTGTAAATATTAAAAAACTTTTATTCCATATACAAATAATCATTAATAATAATTTAGGGATATTTCATATAATAAATTATTTTGCTTTCTTTACTGGGTTTACTAGATATTATTAAGTAAATATACTTAACGTATGATTTTATATTATATTTATAAAATTTTTAGATCATTATAATTTAATTAAAATCATTATTTTATAAAAATATTAGAAAAATAAATTATAAAAAATTGTACATTTAAAGCTTTATTTCAATATATAAATTAATAATTATTTTTTTCTTTTACTTTCAAATAAATTTATTTATTATAATTTATTTAATATGTTAAATCAAAAGATACTTTGTATAATAATTCATGGTTCAAGTGAACACAAAAATAGATATGATCAAATTAAAAGATTTTTAGAAGAAAAAAATATTGATGTTTATGTTGAGGACTTAGCAACTCATGGAGCAAATCTTAATCAAGAAAAAATTCATAATTTTACATATAAGGAAATGGAAAAAAGTGCCTTAAAAATAATTGATGATGCAGTTAGCAAATATCCTAATCATAAACATATTATTTTTGGACATTCAATGGGATCATTTATTGTAAAAGATATTGTTTATTCTAATAAAAGAAATTTTGATGGTTTAATTTTATCTGGAACAAATAATCCTAAAAAAGCAGATATGTTTTTATCTCATTTTGTTTTGAAATTCGGATCAAAAAATAAAGTAAGTAAATTTAATAATTTTCTTACTTTTGGTTTATTAAATGTAAAATCTAGATTAAAAGGTAATGGGAATGGGTGATTAAGTACTAATCCTAAAAATCAAAGAAATTATATTAATGATGAAAAATGTGGGAATGCTTTTACAAATAATTCTCTAGTAGCAATGTTTAAATTTATTGAAAATGCACAAAATAAAGAAATTTTAAGAAATTTTAAAAATAAAAATATTCCTCAATTAGTTCTTTATGGAAAAAAAGATCCTGTAACAAATTTTGGTTGAGATATTAAAAGAATGATTAAGAATCAGAAAAAATGTAATATTAAAAATCAAAAAATAATTTCTTATCCAAATTCAAAACATGAAATTCTTTTTGATGTTGAACAAAAAAAAGTAGAAACAGATATTATAAAATTTTTAAACAATTGTTAAATGTAGGGTTAATTTTATCAATATAATAATTAAATAAATGGTTAAGTATAAATACTTAACCATTTTTCTATATAATAATAAATAGGAGGAAAAATGGCCACAAGCTTAAGATTAACTAGAATGGGTTCTAAGAAAAAACCATTCTATAGAATTGTTGCAGTCGATGCAAGGGGAAAAAGAGATGGTAAGTACATTGAACAACTTGGAACTTACAATCCCCTTACAGGCGAAAAAAAAGTTAACAATGAAATAGCCTTAAAATGATTGAGTAATGGTGCTAGACCATCTGATACAGTAAGAAATATTTTATCAGAGGCAGGAGTAATGAAAACTTATCATGACAGCAAAGGAAAAAAATAATTTACTTTGAATTGGAACCATAGTAAATACACATGGTTTAAAAGGTGAATTAAAAATACTTAGTAATTCAGATCAAATTGAAGAACATTTTAAGATAGGAAATACTATTTTTACAGAAAATGAGCAATTTAAAATTACTAATACTCGATTACATAAAAATTTTATTTTAATAATTTTTAATAATTATAAAAATATAAATCAAGTTGAATATTTAAAAGGAACAAAAATTTATGTTCCAAGAAATGAAAAAGAAACATATTTAATTGATTTAATTGGTTATAAAGTTATTAATCATAATAAAGACTTAATTGGAGTAGTTGATTCTTTTTATGAAATAGGTTCATATGAATCAATGAAAATTTTATTAACAAATAAAAAAATTACCAATATTCCTTTTCTTGATCAATTTATTATTGAAATTAAAGAAAAGGAAAAAGTAATTTTAGTAGATGTACCAGTAGAATTTTATAAAAACAGGGAGTAAAAATGTCACAAACAGAAGTAACTGCAAGAATGGAAGAAAATAAAAAACAATTAAATTTTATTGAACCATCGAATGTAGAAAACACATTTTTTCAATGATATGATCAAGCAAGAGAAAAATATCAATGAAAAACATGAGTTGTTGCAACAATTGAGTTTATTGGAACTTTTTTAATGACATTTATGATTATTGCTCCTTCAACATTTGGATTATACAATGCAGAAACTTATGGAAATAGTGATTTTGGAAAAGGAATTGAATTAATCTTCTCCTTTATGTTTATGCGAGCAATGTGAGTTGCTTTTGGAATTTGAGTTTTAATTATTTTATTTAATAAAATAAGTGTAAATATTAATCCTGCAATAACAATTGCAGAAATGGCGGCCCATAATCACTTACGTGCTCAAGGAGTTGTTAAAATTCTTGCCCAAGTAGGTGGAGCAATTGTTGCTTCATATATTGCTTTGTATTTAGGACTTGCCTGAATGGAAGATGTAACTTCAATTGATTCTATTCAATTAGGAGTACATAATTTTTATCAATCTGATCCAAATTCACAAATGGGATTTATTATTGATGATAATGAGATTAATATAGCAGAACATCAAGTTTATATTGCGGTTCAATTTTTTATGGAATTTATTTTAACATTTTTATTGTTACTTGCAGTTTTTTCAACAGATCATATTAATTGATCAATTAGATCTTGTATTCTTGCTATTGTATTATTAGTTTTGGTATCTATTGGAATAAGAACAGATAATATTGCCCTTAATCCAGCAAGATTAATTGGGCCAGCAATGGCTTCTGCAACTTATAATTTGAATCATGCTGGTGCAGAAATTGACAAAGGAGCATTAGCTACTTTACCCGTAATGTTAATTGCTGAATTATCTGCTGCTCTTTTGATGTATTTTATTCAAGGAATAGGAAAAACAAAATTTGAAAATGTAAATGCAATAAAAGAAAATGAAACTATAAAATTAGCATGAGCAAAAATTCTTATTTTAGAAGTGTTACTTGAAGAAGCAACTATCGATAAAAAAACTCTTTATGAAATGAGTTTAAATGAGTTAGAATTAAAAACTAAAAAATTAAAAATAAAAAATATTGAAGAATTAACTCGAGAAGATTTAATTGACAAAATTTCTTTTGTGCTTGTAAAAAAATATTTGAATAATAATTTAAAAATTAAAGAAAATAAACTTTCTTTAGAAAAAAAACAATTAATTGAAAAAACAAAAGAAATAGTTGATGTTGTTAGTTTAGAAAAAGAAACAAATATTAAACAATTAATTAAATTTAAAAAAATAAGCAATATAAATTGATCTTCAATAAATAATGATTTAAAAAAGCGAACTAAAACTATAAAAAATACTATTATAAAAAAGAACATTAATTAAAATGAAAATAACATTTATTTCAATCTTTCCTGAATATTTTGAAGGATTTAAAAATCATAGCATTATTAAACAAGCAATTATAAAGAAAAAAATAATTATTGAGGTAATTAATCAAAGAGACTTTGCAAAAAAAGGAATTGTTGATGATACTGTTTATGGCGGTGGTCCTGGTATGTTACTTTTAATTGAACCACTTGTAAAAGCACTAGAATTTGTAAAAGAAAAAGATTCAAAAGTTTTTCTACTAAGTCCAAGAGGAGTAATCCATAATCAGGAAAATGCTAAAACTTTAATTCATTTTAAACACATAATCTTTATTTGCGGACACTATGAAGGTGTTGATGCTAGAATTAAGAATTATATTGATGGAGAAATTTCAATTGGTGAATTTATTCTTACAGGCGGAGAACAGGCGGCTATGGTTGTTGCTGATTCTTTAATTAGATTAATTCCTGGAGTAATAAAAAAAGATTCACATGAAAATGAATCTTTTGAAAATAACTTAATAGAATGTGATCAATTTTCAAAACCAATAGATTTTGAAGGACATAAAGTTCCAGAAGTTTTATTATCTGGAAATCATCAAAAAATAAATAAATGAAGAAAACAAAACGCAATTGATAACACGATTGAATTAATACAAAAAAAGAAAGGAAAATAATATGGGAGCAAACAAAGAACTACTAAAAGAAGTTGCTAGTTTTCAACAGAAAGCTGATATTGTAGATTTTAGAACAGGTGATACTATAAAAGTTCATCTAAAAATTTCTGAGGGAAATAAAGAAAGAATCCAAATTTTTGAAGGATTTGTCCTTAAACGTTCTGAAAAAGGAATTAATGCAACTTTTACAGTAAGAAAAGAATCTTTTGGAATTGGAGTTGAAAAAACCTTTCCTCTTAATTCCCCAATTGTTACTAAAATTGAATTAGTAAAAACAGGAAAAGTAAGAAAATCAAGAATTTACTACATGAGAGATAGAAAAGGTAAATCTGCAAGAATCAAACCAGGAAGAGAAACTGCTTAATTATATTTGCAAAATATTTTTAAAAAAGAAACATTTATTGTTTCTTTTTCTTTGTTTTAAATCTTAATTTTTTATTAATTTTGTTTAGAGGTTATTTAGACTATTATATAATTAAATTATTATGGAATATAATCATTTAAAAATAGAAAAGAAATGACAACAATATTGAGAAAATAATCAACTTTTTAAAACTAATATGAACACTAGTAAAGAAAAATTTTATGTTCTTGATATGTTTCCCTATCCATCAGGTGCAGGATTACATGTTGGTCATCCAGAAGGCTACACAGCAACAGATATAATTGCTCGTATGAAAAAAATGCAGGGTTTTGAAGTTTTACATCCTATGGGATGAGATGCTTTTGGTCTTCCTGCAGAACAATATGCAATTCAAACAGGGAATTCTCCAGAAGAATTTACTAAAAAAAATATTTTAATATTTAAAAAGCAACTAAAAGCTTTGGGTTTTTCTTTTGATTGAACAAGAGAAATTTGTACAACAGATCCAAAATATTTTAAAAATACCCAATGGATTTTTGCTCAAATTTATAAAAAAGGTCTTGTTGAATTAAAAAATTTAGAAGTTAATTGATCACCTTCATTAAACACAGTTTTAGCAAACGAAGAGGTTATCATTGATGAACAAGGCGATCCTGTTTCAGAACGAGATGGACTTATAGTAGAAAAAAAAGTAATGAAACAGTGAGTTTTAAAAATTACTAAATATGCAAAAAAACTATTTGATGGACTTGATGATTTAGATTGACCAGAATCAGTAAAGAAATTACAACGAAATTGAATTTATAATAAAAATGAAAAGGGAGAATTTACTAATGATTTGCATTTAAAAGATTGACTTTTTGCAAGACAAAGATATTGGGGTGAACCTTTTCCAATAATTCATTTAGAAAATGGAGAAATTTATCTTATTCCAGAAATTGAATATCCAGTGGAATTACCAAAAATTGATGATTATAAATTTTCTCAAGATGGAAAGCCTGCCCTTATTAATGCTGGTGATTGAATTAATGTTGAGGTTAATGGGATAAAAGGGCAAAGAGATCTTAATACCATGCCGCAATGAGCAGGTTCTTGTTGATATTATATGGGCTATATTTTAAAAAATGGGGATGATTTTTTAAGTTTAGATTCTAAAGCTGCAACAAAAAGATTAAATAAATGACTTCCGGTAGATCTTTATGTTGGGGGCCAAGAACATGCTGTCTTGCATTTAATGTATGCAAGATTTTGACATATGGTTCTTTATGAACTAGGAATTACTAATGTAAAAGAACCTTTTCAAAAATTATTTAACCAGGGAATGATTCTTGGAAGTAATGGAAATAAAATGTCTAAATCAAAAGGAAACGTTGTAAATCCAGATGACATTGTAAAACAATTTGGAGCAGATTCACTTAGATTATATGAAATGTTTATGGGTTCTCTAGAAGATGATAAGCCTTGAACTGCAAAAGGAATTCAAAGTTCAAGAGATTGACTTGATCGTGTTTATCGTATTTTTGCTAAAGTTCAATTTGGTAAACCTTCAAATAATTTAAAATTAGTTTATAATAATTTAATAGTTAAAGTAACAAGTTATTATGAAAATTTAAAATTTAATATGGCTATTAGTGAGATGATGGTTTTTATTAATCATCTTTATAAAGAACCAATTATTGATCAAAAACTTGCTAAAGGATTTTTACAATTATTTTCTTGTATTGCCCCTCATTTAGCAGATGAAATTTTTGCATCATTAAATGTTTCTTCTAAAACACTTATTGAATTTACATGACCAAAGATTGTAGACGCAGAAGTGCTTAAGAAAAATCAAGAAATAGTAATTCAAATAAATGGGAAAGTTAGAGCAAAGATAATAAATCCCGAATTACCTAAAACACCATCTGAAAATGATTTAAAAAGCTTTGTAATCCAGGAGGTTCCACAGTGAATTGAAGATCCTACTAAAATTAAGAAAATAATTTTTGTTCAGGAAAAAATAATTAATGTGGTTTTATAACAAAATATGGCAAGATTAAGAATAAATCCAGAAGCAGAAGATATTCTAGATAAAAGTGAATTTATTATTGAAAAAGATCAAGTTAGTTCTCCTTTTTTTAGTAGAAAACTTTATAAAAATAATAATAAAATAATATTAGAAATTGGAATGGGTAAAGGAAAATTTATTCTAGAACAAGCAATATTGCATCAAAATATTAATTATTTGGGAATTGAAAAATCAGCAACTATTTTATTACAAGCAATAAACAAATTATTAAGATATAATCAAGAACATAAAGTTCAATTAAAAACACTAAAATTTTTAAAAATGGATGCATCTGAACTTGATAGTTTTTTTCCTTTACAAAGTGTAGAGGGAATTTATTTAAACTTTTCTGATCCCTGACCAAAAAGTAGGCATCAAAAAAGAAGATTAGTTTATAAAGACTTTTTAGATAAATATTTTAATATTTTAAAAGCAAATGGTTTCATAGAATTTAAGACTGATCAGGAAGAATTATATGAATTTGCTCTTAGTCAAATCAATGAATTTACAAAATTTAAAATTTTAGAACTAGAAGATGATTTACATCAAATAAAAAATGATGTTATTATGACTGAATATGAAGATAAATTTTCTAAATTAGGTCATAAAATATATTATTTAAAACTGATAAAAAAAGAAGAGGAATAATATGAAATTTATAATTTATAATGCAGGACCATTATTTACAGAATATGAAATAAGCCAAAGAAAACTTGAGGGAGTTAAATTTAGAACTCTTCTTGAAAAAAACAATGTAGAATATGAACTTGGAAATCCAATTGATTTTCCAGTAAATCCTACAGATGAAATAGCAGCTCAACCAATTCCCGCAGAAATTTATGAGGCAGATGCTTCTTTTATTGATAGAGCAAATATCTTTTTCTTTGATTTTGCAAATAATGATCCAGGAACAATGGTTGAATTGGGAATGGCTGTAATGAAAATTAGAAAGGGAGAAGAAGTTTGAATGTATGGAATTAATTCAGATTTTAGAATTCTTTCTAACTCAAGATTAGGATATGATTCAACAATTGGATTAAATTCTTTTATGACTGGAGCAATTTTTAAACATGGATTTAATATGTATGCTTCTTTTGATCAAGCCTTAGCTACCTTTTGCAAAGACCATAATTTAAACTTAATAGAATAGAATATAATAATGATATATTAAAAGAAAAGGAAATGTTACTATGTATAAATCTACAACTCAGGTAGATAATCATGAAAATCACAATGATTATAATCATAAACATTGTGCACAATGTGCTACTTTAAAAGCACAAAATACAACTAGAGTTAGTCAACTTGATAATTTAAGTGAAAATGAACAAGAACATGAACATCAAGGGCATAGTGACCTCAATGATACAGATTCGGAACCGCATCATAGTCAAATAGGTCACAATTATGTTGAAGTACATCAACATGAAGATGCTGACCACCCTCATAATAAAATTGAACTTTGAAAATTAATTCTTGGATTAGGATTATTTTTTCTTATTCTTGCAATGCATATCGCAAAATGATCTGGAGCAAATGGAGATGATTTTTATAAAGCAACTGCTATTGTAATGACGGTCAGTGCAACTATTGTTATGATTACAATTGGAGTTGGTTATATTGAGGGCTCAATTGATAATATTAAAAATAAAGAATTAGGAGAAGACACCTTAGTTGCAATGTCTTCTACTTTTGCATATCTTGGCTCAATGATAATGTTAATTATTTGAATTTTTGGAGGTTTTTCTGATACGGGATTTGCACCCACAAAAGATGGAAGACCCCCTGCATTATTTTTTGATGCCACAATTGATGTTGCAGTAATTATTTATATTGGAAGATATATTGAATCTAAACTTTCTTCTGAAGCCTCAAAAGATATTGATGCCCTTGTAAAACTTTTTGCAAAAACTGCAAATGTTTTAAGTGGAGAAAAAGAAATTCAAGTAAAAATTGATAATTTAAAAATTGGCGACATTGTAGTTGTAAGAAATAATGAAACAATTCCTACTGATGGAGTTATTGTTCAAGGGACAACTTTTATTAATGAATCAGTTTTTACTGGTGAGCCAATGGCAACAGGTAAAAATATTGATGATCATGTTTTTGCAGGAACTGTAATTGAATCTGGAATGATTCGAATTAAAGTTACAACTTTACAAAAAGATTCCATGCTTGGAAAAGTAATTAAGGGAGTAACAAGTGCTCAAAGCGCAAGACCAGAAGCCCAAAAATTAGCAGATAAAATAGCTACATTTTTAATTCCGGTTGTTTTTTCAATTGCAATTTTACTACTTATAATTGTTGGAACTACTATTGGACCAATGTATGGTTTCATAATTTTTATTACTGTAATGGTAATTGCTTGCCCCTGTTCATTTGCAATGACAACGCCTCTATCAATTTTAGTTGCTGGTGGAGTTGGAACTAAAAATGGAGTAATCTACTCTTCAAAAGAAATTTTTGAAAAAGTAAAAAAAATTGATGCAATTGCTTTTGATAAAACCGGAACAATTACAGTTGGTGAACTTGAAATTGAAGATAATACTATCCCTAAAAAATATTGGTCAGCAATTAAAACAGCAGAAAATAATTCTTCTCATCCAATTGCAAAATCAATTTACAAAAATTTAGCTGTAAAAGAAATAAAAAATGACATCAAGATTAAAGAAACAATTGGTTTAGGTTTAAAAATTACTTTTAAAGAAGAAATCCTTATGTTTGGTTCATTAAAATATGTTCAAACTATTATTCCCGCTTATAAAGCAACAAAAGAAATTATTGAAGGTCAAAATTATTCTAAACAATTTATTTTCTTATTTAATAATAAAAAAGTCCTTGGATATATTAGTTTAGTTGATACTATCAAAGAAGGAGCAAAAGAATCTATTCAACAACTCCAAAAAGATGGAATTGAAGTTTATTTAATTACTGGAGATATAAAAGCAGCAGCTTATCATGTTGGAGAAGCAGTAGGAATAAAAACTAATAATATCTTTTTTGGAGTAGATCCAGCAGAAAAACATAAAATTATCAAAGAAATTCAAGATCGAAGATTAACTGTTTGTTTTGTTGGTGATGGTGTTAATGATGCTATTGCTTTAACTCAATCTGATATTGGAATTGCCATGGGAAAAGGAACAGATGCTGCAATTGAAGCCTCTGATATTGTCGTAAATGATTCTTCACTTGCAACAGTTTATAATGCAATTCAGCTTTCTAAAAAAACTCTTTATGTAATAAAAAGAGGATTTACAATGGCAATTATTTATAACATTATTGCTGTTTCTGCAATTGCAATTATTCCTGCAGTAATTATGGAAATTCTTGGAATACACATGTTATGACTACCAATGGTGGGTGCCTTTGCGATGTTTTTAAATGATACACTAGCAATCTTTAATGCTTTAACTTTAAAAACATATCGTTTCAAAAAGGATAAAAAATTTACTAAAAAAACTAAAGAAAACATTTAATAAAATTCATTATGTTTAGAAATATAAAAAAAAGAAGCTCCTTAGTTTCTTTTTTTTGAAAAACTATTATAATTAAATGGTAATTTAATTTTATTACTTTTAATGGCAAGTGTGGTGAAGTGGTTAACACATCGGTTTGTGGTACCGAGATGCGCGGGTTCAATTCCCGTCACTTGCCCCATTTTTTTATTATTTTTTATATTATGATTCAAAAAACAAATAGTGAAAAAGAAACAATGTTATTTGGTGAAAAATTAATTAAAACCTTTGGAAGCTATAAACTTTTTATTTTAAAAGGAGAAGTTGGTGCAGGAAAAACAGTTCTTGTAAGCGGAATGGCTCATGCTTTAGGTATTAATGAAAAAATTACTTCACCCTCTTTTGCTATAAAAAATCAATATTTAAATCTAGTCCATTATGATCTTTATTTTGCTCCCAAATTAAAATCAAGAGAATTTAATGCACTTATTGTAGAAGATTTAAAAGATAACATTGTGGTTGTTGAATGAGGCGAAAAAATTGTTCAACGTTTTTTGGAAAAATATATTTTAGTTAAAATTACTATAAGTGATGATAATCAAAGAATAATTCAAGTAAAGGAAAGAACTTAAATGGAACTTTTTGTTGATAGTGTTGGAAAACAGTTTAATCTTGCAATTATTAATAATAAAAAAGTGTTAACTTTTAAAAGTATTAAAACAGACAAAAATACAGCAAATAATGGAGTTTATTGAATTAAAGAATTTTTAGAAAAAAATCAAATAAATCTTTCAGATATTAAAGGTTATTATTTTACAATTGGTCCAGGATCTTTTACTGGAACAAAAGTTGCTTTAAATATAATTCAAACTTTTGAATTAGTAAATCCAACAAATAACTTTTATATTATTAATAATTTTAATCTTCTTAAAACAAAAAAACAAAAAGTTGCAATAGAGATTGGAAGAAATAAATTTCTTGTTCGTAAATGATTTTTTTATTTTCATTATGATATAATTTTGCTTTTATCTAAAATTGATAAATCTCAAACAATTATTGGATATGAAAAATTTACAAAAAAATCTTTGCAAACCAAGATTGATACTAGAAGTTTTAAGGCATGTAATGATTTAAAAAATATTAAACTTCAATATGGAAATAAATTTATTTAGAAAGGAAAGTGATATGGAAATAAAACAAATTTTACAACAAAAAATAGGAAAAGCAGTTATTGCAAAAGGATGGATTCGTTTTAATCGTATTTCAAAAAATATTGGATTTATCGAATTATTTGATGGTTCATCTTTAAATGGAATTCAATTAGTTTATAAAGCAACAAATAAAGAACTTTATGATCTTCTTGCAAATGCTTCTTTATTTTCTGCAATTGAAATTGAAGGAAAAACTGCACAAGGAAAAAATAAAACTTTAGAAATTGATGTTTCTAAAGTTAATAAAATTAATTTAGCACAGGAAGAGTATCCTCTTGGAAAAAAAGACCATAGTTTAGAATTTTTAAGAAAACAAGCACACTTAAGACCAAGAACAAAATTATTTCAAGCAATCATGAAAATTAGAAGTGATTCTGCATTGGCAATTCATGAATATTTCACTTTAAATAATTATCATTATATTCATGCTCCAATTATTACAAAAAATGATGCTGAAGGAGCAGGAGAAACTTTTGAAGTTAAAACCCAAGATGGAAAACCTTTCTTCTCAAATCAAGGTTCACTTTCAGTTTCAGGGCAGCTCCATGCAGAAGCATATGCACAGGCTTTTGGAAAAGTTTATACTTTTGCTCCAACTTTTAGAGCAGAAAATTCCAATACCACAAGACATGCAAGTGAATTTTGAATGATAGAACCAGAAGTAACTTTTTGTGATTATAATCAAATGATGGATATTGCAGAAGAAATGATTAAATTTATTACAAAAAAAATATTGAAAATAGATGATATAGAATTAGCTTTTCTTTCTGCTTTTAATAAAATTGATTTAGAAAAAATTTTAACTAATTTAATTGCTCTTCCTTACAAAAGAATTTCTTATGAAAAAGCAATTGAAATTTTAAAAGAAGCCCAAGCAAAAGGGGTTAAATTTGAAATTACTGATCTTCATTTTGGAATGGATTTAGCTTCTGAACATGAAAAATATCTTTCTGGAATTTATGCAAAAGGACCAATTTTTGTACATGATTATCCAAAAGAAATAAAATCATTTTATATGTATCAAAATGAAGATAAAAAAACTTCAAGAGGATTTGATTTACTTGTTCCTTCTATTGGAGAATTAATTGGTGGTTCCCAAAGGGAAGAAGACTATGATAAATTATTAAGTACCATTGAGGAAAAAGGGATAACTGTTAAAGGACTAGAATGATATATTGATTTTAGAAAAAATGGTTATGCTCCTAGTTCAGGATTTGGACTTGGATTTGAAAGATTAATTATGCTTCTTACGGGAACAGAAAATATTCGCGATGTTCTTCCTTTTCCAAGAACTCCAGGTGAATTAGAATTTTAAATTATGATTGAGAAAAAAATACTTGCAATTGAAACTAGCTGTGATGACACATCAATTTCTCTTTTAGAGGGAGTTGATGTTTTGTCTTTAAAAACTCATTCTCAAATTGAAGATCATAATAAATTTGGGGGAGTAATTCCTGAACTTGCAAGTAGATTACATACAAAAAATATTTTTAGTTTAATTACTCTTGCATTAAAAGAAAGCAATTTAAGTTTAAATGAATTAGATGCAATTGCAGTAACTCAAGGTCCAGGACTTATAAATACTTTACAAATTGGAATGATTGTTGCAAAAGCATTAGGGTTTTCATTAAATATTCCTGTATTTGGAATAAATCATCTCGGTGCCCATGCTTTTAGTCCGTTTATAGGAGAAGAAGAAAAAAATATTCCTGAAAAAGCTTTAGTTTTAATTGCTTCTGGTGGACATACAATTCTTGCTTTAAAAGAAGGGTTTAAGTTATCAATTATTGGAGAAACAATTGATGATGCAATTGGTGAAGCTTTTGATAAAGTTGCAAAAATTCTTGGATATGATTATCCTGGTGGACCAATTATTGATGACATTGCAAAAAATTATAATGGTGAACTTTTTCCTTGTCCAATTAGTCATCTTCCTAATTTTAATTTTACATATTCAGGTTTAAAATCACATGTTTTAAAAGCAGCAAAAGAAGATAAAGCTTCAAAAGAAGCAATTGCTGCTGGTTTTCAAGATGCAGCAATTAAACAATTAATTAATAAAATAAACAAAGCAGTTTTAAAATATAATATTAATAATATTATTATTGGTGGGGGAGTTAGTGCTAATTCAATGTTAAGAAATGAATTAGTAAATAATAAAAAGTTGAATGCTTTTATTCCTAAGTTTATTTATTCAAATGATAATGCTGCAATGATTGGTTATTATTGTGCATTATTAATTGATTTTAATTTGATAACTCCAATGGCACTTACTGAAGATGCTTCACCAAAAAGAAAGTTAGGTAAATAAAATGGCAATATTAATGGATGGCAAAAAACTTGCCGAAGAGTTATTTGTTGATTTAAAAAAAGAAATCAAAACTCTTTCTGGAATTCCGCACTTAAAAGCAGTTCAAGTGGGAGAAAATGCTGAATCAAGTGTTTATATTAAACATAAAAAAGCAAAATGTAATGAAGTTGGAATTGAATTTTCTCTTCTAAAATTAGAAGAAAACATTACTACAGAATTTTTAGTAAAGCAAATTAATCTTTTAAATAAAGATCCAAATGTTGATGGGATTCTTATTCAACTTCCTTTACCAAAAGCAATTGATACAAAATTAATCATGCAAATTATTAATCCTTCAAAAGATATTGATGGTTTTAATCCTTATAATAAAGGTCTATTAGATCTTGGAGTAAAAACATTAATTCCTCCTACTGCAGAGGGTGTAATGAGTTTAGTTAAAAAATATAATATTGAATTAAAAGGAAAGCATGCAGTTATTTTGGGAGCAGGAGAAATTGCTGGAAAACCAGTTGCTAAATTATTTTTAAATGCTGGAGCTACAGTTACAATTTGTAATAAAGATACTTATGATATTTTTGATTTCACCTCTACTGCCGATATTATTGTTTCTGCAGTAGGGATGAAAAACTTATTTCATGGTGACGATGTTAAACCTGGAGCTATTGTTATTAACATTGGAATTACTAAGGAAGAAAATGAAATTCATGGTGATCCTGATTTTGAATCTGTTGCTAAAAAAGCTTCATATATTACTCCAACTCCAGGGGGAACTGGTCCCTTAACTGTTTTTCACTTGCTAAAAAATACTGTAGAATGTTTTAAAAATAATAAATAGTTAAAATTTAATGATGGAAAATAGTAGTTATATAAAACCATATTTTTATATTGAAGGTGAAAAAGTAATTTATCCTGCTTCAACTTGAAAACGAATTGGAGCAAGATTTGTTGATATTTTTTTAGTAAATATTTTTCTTTATTTATTCTTTGCAATTTTATATTCCAATATTACTGATTATTATATTGGAGAAGAGATGACAAGCAATGATGTATATGCAGATTTTATTCCACAATTATATTCATTAGCTTTTATGCTTGTTATTTCATTTGCCATTTTGCTTTTAATTGCTTTTAATTTACTTATTCCTCTTTTTAATAAAAAAAATCCCGGACAAACATTCGGAAAATTACTTTTTGGTATTACTCCTATTTTCTTTACTAAAAGTAGTAAAAAAATAATTACTACCCGAGAATTACCACTTACAATAATTGTAATTATGCCTTTGATTATTTCTCTAATTTTAGGAGGTAATCCAATCTTTTATTATAGTCAAGCACAAGACTTTATTGATAATGGAGGAACAATTGAAAAAACAAAAGATGAAACCTTAGCTTTTTATATTTTTATTAGAGAATATATGACAAATCCTAATATTATGCCAGGGGGAGTCACTTTAAACCAAGTAACTGCAGCTTTTATTTATTTAAAACAAATATTTACAGGAATTTATTGAATTTTCTTAATTGTTTTATTAATTTCAATTGCTTTTAATCCACAAAAAATGGGTTTCATTGATAAGCTTGCAAATACTTCTGTTGTTGATTTGAAAAAAATAATTGATCGTTCATTAATTGAAGGAGACTCTTATTATCTTCCAAATACAACACTAAATCCAAAAGATGCTTTTTCAAATGAAGGCCCACCAGTAGAACTTAACAAATAAGATGAATTATTTAGATGAATTAAATAAAAAACAACAAGATGCAGTTTTAGCAGTTGAAGGTCCAGTAAGAATTATTGCTGGACCTGGTTCAGGTAAAACAAGAACAATAATTGCAAAAATTGCTTATTTACTTGAAAACAATCTTGCAAAACCATATGAAATTTTAGTTATTACCTTTACAAATAAGGCAGCAAATGAAGTAAAAGAACGATTAAATGATGTTTTAGGAGAAAAACCTCTTAATGTTTATACTTATCATGGATGAGCAGCAAGACTCCTTCGAATTGAAGCCGAAAATCTTGGAATTAATAAAGACTATCGTATTATTGATATTTCAGATCGAAACAAATTAGTAAAAAAATCATTAACTGAACTTGAAAAAAGTAATGTGAGTATTGCAGATTTAGAATTAAAAGAAGTTACTAAACGATTTGATGATTATTCACTTGATCCCAATTTAATAAAAGAGGATAAAGTTAAAAGCACCTATTTTAATAAAATTACTTTTCTTTATAAAAAATATTTACAAGATAAAAAACATTTAAATGCTCTTGATTTTAATGACCTTTTACTTGAGGTTCATCATGCCTTAAAAAAATATCCTGATTTAAGAAAAAAATATCAAGAAAAATATAAATATATATTTATTGATGAATTTCAGGATACCAATAATTTACAATATGATATTATTAAATATATTTCAACAGTAAATTCAAATATTACTGTAGTTGGTGATCCAGATCAAAATATTTATTCTTGAAGAGGAGCAAATATTGATATTATTTTGAACTTTAATCATTATTATAAAAACACTAGAACTTTTATTTTAAATACTAATTATCGCTCAACTCCAGAAATAATTAAATTATCTAATAATTTAATTAATCATAATAAAAATAGGATTGCTTTTGATAATTTTCCTACAAAAATTAATGGAACACCAATAACAATAATTACAGGAGATTCAAAAGAAGAAGAAGCTTGAAAAGTAGTTCAAGAAATTCAAAGATTACGAAATGATAAGCAAATTGCTTATCACGATGTTGCAATTATTTATCGTTCCAATTATGTTTCATTACCCTTTGAAAATCAATTATTAAAACATCAAATTCCTTATATTTTAGTAGGAGGATTTAAGTTTTTTGAAAGAAAAGAAGTAAAAGATAGTTTAAATTATCTTCATTTTCTTTGTAAAAAAGATTTATGATCTTTACTAGAAATTATTAATATGCCCGCTAGAGGAATTGGGGTAGTAACTTTAAGCAAACTACAAATAGCAGCAGCAAATCAAAACCAAAATTTATGAGAATATTTAAGTAATCCAGATACGAAATTGCCAGCCAGTCTTGTTATATTTGTTAATATTTTTAAAAAATTTATGAAAATTAAACTTACTTCAAAAACGGTTGCAAATGTTCTTCGAGAATTATTAGTAGAAATTGGCCTTCTTGCTCATTATGATCAAATTGAAGGTAAAAGTGATAATATTTATTCTTTATTAGAACAGTTAAAAACTGCATTTAATAAAAAAGAATCATTTGAAGATCAAATTATTAATTTCTTTAATAATGTAGCTTTATTTTCTTCTACTGATAAAAATAGTCGAAAAGATCATGTTACTTTAATTACGGGACATGCTGCAAAAGGAACTGAATTTAAAGTTGTTTTTTTTGTTGGTTTAAATGAAGGAATTATTCCTAGCAAATGGGTGGAGACAATTAAAAATTTAGAAGAGGAAAGAAGAATTGCTTATGTTGCAATTACAAGAGCAAAAGATTTTTTATATTTAAGTTATGCAAGTGGAACATTAAATTATCCACCTTTTGCTGCTTTAAATAAATCTCGTTTTTTAATTGAACTTGATTCATTAAAAATGCAAAAAATAGCGCCTTCATCAATGAAGAAAAAATCTGCTTTCTCTTTTGCAAATATCGGTCCTTATAATGAAAATACAAATAATGTTATTGTTGGAGATATAATTTATCATAAAAATTTTGGAGAGGGAGTTGTAGTTTCTGCAGATGATGAATTTATTACTGTTGCTTTTCACCGAGAATATGGAGTTAAAGAAATTTTAAAAGGACATAGCGCCTATGTTATTAAACTTCCTTCATAGAGATATAATTACTACATAAGAGATATCATGACTCCGCCCATAATATATAAAACAGAAACAATAGATTATACATTAGGATTAGTAATTGGAATATTAGTATCAGCTATAATTATCCTTTTTGTTTTTTTTATTTTTACAAATAGATTAATTCTTAAAAGACAATATTTTTTAAGAAGTAAAGCCTTAGATAAAATGCAGGTTTTAATTAGCTTTGATTTAGATAATGAGATAATTACTTTTAAAAAGTTTTTTACTACAAAAATTAAAATTAATCAAGATATTTTTAATAATAAAATGACTCTTAATTCATTTAAACAAGCAATTATAAAAAATCAACAAAGTCAAACATTATTGAATTTATATAATAAAATTACATTAGGAACTTCTTCACAAGAAGATTTTGATATTTTTTTACATAGTTCCTTTAATCATCAAATAATTTTTTTCTCAATTGATGAAGTTACTACTGCTAAGATAAAAATTAATAATTTCAATTTTGATCCTAATACTAGAATTTTAAAATGTAATACCATTATTACTACTTTTCCAAATGAATTTGCAATGACAATTGCAAATATTAATGAAAGATTATTATCTCCAAGAAGAATTTTTTTAAATATTAAAAAGGATATTAAAAAAAGTAAAACAAAAAAACTTGCGTTAATTGCAATAAATCTTGATGAAAATTTTTTAGAAGGAATTTTATATTCAAATATAATTGATTTTTTTATTTCCTTTTCTAATTTTATTAAAAAAAATGGTTATAAAACATATAATCAAAATGATTTTACAATTTATATTGCTGATCATGGTTCAAAATTTGTTAAAAATCCAAAGCAACTTTTAAATAAATGAGCAATTATTATTGAAGATTTTAAAAATGAGTGGGAAGAAGAAATTGGGATTAATAGTGTTGAAATGAAATTTCTTTTAACAGGAATTGAGGGAACAATTTCTAATAGCAATGATCTTCTAGAAATGCTTTCAAAAATTAAATATGAATTATATTTAAATCATCATAATGATGACAAAAAAATTACTAATTTGAATTATTCAAAAATGATTAAAAATTTTACTGATTATCGTATAGAAATTTTAAAATTAAAAAGTAATTCAATTATTTTAAGAAGTCAGTCTGTTATTAGAAATAAGGATTTTTTTATTCTTAATCCAAATTTAAGTTATGAACAGCAATATTATTTAAATAATATTTATTATAATTCAAATATTATTTGAGAAAAACTTGTAAATAGAGCAATTTTAATTGCAAATAAAAATAGTAATAATCATTTTATTTTTAAAATTCCTAAAAACATAATTTTTCAGTTAATTATTACAAAAACAATAATTCCAAAAAATCTTTTTTTAACTTTAGAATTAAATGATAAATTAGGAAATGCAAATTTCATTGAATTATATCTTATTCAAAATATTGCTCATGATTATAATTTTTCATTAATTGTTGATAAACCAATTAAATTTAATGGCGAATTAATTACAAATTTTGGGACAAAAAGTATTTTTTTAACAAGCAATTTTTTAAAAAGATGTGAACATGAATATTTATATGATAAAACATATAATGAACTTACAATTTGATCAAAAAATGATAATAATAATCATCTTTTTTTCTTCAAATAGATTTTAAAATATTAAAAAACTAATTAATAATTTTATAAAATGTGTATAAATAAGGTGTAAAGGATATAGTCTATCCTCATTTTTTTGTAAAATAAAGATTATGTGAACTAAAACTAAACTTTTTTTTAATAAACCTATAGCAAAAAGAACAGTCTATTCTATTTTTGTTTTTATAATTCTTGCTGTTTTTCTTGTTCCGACTACTTTTTCTTTTATTGCTTTTAATAAAGGAGATGTTTTTGCATATACAAGGGATCACAGTTCAGGAACTTTTGAAGCTTTTGACAAAAAAGTTTTAGGTAATGAAGACAATAGTGAACCTCAAAAATTTTCTAAAAATGTATTTGAGGTTTCTTCAAATGATCGAATGGTAAGCAATGTTCAGGCTAATGCAAATACCATTGGTTATGTTTCCCTCGGAACCATCGGAACATTTAATGATGATGACAAATTTATAAAAGATTCTATTTATGATGATATTTCTATTTTGGCTTATAATGGTGTATCACCTGAAAAAAAAGATAATATTGCTTTAAATAAAGATGATTTAGCTAACCCTAATAAATATAGTCCATCTCGAAATTTTAACCAATTTTTTAGAGTAGAAAAAGGAACAACAGAAGCAGAAATATTAAAGGTTCAGCCAACAATTAATGAAAAAAATAATTCTAATTATATTTATTGAACTATTGGTGGGGCTTCGATAGAAGAGCTCAATGGATTAAGTAATGAGGAAAAGATTTCATATGCTTATTACCAATGAATTCTTCATTCACCTGCTGCAGAAAAAATCATTGAAACTGATGGAGAAATTTCTATTGGGGAAGAGAAATGATCTGATGATGAAACTATAAAAGCAGAAAAAGAATTAATGCAAATTTTATATGGAGAAGTAGATTTAAAAGAATTTGATGGATTTGATAAAAAAGTTAAAATTGTACAAGTAGGGTCAACATCAGTTCAAGCAATAATTACTGATTTTGAAACAAAATTATCTCCCATTGCAAATGAATACAATGTTTATCTTAGTCATGTTCAAAATGGTTCTGGTGATGCTTCGAAAGTTAATCCTCCTGCTGGAACTTCTGCTGCTCCATATATTGGTTTTCAATCAAGAGAACCTCAATCTGATGGAAAAACTTTTGAATATTCTACTTGAGGATATTCTAGTTTAGAAGAACTTGAAAAATCAAATGCTTATAATCCATTGGCAATAGATGCAATTGCAATTATTGCAAATAATGATGGGCTTACTATAAAAGATGATCAAAATAATAATGTAGTAATTAATAATATAACAGAAAAGATAATTAGACAAATTTATTATGAAGGTAATCTCTCTTGGCAAGATCTTTATGTAAAAGAGTCAGGACTTGTATTGTAACAAAGAGATAAACAAAATGAATGGAACTTTAGAACACAACACATATCGAACAGAACAAATTGAAATAGCTAAAAAAAGAAATAACATTTTTTTTAAATCCCTATTATTACTTTTTACTTCAATTGCTCTTTTTTTTGTTGCAATAATTATTATTTTTGTTTTATCAAAAGGGGTGAGTGGTTTTTTCAAATTTGATGATTTAAAAATTGGAGATTTTCTTTTTGGTAATTATTATGATGGAGAAACTTATTTTGCAGCTGGTTTTATGGTAATAAATACTTTATGAACAACCCTTCTTGCAGTTCTTATTGCACTTCCAATTTCATTGATGACCGCTCTTTTTGTAACTAGAGTTGCGCCAGTTTCAATTCGGAAATTACTTATTGTAATTGTTTCAATTCTTGCTGCTGTTCCTTCGGTAATTTATGGTGCTTTTGGAGCTTCTTTTTTAGATAAAATTATTTCTGATGTTTTTGGAATTTTGACTGGATCAGTTCTTACCATTGTAATTACCCTTGCTTTTATGATTATGCCCACTATTACCTTAATTACTATTAGCTCAATTAATTTGGTAAATGAAAAGGTTGAGCAATCTTCATTAGCTTTAGGAGCAACAAGAAATCAAACTTCCTTTTTTATTACCTTAAAAAGTGCTCAAAAAGGAATTGTTGTTGCAACAATTCTCGGAGTTGGAAGGGCTATGGGAGAAGCAACTGCAGTTTCGATGATTGCAACTCCAGGTTCTGGAATTTCACTTGGTCTTTTTGGTTCAATTCGTTTACTTACTGCAACTATGCTTACCGGACAAGCAGAAATGGCTCCTGGTTCAATTCAAGAAGCCTCTATGTTCGCAATGGCTGCTCTACTTATTATTACTATTTTAATTGTTTTTATAGCTTTAAAAATAGCCCAGTCTTATATGGACGAGGCAAATAAATCTAAAAAAGCAACAGCAAATATTTTAACAAAGGAAACAATTTATTTAATTGTAAAAAAAGAAGGAGCAGAAGGATTAAATCCTATTCAACTTCAACAATATCATAAATATTTAAAGCAAGCGAAATATGAAGAATTAAAAAGAGAACAAAATTTCCATTATTATAAAAAAGAACAAGTCCTCTCAAGAACAACAGTAACTTTAAGTGAACCAAAATCAAAAACATATAAGTCTCATGGTCTTGGAATCTTAACTGGAGTTTTATCAATGCTTGGGGTTTTATCACTTCTTTTCATTATTATTTATTTACTTTGAGGAGGACTTGGGGTCTTAAGTTGGGAATATGTTTCTAGTTCAGGACCAATAGAGATTGCAGGAGGAACCTATAATGGACTTGCTCCTGCAATCTTTGGAACTATTTTAATGATTGTTTTAACAATGATGATTGCAATTCCTCTTGGAGTACTTGGGGGAATGTATTTTGGACTATTTGCAAAAGACACTCCAATTAATAAAGTGCTTTCAACTTCAATTGATCTCCTTGCGGGAGTTCCTTCGCTTATTTTTGGTCTTGTTGGATTTGCTCTTTTTATTCCTTTTGCAAGTGCAATAAATTTTGTGCCCTTAGCAGGAGGAATTATTATGAGTTTTATTGTTCTTCCTACAATTATTAAAACCTCAGAAGATGCAATTAAAGCAGTCCCCCAAGAACACATTGATGGTTCTTTTGGACTTGGATCAACAAGAACAACAGCATCAATAAGAATTTCTCTTCCTCAAGCAATGCCTCAATTAATTAGTGGACTTGTTTTATCAATTGGAAGAGTTATTGGGGAATCTGCTGCTCTTGTAATGATTTTTGGAGTTGCTTCAAGGGGTTCAATTGGTGAATGAACTGTAAATGGTGGAACAACACTTGCAACAGAAATTTATGGACTTACAAAACAAGAGGTAATTCCATGAGGCTTGGTAAAAGCTATTGGAATTGTAATTATGTTTATGGTTTTACTTCTTTCCTTACTTTCTTCATTTATTGCTCATAAACGTTATAAAATTTCTCTTCTTATTAGTGGAGCAATGGTGCTCATGTTAATTGCTGTTTTTATTGGCGAAAGTAGTGGAGCAATTATTTTTCTTGTTGGTTTAATAATAACTTTAATTTTAATTTTATATGATGTAATTTTTGTTTTTGATAAAGAAAAAATAGCTAATCTAATTAAAAAACTTCTAAATCGAAATCAAGATATTTCAAAATATAGTTTTAATGAGCTAAGAATTAAAAAATTTGAAACTTATTTATTAGAAAATCAAAATTCACTTCTAAAACTTTCAGGTTTACAAGTAAATTATAAAAAAGAAGATCCTAAATATATTGCTTTACAAACTGAGATTGTTCAATTGCAAAAATTAAATAAAAAACTATTAACTAAAATTAATGCTTTATGGGAAAAAGAACATTGAAAAAAGGAAAAACAAATTAAAAAGGAAGAGATTAAATAATGCCAAAAGTAGAAGTTAATAAACAAAAAATAAAAGAGTTATTTACTAAAAAACAAGAGTTAGAAAAAAAACTCTATTTTGCTGAAATGGATTTTAATAAAATTGATTGAAAATATTCTAAGTTTAATAAGGAATTAAAAACCTTACAGGCAAATCTTTTGAAATCGACTCCAGAAGCATTAGGAAATTTGCAAGAGCAAATTGAAGATGGAAAAAAAGAATATCAACAAAATTTAAAAAGTTCTGAAATTTTAAATCAACAATCAGCAAAAGCAACAGATGAATATAACAAGGCAAAAACAAGTAATGATAAAAGAAAATATGATCATTTAATACAAAAATTAAAAAAACAAAATCGTATATTGTTAACAAAAAATCGGAAATTAGATAAAGATCTTTTAAAAATGAATAATGATTATCGATATTTGTTTAAATTTAAAAAAGAATCTGCTCATAAAAAAATTAAAAAAATTGAACCAATAGTTTTTGCAACTAAAAAAATTTATGATGAAAAATATGCAATTGTAAAAGATTTACGAAATCAAAGAAAAAATATTCATGAAGAATATATTGCTAATATTCCAAATTATAATGAACAAATTGCTTTATCAGTTAAAAACTTAAATGTTTGATACGGGAAAAAACAAGCTCTTGTTGAAACAACCATGGATTTTCCAAAAAATCAGGTTACTGCTATTATTGGACCATCTGGATGTGGAAAATCAACTTTTTTACAAACTCTAAATCGGATAAATGATGAAATTCCTATTTTTCATGCAGAAGGAACAATTCTTTTAGAAAGTGAACTAGATATTTTAAAATTAAAATCTATTTATAATTCTAATAATAAAATTACCCTTCCTCAACTTAGAACAAAAGTGGGAATGGTTTTTCAACATCCAAATCCTTTTCCTACTTCAATTTATAAAAATGTTATTTATGGTCCGAAAATAAATGGAGAAAAAAACAAATTTGTTTTAGAAAATATTGCAATTAAATCACTTAAAGAAGCTGCTATTTTTGAAGAAGTAAAAGACAATTTAAAAGCATTAGCAACCGGTCTTTCAGGAGGACAGCAGCAAAGAATTTGTATCGCAAGAGCTCTTGCTAATCGTCCAGAAATTTTATTAATGGATGAACCAACTTCTGCACTAGATCCAATTGCAGCTTCAAAAGTGGAAGACCTTATTGTGGAATTAAAAAAACATTATACTATAATTATGGTAACTCATTCAATGCAACAAGCAGCAAGACTTAGTGATAAAACTGCCTTCTTTTATCAAGGGAGACTTATTGAATATGGAGATACGCAACAGATTTTTGAAAATCCAAGAAAGAAAAGAACAGAGGATTATATACGTGGAAGGTTTGGATAACATGCCCATTACAAGAACAAATGAAATTATTTTAAAAACTCAAATATTAAAAACAACTGATAATTTAATCAAGTCTTTTATTTTAGTTAAAAAATCATTAGAAACTCAAGATGTAAAAAATTTGTCTATGATTTTTGATTTAGATAATGAAATTAAAATGCGTACTATTTCCTCACTTAATACTATTATTGTTAATTATCAAATGGGTCCACTAGGAAAAGATTTGCGAAGAAATATTTCATATACTTTTATTAATAAATATTTAAGAGATATTGCTCAAAGATCAATTCATATTTCTACCTTTTTAATTGATGCAGAAAAAGCAGGTTTTGAAGTAGATTTTCTCTTACCAATGATTAATTTAATGATTTTAGGATTAAAGAAAACAAGAAAAGTGTTAGAATTTGAAGATCAAGATTTAGGTAGAAAACTAGTTGATTTTGATTATAAAGTAAATAAAGAATATCGTGAATTAGTTAAAATTGATTTTGAAGCCCAACAAATTTCTAATATTCAAATTAAACCGGAAATTGTTGATTCACTTAAAATTGGTTATATTATTACTTCAAAACATTTTGAAGATATTGGAGATAAAATGAAAGATATTGCTCGTTGCTCCTTATATATTGCAACCGGAGCATTATTTAATGCATAATACCAAAAAAACATTTTCCTTTTATAACTCTTGTTTTTATATAATTACACTATGAAGAAAATAAATAATATTACACCCTTTAAAGAAGACATTGCAAAATGATATTCAGATTTAGTTTTACAATCTGATTTAATTTCTTATGCCCCAGTAAAAGGAACCATGTTTTTTAAACCACAAGGTTTTGCAATTTGAAATTTAATTAAAAATCAATTAACAGAATTACTTATTGAAGTAGGGGTGGAAGAAGTTATATTTCCTTTACTTTTTCCCATGTCTTTTTTAGTAAAAGAAAAAAATCATGTAGAGGGTTTTGCTCCTGAAGTACTTGTTGTTACTAGAGTTGGAGAAAAGGAATTTAATGATCCCCTTGTAATTAGACCAACTTCTGAAACTCTTTTTGGAACTTTTTTTAAAGAAAATTTATCTTCTTATAAACAGTTACCAATGAAATTAAATCAGTGATGTAGTGTTATTAGATGAGAAAGTAATACAAGACCCTTTTTAAGAAATTCAGAATTTTTTTGACAAGAGGGGCATACAATGCATGCAACATTAGAAGATACAAAAGATTTTACAACCATCATTATTGATTTATATGAAAATTTTTTACAAGATTATTTACTTCTTCCTGTTATTAAAGGCGAAAAAACAATTGGTGAAAGATTTGCGGGAGCAGATCATACTTTTACAGTAGAAACGATTTTAAAAGATGGACAAGCTTTGCAATCAGGAACAAGTCATAATTTAGGAAATAATTTTGCAAAAGCATTTGATGTTAAAGTTCTTGGGGTTGATAATAAAATGTATTATCCATTCCAAACTTCATGAGCAGTTTCTACAAGATTAATTGGGGCCCTTATCATGACTCATTCAGATGATAGAGGACTTGTAATGCCTTCAAAAATAGCTCCTCAAGAGGTTGTAATTATGACTTTATTTGCAGATAAAAATCCTCAAATATTAAAAGAAGCAACAAAAATATTAAAAAAACTTAAAGGGAATAGAATAAAAATTGACGATTCAAATAAAGGAATTGGTTATAAGGCGCAGGAATGAGAAACAAAAGGTGTTCCAATTAGAATTGAACTAGGTCCACGTGATTTAGAAAAAGAAGAAGTAACAATTGCTCTTCGCACTGAACCTAAAAAATTTACTATTTCTTTGGAAAAATTAACTTCTGATTATATTCAAGAACTTTTAGCAAAAAATGATTTGAATATTTGAACTAATGCTAAAAAGCTAAAAGATAATAGAATTCAAAAAGCAACAACTTTAAAAAAAGTAAAAGAACTAATTTTATCTGGAAAGGTTGCAGAAGTATATTGAAATGAAGATGCAAAGATTGAAGCAGAATTAAAAGAAGAATATGGAGCAACAATTAGATGCATTATTAAGGTTAAAAAAGAAGGAAAATGTATTCATTCTCAACTTAAAACTTATAATGTTGCAATAATTGCAAGAGCGTATTAATGATAAAAAAAGGTCAAGTATTTTTTTCATCTGGAGGAAATTATAAAGTTTTTGTAAATAAAAATGAAATTTACAATGCCAAACCCTTGGGCATATTTAGAAAAGATAAAATTAAAATTTTAGTTGGTGATGTAGTAGATATAAAACTTGATTCATTAAAAAAAGGTTTTGAAGAGTTAAATACCATTATTAAACTTTATCCAAGAAAAAATCAATTTGTTCGTCCAAATGTTACAAATATTGATAATGTAATTATTTTAACTTCAATTACAAAACCTAATTTAGCAGATTATTTATTAGATAAACTAATTACTCAATTTAATATGTTAGAAGTTGAGATAATTCTTATTTTTACAAAAGCAGATTTAGAGATTTCAACACAAAATCAAAAAATAATTGATGAATATATTACTGCAGGTTTTAAAGTTTTAATAAGTGCTAATGGATTATCTAAAGAAGATATTGAAAAATTAACAAAATGAACAACTCATAAATTATCTGTTTTAACGGGTCAATCTGGTGTAGGAAAATCAACCTTAATTAATAATTTAGGAACTAATTTTCATCTTCCAACAGATGAAATTAGTGAAAAACTGGGAAGAGGAAAACACACCACAAGACATCTTGAAATTTTTGAAATTTTTAAAGATGCTTTTTTTATTGACACTCCAGGTTTTTCATCTTTTTCTGTACAAAATAATGAAGTGGATAATTTAAATTGATCTTTTTTTAATTTTGAAAAATATATTAAAAAATGTGAATTTAAAGACTGCTCACATGTAAACGAACCAAATTGTGCAATAATTGAAGCACTAAAAGAGGGAGATATTTCTTCTAAAAAATATCAAAATTATTTAAAATTAAGAAAAGAGATGCTAAAAAACACTTATTATAAATAAGTGTTTCTTTTTTTAAAAATTATATAATTATATAATTATATTGGAGAGAAAAAAGTATGGATTACAAAAAAATAATAAATCTAAATGATCTCGATGAATCAAATATAGAAGATTTCACCTTTGGTCAAATTTCTTTAGACAAGACATTCATTCAAACAATAGGGTTGGTTTTTAGACCTTCAATTAAAAGAATTATTTCTTCATCTTTTTCTGAAGGATATACTACTGCTAAAAGCGAAATCGAAAAGCAAATAGAACTAATTAAACAGCAAACAACAAAACAAATTGTTGAAATTCAAAAACTTTCTGAAGTTTCAATTGGGGAAATAAAGGAAGCTGCAAGTAGGGGACTTTTTGAAAATAATCGAAAAAATACTGAAAAAATAAATGAAATAGAAGAAAATACAGAGGCCGCAATTTCTGAATTAAAATCAAAAAATGAACAAGAAATTTCAGAACTTAAAACTACTAATGAAAATGAAATTGCAGCTCTTAATGAAAAATTTATTAAAAAACTTACAATTCATGAAAAGGAAGTTAATGATTTAAAAGGACAACTTGGTGGAAAACAAACTAAAAATGTAAATAGTAAACCTACTGAGCAAAAAGCACAAAATGAAAATATAAAAAATTCAGATAAAGAAGTTGATTTAAAAGAAAATCAAAATAAATCTAAAAAAGTAGAAGAGCCAAAAAGTAAAAATGATAATAATTTATCAGATAAAACTTCCAAAGCAAATGATAATTCATTAAAACAAGTTTCAAAAGAACAAGATCAACAAATGGATTCTTCTAAAAATAAAGTAAAAGATTTAAATAGTAATGATGATTCTGAATTAAATAAACTTAAAATTGAAGCAGAACAAGAAAAAAATGAACAAGAAAAAATTTTAAAATCAGAAAAAAGTGAATTAGTCAAAGATGCTGAAGAAATTGTTAAACAACTTAAAATATCTGCAGCAGAAGATTTAAAAAAACTACAAGATGAACTTAAAGATAAATCAAATCAAATGAATACTGAATTAGAAGAATATAAATTAGATTTAAATAATTTAAAAGCTTTTACAAAAAAAGATTCAAGTGATCAAGAAACATTATTAATTTCTGAAAAAGAAAATATTCTAAAAGTTGCTGAAGACAAATTTATGGCTTTTAAAACAATAACTGAAGAAAAAATAAATTCTTTACAAAAACTTGGATCAGATAAAGAACAAGAATTTCTTGTGGAAATTGCTAAGATAAAAAATCCAATAAATTTAAATAGCAAAGAAACTAAAAAAGAAAAACATACTAATGATAAATCATCAAAAAAACCTAATGATGAAAATAAAAAAGAATCACAAGATAAATCATCAGAAGAACCAGAAATTATTAAAAAATTGCTTGATGAAAAAGACAAAATTATTTCTACAATGCAAACCAATATAAGTGAACTAAAATCATCTATTCAAGATAATGTTTCTATGGTTAATTCAATTAAAGAAAAATTTAATTTAAAATCTTCATCCAAAAAAGAAGCTAGTTCAAAAAAAGATTCAAAACAAAACAATTCTAAAACATCACCCAAAAATTCTACTAATTCTAAAAAAGGGGGAAATAAATAATGGAAAATAATGATCAATTATTATTAGCATTATTAATTATTTGAGTTGTTTTTGCTATTATCATATTACTTGGATTAATAATTTTTCTAGGATTATGACTTTATAACCTTTGAGTTTTAAATAAAGAAGATTTAAAAGATCAAGCATATGACCCTTTAAACCCATGAAGACAAATGTTTGGACTTAATATAGTAATCTTAAATAGTGATCAAATTGCAGTAAAACGTAAAGTTGCTAATTTAAAAACAACTTATAAAGAAAATCATAGTCATGCTACTTTTTCATTAGATGAAAAAATTAAAAAATTAAAAAATCAATTTGCATTAGAAACAAAAAATTCATCAATAAAAAGAGAGGGACAGTTATCTTCAAAAACTGATTCAAAAGAACTTTCAATTCTAAAAACTTCATTTAGTGAAGAAAATATTAAAAGAAAACAACTTTTAGTTTCACAAATTAAAGAATTAAAAGAATTGTATCAAGATGAGGAATCTTTAAGAAAACAAAAACTACAAAAAGCTCTTAATAATTTAAAAAAACAAATTGCACATCATAAAGTTCTTGCCAAATTAGAAACAAAACAAATTGTTCAAGAACAAACAGCAGAACAAATTATTAAACAAGCTCAAATAGAAAAAAATATTTTACAACAAGCTAAAATTCAAAAAGAAGAAATCAAATCTCAATTAGTTAAAGATGTTAAATCACTTAAAATAGTTTTGAATGATGAACCTAAAAATATTGGTGGAACAAAAAGTTCATTATCTGAATTAGGACAACAAGGAACAATAGATGAAATTGTAAGTTATCAAAGTGACCATTCTGCTTTAAATAAAGAAGAAAAATTACAATATAATCAATTAAAAGAAATTGAAAAGAAATTTGCAAAAGATGAAGCAAAAATTTCTAAAAAAATTAATAAAGTACAAACTAAAATTACAAAATTAATTGCAGAAGCAGAAAATATTGTTCTTGAAGAAAATCCTTATCTAAGTAAAAAACTTAATATAGAAATAAATGAATTAAAATATTTCTTAGATAAATTGTTGAAAAAACAAGCAATGGCAAAAGAGAAAAAAGAAACTGCTGCTTTTAGAGCAAATGCCTTACTTCCTGAAAAAATTATCTCTATTCCTACTGTTTTATCAAAACATTATCAAAATGTAATTAAAAATTTACAAGATAAAGAAATTTCTAAAAAAAATAATAAATCTAAAAATAGACCAACTATTGCAAAAGAACCTTTTATTAAAAAACCACAAGATACTTATCTTGATTTTAAAAAAGACATAGAAATTACAAGAGCAAAAATCTTAGAAGCCAAAGAAAATTTCGAAAAAGAACCTTTTATTAAAAAACCTCAAGAAGCTTATTTTGATTTTAAAAAAGACTTAGAAACTAAAAAAGCAAAATTCTTAGAAGCTAAAGAAAATTTTGAAAAAGAATCTTCTATTAAAAAACCTCAAGAACCTCATTTTGATTTTAAAAAAGACTTAGAAATTACAAAAGCAAAATTCTTAGAAGCTAAAGAAAATTTTGAAAAAGACTTAGAATCTAAAAAAGCAAAATTCTTAGAAGCTAAAGAAAATTTTGGAAAAGAACCTTTAATTAAAAAACCTCAAGAACCTCATCTTGATTTTAAAAAAGACATAGAAATTACAAAAGAGAAATTCTTAGAAACAAAAGAAAATTTTGAAAAAGGACCTTTTATTAAAAAACCTCAAGAAGCTTATCTTGATTTTAAAAAAGATATAGAAATTACAAGAGCAAAAATCTTAGAAGCAAAAGAGAATTTTGAAAAAGAAATTGAAGCTTCAAAAAAACAAGCTCATGAAGATAAAGAACAACTAATTAAAAAAGTTGTTCAAGTAAAATTGCAAATTAAAAGAGATAAAGTAGCCGCAATTAAAAAAATAAGATTTGCAAAAGATGCTAAAAAAGAAGAATGATTGCTTTCAAAAAAAACTGCTCAAAAAGAAAAATTAAAAGCAAAAAATGAGTTATTAACAAATAAATTAAATGTAGCAGAAAAAACTGCGAAAGAAAAAGAAGACCTTTCAAAAGCTAAATCAGCAATCGCAATTGAAAAAGATCAAGTCAAAGAAAAAGCTATATTTGATTTAGAAAAAGCTCAAAGAGAATCTAAAAAAGCAGCACAAAAAGCTCAACAAGCTAGAGAAGATGAACGAGTTAAACTGGAAAAAGAAAAAGAAGCAGTAAGATTGCAAAAAAATTCAGAAAAAGAATTACTCCTTGTAAAAAAACAATCTGAAAAACTTGAATTAGAAAAAGATAAAGCTCATGATGATGTTGTAAACATTGAAAAAGAAATTACAGTTGAAATTGATGTTAAAAATTTAAATTCTAAAAAAGAACCAACTAAAACAACTAAAAAAGAACCAACTAAAACAACTAAAAAAGAACCAACTAAAGCAACTAAAAAAGAACCAACTAAAACAACTAAACCAACTAAAAAAGTACCAACTAAAACAACTAAAAAAGAGCCAACTAAAGCAGCTAAAAAATAATAAGATTAAGTAATAAAAGTTAAAATAAATTATATTATAAAAAGAGAATCTAACTGATTCTCTTTTTATAATATAATTAGATTGAAATAAGACCAAAATTATATAGGGTAAATTCTATAAAAAATGGTTATTTTTGTATATCTTATGGATAAAAAAATATTTAAACTAGTATCTAAATATAAACCAACAGGTGATCAGCCTCAAGCAATTGAAGGCCTATTAAAAAATTTAGAAAAAAATAAACATAATGTTTTATTGGGAGCAACTGGTACAGGAAAAACTTTTACCATTGCAAATGTAATAAAAGAACTAAATATTCCAACTCTTGTTATGGCACCAAATAAAACTCTTGCAAATCAGTTGTATGTTGAATTTAAAGAATTATTTCCTAATAACCGTGTTGAATATTATATTTCTAATTTTGATTTTTATCAACCAGAAGCATATAAACCAAAAACTGATACTTACATTGATAAACAATCTGTTCAAAATTGACAAATTGAAATGATGCGAAATTCAACTTTAAATGCTCTTACTACAAGAAAAGATGTTATTGTAGTTGCTTCTGTTGCTTCAATTTATGGTCATAGAACTCCAGAAGAATTTAAAAAACATCATTATGAAATTGAACTTGATAAAGTAATTGCAAGAAGAACTTTTTTGGGAAAATTAATTAAATTAGGTTATGTAAGAAGTCCAGATCTTAAACCAGGAACTTTCGTTGCAAAAGGAGATGTAATTGAACTTGCTCCGAGTTGAACAGATCAATTTAATTTACGAATTGAAACTTTTGCTGATAAAATTGAAAAAATTACAGAAATAGATACCTTAAATAAAAATGTCTTAAAGCAATATCATCGCTTCACAATTACTCCAGCAAATCCTAATGTAATGAGTGATTATTTATTAAAAAGAGCAATTGCAAAAATAAAAACTGATTTAGTTGATCGAATGGATTATTTTGCCAAAAATAATTTATTAATTGAAGAACAGAGAATAGAACAAAGAGTTAACTTTGATATTGAACAATTACAAGAATTTGGCTTTACTTCTGGAATTGAAAATTATGCTTGATACTTTGAAAAAAGAGCAATCGGAGAACCGCCTGCTACTTTATTTGATTATTTTCCTTCTAATTATTTGCTTGTAATGGATGAATCGCATCTTTCAATTCCCCAAATTAGAGGAATGTATGAAGGTGATCATAGTCGTAAAAAAACTTTAGTTGATTATGGATTTAGACTTCCTACAGCTCTTGATAATCGTCCGCTTAAATTTAGTGAATTTCAAAAAAAAATAAAACAAGCAATTTATGTTTCTGCAACCCCTGCAGAATATGAAATAAAACTTGCAGGACAAAAAAACATGGTTCAACAAATAATTCGACCAACTGGACTTCTTGATCCTCTAATTGAAGTAAGAGGAGAAGAAAACCAATTAGAAGATATTATTATTGAATTAAATAAAATTAAAAAAGTAAATGAAAGAGCTTTTATAAATACTACTACTAAAAAGTTAGCAGAAGATATTAGTGTTTTTCTTACAAGTAAAGGACTTTCAGTTGCTTATATGCATTCTGATTTAAAAACCTTTGAAAGAGCAGAGGTTATTCGTAAATTACGTTTAGGAATGTATGATGCCGTTGTGGGGATTAATCTTCTTCGTGAAGGCTTAGATGTCCCTGAAGTTTCATTTCTTGCAATCCTTGATGCAAATAGAAATGGATTTTTAAGAAATACTACTTCTTTAATTCAAATGATAGGGCGGGTTGCAAGAAATGAGCATGGAAGAGTAATTATGTATGCTGATACGATTTCAAGTTCAATGAAAGAAGCAATGGAAATTACAAGTTCTAGAAGAAAAGCCCAAAAAGAATATAATAACTTAAACCATATTATTCCAAAAACAATTGTAAAAAAAATTCCAAACCCATTACTTGAAGAATTTGAATATAAACATACAATAAAATTATCAACTCTAAAAACAGATCAAAAAATTAAACAGTTGGAACATGACATGACAAAAGCTGCAAAAGAGTATGATTTTGAAACAGCAATTAAATTGCGGGATTTAATTACAGAAATAAAAGGAAGTTAGAATGGATCAAAATAGAAATTTTATTAGAATAAAACACGCAAAAGAAAATAATTTGAAAAATATTTCTCTTGATATTCCAAAAGAAAAACTAGTTGTAATTACTGGGGTAAGTGGTTCTGGAAAATCATCTTTAGCTTTTGATGTTTTATATAGTGAAGGTCGAAGAAGATATGTCGATTCTCTTTCTAATTATGCAAGACAGTTTCTTGGTGGAACAAGTAAACCTGATGTTGAATCAATTGAAGGTTTAAGTCCTGCAATTGCAATTGATCAAAAAACAACAAGTAATAATCCAAGATCAACAGTTGGAACTGTTACTGAAATTTATGATTTTTACCGTTTACTTTTTGCAAGAATAGGAAGACCTTTTTGTCCGAACCATAACATTGAAATTAGTTCTCAATCTGTTACTCAAATAATCAATAAGCTTTTTAAACAACCATTAAATAGCTGAATTCAAATTTTATCTCCCGTTGTAATTGAAAAAAAAGGAACCCATAAAGATTTGCTTGATAAACTGCGAAAAGAATCTTTTATTAGGGTAAAAGTTAATGATAAAATTTTACGTCTAGATAGTGAAATAAATTTAGAAAAAAATAAAAAACATAATATTTCTATTGTAGTTGATCGAGTTCAAATTACTAAGGAAAATCGTTCAAGAATTTATGAAGGAATTCAAATTGCTTCTGAATATTCTGATGGAATTATTATTGTAGAAAATATGGAAACAGATTATCATGAATTATTTTCAAGAAATTTTGCTTGTCCTCATGGTGATTTTTCAATTCCCAAAATTGAACCAAGAATGTTTTCTTTTAACTCCCCACAGGGAGCATGTGATGAATGTAAGGGTTTAGGATTTATTGAAAAACCAATTTGAGAAAAAAATGTAAATGAAGATTTAACTATTCTTGAAGGAGGGATAAAATATTTTGGAGAAAAATTAAGTGGTTATGATTGGCAACAATTTGCAGTTTTACTTAAATATTATAAAATTCCTCTTGATAAAAAAATAAAAACTTTTACAAAAAAAGAACGAGAAATTATTTTAGATGGTTCACTTGAACCGATAAAATATACCCTAAAAGGAAAAACAAGTGAATCTATTAAATTTGATTATGTAGAAGGAATTGGTCAAAAAATTGAAAGAAGATATCATGAAACCAATTCTGATTATGCAAGAGATTGATATAAAAAATTTCTTGGAGAAGCAACTTGTACAAAATGTCAAGGAAGAAGATTAAATGTTGCAGCTCTTTCGGTTAAAATTAATGGAATAAATATTTATCAACTTTCTACCTTATCAATTGAAAAAGCATATGAATGAATTAAAACTTTAAAATTAGATTTACAAGAAAGTGAAATTAGTAAATTAATTCTTGATGAAATTAAATCACGTTTTAAATTTCTTATTAATGTAGGACTTTCCTATTTAACTTTGGACCGTATTTCAAGAACTTTATCTGGAGGAGAAAGTCAAAGAATTAGACTTGCTTCCCAGTTAGGTTCTAAATTAACTGGAGTAATTTATGTACTTGATGAACCCTCTATTGGACTTCATCAAAGAGATAATGCAAAACTTATTGCCTCCTTAAAGGGAATAAGAGATTTGGGAAATACAGTTTTAATAGTAGAGCATGATGAAGAAACAATGCTTGCTTCAGATCATATAATAGATATTGGACCTAATGCTGGAAATGATGGCGGTGAAGTAGTAGCCCAGGGAACTCCAACAGAGGTTAAGGCTGCTCCTACCCTTACTGGAAAATTTTTAAGTGGAAAGGATAAAATTCCTATTCCAGAAAAAAGAAGAGAAGGAAATGGAAAAACAATTCAAATTGTAGGAGCAAAAGAAAATAATTTACAAAATATTGATGTTACTATTCCGCTTGGAGTTTTTAATGTAATTACAGGAGTAAGTGGATCTGGAAAATCAACCCTTATTAATGAAACCTTATATAAAGCACTTTATAATAAAATTTCCAAGGGAGAAAAATTTGAGCATGTTGGTAAGCATACTAAAATAGAAGGTCTAGAAAATATTGATAAGGTAATTAATGTAAGTCAAGATCCAATAGGAAGAACCCCAAGATCAAATCCCGCAACTTATACAGGAGTATTTGATGATATTAGAGATATCTTTTCTAGTACCAAAGAAGCTCAAATTAGAGGTTATAAAAAAGGAAGATTTTCTTTTAATGTAAAAGATGGAAGATGTGATAAATGTAATGGAGATGGAACAATAAAAATCTCGATGCATTTTTTACCTGACGTTTATGTAACCTGCACCCAGTGTGAAGGGAAAAGATATAACGAAGAAACTCTTCAAGTTAAATTTAAGGAAAAAACTATTTCTGATATTTTAGCAATGAGTGTTGATGAAGCTTATCTCTTTTTTGAAAATCAACCAAAAATTAAAAACAAGCTTCAATATTTAAAAAATGTTGGTCTTGGTTATATTGAGTTAGGGCATCCTTCAACATTAATTTCTGGAGGAGAAGCACAAAGAATTAAACTCGCAACTTACTTGCAAAAAAAACCAACTGGAAAAACTTTATATATTCTTGATGAACCAACTACGGGACTTCATAACCATGACATAAAAAAACTCCTTAAAGTTTTAGATCACATTGTAGATCATGGAGATACCATTATTGTAATTGAACATAATTTAGATGTAATTAAAGTTGCAGATTATATTATTGATCTTGGTCCTGAGGGTGGTGAAAAGGGAGGAGAAATTGTTGCAAAAGGAAGACCAGAACAAATAATTGGTGCAAAAAGATCTGCTACTGCTCCTTTCTTAAAAGAAATCTTTAAAAAATAATGGAAATTAATTGAACTAAAATTCCTTCTGAACCTGGTTGTTATCTTTGGAAAAACAATCAGGGAGAAGTAATTTATGTTGGAAAAGCTAAAAATATTAAAAATCGAATGAAGAGTTATTTTAATAACTCTATTTCAAGTAGAACAAAATTGCTTGTAAAAAATATTGCAGATTATGATTTTGAAATTGCCCCTACTGAAATTGATGCTTTACTTTTAGAACAAAATTTAATAAATAAATATAATCCAAAATATAATTTAAAAATTAAAAGAGGATCAACTTACCCTTATATTGAACTTACAAAAGGACCAAATCATACAATAAGAACTGCAAATAAAATTAAAAATAATGGTTCAAAATATTATGGCCCCTTTCCTCATGGAACTGGTTCAGCCTATAAGTTAACAAAAGTTTTAAAAGAAATTTATCCAATTAATTTATGTAAAAATCCAGGAAGTGGAATTCCTTGTATTAACTATCAAATGGGTCTTTGTATGGGTCAGTGTATTAAAAAGGTTACCGAAAAAGATTATGAGCCAGTTTTAAAAGATCTTAATCTTTTTTTAAACGGTGATACAAGTAAAATAAGAAAAATTCTTGAAGCTAAAATTTTTGATTATTCTAAAAAATTAATGTTTGAAGAAGCAAATTTATTTAAAAGCAAACTCATTTTAATTAATAACTTAAAAGATAAACAAGTGGTTATTTTTCAAGATGGAAAACATAGAGATGTTTTTGGATGGAGTATTGAAAAAGATTTTCTTTCACTTTCTATTTCTTATATTAGATTTGGAAATTTACTTTCAACAGCAAATTATATTTTTGAAATTATTACTGATGCAGATGATTTATTAGAAACTTTTTTCTTTGAATATTACCAAAATAATTTACACCCAGATGAAATTATTACTTTTTTTAAAAATGAAAATATTCAAAATCTTTTAAAAATTCCTTTAGTTTTTCCTTTTAAAGGATCAAAAAAAGAAATTTTAGAAAATACTATTATTAACTCAAAAATTAAATTAGATAATTATTTACAAAATTTAGAAAAAGAAAAATTGAGCTATAGTAATTCTTTAAAAGAAATGCAATCTTATATTAAAATTAAACAATTAAAAAATGTAGAAATAATTGATATTTCTTCTTTTGCAGGAAAAGAACAAGTTGGTTCAGTAATTGCTTTTAAAAATGGAAAACCTTATAAAAATTTTTATCGAAAATATATTATTAAAGATATAAAACAAATGAATGATTATAAAGCTATTGAAGAAGTAACATATCGCCATTTTAGAAATAAACTAATTGAAAAGCAAGCTCTTCCTGATTTATTAATTATTGATGGAAAAAATCAGGTTAAAAGTGCTCTTAAAGCTTTAAAAGAATTATTTTTAGATGAAAAAATAATTGTAATAGGTTTAATTAAAGATCAAAATCATAATACAAAAGCAATTTTTACAAGTGAGGAAGAAACTTTTAATTTAAATCCTCGAAGTGATTTATATATATTGCTTGGATTAGTTCAGGAAGAAGTTCATCGCTATGTTTTGAATTTTCATCATCTAAGAGCACAAAAATCATTATTGACTACTTCATTAGACCAATATCTTTTTTTAACTTCTGAAAATAAAGATAATTTATTTAGGGAATTTGTCTCAATAAGAAATATTAAATTAGCAAATGAAAAACAATTAGCAAAAATTATTGGATTAGTTAAGACAAAAAAATTACTAGAGAAGTTTGAAACTTAATTAAAAAAGAAATTTTAAGATTTATGTTTCTAAAATTATCTTTAATTAATTTTAAAATAACTAATTATAATTAGAAAAGAATATTTATAATTTAAGTATAGGTAAAATACTAATAATAAAAGTTTAATTTATGTTTTAAAAATATTATCAAAAATTTCTATTATTAAAAACAAAAAAGAGAAATTAAATTAGTTTTTAATTTTTAAAGAGGAATGTTATGTCAAAATCAAAGAGAAATGATAATCTAAAAAAACAACATGCATCAGATTCATTTATAAATGAATCATTTGTTAATGTAAAAACAGCTAAACCAAAAAAATCTAGTCCTAATTATAAAAAGCCTGATGCAATTGGTAGAGTAGGAGCAATTATAAATATTTTTATTTCAGTTTTTGATGTATTCATAATTTTTATTCTTTTTACATTTGCTGTTCTTTTTTTCTTTACAGAATTATTTGCTTTAAATTCTGATGTATCAAGACTTTTTATTTCTTGATCTTTTTTAATTCTTGTTTTAGTATTTATGGTTTTTATGTTAATTTTAATTTCTAATATAACTGCTAGTACAAAATTTTTAAAAGGAAAAGATAATAAAGTATCAGCAGGAATTTTATGCTTCTTAATTTTAAATTTGTTTAGTGGTGTTTTTATTCTTGTTTCAGATAAAGAAAGATTTTAATCTTTCTTATTTTAAAGCATTTGTTTTTAATTATTTTTTGTTTTATTTTTAAAAACTTTATTAGGTCCGATATTAAATGAGTTATTTTAATAGATAAAGTTTAAATTGCATAATTAATATTTGGATTACTAGTAAAATTATTAGTATTTTTTTTGTATCAAGAATAGTAGTTTCAATATTAGCAATAGAATTTTTTTCAAAAGGACTATTATTTATAGTGCATTATTAGTTTTTCTATTTGTTTATTAAATATTGTTGTACTTCCCATTAAAAATTGATATTAAACTTTGATTTATTCATTATCAGAAAAAGGAATTTTAAAATAATTCATTATAGAAAGAATAGAACATTATAATTTTAGTATAAATAAATATTAATAAATTTGTTTGTTATAAAAATATAAATTATAAATTAAGCTAACCTTTAATTGTAAAGAGGAGAATTATTATGGCAAAATCAAAAGCTAATGATAAATTAAAAAAACAATTAGCAACTGATTCATTTGCAAATCTAAAAACACCAAATCTAAAAATATCTAAATCAAAAGCTAAAGATAAATTAAAAAAACAATTAGCAACTGATTCATTTGCAAATACAAAAACAACAAATTTAGAAACATCTAAATCAAAAGTAAATAATAAATTTAAAAAACAATTAGCAACTGATTCATTTGCAGACACAAAAACTTTAGATTTAAAAATATCTAAATTAAAAGCAAATGATAATCTAAAAAAACAATTAGCAACTGATTTATTTGTAAACACAAAAACATTAAATCAAAAAACATTTAAATTAGAAGCAAATGATAATCTAAAAAAAGAATTTGCAATGGAATCATTTGCAGATCTAAAAACATTAGATTTAAAAATATCTAAATTAAAAGCAAATGATAATCTAAAAAAAGAATTAGCAATGGAATCATTTACAACTACAAAAGCTTTAGATTTAAAAATATCTAAATTAAAAGCAAAAGATATATTAGAAAAACAATTTTTAAAAGACTTATTTATAGATCTAAAAGCATCTAAAACATCTAAAGTAAAAGTTAAAAATAATTTACAAAAACAGAAAATTTTTGATTCATTTATAAATACAAAAACATCAAATCAAAAAAAATTTAAATCAAAAACAAAGTATAATCAAAAACAACAATTTTTCAAAAACTTATTTACAAATTTAAAAACATTTAAAACATCTAAATCAAAAGCAAAGTATAAACTAAAAAAACAGCAACTTGTTGATTCATTATTAAATACAAAATATTAAAGCAAAAAACATCTAAAGTAAAAACAATTAATTATGAAAAACCTAACGCAATTGATAAAATAGGTACTATTACAAATATTCTTGTTTCTATTTTTAATTTATTAATAATTTTATTTTTTATTTGTAGGATTATTGTTTTTAAGAGCTTGATGAACTAAGTATAAATAGAGTTATTTGAAATTATAATAAAATAACTCTATTTATATATTATTAAAATATTTGCATTTAAAAAAACAAGCCCATATATAGGCTTGTTAAATTAGATTTAATAATTTTTATTAGTATTTTAATTTTAGTTTATTGATCTTCGTTTTCATCATTCATAAGCAAAGAATGAAATAATTGCAAGGATAATTATAACTGCTCCCAAAACAGTACCACCAATAATCATTTTTTTAGTTTTATAGTTTCCAGTTTCAAGTTCAAAATGAGTTGATTCTTCACTTGCAGAATCAACAAAGTCCCCCTCCATAACTAGATAAGTATCTGCATAAACTGCATTTATTGGTAAATTGTATGCAGTCATTGTTCCATTGCCCTCATAATGGTTAACAGGAGCTTCTTCTGCTAATGTGATTAGTTCTGTGCTTCCATCAACTTTTTTGACATTTGCCATTCATTTCACATTTTCTGTTTCTATTTTTCCCCCATGCACATTTAAGGCAGCTTCAATATTATATGTAATAGTTGCAGAACTACCTTTTGCAACTATCTCTCCTACTTTTGTAATTTCACCAGGTCTATCACCATCTTTAGTTGAAAAATCACAAATTGGATCTTTTCCTTCATCTGTTGATCTATATACATTGCCTTCTTTATCTTCTACAACTAAATAAGTATCTATGTATTCTGTTCCAGGAGTTAAATTATTAGCTTGTAAGGTTCCATTATCATCTGGACTAGTAATGCTTGCGTTTCCCTCTCCACCTAATTCAATTTCTTTTTCACCAACTTTTTCAACTCAAGTTATTTTATCTGTAGCAATGGGCGTTTCAGATCCATCTGTTCCTAAAGTAATTTCATAATCTATTGTAGCAATTTTTGGATTTTGTTTAGAATATTCTAAAGAATTATCTATTGAATTTACTTCTCCAAGTTTATTAACACCTCTATTACTGAATGTTCCTATTTCACATTTATTATATATTCCATCCTTATTATCTTTTACAACTAAATATGTATTGTTGTAAGTGGTTTTTTCAGGTAAATTAGCAGTTATTCTACCACTAACAAGACCAGTTATTTTATCGGGTTCAGGTATTTCATCTTTCTCGCTTTCAAGACTTGCATGTCCTTTACCACCTAATTCAGTTCCTTCTTCATTCATTCAGGTTATTTTTTCAATTGTATTTGGGTTTTCCTCATCATCTAAAGCAGGTTTAATTGTATAATCTACTGACGTAGAATCTCCTTTTTCCTCTGTTTTTATATCTTTAGTTGAAGTAACAGTACCATTTGCACTATAGGATTCTGTAGTAAATTCTTTAATTGACTTTCCATCTTCAGGAGAATCTTTTGAATTATATGCACTTTTATCAGGATTTGTAACAATTAAATAAGTATCTGTGTATGTTTCTCCTGGAACTAAATTAGTAGCAGTTAATTCCCCAGAAGTACCAATGGCCCTTCCTTCATTAGACGCCAATTCCTCTTGTCTATTTGGATCAACTCAAGCTATTTTATTAGGACTAATATCACTACCATCTTTATTTGTGGCAAAATGGTCAATAGTATATGTTACAGTTGCAGTTTTTGCACCAATATTTGTTGCTTCTTCCCCAGAAGATACTATACCAGTAGTATTTCCGGCTTCAGTTGTAAAGTTAGGAATTGCTTGTTTTCCATTACCACTTTCATAGCTACCTTCTTTTGAATTATATGTGCCTTCACTATCTGTAACAATTAAGTAAGTATTTTCGTAAGTTGTATTTGGATCTAAATTAGTAGCTTCTAATGTTCCACCAGAAGTACCAATAGCTTCTCCTTCATTAGATGCTAATTCCTCTTCTCTAGTTGGATCAAATCAAGCTATTTTACTAGGATTAATATTCTTACCATTATTATCTTTAGCGGGAGTAAGATTATAGTCAATTTCTGCACTTTTTGGACCAGTAACTGTTGCTGGGGTTGGGTTTCCTTTTTCATCTTCTCCAGTAGATACATCTCCTTCATCTTCACCAGTTACTGTTTCAAAGTCAAATGAAGAAGAAGTGTATTTATGGTCATCACCATAATCTACAACAAGTTCATTATTAGTATAGGGTGTTCCAGGAGTAAGATTAGTAACTTTCAAACTTCCTTCACCACTTGTTGGTGGGTTTGCTTCCGTAAACATTATTCTTTGATCAGAATTTCATTTTATAGTTTTAGGTTGTTGTTCTTCACCATTAATTTTATAAGGTGTAAGATCATATGATACCTCTGCCATTGTTTTATCTAGAGTTCCATCTTCTTCATTGGGTTTACTAGTTACTACTATTTCCCCCTCAACCTTTTTATCCTTAGTTGTAAATGATGTGTTTTGTTCTATATATGATGGATATGGTGGAGGATTAGCATCATTATTCTCTTTAAAATCAATTCTTAGTTGAGTATCATAAGTTTTTCCGGGTAATATGTCATTTGCGGATAATGTTCCAGTAGCTATGCCATCTTCATCAACAGAATCAGGTTCTTCAAAAACAAGACGAAGAGGTTCATTCTTGCTATCTTCTGCCTCTTCTCAAGTAATGGTTTTAACTTCAAGAGGATTTCCAAAAGAGTCTGTTCCTGGATCTACTTCATAATTCATAGTTGCAGTTGTAAATCCAGTTGGATCAAGTAAAATTTCATGTTCTGAAACTTCTGTTTTAATACAAGGATCATCTTTGATGGTGAAATCAAAGGGTGCACTTTCATATAGATATTTATCATTTGGTAAGTTTTTGTTTCCTTCATAATCTTCATATACTGCAAATTCATCATAAATAATTAATTTTGTATTTTTATATGTTTCATTAGGTATAAAAGGAGTGTCCATATAATCATCAATAACAATTTCACCACTATATTTTCCTCCTTCATAAGTTAATTCTTCTCCTGTTATACTTCCTAATATATCATTCTCATTTTCGCCTACTCAATCCACTCTAATTACCGGAATATCTTTTGTTTCTGACCTCATCTTCCCAATTTCATCTCAATATATATATTCTTTTGTTGAAGGGGTAAAATCAAACTCAACAGTTGCTTCATTAAAATCTGTAGAAGTTTTGAAGTTAATATTTTCCGTTTTAGCTTTAGCTTTTAATATTGGTGCCGAAAAATCGTATCTAGTAGATTCGACTGTTTCATCTCCAGAATATGGCACATTATAGTCTGCACTTAAATAGGAGTCTTTATATTTTGTTGGAGCTTCTTCATCATATTTAAGATTTTCAATTCTAATAGTTCCTTCATAATAATAGTCATAATCAGAAGATTCTTTTTTGTCTTCCTCATAAATATCATCAAGAGATTTACTACCAATATCCGAATAATTATTACTAGTATTAATTTTAGCAGTTCATACTAATCCTTGAGAATTCTTTTCTCTAATATCATATTTATTAGCATATATATAATCAACACTTGCAGTTGTAGGAGTAACAATACCTTTTGGTATATCATTATCATATATTATTTTTAAATAAGGATCATTCTCAGATAATGTATTAGTTTCTAGATTTGTTTGTTCAATATTATTATCATTTTTATTTTCAGAAGAATTATTAACTATATTTGAATTAAGTGAAAATCCAAAGGTAAAGAGTATTATTGATGTAAGTAAAAAAAGTTTTTTCATGTATTATTTCCTTATCTAAATTATAATAAAAATTTTATTAAATAATTAATTATTATTAAAAGCGGCAATCATTTCTATTATTTTTATAATGCTTTAATAATTATTTTTTAATAAGAATAATATGATGTTTTTATAATTAAGTTACTCTTCTTCTTTTTTTATAACCATAAACAAGAAGAGAAATAATTATAGTAATTACCAAAATTATTGCAAGAGCAATTGCACCTAAAATTGCATCTCTAGTTACAAAATTACCAGATTCAAAATCAGGAACAATATAAGTAGTAGATAAAGTTTCTTCTATTCCGCTAGAATTTAAATATGTTATTTCTAAATAACTATTTTCAATTAGAGTTCTTGTTGGTAAATCTTTTGCAACTAATTTTCCAGTAATTGTATTTTCACCTGCATTCGGAGAAGGAGTGGGACTATTATCCTGGGCTAATGGTTTTCCATTAGGCTTGTGTTCTTCTTTCCAAAATATATTAGTTATGTCTAAAAATGAGTCTTTATCATCTCCGGCAGTTGGTGGTCAAATCGTGTATTTTAAGGTTGTTGAAGCACCTTTTATTTTAGTAACTTCACCTCAAACATCACCAATTTGAGGTGTTTTAAAATGATATATATGATCACTCTCTATGGTTTCTTTATTACCATTATCTTTATTAATAGTTTTAACTTCAAGATAAGTATTATTATATTCGGTACCAGAAGTTAAATCAGTTGTTGATAATGTTCCTGTTTCTTTTTTATTAAGTTTATCTATAGCACCTTCAAATGTTTTCCCGCTTTCATCTTTTCAACTAACTTCATTTATTATTGAATCATCACTTTTTTCTATTTTATAATCAATTGATTCTTCTATTTCGGTTGGTGAATTAGAGTATGGACCTTCATCTGAGTAAATTTTTGTATCACTTGATATATCTTTATTTGCATTAATATCAAAAAAATTACTTTCATATTTATATTTACTTTTATCTGTATCATTTTCTGCAAATTCATCATAAATAATTAATTTTGTGTCAGTATATTTCTCATTATTTTTAACTGCATTTTGATCAGTGGTTATTTCTCCATGGTAAATTCCATCATTAATTTCAATTGTTTCACTATCAATTTCAGCACTCCCTAATAAATCTATACCATTATCTACTCATTCTACTTTAAGTGGTTGAACATTTTTCTTTTTAGAAGTACTATTATATTGATTAGAAACATATTTTCAATCTGTGTACTCAGCAGTTGAGGGTTTAAAATAAAAATCAATAGTAGCAGAATTTTCTATAGTAGTAGTATCACTTATATCTGTGGTGAATTTACCTTTTTCTAAAAATGTTGGTGTTGTAAATTGAAACATTTGATTAGTAGTTGAAATAGCAGAATTATTATTATAATCATAAGCATTTAAATAAGCAAAATGATAAGTTTGTCCTTCAAAAAGATTTTGATTAGCAGCAATGTTTCCTTCATAATCATAAGTGTAATCATCTTGTGCATTTGAATTATTATCTAATTTTTCACCTTCCTTGATACCTATTTCTTGCATTGGTATTTCAGTACCGCTATTAATATTTTTTGCTAAAAAAATTATTTTTTTAAGCTTGGGTGCATTATTATATTTATAATCAATAGTAGCAGTTGTGGGAGTAACTATAAGATTTTCTGGTATATGAGCGTCTTCATCTTCTCATATTATTTCTATGCCTTCTTCATCTTCTTCGGGTATAGAATCATTATTAAACTCATTATTTTTTGAATTTAATTGTTTGATATCATTATTTTTATTTTTAAAAGTGTTATTAATAATACTTGAATTAATTGAAAATCCAAATGAAATTAATATTATTGAAATTAATAAAAAGCATTTTTTCATGTTTATTTCCTTATCTTAATTATAATAAGTTTTATATTAATTTGTTTTTATAATATTTTCATTTTAAATTAAAAAAATACATTTGAATTATTAAATTCAAATGTATTTACATTATTAAGTAGTAACACTTTTTATCTTATTTTTTATTTTAGTTTATTCAAAATATAAAATTTCTTCTACTAATTGTGGAGGAGCATATTTATCATTTTTATCTCTAATAATAATCCGCAAGATTACACAAACATATTCCTTTTCATATTTCTCTTTTAAAATAAATTTGTAATTATTTTTTATTTTTTTAATCTCAATTTTTCTTGCAGCTTCCTCATCAAGATCAAGTGTTTTATAAAGAAGTAAAGTTATTTTACTAATATTTTTAGAATCAGAAAAATCAATTGCTATATTTAATTGATAGCCACCTTTTTTAAATCTCATAAAAGGTGTGTATGAAAAATTCTTTATAAGTACTACATTATTTTTGCTGATATCTTTAGTAAAAATATTTTTAATTTTTATATTGTGACTTTTTGTAAAGTAGTTTATGTTGAAGGTACCTTGTAAATTTTCTTGTGCTTTTAGATTTTGATACATAAAACCATTTGATAATTTATATTTTCCAACATTTGTCGGATTATTAATTCTTAAAATTTCTTTTTTATCTCCAGTAATTATTAAATCAGTATCAATTATTTTTCTTTTAGTATTTGATTCATTATGGAAATTATTAAATCAAACTAAATAATGGTTATCTTCCTGTCTAATAATACTTAATTTAGATATTTTTCGATGATTTTTTAGAAACAAAACAATAATGGAAACAATTGCTAAAATAATAATTATAAAGACCATCAATATAATTAAACAAAATAATACAGCGTTGTCCAAACCTATTATAAAATTTCCAATTTTTTCAAACATAATAATATCCTTAAATATCTGACATTAATTTTTTAAGGGCAGCTTTATCTTTTTTCTCTTTTTCCATTGCTAAGACTTCTTTTTTACTTTGTTTAACTTTTGTAGTAGTATCATTCGGATTGAAATAAGGTGAATCATCACTAGTTTCTTCCTTACTATCTTTCTTACTATTTTTACTATCTTTTTTCTCTTGTTTTTTAAGTATTTTTTCTTTTTTCTTTTCAAGAGCTAATTCTCTATCTTCTGTAGAACTAGAAGAACTAGAGTTATTTCTTGAAGTAGCAATTTTAATTTTTGTATTTGAAATAGGTTCTTCTTGTACAACAACCTCTTCATCTTGATTGTTAACAATCCTACTACTTATTTGCTCCTGATTGTTAATAGGAGCAATATTTGATAAATTTTGAATATTATTAAGCCTACTATTTAATTGTTCTAAATTACTAATAATATCGTTTTGCAAATCTATTGGATCAGCATTAATAGCATTTAGTTGTTTTTTGTAACTCAAAGCAGAAACATCACGATTAAAACCAATGGTTCTATTGATATTAAATTCTCTATATTCGTCATCTAGTTTGTCTAAATTATCTAATTCGTAAAATCTTTTAAAATCTGCAATAAAATTATTAATTGGACTTTTATTATGGTATTTTGAGTAAACGTAAAATCTATATAAAGCTGAAGTATATTTTTTATCTTTTATCTTTTGTTTTTGAAATTCACAACTAAGAACTATTCTTTTAACAATAAAATATAATTCAATAAATATTATTAGCATTAAAATTATTAATCCTAATATATATATTCACAAGAAATGGGTCATATTTTTTTATTTAATTATTCAATATTTGCGTTTTTGGTTTCTTCTACATTTACTTGTTTTAGAGTTTGGTCAAGTTTTTTATTTAAACCTGTAATTAAATATGAAATTTTAATTTTATCATTTAAATATTCATTATATGAAACTCCAAAAATATAATCAACATCAGGGTTTGTGTGTTTTTCTAATTGTTTAATTATTTCATGAATTAAATTCATTTTTAAAACACCTTTTGATCCTGAAATATTTAATACAATATTTTTTGCTTGTTTAACATCATTTTGATCAAGTGAAGAAAGTTTTGAATTAAATTTTTCTGCAAAGTTTCTTTGAATATTTTTAAGATTATCTTCAATATCTTCTTCATTAAATGAAATTTCATCAATTGTAAAGGCATTAAATAATCCATATCCTGAATTTCTTAATGAATTTTTAATATCATTAAAGTCGACATTAATTAATGAGTCATCATAAATTAAATCCATTAATGTTAAAATTGATCTTACAAAACTATCATTAACTTCTTTAAATAATTCAGAAAGTGATTCATTTTTTTCAGTTCTTGATTCATCTAAAAATAGTTCATTATCAAATAAGATAAGAGAATCAGTAACTTGAATTAATTCATTATTTGATTCAACTGCGTTTTTATAACGTTCGATTCCTTCAAATCTTCATGGTAATGTTCCAAAAACTAATGCTAACACTTTTTCTTCTTTAGCTATTTTAGCAATTATTGGTGAAGCTCCAGAACCTGTTCCTCCACCTAATCCAGCAGAAATAAATAGAATGTCTTTATCTTTTATAAATTCTCTAATTTTTTCTTTAGATTCAAGAGCAGCTTTTTTTCCAAGTTCTTTTACTCCACCTGAACCAAAACCTTTAGCACTTGTTTCTCCGATTAACATTTTTTTAACATTTTGCAAACCTGGTTTTTTTAATGCTTGTATATCAGTATTTATAATTAAGAAATCTAAATTATTAGAAATGTTTCTTAAGCTATCTGCAGCATGCACAACAGCATTAGATCCACCTCCACCGACTCCAAGAACTCCAACTTTTATTCTTTTATCAACATTTTCAAATGCTAATTTTTTTGATAAGTAAGTTTCTTTTGAAGTAATTTCCTTTCTTTTCATATTTCCTCCGTGTTTTATTTGCTTAATTTATAAGCATTTCTTTAAGTTATTTTGTTAACTTTTTTTTGGCTATTTTATTTAGTTAAATAAAATATTGAAAGTAAAAATCAAGATATTTATAATTGAATTATTTATTATGTACAATAAATCTTATTTTAAGACTAGTATCATTATATTAATTCCCTTATAATCCATACTTTTAATCTCCAATGTAATTATATAATTTTTTTTAATATTTATATGGTTTTTGCTATAGTTTATATTTTATTTTCTCATTTTGATTATTAATTAACTGTTTAATTAAAATTATTGTTGATTTATTACAACTATGTAAGTTTAAATAATAAATATTTTTTAAACTAATTAGTTTTCAGTAATGTTTTTTAGGGATTTTTGTTTTAATTTACTATTATTATTAATTGTTTTTGGAACTTTATATTCTGTATTTGTTCTTATTAAATCTATTAAATTATTTTTTGGTATTTTCATTACTTTTGCTACTCGTAGTAAAGTTCCTTGACCAATTCCTTGACCTTTAGTTCGATGATGATTTAAAGTAATAATATTATATGTAATTCTTTTTCCTTCACAATCTTTTGGTTCAAATATTCATGTTACATGTTTGTTTGTTCTTTTTATTGTTCAGTAATTTTTTTGCATCCATTTTTCAAATTTATCAACAGTAATATTTGCTCCCATTTTTTATTTCTTTCTTAAAATTCCATTATTTAATTATATTAATAGATTATTAATATTTAAAAATTAATAATATAAATAATTTATAGTATTTTAAATTATATTCTTTTATATTTTTCAATTTAATTTTTGCTTTTATTATTTTAAGATTAAATATCTTAAAAAAGAAGTATTTATTTTAAAAATAAAAAATCTAAAAAATTTGTCAAGTTTTTTTTAATTTTTTTATTACTATTTTATTACTAATTAAATACCATATATAAATCTTTTTTTATCTTTAATTTTTTTCCTTTTATTATTTTAATTTTGATAATTTTCAATGATATAAATAAGTTGTTATTAAACATTATAGTAATAACAAAAATAATTAATAAAATAAATTTAATATTTAATATTGAGGAAAAAAATGAGTTTAGATACGGTAAAAATGTTCTTTCAAAATGAAAGAAATAAGTTAATCGGAATCGGAGTTGCTTCTTGTTTGGTTACGACTGCAATTGTTGCTCCAACTACATACTTTACTGGACAACCAAAATATGAAGGAGTAGTTAAGCCAGTGGCTTTTAATACTATTTCAGCTACTGGGGGTCACTTAGCTGATTATGGTGATATGGAGTTAAATAAAGATGAATATGGTTGGGGTAACGAAGAATATCTTAGCTATGTGACAACAGATGCTGACCTTGTAAATAATGTTTTAGATATAGAAAATGGTCTTGGATTTATTGGAAAAAATGTTGCAATTCATGAAGCGGTAACTAATCCAAAAGACTTAAATATAATGAGTGCTGAATTTGATGGAGAGATGGTTGATCCAACAGATTCAGAAAATTATGATTTAGTTGCTCCAATTAATATTTATATGCGGGTTCCAGCTCCTGTTTCAATCTTTTTTAAAGATAACTTAATGGTTAATAGTACAACACTAGAAGGTGAAAAAACAATTTGAGAAACTGACTTAACCACAAAAAATTTAGTAGGATGAGATGTTGATCATAATGAAGCTCTTAAAAGTTATTTTAATTGAGCATATAGTGAAAAATATCTTGATGATTTATTAATGGAATTTACATTTTTTAATTGAATGTTATTTACTGATGCTGATGCTGGCACTAATTACACATCTTTAGAAGGTTATGGTAATCCAGATTCAATTACAACAACTGCTTTTATAAAAAATGTTGAAAAAATGTTAGATAATGTTAAAAATCTTAATGATTCAGAAAAAACAAATGAAATTCAGTTTGATAATTCAACAATGTTTATTGATATTGCAGGAACGGGAACAGATGACCCTTTTGTTCAAGCTAAAGCAAATACTTTTAATACTGAAGTTTTAGAAGAAATAATTCCAAAAAATACTTATGATAATGAAGAAATAAGTATTGAATTAATGAGCCAAGGATCTTCAACTGCATGATATATGCCTAGTGAAGAAATTAGTTTTAATGCTGGCGGTGATAATGGAGAATGAAGTCTTGAAGGAAATGGAGTAAATTCAAATTTACCTCCCGCAAATGCTTTTATTGGAACACAATCTAGAAGATCATATTATGGAGTACGTGGAGATAGTATTTCTGGAATGTCTCAATGAGGATATGGTTATCAATCAACAAATCCTAAATCAAGATCAAAAGAATGAAACTATATGGAACAGCCAGAAGTAGAAGACATTGAAAGTGGTGCTATTAAGAAAGATTCATTCGGGGAACAAAAAAATGGAGATGAACCTTATGCAAATGAAGTTCCATGAATGTTTAGTGATGAAAAATCTTCAACTGAAAGTGAAATAATGAATCCTAATATTGCCTTACCACTTGGATTTACTGCAACAACAGATCCATTAGTCTTTTTTACAGCTGATGATACTAAATTTTATTATCAAGGAGATAATCAAAATCCTGCCGGAAATTATAAACCAACTGGAATGACTCCAGAGGGAACAAAATTAATTTTTGATAATCCTAGTCAAGAACCAAATATTACTTGAGATTTCTTATTTAGTAATGGCTTTATTGAAGCTGAACCTCTTAAATAATTTATATAAAATATATTACTCTATTAAATTTATACAAATATATAAAAATCATTAAAATAAAATATTTATTAATGGTTTTTTCTTTTAATTTTTAGTATTTTTTATTCAAAATTTTAAAACTTGTCAAACTTATTTTTATTTTTTTCTTACTATTTTGTAACTAAAAAAATACTATATAAAAGTCATTTTATCTTTTGAATATTATTTATTTTAAGTAAATAAATTTAATCATTTTCTAATGTTATAAATAGATTGTAATAATTATTTTAGTTCTAAAATAGAAGAAAATAAATATATTTAAATTTAGGGGGAAAAAAATGAATATAGATACGGTAAAAATGTTTTTTCAAAATGAAAGAAACAAATTAATTGGAGTTGGAGTTGCAACTTGTTTAGTTACAACTGCAATTGTTGCTCCAACTACATATTTTACTGGGCAACCAAAACATGATGGGGTAATTAAACCTGTAGCATTTAATACTGTTTCTGCTACTGGTGGACATTTACTTGATTATGGTGATCTTAATCAAATTGAAGATGAAGATGGATGAGGTAATGAAGAAAATCTTACTTATGTTATAACTGATACAGATCTTACAAGAAATGTTATGGAAACAAAAGATGGAATTGGATTTCAAGCATTAAATGTTGCAAATCAAGAAGCAGAAAATCTTAAGGGTGAAGATTATAAATTAAACATAATGGAAGCTGAATTTACTGATGATGATGGGACATCAAGTTATATTGCATCAGATAGTGCGGATTATGCATTAGTTGCTCCAATTAATGTTTATATGCGGGTTCCTGCCCCTGTTTCAATCTTTTTTAAAGATAATTTAATGTCAAAACAAGTAGATGATGCTACAACAATTTGAACTTCTAATGTTGTTTCTTGAAAAAGCTTGGATGGAGTTTATAAAAATGATGAAAAAAATACTAATTTACAAAATATAGAAGCACTTACAAGTTATTTGGATTGAGTTGTTAATGAAAATTATCTTACAGATTTATTAGTAGCTTATACATTTTTTAATTGAATGTTATTTAATGAATTTGATGATGGTGGAATAGCTGATTATCCTTCAGCTCCTAGTGAAGCAAATAATCCAAATTTAATAGAAGGAAAAGTTTTTGCAGAAAATGTTAATAATATGATTACTAATATTTTACAATGAACAAAAACTCCTAAAGTTACTCAATCTATTTATGACCAAGCAAAGGATGTTAGAATTGCTGGAACCGGAACTGCAGATCCATATATGCAAGCAGAATTAGATTCATTTAATAATTTTTTACTTCATACTAATCCACCAGAAGATGATAATTCATTTGAACAAGAAGAAGATTATATCATCAAAGGATTAGAAAAAATTGATACAGATTTAAGTATAGATTTATTTAATGAGGGTTCATCAACAGCATGATACATGCCGCAAGATGAAATAAAATTTGATACTAATGGTGATGCTGATGATGGTGAATGATCTCTTGAAGCTTCATTAGTTAATTCTTATACACCAACCGGTGATGCTTTTATTTCAACACAGTCTAGAAGATCATATTATGGAACACGTGGAGAAAGTATTTCAGGAATGTCTCAATGAGGATATGGTTATCAACAAATAAAACCAAATACAAAGAATAATGAATGAGACTATATGGAACAACCAGATCCAATTGAAATTGGTAAAGAAATTACAGACAATTCATTTGGAAAAGCAGGTAAATATGATGAATCTTATGCAAATGAAACACCATGAGTATTTGCTAATGGAGAAAAAGTAGATACTATAATTGATAATGATGCTGCAATAATGGACACAACCACTGCATTGCCACTTGGTTTTACCGCAACAACAGATCCATTAGTATTTTTTACTGCTCCTAATACTACTTTTGAACATAATGGAGAAACTTATAAACCAACTGGAATGACTCCAGAAGGAACAAAACTAATTTTTGAAAATCCTAGTCAAGAACCAAATATTACTTGAGACTTTTTATATAGTAATGGATTTATTAATGCTGAATCAATCTAAATAAATTTAATTTATATAATAAAAGTATTTAAGTATAATAAGATTATAAAATCTCTTTAGTTATGAATTCTACAAGTCAGATCGCAAAATCTATTAATGATAGAAAACAAAGCAAGAAAAGAACTATTAATAATAACGTCTATAGAATTGGCTTAATGTTAATGGTTTCTTTTCTTTGTTTTATAATTCTTATGGCTTTTTCTAGTGTAATTGTTTTGGGTTTAAAAGCTGCTCATAAACAGGGGATTGGTTTTTTCGAAGCGCTTTTTAGCAATACTTTTAGTCCGGGATTTCTTGGTGGTCATGCAGGAATTTATGGAGTTGGTATTTTAATTTTTAATACCATTTGAATGTCATTTTTATCTTTACTTATTGCAGTTCCTGTCGCCGTTTCTACTGCTTTACTTATAACTAGATTTTTAGGAAAAAGAGCAAGCATTGTTATGTTTGCTCTTGTTTCTATTTTGGCCGCAGTTCCTTCTGTAGTTTATGGAACTTTTGGTTATTATATGATTGATCATGTAATTAAAGTTCAATTTGGATTTCAACAAGGATCACTTCTTACAATTATCTTTATGATCTCTTTAATGGTTATGCCAACAATTACGATTATGACCATTACTTCAATTAACATGGTAGATAAAGATGTTGAATCATGCTCATATGCTCTTGGAGCTTCTAGAACACAAACTTCAATTTATGTTACTTTAAGAGCAGCAAAATCAGGTATTTTTTTAGGAATCTTATTTGCTCTTGGAAGGGCGCTTGGAGAAGCAACAGCAATTTCAATGATTTCTTCATCATCGCTTGTTTTTCCTGCCCATTTAAATCTTGCTCCTTGAAATGTTTCTTTATTTCTTTCACCATTAATTATGATGACTGCTAGTGGATATATAACAGATCAACAATTAGAATTTACTCTTTATATCTTTTTAACTGCAATCTTACTTATTACTGTAGTTATTTTATTTATTATTTTAAAATTTATTCAATATCGAACAAATGATGAAATAGTTGCTAAAAAACAAGCAGCTTTTACTTACGACATTAATAAGGTGGATGTCCTCATAAGTGAAAAAGGACTGGAAAATTTAGAGACAAAAAATCAACGAATTTGAATTAAAGGCCAACAAAAAGAGGCGATGCAAAAACATTCATATGATTTTTATTCTTCTCCAAGATATAAAACACAAGCAATTCTTAAGCAGACTACACTTGATGCAAGTATAAGGTGAATTAAATATAAAAAATCAAAATCAATTTTACATTATAGTTTAATTGGAATATTTTCTTTATTTGGAATTATTATGCTTGGGGGAATATTTGCCTATATTTTTAATGGTGGTTTTGTAGTTGAAACGAAAAATGGGGATATAGTTAATTTGCTTTCTTGACAAATTTTAAGTCAAAAAGGGGCAGTTAATCATGGAACAGATAAAATTTATGGACTTGCAATTCCTCTTTTGGGGACAGTTATAAATATTCTTTTTTGTTTAACAATTGCTTTGCCAATTGGAATTGCAACAGGAATTTTTTTAACTTCTTATATGAAAAAGAACTCATGATTAAGTAATATTGTTTCCTTTATTTTTCAAATAATGGTTTCAATTCCCACTGTAGTTTATGGAGCAATTGCAATGATGATTTTTGCAGGAACAGCAATTGATGAAAATGCTAAAATGTTTGAACCAATGATTATGCTTATTTTGATTATTTTACCAACTATAATTAAACAAACAGAAGAAGGAATTACTAAAATTGATCAAAAATTACTTGAAGGTTCAACTGCTCTTGGAGCAACAACTATTATTACTTCTAAAAAAATTTCTCTTAAACAAATTACACCAGCAATAATTTCAGCAGCTCTTCTTGCGGTTTCAATTATTATGGCTGAATCTGCTATTTTTATTACTATTCTTGGATCAAAAGTAACTCCAAATACTACAATTAATGGTTGATATCGTGATGGTGGTTTAACCTTAACTACAATTATGTATCAATTAAATGGATCATCTGATCCAATTAAGCGTGCACAAATTAGATCAATTGCTTTTGTTTTAATGATAATGGTTCTACTTCTTGCAATTATTTCACAATTAATTAAAAATAATCATTATAAAGAAGCAGGAATTAGTTTGGGTGGTTTTGCAACTGCAGTTGCAGCAATTTTAATTACAGAAAATGGATTACCAGTATTATTTGGTTTTGCAGTAATTATTCCAATAATTTCTATTATTTTATTAGAATTTTTTAAATATAAAGAAATTAATTTTAAACAACTTTTAGGGGAAAGATAGATATGAACACAAAAAATTTTAATCAAAATAAAATAGAAAATATAGAAACTCTATTTAATAAATTACAAACTGAAATTAAACAAAAAAAAGTAGAAATTAAATTTGATGAACTTGTAAAAGAATATTTAAAATTACAAGAAGAACTAAAAAAATTAATTGAAACAGAAGTAATTACTAAAGAAATTAAGCAACAGATTTTTGATTTAAAAAATCAAAAGCAAAATCAATTAAAAGTTTTAAAACAAATTGAATTTACTGAAAGAAAAATTCTCCCCCTCAAAAAACATTTAGAAAATTTAATTTCTTTAATTGAAAAAAATAAAAAGCAATTTGAATATTTTATTACTAAAACTGAAATTAAAAAAAGTAAATTAGAATTATTAATTAATAATCAAGAAATTCTAGATCAAAAAAAACAACTTAAAATTTTGGAGCAAGAGCTTCTAAATATTAATAAAAATATTTTAGAACAAAAAAATAAAAAGCAATCTTTTATAGTTTTAAATTATTCTAAAAGTAAAAAAATAAAAGAAATCAAAAAAATTAAAAACTTTTTAAATAAAGCAAATAAAGTTAATTTGGAAAATATAAAACAAAATATAATTGAATTTCAAGAATTGATTGATATAAAAAATTTGCTTATTAAAGAAGAAATTAATAATTTAGTTTTGACAAAAAATCTAATTGTTAAAATGGATTTGCTAATTTCTTTTTGAAATAAAGAAAATGTTAATTCTAAAATAGATTTAACTAGTAAATATTTTAATAATAATATCAAAAGAATAAAAGATTCTTTTGATAAATTACAAATTGAAATTAATCAAAAGAAAGAAGAAATTGGCTTTACAAAACTTTTAAAAGAATATTCTAAAACTAAATACGAATTAAAAAAATTAAGAAAAAGAAAAATAATCAATAAAGAAGTAGAGCAAAAAATTATTGAATTTGAAAAAATTAAACAAAATCAATTAAAACTTTTAAAACCTATTGAAGTTGTAGAAATTAAAATTTTCCATCTGAAAAAACAATTAGAAAATATAATTTTTGTAATTGATCGAAAGAAAAATCAATTTGAATATTTTGTTGCTAATACTGAAGTTAGAAAAAATGAATTAAAACTTTTAATTAATGATCAAGAAATTTCAGATCAAAGAAAAAATCTGAAAAATTTAGATCAAGAACTTTTTAAAATTAACACAAATATTTTAAAATTAAAAGTAGATAAAAAACCTATTTTAGCTTTCAATTATTCAAAAATGCAAAAAATAAAAGAGATTAATAAAGTTATAATTTTTTTAAAAAAAGTAGATCAAACTAATCTTGAAAAAGTAAAACAAAATTTACTTAAATCTCAAAAACTAATTGATATGCGAACTCCTATTATTGAAGGTGAAATTAATAATTTAGCCTTAGCACAAAAATTAATTACTCAAATGGATGCCTCAATTTCTTTTGGAAGCGAAGAAGACATTGATCCTAATTTAGCTTTTAGTATTAAATATTTAAATATTTTTTATGGTTATAAACAAGCTTTATTTGACATAAATATTGATATTCCAAAAACAGGAGTAACAGCAATTATTGGTCCATCTGGTTGTGGAAAATCAACTTTCATAAGAACATTAAATCGAATTAATGATCAAATTCCTGATTTTAGAGTAAAAGGAAAAATTCTTTTTGATGGTGAATATAATATCTATAAATTACGTTCAGTAATTAATAGATATGATAAATTAGATATTTCTACCTTAAGAACAAAAGTGGGAATGATTTTTCAACAACCAAACCCTTTTCCCATGTCTATTTATAAAAATGTAACTTATGGTCCAAAAATTAGAGGAATAAAAAACAAAGCTATCTTAAATGATATTGTTGTTAAATCTTTAAAGGATGCAGGACTTTATGAAGAGGTAAAGGATAATCTTAAGGTTCTTGGAACATCACTTTCAGGTGGCCAACAACAACGTCTATGTATTGCAAGAGCAATCGCAAATCAACCAGAAGTTCTTCTAATGGATGAACCAACTTCAGCTCTTGACCCTATTGCTGCAAAAATAGTTGAGGATTTAATTCATAAATTAAAAGAAGATTATACAATTATTGTTGTAACCCACTCAATGCAACAGGCAAAAAGATTAAGTGATCGGACTGCTTTTTTCTATGAAGGAAGATTAATTGAATATGGAGAAACCAAAGAATTATTTAAAAATCCCAAGGAAGAAGAAACAAGAGCTTATATTTCTGGTAAATTTGGTTAAGATTTTATAAAATATTCTAAAATAATTGATATAATAAAGTGGTAAATAAATGAAAGTGGAAGAGATTCTCACCCGAGTTGTTCCTTAGTTGTGAACCTGGGTTAAAGCATTTATGGTTTTTTGAACTATAATATTCTTTAAATAATCTCTTTTAAAAAGAGATTATTTTTTCTTTATTTACAAAAGGAGAATTACCATAGCAATTAAAATTAAAAAAAATTATCAGGGAAGACAATTTGATCAACATCGTGATCAAACTAATTATCAAATTAGAGCAAAAGAAATGCTTGTAATTAATCCAGCTGGTGAAAAATTAGGAGTTATGTCTAAAAATGATGCTTTGAAGGAAGCAAGTAAATTTGATTTAGATTTAGTTCTTATTTCTGATAAAGGAACTGTTGCTGTTACAAAAATTGTAGATTACGGTAAGTTCAAATATGAACGAAAAAAAAGAGAATCAGAAAATAAAAAGAACCAAAAGATAATTGAGAACAAAGAAGTAAGATTATCACCTAATATTGGACAACATGATTTAGATGTAAGAGTAAAAAATGCTATTCGTTTTTTAGAAAAAGGATCTCGGGTAAAAGTGTCGCTAGCTTTTAAAGGGAGACAAATGGCCAATAAAGATATTGGCTTTGAAACAATGAAAAATTTCTTGGATCAACTTGATGAAATTGCTCAAGTTGATAAAAAACCAAGATTAAACGGAAGATTTTTAGATGCTTACATTTCCCCTAAAAAGAAATAATAAGTAAAATAAAAAAAGATAACTTTATTTTAGTAAACATAAGTAGTTATAAAATTAGGAAATAATTTTATTTACTTTTGTAAACATAAATAAGCATTTTATAAATAGAAATAAGATTAGGAGTTTAAGATGCCAAAACAAAAAAGCAAATCTTCAATAAATAAAAGATTTAAAAAAACAAAAAATGGTGTAGTAAGAAGAGGCCATGCAAATACATCGCACTTTTTCTCAACTAAATCATCAAAACAAAAAAGATCAGCAAGACAAAAAACAAATATGTCTGCTTCAGATGTAAAAAGATATAAGGATGTTTTATAGGAGAAAATTATGGCAAGAGCAAAATCAGCAGTAACAAAAAAATCAAGACATAATAGAACCTTAAAACTAGCAAAAGGTTATTATGGACATAAATCAATTGGCTACAAATCTGCAAAGGAACAAGTTCGTAAATCTAATGAACATGCTTTTAATGATAGAAAACTATTAAAAAGAGAGATGCGTAGACTTTGAATTAAAAGAATCAATGCTGCAGCAAGAACTTATGAAATGAGTTATTCTCAATTAATTAATGGGTTAAATAAAGCAAATGTTGAAATTAATCGGAAAATGTTAGCAGACATTGCATATAATGATTTAGAACAATTTGAAGAAATTGTTAAAATCGCAAAAGAAGGATTGGATAAATCATAGGAAAAAATTATGGCAATAGATAAAAGTAAAAAAGAAGAAATTATCCAAGAATTTGGAAAAAATAATAAAGATACTGGACAAACAGAAGTCCAAATTGCAATTCTAACTGCAGAAATTTTAGATTTGATTGAACATATGAAAGTTAATAAAAAAGACTTTCATTCTAAATTAGGACTATATAAAAAGGTTTCAAAAAGAGCTTCATTACTTAAATATTTAAAAAATGAAGATCCTCAAAGATATCAGGATTTATTAAAAAAACTTGGTTTAAGACACTAATTAATAAAATTAAAAAAAACAACTTTTAAAGTTGTTTTTTTTAATTACTTTATTTTATAATAATTAATCAAGAATCTTTGCAATAAGCATTAAGACTCCACCAAAAAAGAATGCAAAGAAGGAAACAAAAACATATAATCAAGTATTACGATCAACACCAAAAAGAATTTTTATTCCATGTCAATATAAATAAACAGTTGCAAGCAATGAGATTACTGCAAAAATTAAAATAATGATTCACCCACCATTTTCTTTACCTGTTCCAAGACTAGAAAAACTAATCAATGCACCAGTAAAAACTAGTGTAAGAATTAATGTAATTAATGTACATACAGATGTAAATAGACCTTTGCCGTTTTTTAATTTCATATTTTTAATATTTTTCCTAATAACAACAATAAAATTATACACTCTATTAAAGATATAATTAATTCATGGATCCAGTAGTTAAAAAACAAATTTTTATTGCTTTAAAAAAAGTGCAAAAAGAACTAGATAATGTTTATTTATTATTAGAAAAAGAAAAAACTTTAGATTCTCTTCAAAAAATTACTTTTTATTTTGATGGTGTAATTCAAGGCGGAGGAAGCAAAAGAAAATCTACCTATGCAATTACTGATTTAAAAGGTAATTTAATTCAAAAAAATTCTAAATTCGGAGAATTTGAATGGCAAATTGAATCAGAAGCATTAGGATTTTTAAAAACCATTCAACTTATTGTTTCTATGAATGAAGGTCAGCATTTTATAATTATGACTGATGCAGAAACACTTATTAAATCATTTAAAAAAGGAAATATGGGGGGAAAATCAAAAGCCCCAATTATGTTTAATCAAGCAATTGCTTTGATGCATGAAAATAAACTTGATTTAGAACTAAAATATATTGAATCTAAATTTAATCTTGCAGATAAATACACAAGATAAGAAATAAATGGTAATTATTTTATATAATTAAATTATGGAAACTGTTGGTGTTGGAATAGATATTATTCAAAATAGTCGTTTAGAAAAGGGAAATCAATTTATTTTAAAATTTCTTAGTTTAAAAGAATATAAAATTTATTCAGCTTTAGATCAACAATTACAATTGGAGTTTGTTTGTGGAAGATGAGCTGCAAAAGAAGCAATTATCAAAGCTACAAACAAAAAATATATGTATAGTGAAATTACTATTTTAGATGATGATTTAGGAAAACCTAAAATATTTATTGAGGATGCCCAAACGGATAAAATTCTTATTTCTATTTCTCATGAAAAAAAATATACAATTGCTTTTGCAATTGTTGTAAAATAATTTATAAGTATAATATAAAAGTAAGGATTATTATAAATGAAAGAAATAGCAAATTATTTAAAAAATATCTTCAGAATTATTTTTCTTTGAATGCTTCCATTAGGACTATGATCTGGTTCTAGAAGACTTGATAAATGATTACGAAAAAACAAAAAAGAACAAGATCCTAATTTACATCCTTATGATGAGAGATGAGAATATATTCGTAAAAAAGTTAGAAAAACAATATGAAGAATAGGAGTTGATATTGAACTTATTGGTGAAGAAAATTTGCCAAAAGGTGCTTCATGAATTGCTCCAAATCATACTTCAAATTTCGATCCTTTTTATTTAATAAAAGCTTTGGGAGGAAAAATTCCTTTAATTCCAGTTGGTAAAGAAGTTTTAGAAAAAAGTAAACTTGTTGGTGGTTTTTTTAGAGGCGGTGATGGATTTTTTATTTCACGAGCAAAAATTCGTGAACAAATAATTAAACTAGATGCAGCAGCAGCACAAGCAAAACAAACAAATCACGCAGTAATTGTTTTTCCTGAAGGAACTAGATCATTAACTGGTGATTTACTTGATTTTAAAGACGGAACTTTTAAATTTGCTCAAAGATATTATTTGCCAATTGTTCCAATAACAATAATTGGAACATTACAAGCAAGAAATCTTTTGCGATTAAAAACAGCAAAAATTCAAATTATTGTACATAAACCGCTTAAAGCAGCAGATCATATGCATTTACCAACTCCAATAATAAGTAAAAAAGTAAAAACTTTAATTCAAAAAGACTTAACAAATTACTATAAAAGTTTAAGTCCTCATGAAAAAAAACACTTAAAAAATATTAAGGAAAAATCTTTTATCAAAGAGAAAAAAAAGAATAAAAAATTGCAACAAGAAATTAATGCTGAAATTAGTTCTGAAACAGAATAGAACTATAAAAAATGATTAAAATTTCTGAAAGAAAATTTAAACTTGATAATTTTGAGGGTCCATTAGACCTTCTTTTACATTTAATAAAAACAAAAAAATTAGACATTTTAGAACTTTCTCTTGTTGAGGTTGCAGACCAATTTGTTGATTATGTAAATACTGCCCACTTGCAAGATAATTTAAATCTTGATGAAGCTTCTGAATATATGCTTCTTGCTTCTCAACTAATTGATTTAAAAGCAAAATATATGTTAAAAACAGATATTTTCTTAGAACCAGATGATTATGAAGCTGAAACTGAAAATTTACTTGAAAGATTAATTAATTATGAAAAATATAAAAATTTAACTTTTAAACTTGAAAAATTGTGTGATTCAACCTTTGGTTATGAAAAAATAGTAGATGATTTTGAAAACTTTATTGAAAATGATAGTGATAGAATTTTAAAACTTGTTTCTAGAGGTTCAAAAGATTTAGAAAGAGCCTTACATAATGTTTTATTTCATTATCAACTTCTTGATGTAAAACCAATTAAAATTCAATTAAGAAAAATAACTGTTGAACAACGCACAAAAGAAATTATTGCACAATTAAAACAAGATAATGATACAACATTTATTTCATTACTTGGAGAGGTTCCAAATTCTTATTTTGTTGCAATTACCCTACTTGTTATTTTAGAATTAACAAGTAGACATATAATAAAACTTATTCAAACTGATGATTTATCTGATATTGAAATTAGAATTTTAAATGATGAGAATAATAAAATGAATTGAGGTGATCAATATGCAAATTAAAATTTTATATGCCATTTTGTTTTTAAAAGGTATTGATGGATCGACTATTGATGAATTAGCAAAACTTACAAAAACTTCAAGAGAGGAAATAAAAACTAATTTGCAAGAATTAGAAAATCATTTAATTACAAATAACCATCCTGTTGTTCTTAAATATACTAATAATCAAGTTAGATTAACTTTATCAAAAGCAATTTCTGAAGAATTAACTTCAAGAATGGATAAAACAATTACTGTTCGTCTTGCTAAAACAACTTTAGAAACATTAACGATAATTGCTTATCAACAGCCAACAACAAAACCTGCAATTGAAAAAATTCGTGGAGTTGCCGCAGATTATGCAATTACTAAATTACTTGAATATGGACTTATTACAGATATTGGTCGAAGCGATTCACTTGGAAAACCAATTTTATTTGTAACAACAAATAGATTTTTACAATTATTTAATTTACAAACTTTAGAAGAATTGCCTGCAATGCCAAAAGAATTTGAAAAAACAGTAGAAACAACAAAGGAATTATTTTTATACTCAACTGATGATGAATAGCGAAGAAATAAGATTATCAAAATTAATTGCCAACTATGGCAATTATTCAAGAAGACAAGTCGATACCTTTATTACAAAGGGTGAAGTTTTTGTTAATGGAAAAAAAGCAGTTCTTGGACAAAAAGGAACTATAAATGATAACGTAGAAATAAATGGAATAAAGGTTAAATTTAAAACTAAACATATTTATTATGCAGTAAATAAACCAAAAGGTTTTATTTGTGCAAGAACTGATGAAAAAGGTAAAGAGGTCATTTCTCTTGTCCCAGAATTTAGAAAAAGAAATTTGTTTACTATTGGAAGATTAGATGTTAATACTACTGGTTTAATTATTGTAACAACAGATGGAGAGCTTGCTCAAAAAGTTAATTCTCCAAGTCATAAAATTTATAAAACATATTTAGTTTTTTTAAATAAAACATTAACAATAAAAGAAATTAACAATTTAAAAAAAGGAATTGAACTTGATGATGGTTATGTTACAAAACCAGTTAAAAAATGAAAATTAATTAAAAATGAACAAAATAGTGCAATTGTTAAGATGACTATTATTGAAGGGAAGAAAAATCAAATTCGAAGAATGTTTGATGCAGTGGATAATCCAGTAATTAATTTAAAAAGAATTGGAATTGGTTATTTAGAACTTAATAATCTGCCTTTGGGAGAGTACAAAATATTCAAGCAGAAAGAACTTTATGATTTATTTTTAATTAAAAATAAATTATAATTATATTGTAGTTAAATTAAGAGGAAGGTTATATAATGAATTTAGAAAAAGCACATCAAGATGGTACTGAGATGTCTAGCCTCGATGAAGTTGAAAATAATGATCTTAAATTAAGCAAAGATACTACAAATATCGAAAAAGAAAAATGTTCTTGTAAAAAACATAAATGTAAATTTGCTAATAAAATTTCAGCAAGTGTTAAATTAGCTTTTTGAGTAGGAATGTTAATTTTAGTTATAATTTTGGGTTATGCCTCATTTAAAGAAGCAATTGTAATTAGTGGTGCTATCTCTGACAAACTCGATGGTGTCGTTAAAGATGAAAGTATATGAGATGATATGTCAGTAGGATTTATGATTTTTGAATCAATTTTCTTATGAATTGAAGCATTATTTTATGTTGTTATTTTTTCATGATCAGTTTATGGAACAACTAAAAATGGAATTATAGTTGGTAAAAAAAATAAAGCTAAAAAAAGAGCAAAATTAGAAACTGAAAATAAAACAACAGATGGTGTTAGCAAAAATAAAAAAGCTAAAAAATCAAAAAAATCAAAAAAAGATAATAGTAGTAAAACTAAAAAAAACGGGGAAGCTAAATAATGGCTACAGCCAAAGAAAATTTTGATAAATTTGTTTTTACTGATCAATCAATGTTAGAAACAACAAAACAAGAGTGTGAACAAAAAATGATGGCTTTACAAGCATGCAATATTACTTTTTCTACTGGTTGAGTAGTATTTTGAATCTTTTTTGGAGGAATATTTTTAGGTTTAGTTATTAGTTTAATTGTTGGTTTTTCTAATAATTCAACAAGAACAAATCGTAAGAATCAGGAACTGATGAGATTGCAAATGAAAATTAATCATTTTGCAAGTCTAGAACTTCAACAACAAAATGTTCAAGTACCAGTTCAAAATCAATTAAATAATAATTAAAATTAAATTTATTAAAATTGAAAAATAAATAATTTCTAAAAATCAAAAAAATAAAAAGATAATATTGTAAAATTATATTAATAAAGGAATTAAATAGAACAATGAATACAGCTAAGCAAAACTTTGATAACTTTGTTTTTAATAATCAAACATTATATGAAGCAACAAAACAACAATGTGAACAAAAAATGGCCACATTAGAAGGGTGCAAAATTTCATTTGCAGTTTGATGAACAATGTTTTGATTATTTTTTGGATTTGGAATTATCGGTCTTATTTTTAGTTTGTTTTTTAATATGTCTAATTATTCAAAAAGAACAAATTATAAAGATGTGGAATTAATGAGACTTCAAATGAAAGTTAATAAATTTAACGAATTTGAAATTGCACAACAAAAATTCCAACAAGAAGCTAAAGAAAAAAATCCAGAAAAACAAAATAATAATGAAAATGTAGTAAATAAACCAGTTTCAATTGTTATGCCAACAAGAAGACAATTAGATTTTAGTAATTTAGCAAAGGAAAAATTAATTCAACTTCTTGAATTATCTCATATTTCTTATTTAGCAAAAGATACTCTTTATCAATTAGGAGAAATAGCAAATGCTAATAATATTGCCTGAAACAAGGCACCAGAAATATTATTAAAGGAAGTTCTTGATGTAAATGGAATTACTTATAAACTAAATATTACTAAAGCTGATATGGTTAAATTACTTGAATAATTAAATTCAAATTAGAAAAGATGAAAAATGAAAAAATATAATTCACTTGCAGTCATTGGTACTCAATGAGGCGATGAAGGTAAAGGTAAAATTACTAATTATTTATCAAATGAGGCAAATTTAGTTGTTCGTTATCAAGGAGGAAATAATGCTGGTCATTCAATTGTTATTAATGGAAAGCGTTATGCATTACATACTATTCCTTCAGGGATTTTTAATCCTAAAATAAAAAATGTTCTAGCAGGAGGAATGGTAATTAATCCTCTTGCACTAATTGATGAATTGGAATATTTAGAAAAAGCAAAGGTAAATATTTTTCAATTATTTATTTCTGAGTCTGCTCATGTTGTTTTTCCTTATCATCTAAAACTAGATGCTCTTTATGAAAAAATAAAGGGTAATCAAAAAATTGGAACTACAAAAAAAGGAATCGGACCAGCTTATACAGACAAGATTGCAAGAGAAGGAATTCGTTTTGTAGATATGTATGATGATAAACTATTTGCTCAATTACTTAAAGTTAATGTAGAAGCTAAAAATAAAATTTTTAATTCATATGGAGAAGAACAAATTTCTTTTAATGAAATTCATCTCCAAATGCTTGCAGCAAGAGAAATTCTTCGACCATTTATTACAAACACTTCACTTATGGTTTATAATGCTCTTGAAGCAGGAAAAAAGGTCCTTTTTGAAGGTGCACAAGGAGTTTTGCTATGTATAGATCATGGAACATATCCATTTGTAACCTCATCATCACCAACATCATCTTCAATTCCTTTGAATGTAGGAATTCCTACTTATATGATTTCAAAAACACTTGGAGTAGTTAAAGCCTATTCAACAAGAATTGGTGTTGGGGGATTTCCCACAGAAATTAATGATAAAATTGCTAGTGAAATTAGAGAAGTGGGAAATGAATATGGGACAACAACAGGTCGTCCTCGTCGAATTGGCTGATTTGATGCAGTTCTTGTAAGACACACTGCAAGAGTTAGTGGTTTAACTGATTTAACAATTACCCTTTTAGATGTTTTGACCGGAATAAAAACTTTAAAAATTGCTATTAGTTATGAAATTAATGGTAAAAAAATCGAATATGTTCCTGCAGGTCAAAGTAATTTTGCTAATGCAAAACCTATTTATCTAGAATTTCCTGGATGAAAAGAAAATATTAGTCAAGTTAAAACTTATAAAGATTTACCTTCAAATGCTAAAAATTATTTAGATGCAATTGAAAAACATGTAGGAGTAAAAATTTCTCAATTTTCAGTAGGGCCAGATCGAAATCAAACAATTAATATAAAAAAATTATGAAAATAATTTATTTATTATATAATAGTAAAATAAATTGTTATTTTATAGCTTTTTATTTATAAAGGAAAACAAAAAAGACTATGTTTGATCCCAAAAATACTTATAAGTATAATCAATTAATTGAAGAGTATACCTTAAAATATAAAGTTCCTCCAATAAAGATTAAAAGAATGATGGTCCAAGCAATACTTGGATTTTTTATTCTTTTTATTTTTATTGGAATTATTATTTTTCAATTAATTTTTAATAATGGTTTTGAGGCAGATTCAGGAATTTATTATCCTGACTATAATGGAACAAGAATAATGATTTATATTATTGCAGGTTTACTTTTTGGGTTTATTCTTCATCGATCATTTTTTGGGTTTTCCAATGCTTTTTTAAAAGGGGTACGAGATAGTCAATATAAACTTGCTAAAAGTTTGATACTTTTATTAATAATTTCAACAATCTTTTTTTCTTTTGCTAATTTATTAATTAATAGTTCTAATCCCATTTCATCTACAGAAACAATTGCTCATAGTACAAAAATTTCTTTGGGCTTTATTATTGGAGGAATTCTTTTTGGAGTAGGAATGAATCTTGCTGGTTCAAGTCCTTCAGGAATTTTAAAATCTTTTGGTGAAGGAGGAGGGAAAAGTTTTATTATTCTTTTTAGTATTGCACTTGGTTCTACAATTGGTTTACTTTTTGCTTATCCACTTATGGGAACTGACCCAACAATTATTGAAAGTGGATATAAATTTTTAGGAAGGGGCAAAGCAGTTAATTTTTGAGTAGAATGAGGAGTAATGAAAGGGATGCTTCTAAATTTAGTAATTTTAGGAGTTATTTATTTATTATTACTTTATCTTGAAAAAATAAAAAAAGAAAAATATGGAATTATTCAAAATCCAAAACCCGATCATGAAAAAGATTACCTATTAAATAGACCTGCTTATATTAAAAATGAAACTTGCTCAAGAATTTATTATTTTCTTTTTAAAAGAAGAATTTCTAAAAAAGTTGGAGCTATTTTAATTGCCATAATTACAATTGCTATGTATCTTAATTTTGATGGTAATTTTGGTTTTGCGACAACTTTTGGAATGTGAGGACTTTATGTTACTAATTGATTTGTTGATCCTGCTTCAATAGAAATAATTGGCTATCCAATTGCCCTAGTTGACCCAAAACTAGCAATGGTTTCATCTGGATTAAATGGGTTTTGACATGATCCCTATTCTTGATTAAATATTAGTGTAATTGGGGGTGCAATAATTTCTTTCTTAATTCAAGGAAACTTTACATTCAGACTTAAAAATGTTAATTTTAAAATTTTTGCTTATTGTTTTATTGGAGGATTAATTATGGGCTTTGGAAGTGCTCTTGCTAATGGAGGAAATATGGCAAATCTCTATGAAGCAACTACAACTTGTTCTGTTTCTGGTTATGTTTGAATTGCCTTATTATTTATTACTAGTTTTGTTTTTATAAATTTTAGTCATCATCATAAACATTCACAATAAAAACAATGAGTATAATTATAATATTATGATTGATAGATATTCTACAAAAAGAATGCAAGAAATTTGAACCTTGCAAAATAAGTTTGAAACTTATTTAAAAATTGAATTTGCAACCTTAAGAGCTTGAAATAAATTAGATCTTATTTCAAAAGATGAGCTTAATAAAATTTTGCAAAATTCAAAAATAAATTTAATAGAAATTGAAAAATTAGAAAAAGAAACTAAACATGATGTAATTGCTTTTACAAGATCAATTTCACTTCTTTTGGGACCGGAAAAAAAATGATTTCATTATGGGCTTACTTCTACTGATGTGGTTGATACTGCTTATGCAGTTCAACTAAAAAAAGCAGATAAATATATCTTGGAAAATTTACAAGAGTTTACTAAAATTTTAAAAGAAAAAGCTCTTCTTTATAAAAAAACTCCAATTATTGGAAGAACACATGGAGTTCATGCGGAAATTACCTCTTTTGGTTTAAAATGAGCACTTTGATATGATGAAATGGAAAGAAATATTAATCGCTTCAAACTTGCAGCAAGTGAGATTGAGGTTGGCAAAATTAGTGGAGCAGTTGGTAACTTTGCAAATACTGGAGTTGAACTACAAGATTTAGTTTGTAAAGATTTAGAAATAGGTTCTGTGCATATTTCAACCCAAATTTTGCAAAGAGATCGCCATGCTGCTTATATTTTTAGTCTTAGTTTAATTGCTTCTACAATTGAAAAAATAGCAATGGAAATAAGACATCTAGCAAGAACAGAAGTTCATGAAGTGGAAGAGGCCTTTGCAAGTACTCAAAAAGGTTCAAGTGCAATGCCTCATAAAAGAAATCCAATTGCAAGTGAAAACATGTGTGGAATTGCAAGGGTAATTCGCGGATACAATGTTACTGCTCTTGAAAATATTCCTTTGTGACATGAGCGAGATATTTCTCATTCTTCTGCAGAAAGGATTATTATTCCAGATGCAACTAATTTAATTGATTATATGCTTACAAGATATGGAAAAGTTTTAGATAACTTAACTGTTTTTCCAAAACAGATGCTCGAAAATATCAATTTAACTTATGGAATTATTTATTCACAAAGGGTTTTAATGGAACTAATTAATAAGGGAGTTAGTCGTGAAGAGGCTTATGATAAAATTCAAAAATTAACTACTAAAGCTTTTGAAAAGAAAGTAGAATTTAAAAAATTATTATTTAAGGATAGTTTTATAAAAAATAAATTAACAAAAAAACAACTTGAAAGTTGTTTTGATCCTAATTATTTTTTAAAAGAAGTTGATGCTATTTATAAAAGGGTTTTCTAATGCATAGATTTTTTATTTTAAATCATCAAGATAATCCTACAAAAGAGATCATTCCTCAAAAAGAGCTTCTGAATCAATTAATAAAAGTTTTGCGCATTAAAAAAGAAGAAACAATTATTTGTCTATATGAAAATTATGAATTAACAGGAATTCTTTTTGAAAATAAAATAATTATAAAAAAAGTGAAAGTTTTTTCAAAACAATTAAAAAAGCCATCTATTAATTTAATTCAAGGAATTTCAACTAATAAAAAAATGGCCATGATTGTACAAAAAGCAGTAGAACTTAATGCTGATAATATTATTTTTTGACAAGCACATCGTTCTAATACTTTAATAAAAGATTTTATTTTGAAAAGAGATCGCTTTGAGAAAATAATTTTAGAAGCTTGTGAACAAACAGGAAGAAATGTTCCCCCTAAATTAAATTATTTAACTCAATTAAAAAATCAAATATTTACAGAAAATGATTTAATTATAACTTTTTATGAAAACGAAACTAATCTTTATTTTTCACAGGTATTAAAAAATTTGTCTACTTATAATAATATTTATTTAATAATTGGTCCAGAAGGGGGAATTGAACTTTTTGAATTAGAATTGTTAAAAAAAGAAGGAAGTAAAATTGTTACTTTTGGTGAAAATATCTTACGAACTGAAACAGCTGCTTATTATGCTCTTTCTATTCTTGATTATTTAAAAAAATAGTTCTTTATTAAAGGACTATTTTTTTAAATCTTCTTTAAAGAATTTTTGTAAATATTTTGCAACCCCTGCTTCATTATTGCAAAAGTCGGTTACATCCTTTGCATAACTTTTTACAATTCCTTTTGCATTTTTCATGGCAACACCAATATTTGCTCCAGCAAGCATATCGATATCATTCATCCCATCTCCAAAAGCAATTGTTCTTGAAGGATCAATATTATAATATCTTGCAATATATTTCATTGCTGTTTCTTTTGTTACGGCTTTTTGATTAACTTCTAAAATAAAGTCTTTTTTAGCTTTATCATCCCAAAATCTAAATAAAAAAGTATCTCCATATTCTCTTTTTAATTCTGAAAGCAAATCATAAACATCTTTATTTATGGTTTCAATTTTAAAAATAACAGAAAAGGGGTCTTCGATAATTTGATCTCCTTTTTTATATGGAATAATATTATCATCAACAGATAAGTGAATTTGTTCCATAATATTTTTGTCTGTTTTTAAAATATGAGCAGATTCTTTATATTCAATAATTATATTTGTAAAGCATTTTTTTAAGGAGGTTGTATCAATCATCTCTTTAATTAAAACTCTATTCATGGCTGATTCTGCAGTCATGAATTTTTTATCATTAGGGTTATGAATATAGGCTCCATTATAGTTTGCAACTAAAGCAGGAATTCCTAATTTTTCATAAATTTCTTTTGTATCTTTTCAAGGTCTTCCAGTAATAATTGCAACCCTATGTCCAATGTTACTTAACTCTTTTAAAGTTTTAAGATTCTCTTGGGGAATATCCGAATTTGTTCATTCATTATTTCCATTTCCATCCTCAAGTAAGGTTCCATCTAAATCTATAGCAATTAATCATTTTTTATTCATATATAAATCCCATCTTTTCTTTTATGTTTCCTAAAGTCTTTTCTGCTTCTTTTTGTATATAGTCTTTATTTATATTTAAAGCTTTTTTTACATCTTTTTCTGTAATCTGATAATATTTTTTCTGTAATGGTAATAAAGTTTTTAAAACTACATTAAGGACTGCTTCTTTAAAACTTTTATAATCTAAATCCTTTAGTTCACTTTCTGCTTTTTTAAGTTCAATTCCTTTCATAGCAGCATAAATTGTAATTAAATTTGAAACTCCTGGTTTTTTTTCTACATCATAATAAACCTTATTTTCACTATCAGTAAGAGCAGTCATGATTTTTCTTGTAAGAGCTTTTTCATCATCAAGTAAAAAAATGGTGTTATCACTATTATCATCGCTTTTTGACATCTTTTTTGTTGGTTCTTTTAGGGCCATAATTTTTGCTCCTGCCTTTGGAGTTTTAATTTCTGGAACAACTAAATTTGTTTTATATTTCTTATTCATTTTTTCAGCAAGATCACGGGCAATTTCCATATGCTGGGTTTGATCTTTTCCAAGAGGAATAATATTTGCATTATAAAGTAAAATGTCAGCAGCCATTAAAACAGGATACATTAAAAGTCCGGTGGGGATAGATTCTGTTTTATTTTTTTGTTTTTGACTTTTATCTTTAAATTGGGTTAATCTTGAAAGTTGGCCAAGGCTTGTATTAATTGTTAAATATCAACAGAGTTCAGTATGTCCATAAATACTTGATTGTAAAAACATTTTGACTTTTTTAGGATCAACTCCTGCAGCAAGATAAATTTTAATATGTGATAGAGTTGTTTCTTTTAGTTCTTTTGGAGTAATTGGATTTGTTAGGGCATGTAAATCAGCGATGAACAAAAAAGTTTCATTTTGAGGATTTTCCTGCATAACAAGAATTTGTTTGATTGCACCAATATAATTTCCTATTGTTAATTCATTTGATGGGGTAATACCTGTTAATATTCTTTTCATAATACTTTAATTATAAAATAAAAATCCCTTTATAGGGATTTTTTAAAAACTAATTAGATTTTTCTTGTGTACTAAGTTTTTTATGTAATTCAAGATCATAATTTAAGATAATTGGAACAACAATTGGATTAATTTTTCGTAGTTTAAAAATTTCATTTTCACCAACTAAACGAATGATTTCCTTTAAACCAGAAAAACTAATTCTTTTTCCAGAGTTATAATAATTTTCTAAAGCAATTCTTATTTTTTCCTCTAGTTTTATAAGTAAATCCTTATTTGTTGCTTCATGGAAAATTCCTTTTGTTTCAAAAATTGGACCTTCTACAATTTTATTTTGTTTTGAATTAATTCCCACAGTAACAATTGCAATTCCATTTTTAGCCATCCGGTTTCGATCTCCAATAACTTTCATTGATTGTCCTTTTAGGTTTGTGTCATCAACATAGATGTCATCGGTAGGAACAGAACCATTTTCTGTTACAATTTTATTTTCAATTTTAAGTCTTCCCCCATTACTTAAAATAAAGATTTTATTTTTACTAATTCCTGTTGAAATTGCAGTTTTTGCATGAGTTATTTGCATTGCGGTTTCACCATGAACCGGAAAGAAGTATTCCGGTCTAATAAGATTAAACATAAATAATTGTTCCTGTCTTCCTCCATGCCCTGAAGCATGAATTGAAGGCATAATTTTATTATTAATTACAGTACTTCCTCTTTTAATTAAACGGTTTGTAACTTTTTCAACACTTTCAAAGTTTCCAGGAATTGCACTAGAAGCAAAGATAATTGTATCTTCTTTTCTAATTTTAACCTCTTTATGTCTACCATCAGCCATCTTAGAAAGAGCAGCATTAGTTTCACCTTGTGTTCCTGTTGATAAAATTAATAATTTATCATCAGTCATATTTTTTATTTCTTTTGGATTTTGAACAAAGAGATCATCTGAAACATTAATGTATTTAATTTTTCTTGCAATGTCAACAACCTTATCCATTGAATATCCAAAAATAGCAATTTTTCGATTATATTTTTGAGCAATGTTAATTATTTCTCTTACTCGATAAACATTTGAAGCAAAAGTTGCAACAATAACTCTTCCTTTAGCACGGGAAATTACATAATCTAAACTTTTTCGCACTTCCATTTCTGATTTAGAAAAAGTATTTACCATTGCATTAGTTGAATCAGAAAGAAGTAAAGTTACCCCTTCAATTCCAATTAGACCCATTTTGGCAATGTCTGCTCTTGTCCCGACAGGAGAAAGATCAAACTTAAAATCTGCTGTGTTTACAATTGTTCCATGTTTTGAAACAAAACGGACTCCATAACAATCAGGGATGGAGTGGTTTACTGCAAAAAAATCAATTTTAAAGTTAGGACTTTTAATTACTGATTTATTTGTAATAATTTCAAATTGAGGGCGAGGAACTCTTCTTTCACGTAGTTTACTATTAATTAAACCAATTGCAATTCTTCCTGCATAAATTTTTGGAATTTTAACTACGCTTAAAAGGTGAGGAATTGCTCCAATATGGTCTTCATGCCCATGGGTAATAATAAGTCCACGAACTTTTTTTTGGTTTCTTATAAGTCATTCAAAAGAGGGAATAATCCCTTCTGCAGCAACAGTATCAGAAGCAAATTTAATTCCTGCATCCATAATTCAAATTTCATTACCTTGCTCAACAATATACATATTTTTTCCAACTTCGCCAAGTCCCCCAAGGGCATAAACTTGCATGGGGGCATTTTTTTGAACTGGAATTTTTACTTTGTCATTTTTAATAATAGCAAGTTCATGAGTAAGAGCATTTTTTTTATCTTTTACTATTTCTTCATGTGTTTTTAATGAAATGACTTCCATTTTTTCTTTATTTTCCATTATTTTTTTCCATTATTATTCTTTTTTATTTTTTTTATTTTAAAAGACTTAAAATTATTTTACTTTTAGGGCTTTTTTATCAGGTAATGCTCAAGGATTTAAACTATTAATTCGATCATAATAAAGAATTCCTTTTAAATGATCTAATTCATGTTGTAATACAATTGCAGTTAATCCTTGTGCTTCAATTTCAACTTCACGCTCTGTAAAATAATCAATAGCATTAATTATAATTCGTTGTGGTCTTAAAACATAACCTTTATGATCAATTGCAACACTTAAACATCCTTCACCTTGATCAAGATAAGCATTTTGTTTTGAAGCCTTTATTACCTTTGGATTTACTAATGCAAATTCTTCCGCATCATTTCCATATTTATTTTCAATTCGAACATAAAATAATTGTCTTAGTTTCCCAACTTGGACTGCAGAAATTCCATATGCAGGTCTTAAATCTCTCTTTTTTGCTTCCACTTCATTTTGTGATGATCTTACATAATCAATTAATTGATTCATAATTGTTTTATCACTTTTTGATAAAGGGTAAGGAACAAGAGCAGATAATTCACGAATAATTGCATTATCATCTAAAATAATATTTTCTGTTGTAATGCGTTCCATTTTTTTGGTGTTTATTTTATGTACATCTTTGGCCATGATTTATATATTAATTTGTATTATTTATAATTATAAATTATTTATTTCTTTTTCATAGGGGAGTTCTTAAAAAATAGCAAGTATAATTTTGATATGAAAATAAATTTTGGAGTTTTTAAAGGAAAAAAGTTAATTATTGGAAAGAATTTAAAAATGCGTCCCACTCAGTCAATGGCCAAGTCAATTATCTTTAATCTTCTTGAAATTACAAGTAATAGCATGGTTCTTGATCTTTTTTCTGGTACCGGAGCCCTTGGGTTTGAAAGTGCTTCTTTGGGAGCAAAAGTAGTTTTTTGAATTGATAATAATAAAGATTCAACAAAAGCAATAAAAGAAAATATTGAACACCTAAAATTAGATAAAAATAATTATCAAGTCTTTAATACTGATTTTCGTCGTGCTTTAAAAAAACTTCCTTTTAAACCAACAATTATTTTTTTAGATCCACCTTTTATTGCAACTAAATATTATGAGGAAGCCTTAATTTTAATTTTAGAAACAAAAGCACTTGCTCCAAATGGGATTATAATTTTGGAAAAAAGAAAGAATGTAACTATTGAGTCTTTGGAAAGTTATAAAATTATAGTAAGAAGAATAATGGGGGAAAAAGAAATTCTTTTTTTAAAAAAGAACATGAATAATGACGACTAAATTTAACGATACTAATAATAGGGCAATTTTGCCAGGATCATTTAATCCTTTACATATTGGCCATGAAGGCCTAATAAGACTTGCTGCTTTAGATTATGAAAAAGTCTATATTGTAGTTGCATTAAATGATAATAAAAAATATCAAGTAACTTTAAATCAACGATTTAATGTTGTTAAAAAATTTATTAATTTTTCAGATTTGAAAAATGTAGAAGTTGTAAAATTAGAACCAGGAAAAACAATTCCTAAATTAGCTTTTGAATTAGATGTAGAAAATATTGTTCGAGGAACAAAATACCAAACTGTACCTCTAGATGAATCACAATTAGCAGATTATTATTTAGAATATAATAAGAAGTTAAATTTTCATTATGTTAGTTTTGCTGATTTAATGGTTACTAGTTCACAAATAAGAGACTTAATTGCCCATAAGGAAAGCATTGAGGGATTAGTTCCTGAATCTGTAAGAGAAGATATTGAACAATTATGAAAAGTGGGAAATTAGTTATATTGTGTGGCCCCTCAGGCTCTGGAAAAAGCTCTGTGGAAAAATATTTTCTTTTTGATAAGAAATATAATTTTCATTTTTCTGTCTCTGCCACAAGTAGAAAAGCACGAGAAAATGAAATTAACGGAGTTAATTATCTTTTTCTTTCTAAGGGAGAATTTGAAGAGAAAATTGAAAAAAAACAATTTCTAGAGTGGGCAAAATTTATTGGAAATTATTATGGAACTCCTCTTGAACCTTTAAAAAAAGAGCTCGAAAAAGGAAATAATGTTTTTTTAGAAATTGAACTTTTAGGTGTTGAACAAGTTTTAGAAAAACTTCCAAATACTATTACTATCTTTTTGGCTCCTCCTTCAATCGGAATATTAAAAACTCGTTTAAAAGGACGAGGAACAGAAAACAAAGAAATTATTGACAAAAGAATAAAAAGAGCAGTTATAGAAATGGAATCACAAAAAATCTTTAAATATGTAGTGGTTAATAATGAAATTAAAGCAGCTGCAAAAGAAATAAGGACTATTTTAGATAAGGAGTTAAAAGTTTAAATGTTAAAAGCTAGGGGAAATACAAAAACAGGAACACGGGCAAATAATCAAGATGTTTTTTTGATTTTTCATAATCAATTTGATTTTTTAATTACCATAATTGCCGATGGTATGGGTGGTCATAAAGGTGGCGAAGTTGCTTCTAAATTTGCAACTGAGCACATTAAAAAATATTTAGATTCTATTGATTTTTCTAATAAAAGTAATGAAACAATTCAATATCAATTAATGCTTTCTTTGAAGAAAGTTCAAAATGATTTTTTTGATAATTTAAAAGTTCAACCAGAATTTTCAGATATGGGAACAACATTAAATTTAAATCTTTTTGTAAAAAATAAGATGTTTTCATTAAATATTGGGGATAGCAGAACTTCTCAATTTTTCAAAAGAGAAATTAGAGCTATTACAGAAGATCATAATTTAGCAACCCTTGCCTTAAAAGATCCCAAATACAAAGAATATGCTGGTTATACTAATTTATTAACCTCTTCTTTAGGTCCTAAAAAAGAGACAAAAATTGATCTTTTTGTAACTCCATTAGTAAAAAAAGGTTATATTATTCAAACTTCAGATGGAGTTCATAATTTTGTAAAAAAAGAAGATTTTAAAAAAATATTAAAATCGAAGAATAGTTTAGAAGATAAAGTTGATGCAATTATTAATTGTGCTTTTGATAAAAAATCAAATGATAATATGACAGTGGTGGTAATTGAGTATGCCTATTAAAAACGAGATGATTAATGATCGTTATAAAATAAAAAAAGTTCTTGGAGAGGGAGCTTCTTCTAATGTTTATTTAGCATATGATAATTTAATGAAATTTAATGTTGCTCTTAAAATTGAAAAACCATATGCTAATTTTTCTGCTACTCAATCAAGATTTGAGATGGAAGGAAAATTTTTAAAAGGCATTAATCATCCAAATATCGCAAATGTTTATGATTATTTTATTTGAAATAAGCGAATGGTAATTGTAATGGAAATTCTTGAAGGTGAAACTCTTGATAGCATTATTTCTAAACAAAAATATCTTTCATCAGAACAAATTGCTAAATATGCAATTGAAATTTTAAAAGCCCTTGTAGAATTACATCATCGAAATATTATGCACCGTGATCTTAAACCACAAAATATTATGGTGGGTTTTGATAATTCAATTAAACTTATGGATTTTGGAATTATGCAAATTTCAAAAGACCAAGATCTCACTAAAGAAGGGGCAGTTATTGGTACAATTGAATACATGGCTCCAGAAATAATTAGAAGTGAAAAAGCAAATCCCCAAACTGAACTTTATTCTTTAGGAGTAATTTTGTATAAAATGGCAACCGGAATAGTTCCTTTTAAATCTGGCGGAGATTCCATAGCTACTGCAACAAAAATTCTTGCAGGAGAATATGAAGATCCATCATTATATTTTTTTAATCTTGATCCTAATTTAGAATTTTTAATTAAAAAATTACTTAAAACAAATTATTTAGATCGTCCTGAAAATGCAGAAGCAGCAATAAAAGAATTTGAAACTTATTTAAAACAATCTTCATTAACAAGTTTTGAATTTAAAAAAAAAAAAAAAGAAAAGAAGATAAAATTAAATAATAAAAAGGTTATTTTGTTTTTAATAATCATTACTATTATTTTAATTTTATTCATAAGTCTAATTGTTATAGTATTAATTTAATTTAAAATAAAGAAAAATATTTTTTTTCTTTATTTTTTGTTAATCTATTACTATGACAATACCTTATTATGGTGAATATCCTTATCAAGTTACAACTTGAAGACATTATTTAGGAGTTGCAATTCCTCAACAAAATAATCCAGATTTACTTTATACCTGGTTTTCCTTTGATGAAGATCAACAAGAAAAGAATGAATATTGACCACTTGCTGAGTGGTCATATTCTCCAACTTTAAAATATAATAGTTTTGATTCTTCGATTAAAAATTTTTCTTATAATCCTATTGCAGAAATTTTAACAACATCAATTGATTATTATAATCAATGAGAAGAATATAACTGAGCAAGAAAAGAAGTAGTAAATTGAGATAATTATATAATTACAAAAGTTTATTTTAATAATGACTTAGTTTTAGATTATGATCAATATGCAGCACAGGGCCATACCGGCTGGCCAATTTTTCCTGGTGAATCTAAATCTTTTGATACTGCACCTTATCAAATTGATTTAAATTCAGAAGATTTAGAAATTATTATTTATTTAAGTGCTGAGCAAGTTCCTTATCATGAAGCGGAATATTATAAAATTAATAATAATCGTAAATCTTATCATTATGTTAATTTTAATGATAACCTAGAACAAAAAATTATTTTGCCTATTGGAAAAACATTAGATAAAACAAGGTATGAAACTTTTACTTTTACTAAATTATTTCCGAATAATTTTGAATCTCCTCAAGAAATTGATGAATTATTAGAAATTAAATATTATGATCCAATTAATAATTTAGATCCTCAGTTAATTGCTAAACCAGAAACAATGATTACTTTTAACAATGGTTATTATGATAAATATCAAATTAATACTACATGAACAAAAGTTGATCAAAATGATTATATTTTAAGTGTTGAAGATCAATTTTATTACAATGAACATCAAGAAATTGTTTATCAAGGAACATCAAACAAATATGCAAATGAAACAGGTGTAATTATTCCATGAGATTATGAAAATAATTATGGAGAAATTAATATAAAATTAGAACTACAAACTTATGATCAACAATTTTTTGAATTAAAATTGCCAATAAAAAATAAATATAAATTGAGTGGTAATCAAAATGCCCAATATTATTTTACATATAAAGTAATAAATGATGAAAATTTAGATTTTGATTATACCTTTAATTTTAATTTAGGAAGGTATATTAATTATGTTGAAAAGCAAATTTAAAAAATTATTTATTATTATGCTTATTGGAATATTTATTTCAAGCTCTCTTCTTTATTTTTTATATGAAACAGGAAGAATTTTAAATCATAATAGTTTCTTAAAACATAATAGGAAAGAGGTGAATCTTAATTATATGAATAAAGCAATTGATGGGTATGAAGGTGAGATTGATCAAAAGGAATTTATTGAAAGATTTATCACTTGATCTTTACTTAATTTGTATAGTGAAGATGAATCTATTGAAAATGTAGAATTTAGTTTTTCTTTTGAACAGAATCATGTTTATACACAAATAAAAATTGATCAAAATATTTATGAAATTTATGATTTCATTGAACACGAAAATTAGTATAATTATAATAATGACAATCTTAGAAAACTTACAAAAAATCGCAGATAAAAAATTAAAGGATCAAAAAATTGAGTTAAAATCAAATGATTTACTTAAAAAAATAGGAATTGATTCTCTTGACCTTTTAGATATGGTCGTGGAATTAGAGGAAATTTATAAAATCGAAATTGATGATGCAACTTTATTAAAAATCAATACTGTTCAAGATCTAATTGACGCAATTGAAAAATTAATTTAAATATTTAGGAGTGTAGCTCAATTAGGCAGAGCAGTGGTCTTCAAAACCATCGGTTACGGGTTCAATTCCTGTCACTCCTGCCATTATTAAAAAATAAATCCTCTTAAGAGGATTTTTTTATATAATTTATTTAGATAATAGGGGTATAGCTCAATTTGGTAGAGCAGTGGTCTCCAAAACCGAAGGTTACGGGTTCAATTCCTGTTACCCCTGCCATTAAATAAAAAAAGGAATTAGATTAAATTCCTTTTTTTATTTAATTTTATTTTTTAGTTTTAGCTAAATTTCTCATCCGTATTCCACAACCCACAAGAATTGGGCCAGTATGGGCTAAAATTTCAGCAGTTATTATTGAAGTTCCAGTATTTTTGTAACCTTTTTCTTCTAAGGCCCTTATTATTTCTTTTTGAAATTTTTTACAATTAATTTCAATTGTTGCAACTTCAAGTTCTTCTTCTTTAATTCCACTTTTTATTAATTTTTTGTATTGAATATCAAGTTCATTAGCCATTTTCTTTGCAGCTCTAATTTCTGTTCTTGCTTTTAAAACTCCAGTATCATTTAAAGAACCGTTTATTAAAGGAATTAGAGGAATAATTTTTAATAAATTTCCCATTATATATTGCGTTTTAGAAATTCTTCCTCCTGCATGTAAATATTCAAGTGAATTAGGAGCAAGAATTCCTCACATTACTCGTTCTTGTCTTTCGAGTAATTCTAAAATTTCCTCCCTTTTTCCTTCTTTTGCTAAATCAACAATTGTATCAAGAATATGTTCTATTCAAGGAGTAATAAAATTAGAATCATAAACAGTAACATTTTCAAAATCTTTTGCTATTACCTTGGCATTATCATTTCCAGAAGAAACATGTTTTGAAATAGTAATTACAATAACACTAGTATTTTCTGCGGCTGCTTCTTTTACTAAATCAAGCATTGTTCCCATTGGAACTGCAGAAGTTTTAATTTGTGTTTTTAAGTTCATATTATGATATAAAAATTCTGGATTTATATCAACTCCTGATTTCATATCTTTACCATTAAAATTGATGATAATAGGAGCATAATATAATCCTTTTTTTTCAGCCTCGTTTTTGGTTAATCCGCAACTTGAATCAACGATTATTCCAACTTTTCCCATTTTATTTTTTCTCCTTAAATTTGGCAATTAAACACATTCCAAAACCATTTGGACCCATGTGAGCCACTTGGACAGGACCAAGTCTTGTTGCTTTGATATCTTTTATTTTAATTCCAAATTCTTCTGCAAGAGTATTTAAAGAAAGTTTATTTGCTTCTTTATCATTTGAAAGTAATATTCCAAAATCATATTCAATACCTTCTTGATCATATTTTTCTTTTAGTTCTCTTACCATTTTAGCAATTGTTTTAAATGCTCTTTTTTTAGTTCTAATTTTAGCAACTTTTGTTTGATCAATAAAACCATCTTTAACTGTTAAAATTGGAAAAATTTTCATTATTGAACCAGTAATATATTGTGCTTTAGAAATTCTTCCTCCATTATAAAATCAATAAATATTTTCTGGACAGATATATCCTTCTTGAATTCCATTTTGTTGATCTAATAATTTAAAAATTCTTTTTACAGAAGTTGCATTTTCAACAATTTCAATGATATCTTCAAGAAGTAATGTACTTCAAGGAGCAACATAAAGAGAATTATAAACAAAAACCTTGTTTTTATACTTGGGATCTTCTGCAATTAATTTAAGAGCATTATTTGTTCCAGAAAATTTATAACTCATTGAAAGAACCACCACTTTTTCATATCTTTTCAAAGCCCAATCATAACCTTTTTCAATATTTTCTCCATCTGGAGAAGATGTTGATACTTTAAGTTTATTGTTTGCTAGTTGAGCTTTTTCAATTTGCTCTGATGTAATATTAACTCCTGATAAATATGGTTTATCACCTAAAAAAACATTTAAGGGAATAAAACCAATTCCTTTTTTATTTGCTTCAACTTCAGTAAGCCCAACATGGGAATCAATTACTAATCCAATTTTTTTCATAATTCGTATCTCCTTAATAAGTTAAATTATATAATAATGTTATGAACAAAGAATTATTAACTAAAATTATTATGACTCCTGGAGTTTCAGGACATGAACAAAAAATCAGTAAATTAATTGAAAATGAATTATTAACAAGTGGTTATCAAATTGAAAAAGATAATTTAGGATCAATTATCGCTTCAACAAAAACTAAGAAAAACCAACCAACAATATTAATTGATGCCCATATGGATGAAGTTGGTTTTAGTGTAATTAGCTTAGAAGAAAATGGAACCCTTCTTTTTGGAGAAAATGGAGGAGTGTGAAATAAAAGTCTAGTTAATCAAAGAATAAGAGTTTGGGATATTGATTTTAAAAACTCTTATTCTGGAGTAATTACTATTCCTGATGTTAATTCTCATCAAGGAAAAGGAGAAATTCCAGAAATTGAAAAAATGTTTATTGATATTGGAGCAAAAGATAAAGCAGAATTACTTTCTTGAAAAATTGCTCCCAATTGCTCAATTACCTTTGATACATTAGTAGAATATAATGGAAATCGGATTATTGGAAAATCTTTAGATAATCGAATTGGACTTTTTTTATTGATAGAACTTGCAAAATTTGCAATTTCAATAGATTATAATTATAATATTGTGTTTGTAGCCTCAACGCAAGAAGAAGTTGGACTACGAGGTGCAAGAACTGCAGCATATAAAATTAATCCAGATTTAGCAATTGTAATTGATGTTTCTCCTAGCTTAGATTTAACTGCTCCTAACATTGAAAATGGAGAATTAGGAAAAGGAACAATGCTTCGTCATAAAGATGCCTTTGTTATTTATTCTGAAAAAGTTATAAAATATTTAAAAGAAATATTAATTGTTAATAAAATTACTTATCAAGATTATTTTTCAGCAGGGGGAACAAATGCAGGAATTATTCAATTGATGCGTGGTGGACAAACAGTTATTCCTCTTGGACTTGTTGCAAGAAATTTACATACTGGAAGTCAGATTGCTGATTTAGATGATATAGAGCAAACATTAATATTAGCAAAAAAAATTCTTGATGATTTTACAAAAGATAAAATTTATATGTTAAAAGAAAGGTTTTAAGAAATTATGATGTCAATAGTTCAAGTTTTACCAAAATATTTTAAGTCTGTTTTATTACCTATGGCTAATGATTCAACGAGTATGCCAACAGCAGTCTTAGTTCTAATAATAGTTGCTGTAATTCTATTGCTTATTATTATCATTGCTATTTTGTATTTAATTGCTCTTTTAAGAAGAACAAATATAGTTATAAAAAAAGTTGATTATTTAGTAGAAGATATTACCTACAAATCTGAATCGCTTAATGTAGGCGTTGAAGCTATAAACAAAATTTCTAATTATGTTTTATCTTTTGATACAATTTCAAAAAAATCATCAACTTCATTGTTGAAATTAATTTCTGAAAATAGAACTTATATTTATTCTTTTGCAGATAAATTAAAAGCCTCATTAATTGATGAAGATACCATCAAAAATGTTACTAGTAAAGTAAAAAAAGATGTTAAAAATTCTAAAAAAACAAAATCATCAAAAGAGAAAAAAACAATAGAAGCTAAAAAAAATAAAGAAAATAAATCAGCAAAAACCAAAGAAAATAATAAAACTACTGAAATAAAATCAATAGAAACTAAGGGAAATAGTGAATCTATTGATGAAAATAAATCAACAGAAAATAAATTAGTAGAAGAAAAAAAATCAGTAGAAACTAATGAATCAACAAATCATAAAGCAATATCCTTAAAAAAAATAGAAGAGAAAATAGAATCAAAAAAGGGAAATAAATAAAATGTTTACTTTATTTTCAGCAATAGTTGGTTTTCTTACTGGTTATGCGGCTGGTAAATATAATGATGATAATTTAGAAGAAATTTTGAGAAAATTAAATGATAAAGCAAAAGAATTAGATCTTGATTTTAAGCAAATATTTCTTGATGCTTTTGATTCTTTAGAAAAAACTGATTCTGATGAAATCAAGGCAAATATAATTCGTGCAATTGATAAAATTAAAGAAAAAACAGCAGAAATTGCTGGAGAAGAAACTATTGAAGAATCAATTGAAAAAATTAAGGAAAATGTTCATGAAATAAAGGAAACCTTAAATATAGATAAGTTAAATAATGAGGATAAAGAAAATGAGTAAATTAAAAAATTTAAAACATGAATTAGAATGAAGAGGTATGTTAAAAGATGTTGCAAATGAATCAGCACTAGAAAAAATCCTTGATGAAGGGGCAGCTTTTTATATTGGAATTGATCCTACTGCTGATTCATTACATATTGGACATTATGTTTCAATTATTATTTCAACAATTTTAAGTAAACACGGTTTAAAACCAATTTTTGTTTTAGGTGGTTTTACAGGAATGATTGGTGATCCTTCTGGAAAAAATGCTGAAAGAGAAATAATTGATAAAGATCTTATTTTAAATAATGTTTTAAAAATAAAAAATTTAATTACTCATTTAGCTTTTAAATTAGAAATTCATAATTTTAAAATTATAAACAATAATGATTGATATGCTCCTTTATTACTTGTTGATTATTTTCAAAAATATGGAAAATTCTTCAATGTAAATACAATGATTAATCGTGATATTGTAAAAAATAGGTTAGAAAAAGGAATTTCTTATACTGAATTTTCATATCAAGTTTTTCAAGGAATAGATTTTTATAAATTATATAAAGAACATAATGTAAAACTTCAGCTAGGTGGGTCTGATCAATGAGGAAATATTGTTAGTGGAATTGAACTTATTCGAAAAATTGAAGGTCCTGATGTTGTTGTTGCAGGAATGACAGTAAAACTTCTTGTAGATAAAAATGGTAATAAAATTGGAAAAACTAATGGAAATCCAATTTGAATTGACAATAGTAAATTTTCATCATATTTTTTATATCAATATCTAATTAATTTAGATGATGGAACAGCTTTAAATCTTTTACCTAAATTAACTTTAATTACAGAAGAACAATTTAAAGAAAAAATTATTGAGGCAAAAGCAAATCCTAAATTAAAACTTATTCATCATGAACTTGCGAAAAGATTATTTGATCAGTTATTTACAGAAAAAGAATATGCAAATGCTTTAAAAATTTCTAAATTATTATTTGAAGAAAAATATTTTGAATTAGATAAACATTCAGTTCATACAATTGCTTCTGCTATCGAATTATTTAAAGGCAATGATCTTAATGAAACTATTATTAACTTTTTTGATAGAAATAAAATCACTGAATCAAAAAGAGAATTTAGAGAATTTCTTCAAGCAAAAGCTTTAAAAATTAATGGAGAAATTGTTACAAGTGAAAAACAAAAACTTACAGATTTTTCTCCAGTTCATCGAAGATATTTTTTTGCTCAAGTAGGAAAGAAAAGAAGAATTTTAATAAGAATTCATTTATAAGATAATAAAAAAACACCCAATAGAGTGTTTTTTTATTATGCTTTATTATTTGTTATAGAATTCAACAACTAGAGCTTCATTAATTTGTCCAGAAAGTTCTTCTCTTTCTGGAAATCTAAGATATTTTCCTGTTAAGGTGTTTTTATTAAACTCAATAAAATCAATATCTTTTGCTTTTGTTAAATTGTCTTGAATAAAGAAATTATTTTGTGTTCTTTCTTTTATGGAAATTTCATCTCCAACTTTTGCAATATATGATGGAATATCTACTTTTTTACCATTTACAAGAATGTGTCCGTGATTTACAAATTGTCTTGATTGTCTTCTTGTGCTTGCAAGCCCCATTCGATAAATTAAATTATCTAATCTTGATTCTAGTAAAATTAATAGATTTGTTCCTAAAACTCCATGCATCCCTTGTGCTTTTTTAAAGGTATTTCTAAGTTGTTTTTCAGTTAATCCATACATATATCTAAGTTTTTGTTTTTCATAAAGATGTTCTCCATAATTAGACAATTTTTGATGCTTTGCACCATGTTGTCCGGGAGCAGTAATTCTTTTTTTACCTTTAATGAACTCTTTATTATTTTCTAAAACTGAATATTTATATCTTCTTCCAATTTTATTATTTGGTCCCGTATATCTCATTTGATATATCTCCTTTATATTGAAGTTCCTTATTAAAGATGATTTTATTTAATGCTTTTGATTTATAGCTTTATCTAATTGCAATCCTAAACGTTTAAATCATGTTTTAATAATAACCAGTGGCTAATTAATAACCTTTTTAATTATACATTAGTAATATATTGTAATATTGTAAAATTATATTAAATATAGTAATATGGAATTAAAAATTATAATTACAACATTAATTTTGTTATTTCTTCTTTTTATGGGAATATATTTTGTTATTATCGGTCTATTTATTAATGATGCTAAAAATAAATTTACAAAAATTGAAAAAATAACAAAAGAGATGAAAATAAGTATTTTAGATCAAAAATTAATTTCAATTGAAATAGAAAAAATAAATTTAAATTCAAATAGGTTAAAAGAACTAAAAGAAGAAATATTTTATTTAAAAAAACAAAATGAATTGAAAATTATTAAAAAAATTTTTCTTATTAAAAAACAATTTAAAAAATGATATTATTTTAACCCTTATATTTTTAATAATAAATTGAATAAATATCGAATAGTTGTTTTTGAACAATATTTATTTTATTTAAATATTGCTTTTTCTTTAAATGAATATTTATTAGATCAAGAAATTAATTCAAACATTATTAATACAATTAAAAATCAATTTGGAGAGTGTACTAAATTATTTAATAATTCAAAATTTCCAAAAGTTAAAACTTCAAAATTTTTGAATTCTGAAATTGGAATGATTAATCAAAAAATAAAAAATTTAATTGTAGAAATGCAAATATCTTCTTTATCTAATGATGCAAAAGAAATGATTAAAAAAATAGTTGTTGAAATTAATACTTTCAAAAATAATTTAGCATTTTTTGAAAGTAGTTTTACCTTTTGGCAACTAACTCTTAGTAGGGAAATTAATAATTTGAAATATTCTATTTTAGAAAATAAAGATGCTTTAAAAAATAATAAAAAATACATTTTTGAAGAAATTAAAAATTTAAATAGTTTAAAGGAAAAAATAATTAATGATGAATTTCAATTTGAAATAATTTTAGTTAATGAAGCAATTGAACAATCAAAATCCAAAATAATTGAATGAAAATTAGAAATTAATCTTAATCTTGACAGTTATAATTTATTACTGAATTATATTAAAAAAACAAATGAAATTATTGATAAATTTTGAATTGATAAAGAGAATCTCTTTAAATATAGAAATTATTTAGATTCTTCTAGTAAAATTATAAATTTATCAAAAATGAAAAAACTCTCTATTTTATTAGAAAATACTCAAAATGATTTTCTTTCTTTAATAAATAATTTTAAAATGCTCAATTCTTCAATTACTGCTTATGAATTATTTGAAAAATTTTCAGATTTAATTATTTTTTTTAAGAATAATATCCAGGAAATGTTAAAAAATCAAAAAGCTATAAATGTTATAATTAAATCAACAGACGTAGTTAATGAATTGGTTGCTGAAATTAACACTACTTTGCTTAATTCAGAATATGATTTGAACACTTTACCAGTTAAAATTAAAACAAATTATGCAATGCAATTAGATGAGTATCAGAGTAAATTAGAACAATTAATGAATTACTTTCAAAAATCTGTTAGATTTGTTGATAATGATAAAGTAATGTTAGTTAAGGAAATTTTAGCTAATGCTATAAAATTACAACAGGAAATAAAGCGAGCAGCATTTATTAGATTTTATAATGAAAATCTTATTGTTGAATTAAATAAATTTAACAATAATACCTCCATTTATCTTTCATTTATTAATCTTATTGAAGAAGCATATCACATAGGAGATCAAACAGAAGTTTTGCGATTATCAAAAAAACTTGTTGAAAATTTAAATATTCATGAATAAATATATAATAGTCAAATATTCCGAATTAACACTTAAAGGAAGAAATAGAAAATCTTTTACTTCTATTTTGAAACAAAATATTAAACATAAATTGGATGCATTTGTGATTGATGCAAAAATACAAGCAGCATATGATAAGATGATTATTTTACCAAAAAATAAAGAAGAAATTTCTAAAATTTTAATTGCTTTAAAAGATGTTGTGGGAATTTCATGGTTTGCAGTAGTTTACATTGTAAAAACAAGTGAAATAAATTTGATATCTGCAATTGATAATTTACTTCATGATCAAGCTGCAAAAACTTTTAGAGTTTCTGCAAAAGTTTTTGATAAATCACTTTGATCATCATCAGAAGAATTAACATCAATTATTGCAGGACATGTTTTAAATACTTTTAATTTAAAAGTTAATTTAAAAAACTTTGATTTAGAAATTAATGTTAAAGTTAACAATGATGACACAATGCATATTTATGGAAAAAAATATACTGGTCATTTAGGTTTACCTGCGGGAGTAAATGGTAAAGGATTAACTTTGATTTCAGGAGGAATAGATTCCCCAGTAGCTTCTTATATGGCGATTACCCGCGGATTAAATATGAATTTTGTTATTTTCTTAACACCAAATAATATGACAGGAGAAACAGAAAATAAAATAGAATTAATTACCAATCGAATTAATGATTTTAATGGAGTAAATGGAAAACTTTTTATTGTTAATTTTCAAAAAGTCCAACAAGAAATTTCTTCTTTAAAAGAAGAACAATATCGAACAATTTTACTAAGAAGATATTTCTTAAAAACAGCAGAAGCTATTTCGAAAATTTATGGTTATAAATTGCTTATAACAGGTGATTCTCTTGGGCAAGTTGCTTCTCAAACTGTTGAAGCAATGACTGTTATTAATAGTGGGACTGAGATGCTTATTATTCGACCATTAGTGGGAATGTCTAAAAATGAAATTATTGGTAAAGCCACTAGTATTGGAACATTAGAATTTTCTAATTTGCCAGGAAGTGATACTTGTTCAGTTTTTGCCCCTAATTCTCCTGAACTTTATCCAAAATTAAAAGATATAAAAGAATTAGAAGATCAATTATTATTTATAGATGAAATTATTAAGGACACAGTTGCAAATAATATGGAAATTATTAAACTTGCAAAAAAATAAGAATTATGTATAAAACTATTTTAAATGAAATTAAAAAATATGAATCAATTGTAATTTTTCGACATGAAAATCCAGATGGTGATGCCTTAGGATCTTCTTTTGGATTAAAAGAATTTATTAAAGTAAATTTTCCCAATAAAAAAGTTTATGTTTCTAATAAAGAAAAAGCAACTTTAAATGGAATTTTTCCCCTTGGCGATAAAATTACAAAAGAAATAATTAAAAAATCACTTATTATAATTGTAGATACAGCAAATGTTTCTAGAATTTCTGGAATCGATTGGGATAAAGGATTAAAAATTATTAAAATAGATCATCATCCAAATATTGACAAATATGGTGATTTTCAATTAGTCGAACCAAAAAAAGCCTCAACAGCTGAAATTATTACTAATTTTATAACACTTGATCCAACTTTTAAAATATCAAAAAATCTTTCTAAATATCTTTTTACTGGAATTGTAACTGATACAGGTTCATTTCGATATTCTTCTGTAACTGCAAATACATTTGCTATGGTTTCAATTTTATTACGTGATAATTTTAAGGTAAATAAAATTCATGAACAACTTTTTGTTAAAACTGAAGATCAAACAAGATATCATGGTTATGTTTTAACGAATTATAAAGTTATTGGTAAAGTTGCTTATTTTATTGCCTCTAAAAATATTGAAGATAAATTTAATTTAGATTATAGTTATGTTTCTAGTGCTGTTTGAATGATAATGGGAGCAGAAAATGTAAAATATGCAATTTACTCAACTTGAGATAAAAATAATCAAGTTTATAAGGTTTCTCTAAGATCAAAAAGAAAAGCAATTAATCAAATTGCTGAACAATTTGGTGGTGGTGGGCACCCACAAGCAAGTGGTTTACGAATCAAAAATAAAAAAGAATTTAAACTTGTTTTAAATGAACTTAAAAAACTTTAAATAATGAATAACCCCAATTTAAGAACAAGAACTGCTTATACTTTTTTTGAATCTCTTCTAAAAATAGAAGATATTTTGCTTTTTGCTGAAAATAATGGATATAAAAATGCAATGATTGCAGATAAAAATAATTTATATGGAGCAATGGAATTTTATAAAAAAGCTCGGGCAAAAAATATTAATCCAATTATTGGACTTGAAATTGATTACCAGGGTTTTAATAAAGTTGTTTTTGCCTTAAATTATCATGGCTACAAAAATCTATTAAAAATTTCTTCACAAATTCTTTTGGAAAAAACATTGGATCTTTCTTTGCTAAACAAAAATATTTATATTTTAGAAGTAGATCAGCCAGTAATTTCTTATGTTAAAAGTAATGATTGAAAAACGCTAGAAATGTTTGGCTCCATTGCAAATAAAACTCTTGCAGAAAAACAAACATGTTTGTTAACAAGGGAAGAATATGAATTAACAATTCCTTCTGCAGATTTAAATTTAATTGATAATCTTTGCAAAAAGGTGGATATTCAAATTCCTTTACAAATTAATATTTTGCCAGATTATATAAGTGAAAATAAAGTTGTTGATGCAAATGCTTTTTTAAAAGATTTGCTAGTAAAAAATTTAAAATTTTTTTCTCAAACTAAACATTTAAAAAATGTTAAAAAATATATTGAAAGAATGCAAAATGAATTTGGAGTAATTGCTAAAATGCATTTTGAAGCTTATTTTTTAATTGTTTGAGATATTATTGTCTTTGCTAAAAAAAATAATATAAGAATTGGTCCTGGAAGAGGTTCTGCTCCTGGTTCTTTAGTTTCATATTTACTAGGTATTACTCAAGTTGACCCTTTAAAAAACGGTTTACTTTTTGAACGTTTTTTAAATAGTGAAAGAGTTTCAATGCCAGATATTGATATTGATATTGAAGATCTTCGAAGACAAGAAGTAATTGAATATGTTGCAGAAAAATATGGATATGATAATGTTGCTCAAATTATTACTTTTCAAATTTTACGGTCTAAATCAGCAGTAAAAGATATTTGTCGAATTAAAGGCTTAAATGTTGCAGAAGCAGAAACAATTACTAAACTAATTCCTGATTTTGAAACACTTGATGATGCTTATAAAAAAAATAAAAAATTTAGATTACACATTGAATCAAAACCACTTTATAAAGAAATTTTTGAATCAGCAAAATTAATTGAAGGATTACCCCGCCAATTTTCAACTCATGCTGCAGGAATAGTTTTAAGCAATAAACCTATTTATGAAAATGTTCCAATGCAAAAAGGTTTTGGAAAATTAGCTCAAACTCAATATACAATGGATTATCTGGAAGAAAATGGGCTTTTAAAAATAGATTTATTAGGACTTAAAAATCTTTCCTTTATTAACCAAATTATTCAATTGATTAAGCAAAATCATAATATTGATTATGAACTTGATGTTGATAATTTAAATGATAAATTAGCATATAAATTACTTGCTAGTGGAAAAACTGGGGGTATTTTTCAATTAGAATCCCCTGGAATGACAAAGATTTTAAAACAACTAAATGTAAGTTCTTTTGAAGACATTGTCGCAACCACCTCTCTATATAGACCAGGACCAATGCAAAATATTGCAACTTATGTTAAAAGAAAACAAGGCCTAGAAGAAGTTTCATATCTTGATCCTAAATTAGAAAAAATTCTTAAATCAACTTATGGAATTATTATTTATCAAGAACAAATTATGGAAATTGCTCAAGTATATGCAGGATTTAGTTTAACAAAAGCTGATATTTTAAGAAGAGCAATTGGGAAAAAAGATGTTTCCTTAATTGAAAAATTAGAAGATGAATTTTATAGCGGAGCAAAAAATTTAGGACATGATTTTGAACAAATCCAAGAAGTTTATGCTTTAATTTATAAATTTGCTGAGTATGGTTTTAATCGTTCTCATGCCTTTGCTTATTCAGTTATTTCTTATAATTTAGCCTTGTTAAAAGCTAAATTTCCTACAGAATTTATGGCTGCATTATTAACTTCAGTAATTGGAAACGCAACAAAAACTGCACAATATATTGCAGAAGCAAATGATTTAGGTATTAATGTAAAAATACCTTCAATTAATGAAGTGAGTGCAAGTTTTTTAATAAAAGATCAAACAATCTTACTTTCTTTAAGAACAATTAAAGGAATTGGAGAAACTGCAGTTAAAAAATTAGTATTTGAACGAGATGAACATGGCTCTTTTAAATTTCTATTTGATTTTTTTGCAAGGATGAAACAAATAAAAGTTTCTAAATCTGCAATTGAATCAATAATAAAAGCTGGTTTATTAGATGAGTTTAAGATTAATCGAAATACAATTTTAGCAAATCAAGAATTAATAAATAATTATCTTGATTTAATTAAAGTAGAAAAAGAAAATCAAATTCATTTTGATTTTACAATCAAAAATTTTCCTAATTTAGAAGCAAAAAAAGCAACAAACTATGAAGAATATGAAAAGGAAGTTTTTGGTTTTATAGTTTCAAAACCATTACATTCTACTTTTAAAAACGGTACTCAAAAAATAGAAAAAATTAATTCAATAAAAAATTTTCAGGAAACTCAGGCTAAAAAAATCTTTGTAACAGGAATTTTATTATCAGTTAAAAAAATAGTTACTAAACAAAATAAAGAAATGGCCTTTTTAATAATTGAAAATGATTATGAAAAAATTAATTTAACTCTTTTTTCAGGTATTTATATTAAGTATCAGCAATTACTTAAACCTGGAACTAATTTGTGAGTAGAAGGAAAAATCGATTTAACAAGAGAAGAAACAATTATTGTTTCAAGAATGAAGGAAATATAAATGAACGAACAACAAAAGAAACTATTATTAGTAGATGGCAATTCTTTGTTTTTTAAAGCATATTATGGAACAGCAAAGCGTCTAGAAGCAGGATATGAACGAGGGAAAAATGGTGAACCAGTAAATGCATTACGTTCATTTGCAATGATGATTCTTTCTTTAACAAAGAAATTTCCAACTTCAAAAATTCTTATTGCTTTTGATGCGAAGGGAACAAAAACATATCGAACAGAATATTCTTTTTATAAATCAGGAAGAAAAGCAACTCCTGAAGAACTTTTTGTCCAAATTTTACCCTCAAGAAAATTTTTAGATCTTTATGGAATTAAATGAACTGAAAATACTGCTTTAGAAGCCGATGATATTATTGGGATTATGGCTAAAAAAGGAAAAGAGCAAGGAAATATTGTTGATATTATTACTTCTGATAAGGATTTATTACAATTAGTAGATGAAAATGTTAATGTTCATCTTTCAATTAAAGGTGTTCAGAAATTAGAAACATATACTTTATTAAATTTTGAACAAAAAGTTGGAATTAAAAGTCCTAAACAATTAATTGATCTCAAGGGAATTATGGGAGATAATTCAGATAATCTTCCAGGAATTAAAGGAATTGGAAAAGTTGGAGCACTTTCATTAATTAAAAAATATGGTTCATTAGAAAATGTAATTGAAAATGTTGATCAATTAAGTCCATTATTAAGAAAAAAAATAGAAGATAAAAAAGAATTAGCTTTAATTTGCAAACATCTTGCAACAATTATTACTGATGCAAATATGGATTTTGATTTGGAATCTTTAAAACCTGAAAAACCAAAAATAGCAGAATTAATTAAATTTTTAGAATCAAAAAACATTTATAATATTGCTAAGCTAATTAAAAATCAATAATGCCAGAATTACCAGAAGTCGAAACAGTTAGAAGAGCATTAAGCAAAGAAGTTCTTGGAAAGAAAATTACAAGAACTATTTTGAATTTAGATAAAGCCCTAAGGAATAAAGATAAGTTTTTTATTACTAATCTTAATAATCAAACAATTAAAGCTTTTGAAAGAAAAGGAAAGAATTTAATAATGGTTTTAGATGATTATTTTGTTGTTTTGCATTTAAGAATGGAAGGAAAATTTTATCATCTTTCAATAGATGATAATTCAAAAAATCTACATAATGTAATTACTTTCTTTTTTGATAAAACTAAATTATTATTTAATGATCATCGTAAATTTGCTACAATTGATATTTATAATTCTCGAGCAGAATTAGATAATTTTTTAAAAACTATTGGTCCAGAGCCATGAGATATTCAAGTTGATAAATTATTTGAACAAATTAAAAATAAAAAAATTGCAATTAAATCTACATTATTAGATCAAAAATTTATTAGTGGATTAGGAAATATTTATGTAGATGAAGTTTTATTTGCTTCTAAAATTTTGCCTTCTAGACCAACTAATCAAGTTACTTTTGAAGAATTAAATGAACTTGTAAATAATGCAATTGATATTTTAAGAAGAGCAACTCTTGCAGGAGGTTCAACTATTTCAACATTTCAAGCAATGAACGGAATAAATGGAAGGTTTCAAACTGAACTAAAAGTTCATAGTAAAAAGGGTGAACTTTGTCCTAATGGAACAAAAGTTTTAAAAACCACTATTGGTGGTAGAGGGACATATTATTGTCCAGGAGTACAAAAATAATGCGTGTTGTTTTAATCGGAATGCCTTTTGCAGGAAAAACTACTTTATTAAAAAAACTTCAAGATGAAGGAGTTAAAGTGTTTCATGCTGATTCATTTATTAATAAGGAATATCTTGTTAATGGAAAGGGTTATGAAATTATAAAAGAATGATTTGATCCAAGTTTTATTACCCCCAAAGCAGTTAATAAAAAAATTCTCGCAAAATGAGTTTTACAAAATCCAGATAATTTAATTAGATTAGATGAATTAATTCACCCAATTATTAAGGATCATTTAGTTGGAAAAGATGACTATGTTGCTGAATTACCAATTATTTCTAATTCTCCAATTAAATTTGAATTTGATAAAATTATTTTGATAAAAGCCTCAAAAGAAACTATTTGTAAAAGAATGATTAATAAGGGACAAAACCCTGATTTCTTACAATCAATGGTTGATAAATGAGATAATAATATTGCCTTTGACTATGTAGTTGATACCACAAATGGTATTAGTGATGATACTGTTCAAGAAATTATTAAAAAATTTAATTTAATTCATGCAAGCAAGTAAATTTAATATAAATAATAAGTATAAAACAAAACTATCATTTGATTATTATCCAATTCCAAATGATGTTTTAAATTATTATTATCTTCCATTAATTGGAACAAAAGCACTAAGTCTTTATTCATTTCTTATTACAGAAGCAAAAAATTTCTATACAAATGAATTTTTTCTTAATCAAGAACGTTTAATTTCAATGTTAAATTTAACTTCTGAAAAAATTACATTTGCATTAACAAAATTAGAAACAATAGGGTTATTAGAAATATATGTTGATTCAATTGAAAAAGATAAAATAATTTATGTATTAAATGAACCCTTACTTCCTTCAAATTTTATGAAAAATGAAAAATTATCTACTCTTCTTAAAAATAAAATTGGTGAAAATAATTTTTATCAGAATAATCATTATTTTAATAATGTTAAATTTAAGGGAGATAACAATTTAGATTTATTAACAAAAAAAATTGATTTAGAAAATTGCCAACAAAATCATCAATTATATGATTTACAAATAAATTATGATTTCTCAGTTTTATTTAAAATTCTTGATTCAAAAAATATTGATTATGAATCTAATTGAGATGATAATTTTGAAGAAATAATAAAAGATGCAATTCTTTTTTATGGTCTTTCTATAGTTGACATTGTTGATATTTTTGAAAATATAAATAAAAAACATCAAATTACTGCTTTGTATTTTAAAAAATATTTAGATGATACAAGAACTAAAAAAAATCAAAATTTAGATCAATTATTAGTAGGCAAAAATAATGCTTTAAAAACAAAAAAACAACTACTTGATACAAAAAACTCTGGAGATTTTTTTCGAATTATTATTGGAAGAGAAATGAATATTAAAGAACAAGAATTTTTTAAAAGTTTAATTAATGATTCAAATTATAATACTGCTATGGTTAATCGTTTAATTGATTATTGTAATTTAGCAAATAATGGAATTATTAATTTAAATTTTTTAAAAAAAATTGCAAATACAACTAAAAAACATGGAATTGATAATGTTGAAAAATTAGAAAAACATTTGAAGATAGCAAATATGTTAAGTAAAAGAAATTCTAAGTCAATAGTTCCAGAAATCGAAAAAGAAGATTCCTTAGATAATTCTTTAAATTTTGAGGAGATAGAGTTTAAATTATAATGGAATTAATTGAAAAAATAAAATTAACTATTCAAAATAAAGATCAAAAATTGTATTCAAAAATAACGGATGCAAAAATTTCTGATGAAGAAGTTCTTTTTAAAGCTAATGTTATTTTTCAATATTTAGATAATAAAAAACTTGATAATGATTATAAATATTCATTAGAAATTAAGGATCAAAAGATTTTTGAGGTAATTGTTCCAAATTCAAATTTTGCAATAAAACAAGAACTCCTAAAAAATTTAAAAAGACCTTTTTTATATGGGTATAACTCAGATGATATGTATTTTTGGGATGGAAAAAAACTTGATTGAAATTTAAATGGTAGAAAACAAATTTATCATTGAGCAACAATGATAAAAGAATCTAATTTTATTAATGATGGTCTTTGAATTTGGGGACCACAAGGAACTGGAAAAACAGCAGCAGTAGTTGCAATTTTAAATGGATTTGCAAAATCAAAAATTACTGTTGCTTTTGTTGCGATGAGTGATTTTATTATAAAAATGCAAAATGCAGCTATGAAAGAAGGGGTTTACACTGATGAATTACTTGTTCCCATTAAAGAAGCAAAGATATTAGTTTTTGATGATATGGGAGCAGAAAGAATGACGGAGTGGGCTCGTGATGCTCTATTTGTAAATATTCTTGATTATCGAATTAATAATAAATTACTTACTATTTTTACCTCAAATATAAATTTAAATGCTTATTTTAATAAGATTGATTTTAGTAAAGGAACAAAAAATATAGAGGCAGAGCGAGTAATTGATCGGATAAAAGAACTAGCACCAACTCAAATTCATATTAATGGGAAGTCTTTTCGAGGAAAACTTAAAAAAACAGATTTATTAATGAACATAAAAAAATAACCTCAATTAAGGAGTTATTTTTTTATTATTATATTTAGTAATTAATTAAATTTTATAAATTTCAAATATCTTCTTCCATTGTTTCTCAAAAGTTAAGCTCTCCACTAGTTGTGTTTGGTGCTTCTTCTCCTTCTGTTTCACCTATATCAAGACCATAAATAATTAATTGTGGTTGATAACTACCATTTACTTTTTCTAAATATAGTCAACTTGTTTTTAATTCAGTATAGGTACTTACTTGTGTTTTGGTTCCACTATCATTAACAAAAAATAACACTTCATCTCCTGGAGAACTTTTATCTTTTTTAGCAGGTTCTATTGTACTTTTTGTTTCTACCTCAGGTTCAGGAGTACCACTATCTTTAAGATCAAATTCAAATTTTCCTGTTTCTAATTCATTAATATCACCAACATCAAAACCAGGATCATATTCTTCATTTGGTGTTTTTAAAATAGGAATAGGACCACTAGTATCAGTTACGCTACCATCAACAGGATCAATTCACATTGAATTTTCATCTTTATTAGAAACTAAAAATTCATCAACTGCTTCACCTTTAGTTTTATAATGATTTGCTCCCTTATCTCTTGCGGTGTCAATGTAATATCAACTTTTATTATCATTTTTATCTTTTTTACTATCTTCAATATATTCAGATCATCCCGTACTTTTACCTCGATCATCAATAGCCTTTTTTTGATCTTTTTTCTTTTCATTAGCATAAGTTCCATAAAAAGCATGATCACTTACACCATCTCTTGCATCGAACATAACTCCAACATGATCGCTATCATCTTTTAAAATTCTTTTTTGAATTTTATCACTTCTTGCAACATTTTTATGCCCAACTTGGTGTTTCATATATTTATAACCTGGAGAAGGGTAATATCTAAGTGATAATGACAAAATTAATGATAAGGCAATTACAAAAATAAGAACTACACTTGTAATAACAATAGTTCTTTTTTTACTCCGCTTAATTAATTTTTCTTTCTGTGAGTGTTTTTTAAAGGAAAACATATAAGTTAATTATATATTAGTTATTATATTTTACTTATATTAAGTAATATATAATTATAAAAACAAGAAACTAAGTAATTTATGGACGCAAAAATAATAATTCCTTTAATAATGATTATTTTGATGATTGCATCAGCTTTTTTTTCATTTGCAGAAATTGCTCTCGCTTCTCTTTCAAGACACAAATTAACTGCAAAAAGAGGGGCTGTAAAAGCAAAAAATGTACGAAGAATTGATCGAGCTATTTTTTTCTATGATAATTATAATGAAACAGCTTCTTCAATTGTTGTAAGTAATAATATTGTAAATATTTTAGTTACAACATTAGCTGCAGTTTGGTTTGGACTTTTTTTTAGTGAGGGAAGTGTTATTCCTCCAATTTTATCATTTTTTGTTGTAACCATTATTATTATTGTTTTTGGTGAAGTAATTCCTAAAAATTTAGCAAAAAAATATCCTGAAAGGGGATTGCTTCTATTTTCAAGAGCACTAAAATATAATTTTTATATTACTAAACCAATTACCCATTTTTTAGCAAAAATTATTACTCAACAAAAAGATGAAGTGCTTGCAAATGAAGATGAATTTCAATATCTACTTAGTGAAACAAATAAAGAAATTATTACTCCAATTGAACAGCATTTAATTTTTGGAGCAATGCTTCTTGATAAAACTGAAGCTAAAAAAAGGATGATTCCTTTTAAAGAAATGATTTATATACAGGAACGTTTAACAACAAAAGATAAATTAGATCATTTAATTGTAAAACATCAACTTACAAGAATTCCTGTTCTTGATTTAAATTTCCAACCAATTGGAATAATTAATTCTAAACAGTATTTAATAGTACGAAATCGAAAAAGAAAATTTGCATTAAGTGATTTTCTTTATGAAGTGAGTGTTTTTGATGAAACAACTCTTATTCATGATGTTTTTGCTTCTTTAAGAAAAAATCGTCAACACATGGCTCTTCTTCGAAATGAAAATACTAAAAAAATTACTGGGTTAATTACAATAGAAGATATCATTGAAACAATTGTTGGGGATATTTATGATGAAACAGATATAGAGGCTGATGGGGTTTATACTATTTCTGAAACTTCAACTCTTGCAAAGCCAAATGTAAAAATGGAATATTTATTTACTGAATATATTAAGGATGTTAAATTTTCTCCAGAAATTAAAGATCTCTCTGTAAAACAATTTGTTGATTTTCTTGCAAAGAAAAAATTAAAAGTTGATGATTATGTTGTTTATAAAACAATGATCATTGGAGTAAAAGAAGATAAATATTCAAAAGGAAAAATAATTTATGAATTTGAAATGATTAAATAAAATAATCATATAATATATATATAATATAATAATTATATAAATAAGAATATGGGACAAACATTTAAAAAAAATAAAAGCGGAAAAATAAATTCATTAAGAATGAGCACAACCAAAAGATGATTTTATCTTACGATTGGGTCTTTTTTACTTTTAATTGCTGGTTTATATTTTGTTGTATATGCAGAAATTTTTTCTCCTGGAGTTGCAGGAATGGCTCAAGGATTTGTCTATTCACTTTGAGATGTATTAGAACGAATTAATCCAACAAATGAAAATATAGTAGCAAGCCATTTAGGAATGGAATTTCAACAATTTAAAGTAACTATTTATTATTCTATTTATTTCTTTATGAATATTCCAATTTTTATTTTTACTTTTAAAAAATTCGGAAAAAGATTTTTATTTGAATCATCTTATACCCTTGTTCTTGTAACTTCGCTTGCAATAGGTTTATCATTTACTCCACTTGGAAATGGAGAAATTTCTTTTATTGGTAGTGCAGATGAAATTGCTGATGCTATAGGTGATAATGTAGCAATAGCAAGAACAGTTGAATTTGTAATTTATTCTTTAATGGCTATATTTGGTGGTTTACTTTATGGTCTTGGAGTAGGAATTGTTTTTTCTATTGGAGCTTGTACAATGGGATTTGATCCTATTGGAAGATATCAAGCAAGAACAACAGGAGTAGAAATTGGAAAAATCCTTTTTATTTTCTCTTTTGTGGTTTCTTTCTTTTGACTATTTGTTGAATTTTTAATTATTAATGTTGGAACAGGTAAAATAAATTTTGAATATTTCATGAATGAAGTCTTCTTTTCCCCGAGATTAGTTGCAACAATTATTTTCTTATTTGTTTATTCATCAGTTGTTAGTGCATTATATCCTTCTTCAAGAAAATATGTTATTGAAGTTACTAGTCAAAAAAATAAAGATATTTCTGAATATTTTAATTTAATTAATTATCATAAAGGTCATACCTTAATTAAAGCAAAAGGTGGATATACTGGAAAAGAAACAGAAATTTTTAAAATGGTTGTAAATGCGGAAGAACTTATTGATGTAGTAGAAGACATTGCAACAATTGATCCAGTTTCATTTATTGATGTAATTGAAGCTAAAAAAGTTTATGGTCCTCAAAATTGAACTCCAAATACAAAAGAAGATCGAAAAGTCCAAGCTGATCTTCATCGTAGAAGAGATCGGAAAAGAAAAGAACATCAAGAAAATATTGATGCTTTTACTGCTGGAAAACTTAAACAACAAAAAGGTGAAAAGGAATTTATAAAAAAACAAAAACAAGAGTTACAAAAACAAAAAAGAGAAGCAAAAAGGGAATTATTAAATAAAAATCTTTTGAAATTGAACAAAAAATTAAAGAAAAATTTTAAAAAACAAGAAAAACTAGATAATGTTCCCAAAAAAGATAATAAAAAATAGAGTTTAAACTCTATTTTTTATTTTAATTAGGATTAATCAGGATATTTAGCAGGGTATTTTTCTTTCATTAATTTTAGAAATTCATCTTTTTCCATATTTTTATATTTTTCATAAAGTTTTGCAGTATCTTCTAATTCTTTTTTTGCATATTTTATTCCTTCAAAACCTTCTATACTTACTTTTTTATTTTGTAAATTCTTGTAATTTTCAAAAAAGTCCTTAACTTCTTTTAGTAGATGTTCTGGAACATCTTTTAAATCTTTGATATGGTTAAATCTAGGATCAACATCAATTACTGTAATTAATTTTGTGTCTGTTTCTCCTCCATCAATCATTTTCATTGCTCCAATTACTCTTACTGGAACCTGTGCTGTTGGTAAAAAGGGACTATCTGCAAGCATTAAGCCATCAAGTGGATCGCCATCTCAATCTAAAGTATTTGCAAAAAAACCATAGTCCATTGGGTACATTCCTGCTCCATAAAGAATACGATCAACAACAAGCTTTCCATCTTCAATTTCATATTTTACATTTGTTCCTTTGGGAATTTCAATTATTAATTCTTTTTTCATATTAGCCTTTCTAATATATTAATTATAAGTTAGTCAAATTTATTTTTTGTCTTTTTTGTTATTATTAAAATATAATGACCGAAACAAAAAAAGTAACTTATGCAGGAATATATTTAGCACTTAGTATTATTTTGGTTTCCATTCAAATTCCATTACTTCCTGGTAATGGAATTGCAATTGATCTTGCTTTGGTTCCAATAATTATTGGAAGAAGACATATTGGAAACCAATATGCACTTATAATTTCTTCAATTTATCCTTGAGTTACACTTGCTGGTTATATGGGAGGGATGCTTCCTGGAGTTTTGACCTTGATTTTAATTTCTTATATGTTTATTGTAACTGATTATTTATTTGCTAAAATTATGCATAATTCAGAAAATTTGCCTAAAAAATATATTTTTTCAAAAATGTGAATTTGGCATTATTTTGCAGCTCTTACAATTTCATTAATATTATTAATTTTTAATCTTTTTTTATTTTGACCAATGTATTTAGAAGGATTATATGATGGCTGATTACCTCCGAACATTTTTGATGGTTATTTTGGTTTAATATTTGCAATTACAATGGGAACTACAATAATACGATATTGTGCTGTTTATTTAGTTATTTCTTTAATTTATCCAAAAATTTATCATTATTTATAAAAAAGATATTTTTTTTCTTAATTTTTTGTGATAATTAAATTGGTGTCAAGCCCGCGTAGCTCAGCAGGATAGAGCATACGCCTTCTAAGCGTAGGGTCACAGGTTCGAATCCTGTCGCGGGCGCCATTTTTTTATTATCTTTTTTATTAAATAGTAGGGGTAATAATAAAAAAGATTTTAAAATACAATAGTATAATTGTTAATAAAATAATATACTTAAAAAAATTAAACAAGATTTGCTTTTAAATTAGAAATACTTTAAAATTGATGAGGAAATCAATGAATTAATAATAATTCTCAATGTATAATTATTTTAAGTATATTAAAATAAGGAGTATTATGTCAGAAATTAAGACAAATAAATTAGATGATAAAATTGAAGTTACCTTCAGTCTTAACGGAGAAGAGTGAACCAATTTATTATCAAAAGCTAAAAAAGAAATATTTGAAAAATTAGAACTTAAAGGATTTAGACCTGGTAAAGTTCCAGAAAATATCGCAGAAAAAAATGTTTCTCAAGAACAAATTAGAAGTGAAGCTTTAAATAAAGCGATTAATCTTCATTTTGAATCAATAAATAATGAAATTTTTAAAGAAGAAGTAATTTCAAAACCAAAACTTGAAGTAATGAAAATTACAAATGATGAAATTGAAGTTAAATTTACTTCATCTTTAATGCCAAAAGTTCAATTAGGAGATATTTCAAAAATTGATATTGTATATGAAGTTGCAAAAGTAGCTCAAGAAGAAATAGACAATGAACTTGAAGCAGTAGATAAAATGCTTACAGAAAGAGTTGACATTGAACCTGGAACAGATATTGTTGATGGAAATATTGTTAATTTAGATTTTTTAGGAAAAGTAGATGGTAAAGAATTTACTGGTGGAAAATCAGAAGGGTTTGATCTTACAATTGGTTCTAAATCATTTATAGATACTTTTGAAGATCAAATTATTGGTCATAAAATTGGTGATGAATTTATTGTTAAAGTTATCTTTCCAGAAACATATCCAGAAGAAAGCTTAAAAGGAAAAGAAGCAGAATTTGAAGTTAAAATTAATAGTGTTAAAAATGAAATTAAACTTAAAGGTGAAAGTTTAGATGAACAGTTACAACAAATGGGTTTTAAATCTTTTGCTGATTTAAAAGAAAAAGTTGCAAAAATGGCTGTTGAAAAAAAAGAACAAGAGGCAAGAGATGCTTACTTTGATAAATTTATTGATGCAGTTACAAAATTAGAAGGTTCTAAAATTTCTATTCCAGATGATTTAAAAAATCAAGAAATTCAAAAAGCAGTTCAAAATTTTGAACATCAACTTTCTCATCAAGGAATGAAACTTGTTGATTATTTAAAAATGCTTAAAATTTCAAAAGAAGAATTTATTGAAAAAAATGTTACTCCTCAAGCAACAAAAAAAATAATTTCTGAATTAATTTATTCTCAATTAATAAAAGATTTAGCAATTAGTGTAACTGATGAAGAAGTACAAAATGAATTAGAAAAAATTGCAAAAGAAAATAATCTATCTATTGATGAAGTTAAAAAGCAATTACCAGAACATAATGTCAAATCAGGATTAACATTTAATAAATTAATTGCAAAAATTAAAAAATAATTTTTATCAAAATTAAAAGGAGGCTTTAAAACAAATGCTAGATAATAAAAAAATACCTTTGTTAATATCAGTGGATACAATTGTTTTTCCACTTTTTTCTAATAGCATTCAAATTGGTAAGTCTGAATCAATTGAAGCAGTAAAATTAGCAATTCAAAATAATAATGGAACATTATTAATTGGTTATCCTTCATCAAATAATGAAATAAATTTGGATAATATTTTGTCTGTTGCTACTTTGGTTATAATGGAAGGCTCTGAAGAACAAGATGGTCAATTCAAAATTAAAGTAAGAGGTTTAGAAAAAGTAAAACTTTCTAATCTTGAAAAAGATACTTCTTTTGTTGCTGACTATGAAGTAATAAAAGAAATAAAATTAAAAACAAAATTATCTCTTGAATTAAAAGCCCATGTTTTAAAAATTATAAAAAGAAAATTACAAGAACTACCAATAAATATAAGTCTTGAAGATATTGAACCTTTTGAAAAATCATCTACCTCAGAATTTGTTAATGCAATTGGACATATGATTCCTTCCTCTTTTCAGTTTAAAATTAATTTATTATTAGAAAATAATATGGAGAAAAAATTGCAGATGATTTCAATGCTTATTGAAAGACAACAAGCTCAATTAGAAAATTCATCAGTTTCAAAAACAATAAATGAACGAGTAAAATCAAAAATGACCAAGCAACAAAAGGAATATTATTTAAGAGAACAACTTAAAGCTATTCAAGATGAACTTGCAGAAATTTCTGGTGAAGGTAATGAAATTGAAGAGATGATTAAACATGTTAATAATAATCCTTATCCTAAATCAATAAAAGAAAAATTATTAAAAGAAATTAATAAATTAGCAAATACTCCTTCTCAAGCTGCAGAAGCAAATATTACAAGAAGCTATATTGAAACTTTAATGGAACTTCCATATTGACAAAAAGCAGATGATAATTTAGATATTAATAAAGCTAAGGAAATTCTTGATAAAGATCATTTTGGACTTTTAAAACCAAAAGCAAAAATAGTTGAATTTTTAGCAGTAAAACAAAATAATCCTGATTCAAAAGGCTCAATTCTTTCACTTGTTGGTCCTCCCGGAACCGGGAAAACAACTTTGGCAAAATCAATTGCAAATGCTCTTGGAAAACCTTTTATAAAAATTTCTCTTGGAGGAATTAAAGATGAAGCAGAAATTAGAGGACATCGAAGAACTTATATTGCTTCTATGCCAGGAAAAATAATTTTAGCAATGAAAAAAGCAAAAGTAATTAATCCCGTAATTTTACTTGATGAAATTGATAAAATGTCTTCTGATTTCAAAGGTGATCCTACAAGTGCTATGCTTGAAGTTTTAGATTATGAGCAAAATCAGAATTTTAATGATCATTATTTAGAAGAAGATTATGATTTAAGCAATGTAACTTTTATTGCTACAGCTAACTATATGAATCAAATTCCTGAAGCTTTATATGATAGATTAGATATTGTTGAACTTTCTTCTTATACTGAGTTGGAAAAACTACAAATAGCAAAAAGACATTTAATTCCTGCGATTTTAAAAGATACTTTAATTCCAAAACCATTATTTAAATGGTCTGATGAAGCTATTACTTTTGTAATTCAAAAATATACAATTGAAGCTGGAGTTAGACAGTTAAGAAGAGTAATTGATGAAATGGCAAGGAAAATTTTAGTTTTAAAACTTAATGGTGAAGTTAAAAACTCCTTTACAATTACTCCAGTTAAAATTACAAAATTACTTGGGAATCCTAAATTTGAACACACTAAAAAAGACGATTCTCCTCAAATTGGAACAGTTACAGGTCTTGCTTGAACTCAATATGGGGGTGACATTTTACCAATTGAAGTTTCAACTTATCCAGGTGATGGAAAAATAGTAATTACTGGACAATTAAAAGATGTAATGACTGAATCTGCAAAAATTGCTCTTTCTTATGTAAAAGCAAATGCTGATTATTTTGGAATTCCTAAACAAAAAGATGGAGAAGATATTTTTAAATCACTTGACATTCATGTTCATTCACCAGATGGAGCAACACCAAAAGATGGTCCATCAGCAGGAGTAACTTTTACAACAGCTTTAATCAGCGCTTTAACAAAAAGACCAGTTTCAAACTTAATTGGAATGACAGGAGAAATAACTCTTCGAGGAAAAGTATTTCCAATTGGAGGATTAAAGGAAAAATCAATTAGTGCAAATCGTTCAGGACTTAAAACAATTTTAATTCCAGAAGAAAATTTAAGAGATTTAGTTGATATTCCGCAAGAAGTTAAGGATCATTTAGAAATTAAATCTTTTAAAAATTATAAAGAAATTTATAAAGAAGTATTTAAGTAATGCTAGATAAATATAATCCAAATAAAATAGAAAATAAATGACAGTCATTTTGAAAAGAAAATGATTATTTTAAAACTCATAATCCTAAAGCAAAAGCTTTTACAATTATTATGCCTCCACCAAATGTAACTGGAAAATTACATTTAGGTCATGCATGAGATTTGTATTATCCTGATTTACTTATTCGTTATAAACAGTTACAAGGTTATGATGCAATTTGATATCCAGGAACAGATCATGCTGGAATTGCTACACAGGCAAAGGTAGAAAAAAGATTATATGATGAAAAAAATTTAACAAGACTTGATCTTGGAAGAGATAAATTTTTAAAAAAAATGTGGTCTTGAAAAGATGAATATCAAAAAGATATTTTAAAACAATGGGATAAGTTAGGAATTGCCGCTGATTTTGATAAACTTAAATTTACTTTAGATCAAGATGTAAGCGATTTAGTTTCAAGTACATTTGTACAACTTTATGATAAAAAATTAATTTTTCGTGCAAAAAAACTTATTAATTGAGATCCAGTTTTAAAAACCGCAATTTCAAATATTGAAATTAATCACAAGCAAGTTAATGGAAAATTATATGATATTATTTATAAGTTAAAAGATTCTAAAAAAACTTTGATTGTTTCTACAACAAGACCAGAAACAATGTTTGGAGATCAAGCTTTAGTTGTTCATCCAGATGATAAAAGATATACAAATATTATTGGAAAAATAGCAATAAATCCAGTAAATGGAAAAGAACTTCCTATTTTAGCAGATTCTTATGTTGAAGTTGAATTTGGAAGTGCAGTTATGAAAGTAACCCCCGCACATGATTTTAATGATTATGAACTTGCAAAAAAACATAATTTAGCTTTTGTTAATATCTTCAATGAAGATGCAACCTTAAATGAAGAATGTGGAAAATATGCAAATTTAAATCGTGAAGAGGCAAGAATTAAAGTAATTTCTACTTTAAAAACAAATAATCAAATTGCAAAAATAATTGATTATTCTCATATAGTTTCTTTATCAGAAAGATCAGGTTCAATAATTGAACCTAGATTATCTATTCAATGATTTGTTGATGCTAAAAAACTATCACAAAATGCACTAAAAAATCAAGTAACTAAAACAAAAGTTAACTTTTATCCAAAAAGATTTGAAAATGATTTTATTAATTGATCAAAAAAAATGGAAGATTGATGTATTTCTAGACAGCTTTGATGAGGTCATCAAATTCCTGCATGATATTTTGAAGATGAAATAAAAGTTCAGATAAAATCACCTGGAAATAATTGAAGACAAGATGAAGATGTTTTAGATACTTGATATTCTTCTGGACTTTGACCAATTGTTTTTAAAGATGAAAAAGTAATTAAAAGACAAGATAATCCAAATTATCTATCCTCAACATTATTTACAGGATATGATATTATCTTATTTTGAGTTTCGAGAATGATTTTTCAAGCAATCGAACTTGATGGAAGACCACCTTTTCAAAATGTAATTAATCATGGTTTAATAAGAGATGCAAAAGGTAGAAAAATGTCCAAATCTCTTGGTAATGGAGTAGATCCTATGGAAGAAATTGAAAAATGAGGTTCTGATTCTTTAAGAACATATCTTTTAGGAAATTCAACTCCCGGACAAGATATTAAATATAATGTTAAAAAAATTAATTCTTCATGAGATGTAAATAATAAATTATTTAATACTGCAAAGCTTATTGATCATTTAATTAAAATTAATAAACTATCCAATTTTTCTAAAAAAGAAATAATAAATTTAGTCCCTTCAAAAATAGATAGTTATATTTTAGAAAAATTTAATAACTTAATTAAAAATATAGAAGAAAATGTTGAAATTTATAATCTTACAATTATTTTTGAAAATATTAATAAATTTATTTATAAAGAGTTTGCAAATAATTATTTAGAATTCGTTAAAAAAGATCCAACAAAAAAACAATTAGAAAATACACTTAATATTTTTTTAAATATTCTAATAGTTTTGCACCCTTTTATACCTTTTTTAACAGAAGAACTATATAATAATTTACAAAATCATTTAGTTTTAAAAAAATCTATTCTTCTTGAAACTTATCCAAATGAATTTGATATTAGTAGTGATAAAGATACAAAACTTCTTCTTGCAGTTTATAAAGCTATTCGAATTTGTCAATCAATGCCAAAATCCAAAAATAATAGTATCATTACTTTAACTACTCCAATTAGGGGAAATGAAGAATTTATAAAATTATTTATTAAAAATACTAATACAATAATTAATTTTAAACAAGATATCAAAGAAGCCATGGGAGTTCTTATAACTCCTGGAGTAGGAATTATTTATTATTCACTTGAAAATTCAACTTTAAAATCAAAAGCACAATTAATTAAAGAAGCCTTAAACTATTTAAAAGCAGAATTGACTCGAGCATCAGCATTTCTTATGAATAAAAACTTTATTGCTCATGCTGATAACAAATTAATTGAAAAAGAAAAAGAAAAAGTTCTTTTTTATCAAAAATCAATAGAAATAATTACAAATGAAAATAAAAATTAATTTAGAAACCACAAATGAACGTATTGATCAAGTAATTTCAAGTAACTTTGAAATTACAAGATCAAAAGTCAAAAAACTTATTGATCAAAATAAGGTTTTTTGTAATGGAGAAAAAATATCAAAATCTGGAATTAAAATTAGCGGAATTAATGAGCTTGAAGTTTTATTGGAAGAACAAGCAAATAATTTAGTTCCTTGAAATAAACCCAATTTAATAGATATTATTGATGAAACTTCCAATTATTTAATAATAAATAAACACTCCGGGCTTACCGTTCATCCTGGTAATGGAAATCCTGATAAAACTTTAGTTAATATTCTTTTATCATTAAATATTCCTTTATCTCAACTAGATACTAATCGTCCAGGAATTGTTCATCGATTGGATAAAAATACTTCAGGATTAATGATTATTGCGAAAACCAATAAATTTCATTATTATATTCAAGATCAATTTATAGAAAGAAAAATTATTAAAAAATATCTTGGATTAGTTGTTGGAAATTTAGAAAATATTCACGGAATGATTGAGGCACCAATTGGAAGAGATCCTCATAATCGAAAAAGAATGACTGTAACTACTAAAAATAGTAAAAATGCAATTACTTATTTCAATGTTAAAAAAAGATTTAGAAATTTTGATTTAGTAGAATTTGAAATTACAACAGGAAGAACGCATCAAATTAGAGTTCATGCCCAATATATTAAGCATCCAATTTATAATGATCCAATTTATGGAATAAAAAATATTGATCAAAATGAAAATTTAGATTTTGGGCAATATCTATATGCAAAATATATTGCTTTTACTGATTTAAGTGGAGAAAAAAAGGAATATGAAGCACCACTTCCATTGGTCTTTAAACAAAAATTAACAAAATTAGAGGAGTATAATTAAAAAAATATCAATATGGCAAAAATAAATATTTTAGCTCTTGGCGGGTTAGATGAAAAAGAAAAAGGAATGTATCTGATTGATGTAGATTCAAAAATCTATATTTTTGATGCAGGAGTTTATGAACCATTAAATAATGAGTTTGGAATTCAACATTTTATTCCTAAATTAAATTTTTTAGAAGAAAGTAAAGATAAAATTAAAGGAATCTTTTTATCTTCTGCAAATATTTTAAAAATAGGAGCACTTTCACAAATTATAAAAATAGTTCCTAATATTAAAATATTTGGATCTAAAATAACAATTGATTCATTACCAATTTTCTTTGGTTTAAAAGCAAAAAATTGAAATACTTTTGTTTTAAATCCCGGTGAAATAACAAAAAATCTTGGAATTAATATTAAAGCAATTCCAGTTAGTGGATCAATTCCTGGAACATATGGTTATTCTGCTGAAACTCCAGATGGAAATATTATCTATATGGTAGATTATATTTTTGATTCCATTGAAGAATATCAAGTTAATATTATTAATGAACTTGAAACCTTATCTCATGAAAAAAATTTAGTTTTTATGTCTGATTCATTAAATGCAAATATTTTATCTTCTATTTCTCCAAAATTTAGAATTACTTCAAGAATTAAAGAACCTCTTAAAGGTAAAAAAAGAATGGTAATTGCAATTTATGAAGATGAAATTATTAATGTAATCGAAGTTATTAATCGAGCAAATAAAGATCATAAAAAAATCTTTTTTACAGATCGAAAAATGCTTAATTTGATTATTATGATGATGAATAATCATCAAATTCCTATTCATAATGTAAAATTATTTGAAAAAAATTATGATGATACAAACAAAGAAAAATCAGTTATTATTGTTTCTGGAACAAGAACAAATTTATATCAAAAAATTCTTGTTTATATTGAAGAATTAGATCCTCTTAAATTTAAAATTGAAGGAGATGATATTTTTGTAATGGCAGCACCTCCTCAACCAGGAAATGAACATGTTTATGCAACAATTACAAATAATATTTTAAAAATTGATCCGCAAATAATTACTTGATGTGCTGATGAAAAATTATCAATTCATCCTTCACAATTTGATATTAAAAATTATCTTAAATTTATAAATCCTCAATATTTGATGCCTATTCAAGGATATTATATGGAAATGATTAAAGTAAAAGAACTTGCTCATAATTTAGGAATGCTTAGTTCTAAAAAAGTAATTATGGCTGATAATGGAGATGTTATGGAGATTGAAGATGGTATTTATAACGGACTAGTTCGCAAAATTAAAGAAATTGGAAATACTATTATAGAAGAAGTCACAGATTCTAAAGTTGCTACAGAGGTTATTGAAAATCGAGCAGCTTTAGCAAAAGACGGGTTATGTACTATTGGATTAATGTTTGATAAAAAAACTTTTAAAGTTATTTCAAATATTGATATTCAAATGCGTGGAGTTATTTTTGTAAACAATCAAGAACAATTAATGAGTAAAATTGAAGATTCAGTTCTTACTTTATTAAAACAAAATCAAGAAAACTTTAAATTAAATAAAGTTGAGAGTTTAATTAAAAAGGATCTTACAAAAATTTTTAGAATGCAAATTAAAAAAATCCCTATGATAGTATTAAAATTACAACCTATGGAGATTTAATTTTAAGTTATGAATCATATAAAAAAAATATATGAAAGTCACCGAAATAATAGAAAAACAGGAATAATTTTTATTGCAGTTTTGACTTTTTGAACATTATTTATTTTAATTGTCCCTTCACTTGCAAATCCTTTTTATGCAATTGTTTATTTTTTATTAATTACTACAATTGGTTTTTACTTTACTTTATTTTTAATTATATTGCTTTACATTTGAGCTGCTGGGCATTTTTTTGAAAATAAATTACACACCTATTTATTAAAAAATCATCATTTTCGAAAAATTTGTATTATTGCTCTTGGAATAATTTTTTTAATTCAAGTTTCAGTAATTGCTAGTAGTGATGGAATATTTCCTGAATTAGGTGCTTTTTCAAGAAATATGGGTGTAGGAGCTTTTGGAGGAGATTATATTCAAAATAATGAATGAGCAAAAATTGATTATGGATATTGATGAACATTTGGATTTATTCCTTATTGTTTTGCCCTTATTCTTGGAGCATGATATTTTGTCCCTTTAGCAATGATGTTTTCTATGTTTTTAATTATTTATGGAGCATTATCTTTATATACGGGAAGATATGATGTTTGAAATTATTGGTTAAAAAAAGAAAATAAAATTAATAAAAATTTAAGTAAGAATAAAAATATAAGTGAAGAGATAAATTTAGAAGAAATTGCTTCAGAAGAAAATGCAAAAGAATTTAGAAAAAAATTAAATGAAGCTCAAGAAAGAATTGTTGATGATTCAAATAATTATAATGCTGCAACTTCCATGGTAGCAGATCAAATTCGAGAAACAATAAAAGCAAAAGAAAATCTTGAAGATAAACAAGTTATATTCAATGAAACAGAACGATTAGAAAACCTTAAACAAGAAATTATTAAAAAAAGACAACAAGAAAAACAATTTCGAAAAAATAAAACTATAACAGAATTCCAAAAATTTGCATTACTTAGAGATCTTGGAGAAATATCTCCAACTTTGCCATCTAAAAAAACAATTATTAATAAAAATCAAGAGCAAAAAATTATCGATAATTATGAATTAAAATCATCTACTCCTATTTCATTTGTTGAAACTAATATAGAAGAATTTAGCAAAGCAGTAAATGATGATTTTAATCATGAGCTTTTTGAAATTTTTAAAAAAACAGGTTATGAAGAAGAAGTTGAAATTCCTTTAATTGAAAATTATGCAGGAGATATATTTAATGAAGCAGATAAAACTTTAAAAAGTACCTTAAATATGAATTCAAAAGAAGAGCTTACTTTGCATAAAGAAATTACTGCAGAAACAATTATTGATCCTAAAAAAAGTGAATTAATGACTTTCCCAATTGAATCATCAGATGAAATTCTAGAAATTGTTAAAGAAGCAAAAGAAACTGTTAAAAATGATTTTGAGAAAAAAATTAGTGATAAAATTATTAGCGAAAATTTAATGAATTCAAATAATATCCTTAATTTTGAATGGTGTAAAAAATACAAAAAACCACAATTATTTCTTTTAAAAGATTCATTACAAACAGATAATGATAAAAAATTATTAAGAGAAGAAACAATTGTTCGTTCTGGCCAACTAGATGAAATGTTTTCTAATTTTAAAATAGAAGCTAATGTTTCTAATTATATAATTGGTTCTACTATAACTACATTTGAAATTGTTTTACAATCAACAGTAAAATTATCAAAAATTGTTTCTTTAGAAGATAATATTAAATTAACTTTGGGAGTTAAAAAAATAAGAATCATTGCTCCAATTCCAGGAAAAACTTTAGTAGGAATTGAAATTCCAAATAGAACTAAACATATTGTTTCTTTTAAGGAAATTTTTGTAAAAAGTCAGATCAAAAAAGGTGAACTAATTATTGCGCTCGGAGAAAATGTTTCTAGAAAACCTCTTATATTTGATTTATTAAAAACACCACATTTATTAATTGCTGGTTCGCCTAAGTCGAATAAAAATTCCATTATCAATTTAATCTTAATTTCATTATTAATGCATTACCGTCCAGATGAATTCAAATTAATGATAATTAATACTTCTATATTTAATTTTAATGGTTATCGTGAAATTCCTCATTTAATTGCTCCTATTGTTACTAATGTTTCTGATGCATTTCTTGCTTTAAAATCAATAATTGTAGAAATAGATAAACGTTATGCTTTAATGACTAAAAATAATACAAGAAATATTTTAGAATTAAATGAAATATTAATTTCTATAGAAGAACCAACACTTCCTTATTTAATAGTTATAATTGATGAATTAGCAAATCTTATGCATTCTTCTTCTGTGTTTGTTGAAGAAGTAATTACTCAAATTATTTCAAAAGCAAATATTGTGGGGGTACATTTAGTAGTGGCAACAGAAAAACCATTATCAAATATTATTACAAAAAAAATTAAAAGCAATTTTTCTTCAAAAATTGCTTTACAAGTAGAAACGATTATTGATTCAAAAATTATTTTTGATCAGCCTGGAGCAGAAAAATTATTAGAAAATGGTGATATGTTATTTGCTCTTTCTAATCAAGATTTTTTTAGGGGACAAGGAGCATACCTTTCTTTTGAGGAAATAAATGATATTACTAATTTTGTGAAAAAACAATGTAAACCTTTTTATCAAATTGATATTAAACAACAAATTGGACAAAAAGTTTTGTATTCTCAAATAAATAATAATTTAGATAAAGAAATTTATCAAGATGTTTATGATTATGCTATTTTAAACAAAAAAATCTCAATTTCAATAATACAAAAAAGATTTAAAATAGGTTACAATAAAGCAGCAGAACTTATTACTGCATTAGAGCAAAATGGTATAATTGGTGCGGAAGATGGTACTAAAACAAGAAAAATTTTAATCAAAGGAGGACGAAATGATTAAACAAATTACACTTGATGAAGCAAGAAATTTAATAAAAGAAAATGAAAAAGTACTTTTACTTTTTTCAACACCATGATGTGGTGAATGCAAAATGAATAAACTTATTTGAGAAAAAGTTTTTCCTGAATATGAAGATCACATAAAAATAGCTAAAATAGATGTAGATGAACAAAAAGCTTGAGCAGAAGATGCAAAAGATTTTAATGTTGATGGGGTTCCAACACTTATTGGTTATAAAAATGGTGAAAAAGTTTTTGTACATGATAGTTTTACAACTGAACCAAATTTAAGAAAATTATTAGATACATTATAATTCTTAATTTGTAATTTATTCTTTATTATGGCAAAAGATATTAATGAATATTTAGTTCTTAATAAAGAAGAGCAGATTCTTGTTAATAAACTTAACAAGAATCTTTCTTTTTTAGCTGAGAAAACTGAAAGATATTTTCAACAAGAAAAAATAATTTCTCCAGATATGATTAGAGAAGCTTTTATTTTTAAAAAAGATTACTTAAAAATAAATCAAGAAGCTTTGCAACTAATAGATGATTGAGAAAAAAGTGTTGGAATTTTAAAAAATAAATCTCAGGAAAATTATGATAAATATCAAAATCAACTTGAAGCAGAATCTTTTATCTTTAATGAATCTATAGATCAAAATTTAGAAATAGTTTTAAATACAATTGATAATTTAGGAAAATTATATTTAAAAAAAGACAAAATAAAAGTTTTAAACCAATTAAGAGAATTACTTGCTAGTAGAGAAAAAGGTTATACTCAAAGCCTTAAATCTATTTTTGAAAAATATGATGATTCATTAATGATTCTTAAGCAAATTCTTGAAGATAATCAGCTTTTAGTACTTACTACAAATCAAAATGATTTTCTTCTTTTATCAAAGATTGATAAATTAGAAGTAAGGTGAAAAGTTTTTGATAATAAGTGACTTTTAATAATGGTGGTTCTACTATTTTTAGTAATGATAATAAGTATAATAATAGCAATATGTGTAATGGTAATAGTAATTTAAGAATAGCAATAGATGGTGGAGCAGCAACTGGGAAAACAACAGTTGCTAAATTAATTGCTAAACATTTAAACTTAACTTATTTTAATACTGGCTCAATGTATCGACTAATTACTTTTTTTGGTCTTAAAAATAATTTGCTTGGAGATTGAAAAACTTTAATTAATAAAATCGCAAACGAAAAGATTTATTTAAAAAATTCTAATTTAGCCTCATCAATTAAATTTAATTTAATTGATTTAGATTCACTTGAAGTGGTAAATAATGTTAGTCAAGTTGCTGCCATAAAAGAAATAAGAGATTTTGCTAAAACATTTCAAGTTAAAGTAGGAATGCAAAAAAATGTTTTGCTTGAAGGTCGAGATATCGGAACAATTATAATGCCTGATGCAGATTTTAAATTTTTCTTAAAAGTTTCTCCAAGTGAAGCTGCAAGAAGAAGACAGGAACAAAATTTAAAAAATAATATTTCCTCAAGTTATGAAGAAATATTAAAATCTATTCTAATGCGAAATGAATATGATTCAAAGCGTAAATTTGCTCCACTTGTTCCTGCAAAAGATGCATATATTATTTGAACTGATAAAAAAACTCCTAGTCAAATTGTAAAAGAAATAGAGGATATTATTTATGGCAAAAAAAACTAATTTATCTACAGTTGCAATTATTGGTCGTCCAAATGTTGGAAAATCAACTCTTTTTAATCGTTTAATTCAAAAAAGAATGGCAATTACTTCGAATTTAGAAGGAGTAACAAGAGATCGCCTTTTTTATCCTGTAAATTGGCTAGGAAGAGCCTTTAATTTAATAGATACAGGTGGATTTAGTAATAATCTACAAATAGATTTTCAAGAGGAAATTAATGCCCAGGTAGAAATTGCAATTCAAGAAGCAGATTTAATTATTTTTTTAATTGATGCAAAAGATGGAATTACTAAAAAAGATCAATTTGTTGCTCAAAAATTAAAACGAATTAAAAACAAAAAAATAATTATTGCAGCAAATAAAGCAGATAATCAGGAATTAGTAATTGCTTCTTCAAATTTTTATACACTTGGTTTTGGAGAGGTAGTTCCAATTTCTTCAATTCATGGAATTGGAATTTCTAACTTATTAGATATGATTATTAATTTTTTACCTAAAAAAGATGATTATATTATTGATGAATTACGAATTGGGATTATTGGAAAACCAAATGTGGGAAAATCTACTTTAATTAATAAAGTTTTAAATGATAATCGAATCATTGTTTCGAATATTTCTGGAACAACAAGAGATGCAATTGATTCTAAAGTTACTTTTAATGGTAAAAATTATATTTTAACTGATAGCGCAGGTCTTAAAAAAAACAAGAAATCATTAAATGATATTGAATGATATGCAGAATTACGAACAAATTTAACAATTTTAAATTCAGATATTATTTTATTACTAATTGATCATACTCAACAAATTACTGTTATGGATGAAAAAATCATGAGTATTATTAAAAATGAATATAAACCAGTAATTGTTTTAGTTAATAAATCTGATATTATGGAAAAAGATCAAAGACAGGAGCTTGAATTAATAATTAAAAATAAATTTAAGTTTGCTCCCTGAATTAATATTATTTTTATTTCAGCTTTAAAAGGCAAAAATATTGCTAAAATTTTTAAAGAAATTGAAAAAATTAAAGAAAATTTAAATCAAGAAATTAAAAAAGCAAATTTAAATGAATTTTTAATGGATATTCAAATGGTTAAAAAACCACCTCGTCATAATGGAATTGAAGTAAAAATGAGTTACATTACTTATTTAAATATTAATTTTCCACATTTTATTATTTTTTCAAATCACCCAGAATATATTCATTTTTCATATGTAAGATTTATTGAAAATCAATTAAGAAATGTATTTGATTTTACAAATATTCCAATAAAAATTTCCTTTAAAAAAAAGAATGATATTTATTAATGCTTAACTAACCCTATAAATATAAGGGTTTATTAAGTATAATTAAATTGAGTTAAATTAAATATTTAATAAATTAAAGGAGATAGGAGATATTATGAATAAACAAGACATAATCAATAACATCGCAGATGAATTAGATATTACAAAAGTTGATGCTAAATTAGCTTTTGATACTGTTTTTGATACAATTGAAAAATCATTAAAAGTAGATAAAGAAATTTCTTTACCTGGATTTGGAAAATTCGAACTTGTTAGAAGAGCAGCAAGAACAGCTAGAAATCCTCAAACTGGTGAATCTATTCAAATTAAAGCTTCATGAGCTGTAAAATTTAAAGTTTCTAAAACCCTTAAAGATAAATATAATAAATAATTTTATATTTAATTAAAATAGAGAGAGAAAATCTTTCTATTTTTTTTTATTAAAATATTTAACTCCTATATAATTTATATAATAAAAAAATAGGAGATTTTATATAAAATGATAGTCGAAATTTTAAATAATCAAAATAATATTGATATGCTAAAGGGAAATGATAATGCTAATAGTGGTTTTCCTGTAATGCTTGTTCTTTTTATTGCAATTATAGTGCTAATGTTTGTGTCTATTTCAACACAATCAAAATTTAGAAAAATAAATTTAAAATGAGCAAAAGTTAGAAATAGTTCAGGAAAAACAGGAGCTCAAATTGCTCAAGAACTATTAGCAAAAAATAATATTCTTAATGTTCAAGTTATTTTAGGAAATAAAGAAGGAATTGATCATTATAACCCCAAAACAAATAAAATTACTCTTTCACCTTCAACTTATCAATCAGCTTCAGTTGCAGCTCAAGCAATTGCTGCACATGAATGTGGGCATGCTCTTCAATGAGCTAAACAGGAACTTTCAATAAGAGCAAGAGATACTCTTGCTCCAGCAGTAGGAATTGTTCAAAAAATAGGTTCTTCAATGATGAATTTAGCTTTCTTCTTTCTTTTCTTTGGAATGATTTTTGGTAGTAAGAATTCAGCATTTGGGCACATGCAACAAGATCAACAAATTACTTGATTTGGCATCTATCTTTATTCTGCTGTTAGTGTTTATGGAGCAGTGGCTTTATTTCAATTAGTAACTTTACCAGTAGAATTTGGGGCTTCAAGAAAAGCAAAAGTACAATTAACAGAATTGGGTTGCATTGATTCTAAAAATGAACAAGGAACAAAAGAAGTTTTAACTGCAGCAGCAATGACTTATGTGGTTGCTTTCTTAATGTCATTAACTATTTTTGCATTCTTTTTACTTAAAATTCTTTCAAGAAGATAAAAATAATAATGAATGCTACTATTAAAAAACTATTAGATGATAATCTTATTGATAAAGAAAAACTTCTATTAAAAAATTACAATTCTATTGGTCTTTCAACAGATCAAGTTGTTTTAATTTTAAAATTATTAAAACTTCAACAATCTTGTACAATTAATCTTATTTCTCAAGAATTTAATATTAATAAACCTAAAGCAGAAGGAATGATTAATGAGCTCTTAAAGAGTAAATTATTAAAAATTAATTATTTAGATAAGGAAATGATTTTTACCTTTGATTTAATTTGAGAAAAATTGATTTCTTTGTATCTTACACCAACTGAAGATTCTTCTATTGAAGATAAGGCAAACTGGTTTTCTTATAGATTAAATATTATTTCAAAACCACTTATTAAAAAGACAATAATTTCTTGAATAGAAGCAGGAGGATGAAATCGAATGCTTTCGCTAATTCAAGGTCTTTCTAAAATTCAGGCAGATACTATTCTTGATTGAAAAACAATTAAGAAACTTTATGAAAGTGAAGCTCCTTCAAAAGAGGCAAGAACCACAAAATTAAAACAACTTCAAGAAGCTAATTGACTTCTTGATTAAAAAATTCTATTAAATTAGCTAATTCTATTTCATATCCAATTTCATTTAAAGTATCAATATTGATACTTTTTTTAGTACTTTGATTTAAAGAAATTAAATAATTATCAATAGGAACTGCAACTACTTTTTTTAATTTAATTAAATTAAAAAAAATTCAAGCATAACCACCATATTTTTTGATTGCACTTAATTGTTGAATTTGGTGATCTTTTAATCTTCGAAATTCAAATCTTGTTCCAGAGATTTCTTTTGCTTCAATAAGAATGAATTTTCCTTGATAGATTCCAATAAAATCACAGAGAGCTTTATTTGCATAAGTCATTGTATAACCTTCTTCTGTTGGGATCATTTGCATTGGGGTTGGTGATTTAATAAAAAAGCCTAATTCCTTATTGGTAATTTTTTGAAGTCCTTTAGAAATTTTATTTTCAAAATTTTTTCCATTTCCCATATAAATAGATTAGGTTTTATTTGTAAAAAATATAACTTTATTTTATAATTAAATAGTATTGACCGATCGCTGCATTAATTGCAGAGGAAAGTCCACGCTAGCACAGACTGAAATGTTTGTAATGTTTGTGATGAGGCAAATAACCTCATGCACTTTGAAAAAGGTGACGGCAAGCTCTTATCTAAGTATTTGTTTTAAATATATGATAATCTTTGAAGGTGCCACAGTGACGATGCCATTTGAAAAAATGGAGTGGAACGGGTAAACCCCACAAGCTAGAAACCCAAATTAAAGGCATTGGTTGCCTATGGTAGGGGAGTTAGGATGAGAGAATTGAATTGATTCCTAAAGTTGAAAAACTAGATAAATGGTCGGATAAAACAGAACGTGGCTTACTAATACAAAAAGAGAGTTAGAAATAACTCTCTTTTCTTATATAATTTTTTATAGGGAGAATAGAATTTTATAGAAAATAATAAATTATGTGAATATTTCTAGCGGTCTTTTTTATTGTTGTAGGTGGACTATTAATGGTAGCCTTTTATGGTTCTAAAAAAGATAAAAAAGATAAAAGTAAAAAACTTATTTCTGCAAAAAAAATTGATGAAGCTGCAATTACTGCAAGAGCAAGAATTTTCTTAACCTTAAATTCATTAATTTTGTTCATTGAAGATATAACAGAAAATTTTGATCATTCAACTTCAAAAATTTCAATTGGAGAAGTTAATGTAATTGCAACTATATATATGAAGAGCTTACAAAAATCAGAAGATTTAAAAAGCATTTATGCTTCTGATCAAAAAAAGGATGAAATGAAGCCAATTATTGATGACTTATTAGCAGTTAGACCAACAAGTTGGGAAAAGGATGCTAATTTTGGTTATTCAGTTATAAAAGCAAAAGCATATTTTATTGGTGAGGATTCTCAATTTATTGACTTAAAAAAAGAAATTAATCAAATTAAATGAAATTAAAGCTTAATTTACCAAATGTATTAGTTATAATAAGAATTTTCATTGCAATTATAGTAATGATTTTATTAATGGTTCAAGTAATTAAGGGACCAAAAATAATGGATGTTCTGTTGTGGATAACTTTAATTTTATTTTTAGTTGCTTCAGCAACAGACTATTTTGATGGTTGTTATGCAAGAAAACATAATCAAATAACTGCCTTTGGGAAATTATTTGATCCTTTAGCAGATAAAATTTTAATAAATTCTGTGATGATTTTTTTCACTATTTTTGGTTGAATTCCTGTTTGATTTACTGTTTTATTTGTTGTTCGTGATATTATGGTTGATGGTTTACGAATGAATCTCGCTGCTAGTGGAGAAGTCATGCCTGCAGGAATATATGGAAAACTTAAAACTGTTTTTCAAATGTTAGGTTTAATGTTATTATTTATTCCTGCTTTACATCCTGATTTAATTAGTTTAAATTTAACTTTTAATTGAGATTACTGATATACATTAATCCCACTTATGATTGCTTTGGTCTTTTCACTATGATCAGGAGTACTATATTATTTTAATGCACTTAAAGGAGTAAAAAATGAAGGGTAAACAAAATGGAAAAGATTTGCTTACAATAAAACAAAAAGATGAAAGATTGCACTTTCTTATTAAGGGTACAGGATATATTTTGCTTTATGGAGCAACTTTAATTTTTATTGCATCTCTTGTTATTGTAATTTTTCCAAATTCAGCAGAATTGGAAAAACCTTGAGCAATTGTTGGATTTGTTCTTTTTAGTTTATGAGTTATTCTTGCATTTCCACTTGTTCTTTTTGGAAAATATGATCGGAATCTCTTTTCTAAAATTTTTTGGATTACTTTACTTGCTGATATTAAATTGAAAAGAGCAAAAATACAGATAAAATTTGATAAATTTGTTGAGGAAAAGAAAAATAAAAAATAATATGCATGCTTTATTTAAAATACTTACTCAAAAAAATATAAAACTTTCTGCAGTAGAATCAATTACTGGAGGAAGTTTTTCATCTTATATTACAAAAAATCCTGGAGCTTCAAAAATATTTCTTGGTTCACTTGTAACTTATGATACAACTATTAAAAATAAAATTTTAAAGATTAATGTTGATCAAGGAGTAATTAATCAAGAGACTGCAACTGCAATGGCAAAAGCAGGACAAACTTTTTTTGAAAGTGATATTTGCATTGCTTTTACTGGTAATGCAGGACCAAATGCAGTGGAAAACAAACCAATAGGATTAACTTATCTTACAATTTTATATAAAGAAGAACTTTTTGAATTCTCTTTTCAAAGTTCATCTCTTATAAGAGAAACTATAATTGAACAAACAGTTCTTTTTGGAATTAAAAAAATACTTGATATTTTGCAAAATTAAAGTAATACTATTGTTGAGGTAATAATGACTGAAAAAGAATTAAAGGATTTACTAAAACAAATTGAAAAAGATTATGGTAAGGGAACCATTATGAACCTCGATGATAAAGCACTTGAAAACATCGAGGTAATTTCTACAGGTTCCTTGCTTTTAAATAGAGCACTTGGAGTTGGTGGTTACCCAAGAGGACGAATTATTGAAATATTTGGTCCAGAATCATCTGGAAAAACTACTATGGCTCTCCATGCGATTGCGCAAGTTCAAAAGAGTGGGGGAATAGCTGCTTTTATTGATGCAGAACATGCACTTGATGTTGGCTATGCCAAACGGCTTGGAATAGATCTAAAAAAAATTATTATTTCGCAACCTGATTCAGGTGAGCAGGCTTTAGAACTTGTTGATCAACTAGTAAATTCTAGTATGTTTGATTTAGTTGTTATTGATTCAGTTGCTGCTCTTGTTCCACTTGCAGAACTTGAAGGAACAATGGAAGATCAACAAATTGGACTTCAAGCAAGAATGATGGCCAAATCAATGCGAAAACTTTCTGCTTCAATAAGTAAGACAAATACAACTGTTCTTTTTATTAATCAAATTAGAGAAAAAGTGGGAGTTATTTTTGGATCTCCAGAAATTACCCCAGGGGGAAGAGCCTTAAAATTTTTTGCAACTATTCGGTTAGATATAAGGGCAAGAGAACGAATTAAAAAAGATCAAGTTATTATTGGACAAAGAGTAAAAATAAAAGTAGTAAAAAATAAAGTTGCTGCTCCTTATAAAGAAATTGAAACAGAAATTTATTATGAAAATGGAATTGATATTAGAAGAGAACTTTTAAATCTCGCACTTCTTGAAGGTGTTATTTTGAGAAAAGGATTATGATACTTTTATAATGAAAAAAAACTTGGACAAACTAAAAAAGAAGTTTTAGATTTTTTAGATAACAAAGAAAATTATGAGAAAGTAAATAAATCTGTTTTTAAATAATGTTCAATCTTTCTAATGTTTTTATTAAGTATATAATTTTATTATGAAAATATTAATAATTGGTGATATTTATGGAAAAGCTGGAAAAAAAGCAATTCAGCAATATCTTCCTTATATGAAAAAACAACTTGTTCCTGATGTTGTAATTGCAAATGCAGAAAATACTTCTGAAGGAGGAAAATCATTAATTGAAAAAGACTATAATCAATTATCAAGTGCAGGAATTGATTATTTTACAATGGGTAATCATACTTTTAGAAATAAAAATATTAATAATTATATTGATAAAATTGATAATATGGTTAGACCAGCAAATTGGCCTGATAAAGCAAAAGGAAAAGGATTTATTATTTTTGATTATAAAGGTAAAAAAATTCTTCTAATGAATTTGCTTGGACAAGCTTTTATTAAAATTGGTCCAAAAATTGCATTATCTCCTTTTGAAATTGGAGATGAAATTCTTGTAAATAATGATTATGATTTAGCAATAATTGATTTTCATGGTGAAGCAACAGCAGAAAAAATAGTTTTAGGAACTTATTTTTCAAATCGGGTAGGAATATTTTTTGGAACTCATACTCATGTTCAAACTGCAGATGAAAGAATTCTAAAAGGATCAACTGCTTTTATTACCGATGTGGGAATGACAGGAGTTTTAGATTCAGCAATTGGCGCTGATATGGATGCTGTTCTTGACCGAATGAAAAATAATGTTCATGCTCCTTTTGTGGAAGCAATTGGTAAGGTAAGAATTAATGCAATTCTTGTTACATTAGAGGAAAACACTTTAAAACCAATTAATATTGAACGAATTACTCTTAATCCTTAATTTTATATTGTCTTTTTTACAATTATTAGCTTTATTCAAATACTTTTTCAAAAAAAATAATTTTTTTTGTTAAAAGTGTTTTTTTTTTATCTAAAAAATGTAATAATTAAAAAGGTTAACATTGAGTTATAGAGTTCATAACAAACCAACAAATATCGAAAGGTATTTAATGGGTTTGTTGTTAATTTGTCTATATACCCAATTGTTAGCAATGACAGATCTTTGAAAACTAAATAGAACCATAAACAAACAATTCTGAGTTTTTTAAAAAATTTAGAACTACAACAATAATTATTGAGTTAATTTTAAACGAGAGTTTGATCCTGGCTCAGGATTATCGCTGGCGGCATGCCTAATACATGCAAGTCGAACGAGAATATTTATATTCTAGTGG
>LSMX01000005.1 GCA_001641205.1 Mycoplasma sp. Bg1 | reverse complement strand
ATAGAGTTCAAGTTAGACAGTTTAAGTTTCAAGATACTTGATAGAGTTCAAGTTAGACAGTTTAAGTTTCAAGATACTTGATAGAGTTCAAGTTAGACAGTTTAAGTTTCAAGATACTTGATAGAGTTCAAGTTAGACAGTTTAAGTTTCAAGATACTTGATAGAGTCCAAGTCAGTTTTGAAGTCCCAAGTCAGTTTTGAAGAAGTTAGTTTTGAAGAAGTTAGTTTTGAAGAAGTTAGTTTTTAAGTCCCAAGTCATTTCAATGCAGTCAATTGAATTCAACTTTTTCTTTGTAATTTAAGAGAATTTAATTTAAGAAAATGTAATCTAAGAATTTAATTCAACCTTTTTTTTTTGTTGTAAAAGAGAATTAAATTCAACCTGAATTGACCGGTTTGTGTCTTTAGGTTAAGTTTTTTTTTGTTTGTTTGTAAGAAGGAAATTGACCGATTTGTCTTTTCTTTTCATGCCATTGTTGCGTATATAAATATATAGTTATGTATTATCTTATTTGTAACCAAAACCGTTTTTACAAAGGTTGCAACGATTTTGATAATTATTGTAATGTATATGAGGAACATGCCGTCCCTCCATTTTGTTTGAACTCTTTTAATTTTTGTTCTAAGTAGTGTGACAAGCAATCTTTTTTTTAAAAAAAGAGCAAAGTGCTCACGAAAAGACGTAATTGTCAATTTCAGACTTATACCCCCTGCTTAGTCACTCAATTCCCCCGAATGTCGTACTCCAAACTTTGTCTTTGTATTTTATTTTGTTTTAACACCCCAACCTCAGTTGAACCCAGTGTCAACCAGAGAAATGATTCAACCATGGTTAATTTCTCTTTGGTACTATGGAACATACCCTCAATTTATGTTGTGTTTTTTATTTTTAAGTATACTATATGTTTAGTTCATTAAAATGCATAATTGATTTCTATTTTTAATTTGTATTCTTAATTTTCTTAATTCAATTATCGTACCGATACTTCTGGTTAATGTTAATGGTTATATAGTTCATATATAGCTAGGAATGTTACTAGTCGAATTTAATTCCACCTTCAAAATTTAATTTTTAATACCGCTAGATTTGCTTTCATTACTTGTAAGGTCCTCTAAGTACGTTTTTTTTATTACCTTAATATACGTGTAACTGATTTAATTACGTAAAATCGATAATCCTAATTGAATTCTATTACTTTTGATACATATTCGAATTCATTTCCTTTCCGTACTTCAAGTCACTTTCACATGAAACTCATATGCATACACCATCATTAATACTACCTGTAATTAGATTTTAACAATAATTGACTTAAACTTAAAAGATTTTATAACCCTAAACCCATCTTAAATTATTATACATTATTTTTAAACTTTGTTAATTCAAAAACCTTCCAAATCCCTACACATACACACGCATGTATGCACACTATATATACTATATATACAAACCTTATTCTAAAATCATTGGATATCACAAACTATTTCATAGCGTGTAAGTGCTAACTATGCTATTTATATAGTCCTAAGCATTTTTGCTTACTATATATAAATTTTTGCTCAGGCATTTATTCAGTTAATTTAAAAATCCTCTCAGCTAATCTGTCCCTCAAAATTATAAGATACACACTTTGTATCTAATACACACAAATACACACTAGACCACAGGTCTATACATCATCCATTACGTAATTCGATTTTTTACCTACAATAGTCAATAAAAATTAGCTTATAGATTGTACGATGTACGTTTTTCCCTTTTATCTACTCTATTCATTATGTACATAATTTATCCCACAGAAAAATAAAATTTTGAAATTTTTTTTTAACCATATCATTGTTTGTCTAACTTAAATGTTTGTCTAAATTAAAGTATTAATCTTTGAATTTTTTATATTATATAATAACACTTGTTCTGTATAAAAATTTGTAATGTAAAGAAAAATTCGTCATCTAACTTGAAGTAGTTAGGATGTTATTTTCTCATTTGTATTGTATTAATCACCCTATTAGATTATTGTATAAATATCAT
>LSMX01000001.1 GCA_001641205.1 Mycoplasma sp. Bg1 | reverse complement strand
ATTAAAATGAGCTACCTATTTTTATTACTAAAAATGATAGCACTCTTCGTTTTCCGATTAGACAATAAACCACCACGTCCAACAAGAGCTAATATTATTATAATACAAACATTATTAAATTAATAATATTTTGTTGTAAACCCTATTGTCTTGTTTTAAAATCATAAGATGTAAAATATTTAGGTTTTGTTTTGATAATTCTTGTAAGAGCAATTTTTCGATCACTCATGATGTAGTAAGAATAAGTTGTGGGAATTCACTGCGCATCAAGTAATAAAAGGTTTTTATCTGTTGAGGTAGTAATTTCCATTTTATTAATTGAAATTACTTTTGAAAAACGTTTATCAGTAAAAAGCTGTTTCCCTTGAAAAACTTTTGAAGGAACCGAATTAATTACTTTATAATTGATCCAATTAATTGAATAAGCAACTATTTCTGATTTAATAAAGTATAAGCGCACAAAAGAATCAATGTTGTCTAAATCAAATTTAATATCATTTGAAAACATTGTTAAAATTTGTTCGGGCATTTTAGAATTAGAAGGAAGCGTTTCGATATGAGTTGCTCCAAGTTTTTCTGCTAAAGTAACAAATTTATATGATTCAAAAAAAGGTGAAACATAGACCCCCTTACCTTGAATTGAATATAAAACTTCTTGATGTTTTAAACTATCAATTGCTTTTCTTACAGTCATTTTGGAAACAGAAAGAGTTTCAATTAATTTTTCCTCTGTTGGGAGTTTATAATTTGGTTTCCATTCTCCTGCATTTATTTTTTCGTAAATATATTGTTCAACAGATTTATTTATTTTCATTTGTTTTACCTATTTTTACATTTCTTTCTTTTAAATAAATTATTCTAATAGTCTAATTATAAATCTATTTATACTAAGTATAAATAGATTTATAATATCTTAAGATAATTTTGAAAATTTATTATTTTTAAAATTATCTAGTCAATCATTGAAATACTCACCAAAAACTATCATATTTATCACCGATCATTCCAAATCCTTGAATAATCAAAATAATTATAAAAAATATTATTGTAGCTAAAAGAACTCATTTCAATCATCATCAAATACAATATTTTCAAAAAGATTTAATTAATAATTTTAATCCATTTAAACCTGCTTTAATGATTGTTTTTATCAATCAAAAAATAAGTGCAATTGCAATAATGAAAATTACAAGACCAATTAATATTCAACTTAGAATTCCAAGACCTCCAGAATCTTTTAGTCAAACATTTTGTTCGTCAATTAATTGATGAAATTTTCAAAAATCTAACATTTTAATTAAAAGTGTATTCACAATTAAATTATAATTTAATTGTGAAAAAGATTGATAATGCACTGACTAATGAAGTTTATCTTGATGATAAAATAATTTATAAAAAATACTTAATTACTCCTTTTAAAGATGCTTATCAAAATAACGAAATACAAATTTTACAAATTTTAAACCGATCATATAATTTTAAAAACAATATTTTAAGTTATTCTTATATTAATGGTTATAATCCTCAAAAAATTACTAAAGAATATTTATTGAAATGTGCAGAAGCAATTAAAAAATTTAGTAAACATGATTTTGAAAATCTTGATAATCAAGGATTTATTCGAGCATCAAAATTGCTTGGAATTGAACAAGATAAAATAATAATAAAAGGACTTGCTCTTTTAAATAAAAAACCACAAGTTCTTTTACATAATGATTTAGTGGAAGGAAATTTTATTGCAAATAATGATGATGATTATATTATTATTGATTTTGAATATGGAAGTTATGGTTACTTCTTGTTTGATATTGGTTCTTTTGTTACTGAAAGAGAATTAACAAAAGAAGAAGAAACTTATTTTTTAAAACAATTTTCAAATATTAATTTAGATGATTTAGAAATTATTAAAGAATTTCTCCAATTATTCTGAAGTAAATGAGCAAATTATTTTTATCTAAAAACACATAGAAAAATCTATCAAGAAATCTATCAATGAAAAGATAAAGAACTAAAAATTTTATTAGAAACTAAAAAGTAAATTATTTTTGTTCATTTTCATCAGTTGATTGATCTTTTGAAGATGTTTTTTTTCCTTTGACATCTTGAGCTTCTTCTGGTTCAAAATGAGTTCCAAATTCTTTATCTAATTCATTAACATCAATTCCTTGTTTTTTAAGATCATCATCTAACTGTTTTCTAGTTTGCGGTTTTTTTGCAGTTTTAAAGTTTTGATTTTGATTCATATTTGGATTCATCATGTTAGGATTCATCATAGCTTTAAAAGGATTTTCCCCATTCATAAATTGTTTTTTCATTTTATTCATCATAAAGATGAAAAGAATTATTCAAGTTATAATAGCAGCAAGAATATAAAAAACAAAAGCCATAAAAATTGCAACCATAAACATTCAGAAATTAGCATCATTACCAGGAATATTTGTAAAAACTGTAAGTGAAAGCATTGCTGCACTCATTGAAGTTACTGGAATAATAACATCACTTTTTATATCAGGAGAAATTTTTGCAAGGATAGCGGCAACTATTCCAGAAACAACAATAATACTAATTCCAATAACTCATAACATTCCATATTGAAGTGGATCTAATTCTAAGTTTGTTGCTATTTTTGTGTTTGTTCCAAAAATATCTAAAAAAAGTTGAGGAAGAAAACCAAGTAAAAGGGCAATTATTAATCTCGTTCCTTTAGAAGTAGTATTTTGTTGTTTAAATTGCTGTTGCATACGTTGAAAATTTTGTTGTTGTTGCTGTCAACCATTCATGTTATTGGGGTCAAATTGATTATTCATAATTTAATTATACTAATTGTTTAATTTAAAATAAAAAAAAGATCTTAAAAAGATCTTTTATTACTTTATAAAGTATGAGAACAAATTCTCAATGTTATGGATTGGTGCCCAGAGCGGGACTTGAACCCGCACGTCCTTACGAACAAGGGATCTTAAGTCCCTCGTGTCTACCAATTCCACCACCTGGGCATAAAATGGTGATCCCAGAAGGACTCGAACCTTCGACACCCTGGTTAAAAGCCAGGTGCTCTAACCAACTGAGCTATGGGACCTTAAAATGGCTGGCCTGGCAAGATTCGAACTTACGCATGATGGGATCAAAACCCAGTGCCTTACCGCTTGGCTACAGGCCAACAAATTTTAAGATGGTGGTTATATATTGGTGGTGGAGGGAAAGGGATTCGAACCCCTGAACCCGAAGGAACTGATCTACAGTCAGCCGCGTTTAACCAAACTTCGCTATCCCTCCATTAAAATATAAGTTGTTTGCTTTCTTGCTTTATTATTATATCAATAAGATAAAAAACTTACACTTTTATATTATAAAAGAAAAAAAGAGACTTTATTATCTTTTTTTCTAAATTTAACTGAATTTAAGGGTTTTTACTCCAATAACAAAAGCACTAAAAGACATTCCAAAAGTAAGACAAACATCAAGAATAATTCTTCCAGCATCAATTGTTGCAACTTCCATATTCATTAAATCAACTGCTCAAAACATGGGTAGAAATATTGCGATTCAATGCAGCCATGTTGTTCTAAGCGATGGAATTAAAATCACTAAAAACATTGCAAGTAAAAAGAAAATATTAACATACATTTGAAATTCATTGGTATTTTTAGAAATTCCAAGAAACATAATTCCCATTGCATAAGAAGAAAATACAAGTAAAATAAATCCTGGAATTATAAATCTATAATTTAATAATGTTCAATCAAAATTTCCTGCTTGTTCTGGACCAAATTGCCCAAAATTAAGTGCTGATAAGGAAGTTCATAAAATAGATGATCAAAGAACTTGAAAGCAAAGAAGGGTTAAACCAGATGCAGAACAAGCTATAAGAACTTCTGCTTTAGTTAAACTTGAAGCACCAATTCTTCGTAAAAGGACAGAGGTTTTTAAATTCATAAATCTAAATCCAAATCCCATAAGGCCACTTGAAAGTCCTGACATTGAAATTAAAATAATGTAACCATTTTGTGCAGTTATTTGTCCATCTGCCTGAATTGCAGTTGAATAAAAAAATGCCAAAATAATTGGAAAAACAAGCGGCATCATAATTGATGGCGATTTTATCATTGTTTTAATTTCTAAACGATATAAAGAAAACATATTAATCTCACTTAAATTTTTTAAGTGCAACACCTCCTGCTAAAATAGCAATTATTAAGGGAGCAATTAAATCCATAGTTGCTCTTCAAGAAACGATGTAGGTTGCTGCTCCGGTATTTTCGTTATAAAGAACTCCTCATTCTGTAAATGAACCGGCTCCCATCATATTAGGAACATATCCTCCAAGATGGAAAATTGCATCTCCATTCATTGCTCCTTGAATTAAGTCTGCAGTTCACCCAATTGGAGTCAAGTGGCCAATAATATACATTCAATGTGCTCCCCCTCCAAAAAGGCCTCCTAGTGCAGTTGATGCAAAGAAAAAGAGGGTGGTACAAATATTATATGTATCAGTATCATTTGATAAGGCTACAAAAAAGAAGGCAATTACATAAGAACCAATTGCTCCAATAATAATTGCAACAAAAAGACCAAAATAATTTACTGTTTTCCAATTAAATTTTGGTAATAATCCAGAAGCACTTGAAAAAATTGCAATTAAAAAAAACACAAAAACAACAACAATCATTAAAACAGTAAGGGCTCATAAAATAAAGGAACCAACCACTACTGATTTATTTACTTTTGATGCTCCAATTCTTCGAAGAAGAACAGATTTTTTCATATCTAAAAATTCAAATCCAAATTGATAAGAAGCAGAAGACATAATTAATAAAGTTAAAATTATTCCAAAAACATTTGCCAAAGCAACAGGACCCATAATTGGGTCATCACCAAAATTAGTTCCTACTATGGTTCCAAAAATAGCTAAATAAATAAGAGCAATAAAAATCAACATGTAAGCTGAAGGACTATGAAAATATGTTCGTGCTCTTAATTTATAAACTGCTCACACTAATTTTCATCCTCTTTTTTAATTAAATCTTTTTTTTCTTTTTTTAAAAATTTTTGAGCTAATCAACTTCTATGTTGTTCAAGTTTCTTTTTCAAAAGCAATTGCTTTTCATTTTGCTTTTCAAGTTGTTGTGCTTTTAATTTTTCATTTGATTTTCTTCCTGATTTATTTGCCCTTTTATCAACATTCTTTTTAAAAACATTTAGGTATAAATCATTCATGTATACATCAAATTCAATGTATTCATCCAAAATGGCTTGAAGTGGTTGATCTTGATAAATTTGTCCATTATGAAGGGTTATTACCCGTTCAACTAGTTCAATAACTTCATCCTGATTATGGGAAACCAAAAGTAAAGTTGCATTATGTTTACTTACATAATCTTTTATATATCTTTTAATTTTTGTTCTTGATTCAACATCAAGTCCAGTTCCAACCTCATCAAGAATAAGTAGTTCAGGATTATTTGCAATTGCAAGCATAACATTTAAACGTTGTTGTTGCCCACCTGATAAACCATTTGCTACTTCTTTTTTAAGGAGATCAAGATCAAAAGTTTCATAAAGATGCTGTTTTTCTTTTTCAGTAATTTTAATTCCAGAAACATCAATTACAAAATCAACTAAATCTCCTACCCGATAAAAATCAGGATAAGAAGAATCTTGAAATTGAATTCCAATTTTTGCAGAAATTTCTGCTTTTGTTTTTCCAAAAGAATATTCAACTTTTCCAGAAGTTGGTTCCTTAATTTTTGCAATAATTTCTGAAAGAGTAGATTTCCCTGCTCCATTCGCCCCAACAAGAGCAATTCTCTCTCCAGCCTTAACTTCAAAATTAATTCCAGTTAAAACTTCGACTTTTCCATAATTTTTCTTTAAATTAGTAACCTTTAAAATTGTTTTTCCAATTTTTGGTTTTTTATAATTATTAGATACTCCATGATGAGGATTTTTTGCTGTTGTTTTTTTATTTTGATTTTCTAATTTCAAAAGATTTTCTAAATTTTCAACCTTTGCAAGTAATTCTGTCTCTATTATTGTTTTTGGTGTTGCTGTTTTTTTAACTTTTGAAGTTGTTTTTTTATTTTTAGTTTCTGCCATAATTTTTAGTTTTATATAAATAGAATAGATAATAAATAATTATACTAATTTTTGCCCAAAAGTTTAAACATATTTTTTTTATAAATTTCTACTCCTGGTTGATTAAAAGGATTTACTCCTAGAAAATATCCCGACATAGAAACACTTATAAAAAAGAAATATCATAAATATCCTAGTGCTTCAGGACTTTTGCTTTCTAGTTCAATAATAATATTCGGTATTTTTGCAGTGTTTGCATGAGCATCAATTATTCCATCAAAAGCTTTTTTATTAATTTCATTAAGACCAATTCCTGCAAGATAATTTAAACCATCTAAATTATCAACTGTTTCTTCTACAATAATATCATCATTATTGTTTTTAACTCATAATGTTGTTTCAAAAAAATTTTTATAACCTTGTTGAATAATTTGTCCAAGAGAGTGTAAATCTCTTGAATAAGCAACAGAAATTGGCATTAACCCTTTTCCATCTTTTCCTTCAGATTCCCCAAATAATTGTTTTCACCATTCAGCCATCATTGTAAGATCAAAATCATAAGTAGTAAAAATTTCTGCTACATAACCTCTTTTATTTAATAAATTTCTTACAACTGCATATTGATATGCTAAATTCTCTTTTAAAGATGAACTTGCTGTAAAATCTTCTTTTGCTTTTGTTGCTCCTTGAAGGACTGCTTTAATATCAATTCCAACAAAAGCCATTGGAAATAATCCAACTGGAGTAATTGCAGAAAACCTTCCCCCAATTCCATCTGGAATAACAAAAGTTTTATACCCTTCATTTTCTGAAAGTTTTTTTAATGCTCCTTTATTTCCATCGGTAATAGAAACAATATAATTATTTGTTTCTTTTCCATGAATTTGTTGAAGAAGTTTTTTAAAATGTCTAAAAGCAATTGCTGGTTCTAAAGTAGTTCCTGATTTTGAAATTACACAAATTGCTCATTTTTTATTTGCTAATTTTCTTTCTAGTTGTTTATACTGACTAGAAGATAGGTTAATTCCTGCAAAAATTACTTGGTCTGCACTGTCCATTGTTCCCTTTAGGAAATCAATTCCAGATTGTCCGCCAAGATAAGACCCCCCAATTCCGATAGTTAATAAAGTTTCCACACCATTTGCTTTTAATTCAGCAACTTTTTTTAAAATTGCCTCTATTTCTTTATGATTATGAGTTTCTGGCCAATCAAGTCAATCTAAAAAGGCAGACCCTTCTCCATTTTTATTTAAAATTAAATCATGAAGTTGGTCTACCTTAACTTGTTGTGCTTTTAACTCATTAATGGAAACTTTTGAATATTCTAAGTTCAATTTAATCATTAGTTCTCCTTTAATTAAGTTAAATCATTATAGATAATTGAATTATTTATTTTCCTGTTCTAATTTTTTAAGAAATTCTTTTACTGGAAATAATACACATTTTACTCTTGATCTTTGTTTTTCTAAAAAATCATAAGGAGCAAATTCTTCTGGTATTTTTGCATCTTTATTTTCTTCTTGATTATCTACTTCTTGTTCTTCTAAATAAACTTTAAAATCTTCAAGTAATTTAACTGCATCATCATAATCCATTCCATCGATTATTCTTGCAATTGCTTCTGAAGATGAAGTTGTAATTGCACAACCGTTAACATCATAAGAAGCTTTTACTTTATGATCAACAATTTGAATATAAGCTTCAAGTCATTCATCACATACTCTAGAAAAAGCTCTTTGTTTTGATGCTCCTTCTAAATAATATTTGTGGGTTGCATTTGTATAGTAATCCCTTAATTGTTCTTTTTTATCCATTTTATCCAAAGATTTTATCAATAAAATCTCCTCCTGATTTTAAAACAGAAATTAATTTATCAATATCTTCTTTTGTATTATAAACATGAAAAGATGCTCTAAGCATATTTAATCCTTCAAAAACATTATTATTAATTTTTACGCAACTACTTCCTGGCCGCACAATAACATTATTTTTGTTTAAATGTGAATTAACATCTTGTGCACTTACATTATTTACTTTAAAGATAATATTTGAAGCATTAATTGTTGGATTGAAAATAGTAATATTTCCTAATTTATTCAATTCTTCTTCTGCATATTTTTTTAAACTAATTAAATATGTTGATACATCATGAATATCATAAGTAGTATAAAATCATTCTAAAATTTCTGCCATTGCAATAAAATCAGCAACATTTGGTGTTCCACCTAAGAATTTATCTGGATAATCATCTCTTGTAAAAATTTCATCATGTGTGAAGTCACTATTCATTCCTCCACCATAAGTAAATGGTGCCATTTTATCTAAAAGAGCTTTTTTTCCATAAAGAATTCCAATTCCTGTTGGTCCAAAAATTTTATGTGCTCCAAACACTAGAAAATCAATGTTTCAATCTTTAACATCAATTGCATAATGTCCAATAAGTTGGGCTCCATCAACTACTACAAGTCTTTCTCCCATTAAAGCTTTAACTTCTTTTACAGGGTTTAAAGCACTTGTTGTATTATAAACTCCCGCTAACACAATTAATTTTGTTTGTGGATTAATAATTGATGCTAAATGATCTAAATCAATTACTAAATTTTTTAATTGATATCATCTAATAGTAATATCTTTTTTTGTTAATTTAATTTCCTTCATTCAAGGTAATATAGCTGAAGCATGATCTAATTCTCCAAGAATTATTTCATCACCATCATGTAAATCAGCAATAATTGAACGAGCAAGTTTATTCAATCCATCTGTCGTTCCTGGTGTAGGAATAATTTCTTCTGGATCTGAATTAATTATTTTTGCAATTTTATCGTAAGCTTTTAAATAACGTTGATTAGTGATTTCAAGTAATGTGTTTTCACTTCTTGCATAACTAACAATATTATCGGTATAAAGATCAGTCATTATTTCACTTAACAATCTAGGTTTCAATGTTGTCATTGAACTATCTAGATAAGTATATTCTTTTCTTGTTTCGAAAAAAGCAAAATCTTTTCTAACATTTAAACCAAATATTTCATTTAAGTTTTTTTCCATATTATTTTTTTCCTTATTTTTTTTACAACATAATTATAGACTTTTTGAAATTTTTGTAATTAATTTAATAGTTTCAATTAAGGTTTATTATTGGGTGATATAATAAAGATATAAATTATGGCAGAAACAAGAAAAACAAAGGAGTTAAATCTCCTTGAGGATACACCAGAATTAGCTAAAAAAAAGGCTTTATCAAAGGAAGATTCTAGTCTTGATCATGAAGTTTATAGCAAGCAAACTTCTGATCCTAAAAAAGAACAAAATAAGTTCATGAAAAAATGACATGGTAGCAAACAATTTCGAATTGGAATTATTGTTGGAATTGTTGTTATTTTAGGACTTTCTTTAGGTTTGGGACTTGGTCTTGGTTTAAAAAAAGAAGCAAGTGAAGTTAAGTTTACTAAGTATGAAATAATTAAAGACAAAAAAAATGCAATTGATGAAAATAATTCTTTTAAAAAATGAATTGAAGGAGTTAATGAAACACCTGAAAATGATTTACAAGCATTAGAAAATGCAGCAATTATTTGAGCATTAGATCAAGAAGTTGCTCTTGGTTTAGTTAATCCTTCTAATGCAAGTGCAGCAAAAGATAAAGCAGAAAAAAAAGCTGAAAAAGAAATTGATAATGAAAAAAAAGAACATAAAAAGAAAGCTGATGAAACTTGAGACAACTATCTTACTAGTTTAGGTTTTGATAGTGAAGAAGAATATTATAATTCTAAAATTGCTGCCTCTTTACTTTCAACAAGTGATGTTGTAGATGGACTTACTGATATTAAGAGTACAACTAATAATATAAATGCAAAAGATATTGAAAAATATCAATTTGTTTCTAGCAATCCAAAAAATATTGGAACCCATGAAGGAGAATATTTAGCAATTACATCTAATTCTTATTTAGATGGTTCACCCAATATTACGCAAACATTAATGGAGTTATATTTAAATATTGCAAAACCAGTTTATTTCCAACAAGAAAGTATTAGTTATACATTAAACTCTAGTGCAAATCCTGGTTCTAATCCAAATAAATGAGAATCAATGACTTTTGCTGATAATACTCAAGTTCAAGCAGCTTATGTTATGGCTTGAAAACTTAGTAATGCTGCAACTAATGGTTTTTATGATTTAGGAAATAGTGATACTCCAGTAATTGCTCCAACTCAAAGTGGAATTAAACACTTTAATACCTTACCAACAGATTTAACATCACTTGCTTATTATTATGCTGCAGTTGGTGATACTACAAATATTAAAACAGCTAATAATGAAACTCTTGAAGGTCTTGGGGAAAAAGCAAACAAGGTCATAATTAAACATTCTAAAGCAGAAGAAGATACAATTACAGATAATGAAACTTGATCTGATACAAGTATTACTGAAAATGATAGAATAGATATAGCTGATAAAGTGTTTGATAACTTAATTGAAAGTAATTTATATCAAAATGAAGGTAGAGTTTTAGGACAAACTATTTCATGAGATTCAGAAGATACAGAACAATCTAATAATACTAATATTAATAATGAATATTTATTAACTACTGATGCAGCTGGATTTACTATAACAAGAATGGAAAATCCCAATTATAAAACAGATGATGAATCGTCATATGATGATCTTTATACTGTTGGAGAAAATATGCTAGAAAGTGATCTTGAAAAAGAACTTAATGGAATGCAAAAAAGTGAAAATCAAGGAATTGTTGAATATGGAATTTGAGATGATTTTGAATTATGAGTAAATGATAATGCAAAAATTCTTGCCTTAAATTGAGCTTTAACTGCAGATGATTCAGATTTCTTAACTAATGAAGATTATCATATTGAACTTATGGATAAATTAATTAAAAAAGATAAAGATGGAAATCCAATAATCGATTCTGAAAGTGGAAAATTAGTAACTACTAAAAAAGGACAAGAATTATTAAATTACTTTTATTTAGAACTTATAATTAATCAACAAAATTTATTTTTAGATAAATTTATTGCAGCTGATAATTTTATGACTAAAGAGAAAAATGAAGATATCTATTTAAAACTTAATAATAGTACTAATGGAATAGAAACAATTTCGACATTATTTAATGATTTTACTTTTTTTGAACATAATATAATTTCAGATTCAAATGATAATTTTGGATTAATTTCTATTAGTGATTTACTTATTAAATCTGAAGATGAGGGAGTTATATAATGAAAAGAAAAACTTCTAAATTCACAATCTCAACCTTTTTTATTGGTGTTTTTACTTTTACAGCATTACTTGGAATTTTTAAAAATATTGATTTTTCAAATGAAGCAAATATTTATATTCATGGTCAAAAAAACCAAATTCAAGACATCTATAAACCAAAATGAGGTAGTTTAATTCCTCATGATATTTCAATGTATGAAGACCCAATACCACCAGATCCAGAACCAACACCTGATCCTGACGAAGGGGAAGGAAGTGACACTCCTTCAACTAGCGCAAGAAAAGAATCTCAAGCTGAATGAGCCCAAATTGCTTTTATGACTGCAGCACTTAGTGGAACCTATGGTTATGAGGGAGATAATTATGCAGGAAATACAGATATTATTTATGATGATAGCATTCTTTTTTCAGATGATCAAGATTGAAACCAAACAGACATTGTTAAATTTGTTTCTTTGGATCCAGAATCAATAAATGAGGAAACTACTCCAGAACAACAAAAATTTGCTAAACTTTATAATTATTCAGCAGGAATTAAATTTTATACAGAAACCATTGGGAATATTGCTGGCCCTACTGATATTTATATATATATTAAAACTTTAACTGATTCTGAAGATAGTAGCCAAATGGATCAAGTTCAAAAAGATATGACTACCTATCAAGAAAATCATGATTATGTACCAATTAAAGGATTTAATGATTTAAAAAAAATTGCTAATGATCCTATAAATGGAGTTGAAAATAGAGAATTAATTAAAAAAGATTTTAGTATCATTATAAATACAAAAGATTATCGAATGGAAATTACCTCTTTTCTTTATACTTATGCTTATTTATGACAGGATTCTAATTCAACAGTTTATGATTATAAATTAACAGAAGAGCTTGTTGCTTTAAGACCATCATTTGTTTGACAGCAAGATGTAGAAAGTGGTTCAACTGAAACAGCAATTAATCCTAATAAATTCAATACTGCAGTAGATGGTCAACTTGGTGATAATCCAGAAACAATTCCAACTACTAATAATGCTAAATGGAATAATTGAGAAAATAATCCAGATAATGGTTATGATGGTGAAGAACCTGGATTAAAAGGCGATTGAGTCATTACTTATAATGACTATACTAAATTACCTGGCGAAGATGCGCTTGTTGGTTATAGAGGAATTCAAACTCAAAATAATAGTGCTTTAAGTGTTGATAATCAATTTTGAAATTATAAAAATGAATTTACTTACGAAAATGATATTACAACAATTAATACAGATTCTCAATTATTAGCAGCTTCCAAAACAGGTGATGCGATGCTTTATGAACAATTCAATGAAAGTGATGGAAGTTATTTAATTAGTGGAGGCGAAGATAGTGGAAGTTATACATTAGCACACTCTATTATTACACCTTATGTTTTTTCAACAAATTATAATGAAGAAACAGGACTTGCTAATAAATGAGAATACTCTCTTTATGGTGATATTATTAATGATAGTAATGTAGTAACACAAATAAATGATGAAGAAAAAGAAAGTATTGAAACTTCAATTTTTAGTAACTATACTCCTTTAATTATTGGGTCTACTTTAGCAGAAGAATTAAGTAATGAGAAAAAATATACACTTACCGCTCTTTATATTATTTATTCAATTTATAATGCTGAAAGTAGTGCAGAAAGTACTTCAAATCCTTTGTTAAATAATGCTTATAAATATTGAAATGATCAAGGATTCTATATTGAACTTACTGGTAAATATTATGAAGATTATTCAAATCTTATTCCTAAATTAATTCAAAAAGATTATGGTAAAAAATAAATAACTAATAAAAAATAGGCAACTAGTTGCCTATTTTTTTTATAATTAGAATATGAAAACAATATTTGAAAGAATTATAAATGGGGAGATTCCCGCTCTAAAAATATATGAAGATAAGAAGTTTGTTGTTATTCTTGATGCTTTTCCGCTTCAACAAGGACATACTCTAGTAATCCCTAAAATTAAAAAAGAAAATTTTTTACTAGAAGATGATAATTTACAAAAAGAGATGATAATTCTTGGAGTAAAATATGCAAAGCAAATTCAAAAAAACTTACAAGCAAGTGGAACAAAATTAATTATTAATAATGGTGCTTCTGCTGGACAAAGAGTATTTCACACACACTTGCACATTGTTCCTTATTATGATGGAGAACAACCAGTTGCTTTAAATAATGAAGAAATCTTAGCAAAAATAATAAAAGGGAAATAATACTTTTTCCTTTTATTATTTTTGCTTAACTAATTCTAAAAATTAATTCTAAAATTTGATCTATGGTAAATTCGGGATTAATTTTTTCTTCTTTTGAAAAAACAATATCTGATTTTCTTCAAAAACGTTGTAAGGAAATAAAAATAATTTCATTAGAATAGTAACGAAAATGTAAAGGCTTTCCTCAACTAAGTACAATTTCCAATGAATAAGTATGATATATTATTTCAATTATTTCTTTTAATTGAATTATTTGAATAATTTTTTTTTCTTCTCTATTATAAAAGATTAATTGTTTAGAAGAAATAAATAATTCTCCCTGATATTGTTTTTTTAACCACATATCATTATCATCCATTATATAAACACGAACATTTTTATAATCAAAATAAGCAGAAGATTTTAATCCTGTGTTTTTTGTTTCAAAAGGAACTTCAATAGTTTTGAAGGAACGGAAAGAGGTAAATTGTTTTTGCCAAAGTTCATTAAGATAATCATAATCCGTTACATCAAAAGTAATTCCTAACTTATCTCTTAAATGGTTAAATCTTCTTATATAAGATTCAGTATAATTAGAATTCTTTTGGTGTCACTTTCAAAATATGCTAAGTTTATATTCCTTATAAAACTTAGCATTATATAATTTTCCAATATGATCAATTTGTTTTTTATTTAATTTTTCAACATTATTGATATTTAGAAATTTATGGGCATTTATAAAAGAGCTTACGTATCCCAAACTTAATTTATTCATATCTAAATTATATAAGAAAAAAGCGAACCTTTTAAGGGTTCGCTTTGTTATTGATTAATTAAATAATTTTTGATGAATCTTCATTTATAATTCTTATTTGTTCATCAAATGAAGATGTATCAAGTTCAATATCAATTGCTTCTTGTCTATTATAGTATTCTTCTTCTACTAAGAAGGCTTCATCAAATAGATCATATTTTCCTGTTGGGTGTAATACCCCTGTTCCTACAGGAATTCTATTTCCAACAATTAAATTCTCTTTAATTCCATATAGGGAATCAATTTTTTTCTCAATTGCTGCAGTTACAAGTGATTCTGCTGTTCTTTGGTAAGATGCTGCTGCTAGGAATGATTCTGATTGAATTGGAAGTGGTTTTACTCCAATAATAACTTGGTTTGCAAAAGCAGGTCTTTTTCCTTTTTTAATTAATTCCTCATTAATTTCAAAAAGTTTATCTTTTGAAACAATTTGTCCAGAATAAAGTCCTGAATCGCCCGCATTAATAACTTGAAATTTAGAAAGCATTTGTTTTACAATAACTTCAATATATTTATCTGAAATATTAATTCCTTGTAAACGGTAAAGTTTTTGCACTTCCTTAATAATATACATTTGGGTTGGAAGTGCTCCTGCAAATTCAAGTAAATCTTGAAGTTTAATTGATCCTTCAGTAATTTTTTGACCAGGAATTACATGATCTCCTTCTTTTACTCTAAGAACTTGTTTAGTATCAACAATATATTCAAGAGTTTCATGTTTTCCTTTAATTGTCATTTTAAAGTCAATTATATCTCCATTTTTATTATGACTAAATTCTGAAATTTTCAAGACTTTTCCAGCTGCTTTCGAAATAATTGCAGATGATTTTGGATTTTTATTTGCATCAACAAGTTCCATAAGTCTTGCGAACCCTTGGGTAATATCAGCAACACCAGCAACACCTCCAGTATGGAAAGTACGCATTGTAAGTTGTGTTCCTGGCTCCCCAATTGACTGTGCTGAAATAATTCCAACTGCTTCTCCAATGTTAACTTCTTTTCCAGTTGTAAGGTCTACTCCAAAGCATTTTTTACAAATTCCCCGATGACTTGAACAAGTTAATGGTGATCTAATTTCTACTTTTTTAATATTATTTTCTACTACAATTTTTGCTTGATCAGCAGTAACAAATTCTCCTGAACGCACAATAATTCTATTTCCAATTTTAAGATCATGCATTGGAACTCTTCCAATAATTCGATCTTCTAGTGATTCAATTACTGCATTTGTTCTTGTATCTACAATATCTTGGAAAATAATTCCTTTTGTTGATGTACATTTTTCTTCAACAATTGTTACATCTTGCACTGCATCAACAAGTCTTCTTGTAAGATATCCTGATTCTGAGGTTTTAGTTGCAGTATCAGATAATCCCTTTCTTGCCCCATGGGTTGAAAGAAAATATTCAAAGGGTAAAAGTCCTGATTTAAAAGAAGATTTTATTGGAATTTCCTCTGTTGACCGCACTTGAATTCCATGTCTTTTTAAAGCAGCATATTCATGGGTTGCTTTAGACATTGATCCCCGCATTCCAGCAAGTTGGACAAAGTTTGAAATATTTCCCCTTGCTCCTGAATTCATCATCATGTAAACTGGATTATTTGGATGTTTTTCTAATTCTAGTTCTAATTCATCTTTAACTTGTTCTCTTACTTCACTTCAAACTTCAAGCACTTTTGTATATCTTTGGTCATCAGTAAGAAGCCCTTCATTTGCATTCTTTTTAAGTTCAGCAACTAATTTATCACCTTTTTTAATGATTTTATCTTTATTTTTAATATCGATAATATCAGAAATAGACATTGAAGCTCCAGAAAGCATTGAATAATTAAATCCTAATTCTTTAATTGCATCTAAAGTTATAGCAATTTCATCAATATTTCTTTCATAAATTGTTTCAATTATTTTTGAAACTGTTGATTTTTTTCAAGGAGCAAGATTTAAACTTGCACTTTCAAAAACATCTTTTAAATCACTTGCGTGTTTTACAAGAAAATGTTCTGGAAGAGCTTTTAACCCGTCATTTTTAATTTCATTTACATAAATAAAATTTTTAGGAAGATGTCGATTAATAAGAACTCTTCCAACAGTTGTAATGAAATATTTATATTCAGCTTTTATTTCTTGTTTAAATTTATCTTTAAAAACAATTAGAGGTACAGCAATTAGAGCATGCGTATCAATATTTTGGGTAATAATCAACTTATCAAGTTCATTTAGATCTTTAATCATTCTTTTTGAACCCTTAACTTCTTTTTGATACATTGTTAAAAAGTAAAGTCCTAAAATAATATCTTGACCTGGAGAAAGAATTAATTTTCCATCTTTTGGTCCCAAAATATTTTTAGTTGCAAGCATTAATTCTCTTGCTTCAAGTTTAGCTTTTCTTGAAAGTGGAACATGGACAGCCATTTGATCCCCATCAAAGTCTGCATTAAAAGATGGAGTAACTAAAGGATGAAGTCTAATTGCTTTTCCAGAAGTAATAATTGGTTCAAAAGCTTGAACTGATAGTCTATGAAGTGTGGGCGCTCTATTTAAAAGCACAGGGTGGCCAGCAATAACTCTTGAGGCATATTTTCAAATTTTATCATCATAAACTTCAATCATTTTTTTAGCTTGTTTAATTGATTTTGTAACCCCTTCTTCTACAAGTAAATTTACAATAAAAGGTTCAAATAATTTAACAACCATTTGTTTTGGAAGCCCTACTTGATGAAGTTTTAAATCAGGTCCTACACAAATTACTGATCTTCCAGAATAATCTACTCTTTTTCCAAGTAAATTTTGTCTAAATCTTCCTTGTTTTCCTTTTAAATTTTCTGCAAGAGATTTAAGTGGACGGTTGTCTTTTGAATTTACCGGAATTTTTTTTCTTGTATTATCAAATAAAGCATCAACAGATTCTTGAAGCATTCTTTTTTCATTTTGGGTAATTAAATCAGGAGCACCAATTTGCAATCATTTTTTTAAACGGTTATTTCTAATTATTACCCGACGGTAAAGTTCATTTACATCAACTGTAGAATGTCTTCCGCCATCAAGTTGAATTAGTGGTCTTAAATCAGCTGGAATAATTGGAATATATTCAAAAATCATGTTTAAAGGAATTTGTCCTGATTGCACAAATGATTCAAGAACTTTATGTCTTCTAAGTAAAATATTATTATCAGGATGTTTTTTTATTTCCCGGTTAATCAAATTTTTTTCTGCTTTTAGATCTAAATCTTCTAAAAGAATTTTAATTGTTTCTGCTCCAGTTCCAATTCTAATTTTTGAATACTTTGCAATAAAATTATTATATTCATAAAAATCAATTCCATAATTTCTTCCAATTTCTGAAGTTGATTCTTCTACTAAACGATTAATTTTTACTTTAATAATTCGTTCAATTTCTTTATCATTTGTATTTTTATAAATTCCCATAAGAATTTTACGATAAATTGAGGGAGCTTGTTGAACTGGAATTATTGTTCCTTTTTTTGCAAACTTGCTAAATCCACCATCATTATAAATGATGTGGGTTTTAAAATATAAAACTGAATCTAGTTCATCTTGTTTTAGACCTAAAATTGATTTAATTGCAGAATAATGCACTTTTGAAAATCAGATATGGGCAACTGGAGCAGCTAGTTTAATATGCCCCATTTTTCTTCTTCGAACAAGTTTTGATTCAATAATTGCTTCACCACAACCAAGACATTTTTTACCAGCATCAGATCTTTTATGTTTTTTTCCACAAAGGGGACATTTGTAATCTTTTATTGGACCAAAAATTCTTTCATCAAAAAGACCATCTTTTTCTGGTTTATGAGTTTTGTAATTAATCGTTTCTGGTTTTGTAACTTCTCCAGAAGATCATCCTTCAATTTGCTCTGAAGAAGAGATTGATATTTGAATTTTTTGAATTAAGTTTTTATCATTTTCCATTTAGTTTTTTATCCCTCCTAAATTGAATTATTTATTTCGATTGGTTGATCTGCTTCATCAAGAAAATCAACTGATAACCCAAGTCCTCTAAGTTCATAAAATAGAACTCAGAATCCTTCGGGAATTGATGGTTTGGGAAGTCTTTTCCCCTTTGCAATCGCATTATAAAGTTCATTTCTTCCATTAATATCATCTGATTTTAATGTAAACATTTCTTGTAGCAGATTTGAAGCTCCATAAGCTTCAATCGCTCAAGCTTCCATTTCTCCAAATCTTTGTCCCCCATTTTGAGATTTTCCTCTAAGTGGTTGTTGAGTTATTAATGAATATGGCCCAATTGATCTTGCATGCATTTTATCATCAATCATGTGAGAAAGTTTTAACATGTACATTACTCCAACAGTAATTTTATTTTCATATTTTTCTCCAGTAATTCCATCAGTAAGTCAGAATTTTCCAGAAGAATCAATATTTGCTTCTTTTAGCATCTCAGCAACTTGTTTTGTTGTTGCTCCATTAAAAATTGGAGTAGAAACCTTTTTGCCAAGCATTTTAGCAGCCATTCCTAAATGAACTTCAAGGACTTGACCAACATTCATTCTTGAAGGAACCCCAAGTGGATTTAACATGATATCAACTGGTGTTCCGTCATCCATGTAGGGCATATCTTCTACTGGAAGCACTCTAGAAATAACTCCTTTATTTCCATGTCTTCCAGACATTTTATCCCCTTCTTTTATTTTTCTTTTTTGAGCAATAAAGACTTTGATAATTTTTTCTACTCCGTCATTCAATTTATCACCTTTATCTTTTGAAAGAACTTGAATATCTTGGACAATTCCCTCTCCAGAATAAGGGACTCTTAATGAGGAATCCTTTGTATTTTTAGCTTTATTTCCTAAAATGGTATCAAGAAGTTTTTCTTCTGGAGAAAGATCATCTTCTCCTTTTGGAGTTATTTTTCCAACAAGAACATCTCCTACTTTTACTTTTGAACCAACAATAATAATTCCATCTTCACCAAGATTTCTCAAAGATTCTTTTGAAGCATTTGGAATGTCAGGTGTAATTATTTCTTCACCAATTTTTGTTGTTCGTTGTTCAATTTTATGTTCTTCAATATGAATTGAAGTATAAACATCATCTTTTACAAGTCTTTCAGAAAGAATAATTGCATCTTCATAGTTATAACCTCTTCAAGTAGTAAAGGCTACAATTGGGTTTTGACCAATTGCAAGTTCTCCATTTTGAACAGCAGGTCCATCAGCAATAATTTGTTTTGCTTTTATTTTTTGACCAACATCTACTCTTGGAATTTGATTAATTGCTGATCCTTGATTTGATCTTTTAAATTTATCAAGTTCATAAATATGTGATTTTTGAGTATTATTTTCTAAAATAATAATTTTTGTAGAATCAACAAACTCTACAACTCCACTTTCTTTTGCTTTTACTGTAGTTGGAGAGTATTTTGCTGATTCCTCTTCAATTCCAGTTGCAACAATTGGAGCTTCTGATCTAATAAGAGGAACTGCTTGTCTTTGCATATTAGCACCCATAAGTGCCCGGTTTGCATCATCATGTTCTAAAAAAGGAATATGAGAAGTGGCAACAGAAACAATTTGTCTAGAAGAAACATCAATTAAAGTAACTTCTTTTGGACTTACAGAAATAAATTCTCCATTTTTCCGCACAACTACTACTTTTCCATCAATAATACCATCACCATCAATGTCAACTGTTGCTGGAGCAATATAATGGTTTTCTTCTAGATCTGAAGTCATAAAGATTTCTTTTTTAATTATTTTTCCATTTTTTACTGGAAAATAAGGAGTTTCTAAAAGTCCGTATTTATTTACTCTTGCATAAATTGAAAGATTTAAAATAAGTCCAATATTTGGTCCTTCTGGAGTTTCAATAGGATCAATTCTTCCATAATGGGTATCATGAATTCCTCTTACAACAAGTGAAGCTGTATCTCTTGAAAGTCCTCCAGGGCCTAGTGAAGTTAATCTTCTTTTATTAGAAATTTCTGCAAGAGGATTTATTTGATCCATAAATTGCGAAAGTTGTGAGGAATTAAAGAAATCTTTAATTGCAGATTCCATTAATTTATGATTAGTAACTGATTTAACTGTAACTGTTTCTAAATTTTTTGCAGAAATACGGTCTCTTAAGTTTTTTTCCATTCTTGTAAGACCAATTCTAAATTGATTTTTTAATAACTCATTAATAGTTTTTAATTTCCGATTTGAAAGTGAATCAATATCATCATAACGATATAAACCTTGTTCGAGGTTTATTAAATAACCATAGGTTGCAATAATATCTGAAATAGTTAAGTGTTCATAAGGAGTTTTAGTATTAGAAATAATATGGGCAATTTCTGGTTTTTCTTCTTTTTGTCAATAAGTATTTAAATAAATTTTAATAATATTAACTTGAGTAAATAATTCTCTTTCTTCATCAGATAAAGTTGCATTTAAAGTGGTACCAACAATTGAATGATCAATTGGTAAAATTGATAATTCAAGTTTATTTTCCATTTGTGCATCATTAATTTTATTTGCAAGTTCAAAATCAACAAAAGTTCCAGCAGAAGCAAGAACTTTTCCATTAACAAATTTTACATCTGCAGCAAGAGTTTTATTTAAAATTCTTGCAAGAGGAGATAATTTTTTATTAATTGTATATCTTCCTGTTGCTGAAAGATCATATCTTCTTCGATTAAAAAGCAATTGGGAAATTGCTTCATTTACTGAATTTTGAGAAAGACGGTCTCCTGCATTAATTACTTTAAAAATTGCAGAACGAGCAGCAAATGTTTCTGCATTTTCTGGTTTTACTTTACTAATTGATTCAACAATTAATTCATGATGATTAAATAATTCTAAAATTTCTTGATTATTTAATCCAAAAGCATTAAGCAACTGAGTTGCTTTAATTCTTTTTGATTTATCAATTTTTAATTTAATATCTCCTGGATCAGTTCCAAGTAATTTATAATCTTTGTAATCAAGTTCAAATCAAGCCCCTCTATTTGGAAGAATTGTTGCTAATTTAAAAACTGAACTATCAGAAGCACTTTGTGCTCTTGAGGCTTTCATGTTTTCAAAATAAGCTCCTGGTGCTCTTACAATTTGAGAAATAATAACTCTTTCAGAACCATTTATAATAAATGATCCCCCTTCAGTCATTAAGGGAAGATTACAAATAAAGGAATCATCCTCAAACAATTTTTGCCCTGTCTCAACTTCAATAATTCTAAATCTTGCTTTTAGGGGAGCAAAAAAATTAGATCCTTTGGTTTTTGCTTCCTTAATTGCTTGTTCATAATTTTTAGGAATTTCTAATTTAAAACGAATAAATTCAACCCTTAATTTATTTTTGGTTGATTTTACAGGATAAATTTCATTAAAAACTGCTTCAATTCCATTATCTAAAAACTTTGCAAATTCTTCTGTTTGAATTTTTAAAAGATCAAAAACTTTTAATTCATTTGTGGTTTTTTGAAAATTAATTCGTTCAGTGTCAATTCCAAATTTTTTTGTTTTATAATCCATTTTACCTCCACGGAAAATATTGCTATTTATTTTATCTTAATAAGGATAAAAATAGCAAAAAGAGGGATACATTCGTATATCCTCTAAAATATATAAGTTATTTAGCAACTACGTCTGCTCCGACTTCTTTAAATTTAGCAACTAAAGCTTCTGCTTCTTCTGGTGAAGCTCCTTCTTTTAAAATTCCCCCATTTTCAGCGAATTTTTTTGCTTCCATTAATCCAAGTCCAAGAACTTCCCGTACTAATTTAATAACAGGGATTTTATTTGCTCCTGGGCCAATAAGTTCAACATTTTGTTCTATTGGTCCTGTTTCTTCTGTTACAGCAGCAGCCATTGGGGCAGCAGCAGTAACTCCAAATTCTTCTTCAATTGCTTTTACTAATTCATTTAGTTCAACAACTTTCATTTCTTTAATTTGTTTGATAAATTTTTTTACATCAAATGCCATTTTGTAATTCTCCTTTATTACTTTCTTCTCTTATTGCGCTGGTGTTTCTTTCACTTCAACGGCTTCTTTTATATCTTCTGGTGCATCTTTATCACTTACATCTTCTGCGATCTCGATGTTTTTGTTTGCCCCTGTTTCTTCTTGCTTAGCAGCTACTTGAGAAAGTGAATAAGCTAAATTTCTTATTGTTCCTTGTAAAACTGATAATAGCATTGAAATTAGATCATTTTTTGAAGGTAATCCGGCAAATTCTAAAACTTTAGTTCCATCATAAAATTTTCCTTCAAAATATCCTCCCTTAAAGTTTAGATTATCATGTTTAGTGATAATTTTATGTAATTCTTTTAGAGCTGTTGAGTCATCATCACTTATAAATAAGAATGATGATGAACCTGTAAGGACTTCATTAATTTCTTCTTTATTTGCTTCAGCAAAAGCAATTTTTGCAAGTCTATTTTTAAATACTTTGTTTAATCCATTAGCTTTTCTAAGTTTAATTCTTAAATCTGATTGTTCATTTGCAGTTAAACCTAAATATTCTCAAACAACAATTATTTTTGAATTTGAAATTAGTAATCTTAATTCTTCTAAATTTAATTCTTTTTGTGCTCTTGTAATTGCCATTTTATTTCACCTGTCCATTCACTTTAATTCCAGGACCCATTGTTGTTGAAATTGAAATATTATTAATATAAGTTCCCTTTATAGTATGAGGTCTTAAAGATTTAATTAAATCATAAATTGCAGTAAAGTTTTCCACTAGAAGTTCATTTTTAAAAGATTTTTTCCCAATTGATAAAGAAATAATTCCTTCTTTATCTGTTCGATATTCTAATTGTCCTTTTTTAATATTTTCAACTGCAGTTTTAATATCAGTAGTAACTGTTCCTAATTTTGGATTTGGCATCAAACCTTTTGGTCCAAGAAGTCTTCCAAATTTTGCAAGTTTTGGCATCATTAATGGTGTAGTTACAATAAATTCAAAATCAAATCAGTTTTGAGCAGAAACTTTTTCCATAATTTCCATATTCCCAACATGATCTGCTCCTGCAGCAAGAGCAATGTCTTGATCTGCTTGTTCTCCTATTACAAGAACTTTTGCACTTCTTCCAGTTCCATTTGGAAGGACAATTGAACCTCTTAATTGTTGTTCTGCTTGAGTTGTATCTAAATTAAGATTAAATGAAGCTTCAATTGCGGGATCAAATTTTTCATAAGCTACTTTTTTTACCAAAACAATTGCTTCTTCTATACTATAAGCTTTATCTTTATCAAAAGATTCATAAGAAGCTTTTAATTTTTTTGAAATTTTAGCCATTATTTATCTCCTCTTGATTATCAATATCTTTTTCTTTTATTTGGGATTCTTCTTTTTCATCTGTTTCACTTTTAATATGAATTCCCATATTTTTTGCAGTTCCTTTTAACATCCTAATTGCTGAATCTAAGTTAATTGTATTTAAATCTTCTAATTTATATTCTGCAATTTCTTTAAGTTGTTCAGGTGTAACTTCACCTGCAACTGTAGTAGTAGAATTACCTGCACCCTTACTAATTCCAGCGGCTTTTTTTAATAAAATAGCAGCAGGAGTAGTTTTAAGTTCAAATTTAAATGATCTATCACTATATGCAGTAATTACAACAGGGACAATATCTCCTGCTCTATCTCTAGTTTCATTATTAAATTGTTTAGTAAATCCAACCATGTCAATTCCAAGACCTGCAAGTTCTGGACCAGGTTTTGCTTTTCCAGCTTCAAATTGAAGTTTTGCAATTCTAGTTAGTTTTTTTGCCATTTAGAGTTCCTTTCATTTTTCTATTTAAATATTAAATTAAACAAAGACATAACTAATAAAACATTAGTTATGTCTAAACAATAGAAATAAAATCTATTTTAGTCTAACTTCAGTAGCATATTAAGTTATTACCATAACTGCTACTATCTTTAGTTATATCTTTTTAATTTTATCAAAAAAATAAATAAATTTTCTTTTTATTTATAATATTTTTTATTTTTTAATTACTTCTGTAATTTTTACTTCAACTTCGGTCATTCTTCCAAAAAATTCAACCTCTAATTTAACAATTTGTTTAATTAAATTAATATCAAGAACTTTTCCTTCTTTTTTAGCAAAATCACCAGTTTTAATAATTACTATGTCTCCTTTTTCAAAATTAACTGTAGTGATTACTTTGCCAGGATTAATGATTTGAATATTTTGTCTTCTTGCTTCTTCTTCTTGAACAGTTTCAAGAATTTTAGTAATTTGACTTTCTGGAACTGGAGTTGGTTTTGTTCTTTGCCCAGACGATCCAACAATTCCTGTAACATATTGGGTGTTTCTAATCACATATCATGAATCATCAGTCATGTAAACTTTTACATATAGATAACCAGGAAACATTGGTTTTCTTTTAACATTTCCGATTTTTGTAGTATGATAAGTCATTGGTAAAAGAACCTCTTTAATTCCGGCATCAGTTTCATTAAAATCCCTATTTTCAAGGGCATCTTTTACTTTCAATTCATGATTAGGAATTACTTGAACAATATATCATTTATCTTGCCCTTTCAGTTTTGGTATTGTATTTTCTTCTATTGACATATTAATCTCCTCTTAATTTATAAAATATCAATAATGGCTTGCAATGCTGTTGAAAAAATAAACAAAATTAAAACCACTATAACAATTATTATTATAGTAGAAACAAACACCTTAAAGGTTTTTTTTGTTGTTGACCATCTAATTCTTCTTGTTTCTTTTGCAACCAAACTAAAAACTTTCATTAGCGGGTTTCCTTATGTAAAGTATGTTTATTACAATGAGGACAAAATTTTTTAACTTCTAGTTTAGTTGTTTTTGCGTTTGATTTAAAAACTTGGTAATTTCTTGATAAACATTCATCACAAATTAAAATTATTTTTTCTCTTGCCATTATCTTTCCTTTATAAATTATATAAGAAAAAGTCTATTTAAAATTAGAGTTATAAATTTGTAGGGCCTTTCCTCCGATATTTTTTCTTCTTAAATATAAATTTTGCGGAGACATCTTTTTAAGATAAGCAATCTCTTTAATAGTTTTAGAATCTAAAAGTAATTCAAAAATTTCTCCATCAGACGGAGAAAGATTTTTTAAAATCATCTTTTTAAAATCTGTAGCATCAAGCATAAAATGTTCTGGTGTATTAAAGAATTTTTGATGTTCTTCAAGATTATAATCTGCAAAATTCATTACTTGATGTCCTTTGGTAGTATATCTTCTTAATTCTGCATGCAAGTTATAACAAAGATATTTCTTAATATAAGCAGGAAGAGATTTTTTATATTTAGGATTATAGTTTATTAAGGTAAAATAAAAACATTCCTCAACTATATTTACAATTTCATCTTCCGTAAAGGGAATTGAAGAATACATTGCAATAATAGATGTGGAATGTTTAATTAATAAAGGTTTATAAATTTCTTTAAAGAGGTTAAATGTTTGTTGAATATCAATCTTTAGTTGTAATTTTTTAATTAGTGTATACTGTATTCACTTAAAATGTTGGGGTTCCATGTGCTAATTATTTATAATTGGTATATAAAATAATTGCTGCTGCAGCAGAAACATTTAATGAATCTAAATTTGAGGACATTTTAATTTTAAGGTTAAGATCTGCTTTATCTTGTAATGATTTCCGCACACCTTTTCCCTCATTGCCCAAAATAATTGCTTTCTTTTTAAAATCTTTGATTTTTTCTAATTCTTCTTGACCATCAAGTGAAGTAGAAATTAATCAATATTCATTTTTTTTCAATTTTTCAATCGTAGATCCAATTGATGAAACAGAAATAAGATTAAGTTTAAATCATGTTCCAGCTGATGCTTTAATTGCAGTTGCAGTAATTGGAGCAGAATTGTGTTCTGTTAAAATAACTGTTTTTATTCCAAAAGCGACGGCATTTCGAAAAATTGATCCAAGATTTTGTGGATCATTGATTTTATCTAAGATTAAAATTGTATCTTCTTCCAAAAATTTAGAATCAATAATAAATTGTTCAAATTCAAGAAAACAAGGTTCTTTGATTTCTGCAATAATTCCTTGAATATTTATATTTTGAAAAATTTTTTGATAATTTATCTCTTTCAATAATTCTACTGGATAATTTTTTTTAAGAAGCTGGTCATAAAAAGATTGGTGTTTTTTGCGGTCAATATAAATTTTTTTAATTAATTCGGGTTTTTGATCCACTAAATCTTTAATGGGATTTTTTCCATAAATATACACTAAATATTCACCAACCTTGTTTTTAAATCATCTGCGGTAGAAAAATCTTTTTCTTTCAATGCTTTAATAAATTTTTCAATTTCCAACTGATTAAGTGTTACCTTAAATCCTAGAAAATTTAAAATTTGATAAAGTCTATTCAATTCTTGCTCCAATTTTAGATTATCTTTTTCATTATTAATATTCTTAATTACTTGTTCAATTTTTGTAAACGTATTTGGAATATTTAAATCTTCTAGTAAAGGAGCAATCAAATCACTAATATCTTCATTATTAATGGTAAAAGTTGATAAACCCCTAAAACCTTTAATAAAAGCCATTTCTATTTTAGCTAGTTTATTTTGAGAAGTAGAAATTAAATTATCTGTAATTTGAACTGGTTTTGTATAATGAGTAGAAACAAGAATAAAACGTAATAAATTAGGATTATATTGCTTAATGAAGTCTTTTGCTAAAATGGTATTTCCTTCAGATTTAGCCATTTTTTCATTTCCGATATTAACATGGCCAACATACATTCAAGTTTTTGCAATCTCTTTATGATTAAGTGCTTCAAATTGGGCAGCTTCATTTACATGATGAGGAAAACGTAAATCAATTCCGCCCCCATGAAGATCAATTGTATGATTATTAAAAATTTTACTTACAAAATATGAACATTCAGTATGTCATCCCGGTCTACCTTGACCTCATGGAGAGGGAAATTTTAAACCTTCTGATGTATTTTTTCATAAAGTAAAATCAAAAGGATTTTTTTTATTTATACTATCTTCATTTTGCTCTAATTCTACTAAATTAATTTTAGCAAGTTTTCCATAATTTTTTCATTTATCAATTGCAAAATAAACATTCCCATCAACTTCATAGGCTACATCATTTGTAATTAAGTTTTCAATAAAAGTAGTAATTCCCTTAACATTATTAGTTACTTTTGGTAAAAAATCAGGCATAATAATATTCATCTGTTCTAGAAGTTCAATATATGCTTTTGTATAAAAATCAGAAATTTGTTTTTCTGTTTGATGTTCTGTTTTTGCTTTAACAATAATTTTATCATCAATATCAGTAATATTATGAACAAAAATAGGTTTACCATCTAAAAGTAAAACTCGATTTAAAATATCAAAAATAATAATTGGCCGTAGATTACCAATATGAGCATGATTATATGTTGTTGGTCCACAAAGATAAATTTTAGGATTTTTTGGAAGTATGTTTGGTGTTTTTGTAAAAAAATTATTTAATTTCATAAGTTTGTTTTCCTTTTGATTTTTTGAGATTTTTTTCTTTAACAAGCACAAAATGTTTTTTATAAACTTCTAAATATTTAACAAAATTATATTTTGGTAAAATATAGATTTGGTCTCGAAAGATAATTTTAGAATTAATTGCTTTATCTTCAATCTCAATTAATGAATTAAATTGTAATTTAGTATAAAAATGAACAGGTTTTTTTTGAAAATTTTTTGAAGTTGCTATTTCTACTGGGATATGATCCCAAGAAGAAATTAATAATGAATGATTATCTTTAGTTGGAATATAAAGAGAAGACATTAAAACAATTCTTGTAGAAAGTATTTTTTCTAATTTACTAACAGCATTTGCAATTGTTTTAAAAGCATGAAGTGGAATATTTACTTCATCTAAATCAATTATTTGTTCTCTTTTTAAAACACCATTAATAAAAATATTTACAAAAAGCATTTGTTCTGGTGGGAGATCCTTCATCTGAATATCAAGTTGTTTTTGAGTAAAAATTATTCCGATTTCAGAAAAAAGTGTATGTATAAAGGCATCTTTTTGAGTTATTGTTGGACGATGATATTTTGGTTTAAGTGCTTTTAAATTATATTTATTTGTATAATAAATTAATGCAGCTTTCTTATCTTTTTTTAAAATTTTAATAAATTCTTGTTTTTTTTCAGCAAATTTTTTATCAAAAAGAAGTTGATATTTTTCATGTCATCTTTGATTTATTTTTTTATCTAATTTCAAATTTAGCTCTTCTATTTTTTGTTTAAGAATTTTATTATCAAAAATTTCTTTTTGTAAATCAATTAAATAAATTCACTTTGCTCTTGCTCGCTCATTTTTTACTGTTCAAGTATTTAAAGAAAGAATAATATTTTTAAATCAATTAAAAAATTCATTTGTAACGGTATTGTAATCTTTAATATTTGATTTATTATGAATATTTTTCATAATAAGTAATTTTTGTTTATAAGCTTTAAGAGCAGTATCTATTTCATCAATAATTGTTGATTCATATTGCAAATTCATCAAATCAGCTTCATAAATTGAACTAATTCCCTTTGAAGTTTCTTTTAATAATTTATTATAAATTTCTTTTGAAGTGAATTTTATATTTTCCTTTGTTTCCTTAATATAATTTTCATTTTTTAAAATTTCCTCTTCAACAAAAGCTGTAAGATATTTAAAAGAACTAGAAAAAATTGCTGCCCCAATTGGAGTAATATTTTTTAAAATATTAATTTGTTTTTCAATTTCTGGAATTACTGCAAGATATTGATATTCATCAATAATGTCTAATAAAGAATTAAAAACTCTTCGAACATTATTGCCGTTTATCATTTCATAAAGATCGTCTAATTTTTGTAAAGTTTCCTTTGTAAAAAATTCATTTTGATATTTATTAATAAGGGCAATAAATTTTAAAGTTTCATTAATTAATTGTTTAGTATCCTTTGGACTAATATTAATTTTTAATCTACTTAATTCTTTTTTTTCAACTTTATTTAGAATTTTCAAAGTACGATAAAGGGAATCACGCAAAGCATTATAAATATGACGTCTATGTTTGCTATCTTTTTTGCTTATTAACAATTGGCTATGATAATTAGCCTTAATTTTTGCTTTTCTTTTTCTTTTTTTATTTAATTCAGTTGTTAATTTTTCTTTTTCTTTTAATAATTTAATAAAGTTTATAAATTGTGGTTCCTTACTAAATTGTTTTTCAAGAGAAAAAAGTGTTTGTTTGGCAAAAAGTGCTAAAAGGTTTTTTCTAAAAATAAAAATATTAATGCCATAACTAATATCCCCGGTTACATTAGTCTTAAATTTTGATTTATGAATTGTTTCAGCAATGTATTCTGTAAGTTTTAAGTCTTGATTTTTAATTTTTGCATTTGTTGCCACAAAATGATGTTTTAAAACATCTTGTAAAATTTCTTTCTTATCTTCATAAGTTAAAAAATTAAAAATTAAAAATTTTGTAGAAATTTTTGACAAAATAAAATCTGTATTATTATATTTTGCTTTATGAGCAAGTCCATAATATTCAGGCAATTTATTAATTCTTAATCGATACATTTTATAAATTCTCCCTTATTTCTTCAGGAATATCACTTATTGTTTTTGCATTAAAAAATATTCAAGTTTTAATGAAATGTGTATCTGAAAGATAAATTGTTGGTGGTTGTAGATCATGATTATAATCCATTAGTGAAAAATATTTAGTAGTATTTCGATCAATTACCATTGATCTTACTAAAGTTTCATAATGAATTGGTTTAAAAGCCAATTCATTAGCTGTTCCATATTCTATTAGAGTTTTTTTAAAAAAAACTCCAATAGAATCAACAACATTTATTACATGAAAAATATTTTGACTAAAAATTAAAAAACTAATTCCGTATTCTCTTTGAAGATTATTTATAAAAATTGCAAGTTGAACTTCTTCTATTGGGGTTCATTTATCCATTCTTTCATCAAGAGTAATAATATTTGGCTGCTGTATTGCTTTTTCCATAATTGTATGGATATAGTAAGCAAATTTAGAGAGTTTATCAATTCGTAAATAATATAAATTATGAAATTGTGCATTTTGGTTTAAAGAAAGCATTTTAAAAACAGCCAATTGTTTTTTAAATTTACTATTTTCTTTTTGCAATTTAACTAGACGTTCTCCCACAGTAATAAAACTTGTATTTGAAACAAGAGTTTGTTCAGTATTATTACAAATTTTTAGTTTTTTTGTAATATTTTTAAATGTTTCTTTTTCTCCATGAATGAAAATTTCTCCTGCATCTAATTCATAATATCTATGATGATTAATAAAGCGGTAAAGATGAATAAGATGTTTTTGTTCATGGCCAATAAAAGCAATTGATTCATGTTGCCGAAGTTTAAATGAAACATTTTTTAAAACCATTTTTTTCTTATATAAAATAGAAACTCCCTTAAGTTCCAAAATAATATTTGAATAGGCAAATTGATCAACACTTCTTGATTTAGAAATTTTCATGACTATAATACCATTCCTAAATAAACACTAGTTCCAACTGCAACTATAATAAATAAAATTATGGTAATTGTTTTTACTAATTTTAAAACATTTAGTTGAATTTTAAAAACAAAAAGATTGTGTTTTTTTTCTTTTCGAATTAGCAAATTACTTGTTGGTTGATCATCTAAAATATTTCTTTGCATAATAATAAAATTATACTTTTATCTATCTATTGTTTGAGTTGTTTTGAGGGCAATTAATGAATATTTAATTACAACTCAACTTACTAATGTTGCACATGGAATTAAATAACTAGAATCAATTAAACGTAAAACTAATTGTGGAAAATAAGGCATTCCAAAATAAAAATGTTGTGTAAAAGGTCGACTTATTATCCCCCCATAAATTCTTCCAAGAGCTGCTGCAGCAAAAACATAAAGAAAAAGGCGGAGATCTGGATTAGTAATTTTATTCCTAGGTTCTGTAACTGGAATGTATTTATTTAATTCCATAGCAAAAGCATCATTTTTTTTCTTATTTCATAAAGAAAAGAAAATAATTTCCATTAAAGCAATTAAAATAAGTCCACAAATACTTGCAATATAAACAGCAATTTTTCAATTATTTTTATCAGCTGTGGTTTTGCCCCAACCAAATCTAAAAGTATCCCCAAGAGCAATCATTATTGGAGCTGCAATAATAAATAAAATTCCAATAAAAAGTAAAATAATTTGAAAAAAGATCATTTCTCGATAGAGATTATCTTCATTATTTCTAAAATAAAATCTTCCAAGAATACCAGAAATTAAACCAATTAATGGTAAAGTAAAAAAAGGTATAAGTTGAAAGGGTCAATGATGAATTAATAATACATTTGTAGGATCACAAATCATTCCAAAAAGTAATCCTTCTATTGGGCCAAAAATAAAGCCCACGGCAATAATAGTAACATCATCAATTGAAAAGGGAATAAAAGAATTTGTTGCTATTGATCATGGTTGAATAAAAGCTGTAATAGTAGCTTGAATACAAAAAAAAGCATAAAAAATAGAAATAATCGCTAATTTTCCAATAGTGAAAAAGTGCTTGCGTTCTTTTTTATACTTAATAATATAATAAATAAGGGTAATAATAATTATCAAGAAAATAACTGCTAAAAGCACTCCTGTAATTATTCATTCAAATGTTGGTCTTTGTGTAGTTGTATCTGCAATACATACCTTCCTATTTTTTGCTATTTTTTTGACAAAGATTATTAATTAAGATAAATCAATTATTAATAGTTGATCTTGAATAATCTTTATCATAAAGTTCATTAAATAATAATTGAATATCAGATAATGAAAGATTTTCTCTTTCAAGTCTTAGTTTTGCTAATTTGATTTGATTGTCTGTAAGAAGATTTTTTGTCTCATTATTTTTAAGTACTTCTCTGCAACATTTTTTTTGAATTTCACAGGTTCGATCAATCTTCTTTTTGTTATAGGGCTCAATTGAATTCATTTTTTTAACTGCACTCATAAATTGTCGTTCAATTTTATAATCATCAAAAATCATCGAAGCATTAAATGCTTCCATAATTCGTAAAACATCTACAATATCTTGAGCTTTTTTAATATAGACATAATACCAATATTTTTTCCGAAGTGAAGTTGCTTTAATTCCTTGTGATTCAAAAGCCTCAAGTAAATCTAAGGAATGCTGATAATCCTTTACTCTAATTTCAAAATGATAAAATTTTGAATCTAAAGAATTAACTCATCCCCGTCCTAAAAAAGCTCCTGCTAAATAAGCTTTTGTCTCAGATAAAGTTAAAATTGTAAAGTCTCCCATTAATGAATTTAGGTCTACTAAAATTGCCGGATCATCAACAATAAATTTTACAAATTTAATTGTTTTTATTGTTTTTAATTCTCCCAAAAAAAATTCATGATAAAGTTTTTTAATTTTATCTTCATAAGGAATCAAGGTAGTTTTAAAAATAAATTTCCCCTCAGTAAAGCGACCAGTAGTTCGCATAAAAGAATAAAGAAAAATTTTTCTCTCTTCTTTTGTTTTATAAATATTTGCTAAAATCTCCTTTTTAATTTGTGCAGTAAAAGATTCCATTTCTTAACTATTTAAGTCAATATATTGTTTTGCTTTTAAAGCTGCAAGAGTTCCGTCATTTGTTGCTCCTGTAACTTGTTTAAAAGGTTTATTTAAAATATCACCTACAGCAAATACTCCGGGAATTGTAGTTTCCATTGTTTGAGGGTTTGCATTCATAAATCCATATTCATCAAGTAAATTAGTGTCTTTTAAAAATCCTGATGCAGGACTATATCCTTCATAAACAAAAACGCCGGTTGCTGGATAATCTTTTTTAGTTCCATCAGCAAGTTCTACTGTTACTGATTGAACTTTTGACCCATTTCCATTAATTGAAAGAGGTTTTGTATTTGGAATTAATGCAATGTTTGCTGTTTCAGCAACTTTTTTTAAGGTTACTTCTTCTCCTCTAAAAGTAGGGAATTTATTAATAATAGAAACAGTAGAAGCAAAATTAGCTCCAAAAAGAGATTCTTCTGTTGCCGCTGTTCCTCCTCCTAAAATAATAATTGGTTGTCCTTTGTGGAGTGCCCCATCACAAACAACACAATGAGAAACACCTTTATTTAAATATTCTTTATAACCAGGAATATCTAAAGGAATTGGAGTTGTTCCAGAAGCAATAATAATTGTTTTTGTTTCTAAAATTTTTCCTCCTTCTAAAATTACTTTTTTAGCATCAAAAGAATCTAAATCAGTAATTTCAATAACAAAAGCAGGAATATATTCAGCTCCGAAAGATAATGCTTGTGTAAAAAATTTTACAGCAACATCTCCACCAGTTGCTCCTTCATCAACTCCTGGGTAATTTTCTAAATTATGGGTATTAATTAATTTTCCCCCAGGAGCGCCTCCTTCTATTAATCCTGTTTTAAGTTCTGCACGTGCTGCATAAATTGCTGAAGTCAACCCACCGGGCCCCCCACCAATAATTAAAACATCATATTTATCATTCATTTTTTTCTCCTTAAATTTTTTTATTTAATTTTTATAATCTACTTATAATTATATATTGATTTTAAAGAAAAAGGAGAGTTCCACAATTATAGTGTTTATTACTTTACAAATAAACTACTTATTATAACTTCAATTGAAAAAGTTTATAAGCAATATAAAAATTGAAAATAAAAAATTGATATTGAAATTTTAAATCTTCTTTTCATTGGTAATAAATAAAAGTAATAATTCCACTAAGCAAAATAAGTAAAGCTAAATAAAAAGAAGTAGGAAAGGTACCTCAACTCATTATATATAAGGGATCCCGAAATAATTCCATTGAGGCTCTAATTAAACCATAAAAAATAAGAAACATACCTCCATGGGTTCCTTCCTTAAAATAATTAATCCTTTTCATATAAAAAGTAATTATTATTCAAGCAACAAAAGTAGCTAATGATTCATATAGAAAAAGAGGTTGGCGATAAGCTAATGTTTTTGTTCCGTCATCTCAAATAAGCATTCCCGAACGAATGAAATCTGGTAAAAAACTTAAAGCATCTTTTTGATAATAAATTGTTATATCAGGAATTATTCAATCTTTATTAAAAAATTCATTTATAAAAAGGGAATAATCTAAAAGTGAATATGGAGTTCCTATGGGTTGTCCATAAACATTATAATCATAAAAATTTCCTCATCTTGCAAGGGCTTGACCAATTAAAATATTTGGAAGTAAAATTGAAAATATTTCTGCTCATTCTATTTCTGGAATATATTTTCTTGAATAAAGTCAAATAGCAAGGGTTCCGAAAACAATTGAACCAAGAATTGATCTTCCAGATTGTAAAGCAAATAAATCATAAAAACTATGAAAATCACTTGGATTAAAAGCAAGATATCATCATCTTGCAGCAAATACACCAACGATTGCTCCAATTCCAAAAAGGATTAATAAATGAAAAGTAGAATGTTTTTTATATTTTCATTCTAAATAAACAAAGAAAAAAGTAAGTAAAAATCCTGCAAGAATTAAAATTCCATAAATAGAAATAGGAATTATAAAAGAAGGAAATAAAACACTAAATGTTCCTTCAGTGTGAATACCTAATTTTTCCATAATTAATTCCCAATTTTCAGATATTATTTGTTCAACATCCATAATTATTTTTTACAAGAATCTTTAACTCTTTTATTTAAATCTTCTATTGCAATATATTTATCATATTTTCTTTGTTTTTGAGAAATAACTGCAGCTTCAACAATTGAAGATAAATTTCTTCCTTTATAAATTGGGATTTGAATTTTTGGAAGGTTTATTCCAAGAATTTGATGTTGCATAATTTTTGCACCCAAACGATCAATTGTATTTCTTACTTCATCTAAATCAACCAGCTCTAAAACTAAATCAATATTTGCATGGTTAACCATCGATTTAATTCCAAACATGTCTCTTGCATTAATAATTCCAATTCCTCGAACCTCAATGAAAGGTCTTGTTGATTTTGGAGCTCTTCCAATTACTTTTCCTGCAATTGCCTTTACATCAATTGCATCATCACCAATAAAGAAATGACCATTAGAAACTAATTCCAGAGCAAGCTCACTTTTTCCCATTCCCGAAGCTCCGATAATTAAAATTCCCTCGCCATAAACTGACATCATTGTTCCATGAATTCTTTTAGGAATAATTTCTTTTTCTAAAATGTATCTTTCAAAAGTAATGTATATTTCTCTAGAAGTTAAATCAGTACTAAAAAGAGTTAAATCATATTCTTTTGCTATTTTTTTAAAAAAAGTTTTATTATGAACTTTTGAAATAACAATTGCTGCGATATTAAATTTTTCTAATTTTGTAAATAAATTTATTAAATAAGTTTTATCAATACTTGCATCTCTAATAATTAAAAGCAAATTTTTTTTTGAAATATAATTTGATTCAATAAAAGTTTCATATTCAGTAACATCAATAAAAATTGAAGTATTATCTTTGCTTTTGTGCATTGTAGATTGATATTCTACTTCTAATTCAAATTTATTAATAAACTTATTAAAATTAAATTCCATAACATAATAATTATAACTCCTAAATAAAAAGACAAACAGAGTTTGCCTTTTTACCATATTTATTTTAATCAAGATTCAATTTAAATTAATTCTATTTCTTGAAATTTTAAAGATTTATCATCATCAAAATCAATTCTTTTTGGTTCTGTTTCATTTAAATAAGTATCCAATTTAACAAATCTTGGAGAAATATTATGAATATCTTTATAATAATAAACTTTGTTTGTTAAATCTTTTACTAAAATACAATCAGTAATATCAGTGATAAATGATCCTTCAAGATCAGTTTTTACTAGATATTCAAATTTCATCATTTCATCAGGAACAGGTGAAATAAGTGTTCCCGGAACAATATCTGAAGTATGTAAAATTCTAAAAGTAGTAATAATTCCTTCTTCGATTGTTTTTGGAATTGAAGCATTTAAAGAGAGATAATGTGCTCTAATATATCTTGAAGTAGATTGCCAGTCTCCTGGAAGATTTTTTATTCCATTACTCATTGTTCTTTTAATTATTGGTTTTCCATTTTTATCAATAATTTTAGGATTTGAAATAGTATCTATTGGAGTTAGATTTATAAAGTTGGCCAAATTCTCTTGATGTCATTCTAATCTTGGTGAATTTGTCATTACTCCAGAAACATTTTCTTTAATATTTAAACGTTCATTTTCTGGCTCAATTACAATTGAATCACCAGTTGCATCAACTATTGCGAAATGAAATCCTTGGACTTCTCTTTCAGTTTTTAAAATTATAATTCGATCATTATTTTTTATAATTCATTCTCTTACTTCTTGTGTAGTTTTACAATAACCAAGAAGCCAATTTGTTAATACATAACCAGAAATATTATTTGGTTGTAGTTCACTTTCTTCAATTACTTTTCATTTAGCCCCAGTTGAAAAGTAAAGATTTGAAACTGAAAGTCCAAATTCATTCATTCCATCAATAAATGAATTTTTATCAAAATCAATTCCTAATGTATGGGCAGTTTTAGAAGTTTCACCAATCATTGCATAAGGCAATTTTTCTGTTCCTAAATCTGGACGATTATAAAATTTTGGATGATCATACCCATGAGGTAAAAATACAAGATCTGATTTAAAATAACCAGCAAATTCATTTGTTCGTCCTGTAATTCATTCATTATTTACTGTTTTAATTTTTATATTTGTACACATAATTTTCCTTTCTTAAAATTAATGAATAATTATTAAAATTTTCTTTATTAAGTAATTTGTATATTTACAATTTACTATATTAATAGAAAACATACTTATTTTTCATTTTTAGAATGTCATTCTTTATAATCTCTATATTTTGCTTTATATTTAGCATTTATTTTTTTATAATGAACATTTAATGGTCCAAAAATAGGCATTGGAACTGATGAAGGTTTTTCTCCCTCTTCAGTAAGAGGCATATATTTTTTGTATAAAACATTAAATACAAGTTCATTTGTTGGAATAGTAACTATTATTCCTGCAATAGCAATATCAAATAAAGGATGTACTAAAGTATTAATTAATACTCAATTTTCCGCATTTGCTTGGCCAGCAAAAACAACCATCAATACTATGAAAGTCATTGCAGCTGCGGTAGTTGTTCCTTTTGGCCAACTTAAAGCAGTAATTACTTCCACATCATTTCATTTAAATTTTTCACGATCATATAATGCAATTCTAGCACCAATAGATCTTCCAGTTATAATACAGAAAATAATTATAGCGATATATAATAAAGTAATTCATTTTCAAACTCATGTGAAAATTATTAAACCTCCAGTATTTGCAAAAAGAATAGGAGCAAAAAAGAAAAGTCAAAGTGTTGGAACCCATACTGCAAAGGTTTTAATATTTGCTTCTTGTTTTGGATCCTTAACATCTTTATGAAATTTATTAGCAACAAGCATTCCAAAAACTAAAAAGGCAATAAGAGAATTGGGAAAAATTCAACTCATAAAATGACTATTAGCTTCGTCATCATAGAGATTTTCAAATGCACCTTGCATAGCATGTTGACACATTTCATTAATTGCAATAATAAGCACTACTAAACCAATCAAAGCTAAAATATTTCATATTTTAATTTTTTTGCCCATTATCTCTGTTTCATGCGGAACAAATTTATCTAATGGTCCTTTTACTCAAAAAATAAAAACAAAGAAGGTTGCAAAAGCAATAATTATAGAAAGAAAAATCATTACTGGAATTCTTCCAAGTAAAATTGTAAATGTTGAACCTACACTTTCTGATAGACCACCAGTTTGTACTCCAATTACTAATGAAAAAAAGACCAATATCAGCCCAAGTGAAGTAACATCATCTAAACTTGCACAAATAATAGCAATTTCATTAATTTTGTTATATTTTCCATATCCCATTTTTTGAAATTTTACCAATAATGGTACTACAATTCCTGGTGAAACTGCAGCAATTCCATAACCAATAAAGAAAGGAATTGCTCAATTAAATTCTGCTCACGAATAATTAGTAGCACTATTAGCTTGTTGTAAATAAAGAACTGGAGTTATTAACAATGCAAAAAGTGCTCCCTCAATTAAAATGGGAAGAGTAGAAATAAGAACAGCTGTTAAGCCATATTTTTTAAATAATTTTAAATCAAGTGTAAATCCTGCATAAAAAAGCAAGAAAGAAGAACCAATTAATGCAGCTCATCTGACCATATCACTAGTATTAGATTGTTGAGTTCAACCTGTTAAATTTCAGGCTGCATAAGTATCTGGCCATTTATCTTCTATTAATGTAAGCCAATTTACTTTAAAATCTAAAGCAGTAGTAAAATTTTCTGGCGCATCATAAAGTCCCCCTCCTGAAAAAAGCAATCCCACAATAATCAATACTAAAGGTAGGGGAATATATTTAGTAACCTTTTTTGAATATTTAGGTCCTTTGTATCAAAGCAATGTAAGACACATACCAATAATAATTATGGTTGCAATAAGTAAAATACCAAATCAATTATCTTTTGGATCTCCATCACCTCAAAAAGTTGTAATCATTTTAACCTCCTCTTAATAAAATAAATAATTCTCTTTTGCTAGTTATGTACTTAAATTATCATATTTTTTAAAATTTTATTGTCTTAAAATTCAAAATTTATGCATAAATAATTATTTTCATAAGGAAAAGACAATTTTATTTGTCTTTTCCCCATTAAACTTTTTAAAGTCTATGTTTTTTAAAATATAAGTAATTTTCATTTAGTTTATTATTTTACATATTTATTTTTTATTTTAAATAATTAAGCAAATTTAACTTCTTGAAATTTAAGCGAATGATCATCATAAAATCTTAATCTTTTTTCAGAAGTTTCATTTACATAATCATTTAGTTTAATAAATCTTGGTGAAATATTTTTATAGTCTTTATAATAATAAATTCGATTAGAAAGATCTTTTACAATAATACTATCTGTAATATCTGTAATAAAAGAACCTTCCCCATCAAGTTTTTCTCATTCTTCAACTTCCATAAATGAATCTGGAACTGCAATTGCAACAGTTCCCGCAACAATATCAGAAGTATGTAAAAGTCTAAAGCAGGTATTCACTCCATCTTCAACATTATTTGTAATATTGGCATTTTGTGAAAGATAATGAGCTCTTATATATCTAGAAGTTGCTTGTCCATCTCCTGGTAATTGTTTAATTCCATTCCCCATACTTCTTCTTACAAAAGGAACACCTTTATTATCCATTATTTTAGGGTTTGAAACAATATCAGTTGATCTTAAGCCTATATAATTTGCTAAATTTTCTAAATGTCATTCTAATTGGGGAGCATTAGTCATTACTCCAGAAGGATTTTCTTTTAAATTAATTACGCCATTTTCTGGTTCTAAAACAATTGATGCTCCTGTTGTATCAGTTACTTGAAAATGGAAACCTTGAACAGGTAAACTTCTTTCCATAATAATGATTCGATCATGATTTTCTTTAAGTCACTCTCTTACTTCAGCAACATTTCTATTTTGCCCTAGAATAATATTTGGAAGAGTATAACCAGAAATATAATTGCTATCTTTTGGCATATCCATTTCTTTTATTACTTTTCAACCAAAAACAACTGGAAAGTAATGTAGTTCTACAGAAAGACCAAATTCATTCATTCCGTCAATAAAGTTATAGCGATCAAGTTCTAAGCGCATTTTAAACATTGTCGTTGAAGCATTTCCAATTGTTGCATATTTTAATTCTTCATATCCAAATTCAGGATGATCAAAAAATCTTAAATATTTAAACCCACGGGGTAAAAAAAGTAAATCACAATCAAAAGAACCTGAAAATTCATTTGTTCTTCCAACAATGATATCATTATTTTTTGTATGTATTTTAAGTGCTGTACACATTATGTACCTCCCATATAATTTTAAAAGTTAATTATCCAAAAATTTAAACATATTTCTCCATAAAAATGAGAAAATAATATTAAATTAACTCATAAATAATTAATCAAATTTAACTTCTTGAAATTTAAATGAATTATCCTCATGAAAACTTATTCTTTTTTCAGAAGTTTCATTTTTGTAATCATCAAGTCTAATAAATCTTGGTGAAATATTTTTACAATCTTTATAATAGTAAATTCGATTAGCGAGATCTTTTACAATAATGCTATCTGTAATATCTGTAATAAAAGAACCATCACCATCAAGTTTTTCCCATTCTTCTACTTCCATAAATGAATCTGGAACAGCAATTGAAACAGTTCCCGCAACAATATCTGTAGTATGTAAAATTCTAAAACAGGTATTTACGCCATCTTCAACATTATCTGTAATATTTGCATTTTGCGAAAGATAATGCGCTCTTATATACCTAGAAGTTGCTTGAAAATCTCCTGGCAATTGTTTAATTCCATTTCCCATACTTCTTCTTACAAAAGGAACTCCTTTATTATCCATTATTTTAGGGTTCGAAACAATATCAGTTGATCTTAAACCAATATAGTTTGCTAAATTTTCTAAATGTCATTCTAATTGGGGAGCATTTGTCATTACTCCAGATGGATTTTCTTTTACATTAATTACACCATTTTCTGGTTCCAAAACAATTGTTTCTCCTGTTGGATCAGTTACTTGAAAATGAAAACCTTGAGCAGGTAAATTTCTTTCCATAATAATAATTCGATCATGATTTATTTTAATTCATTCTCTTACTTCAGCAACACTTTTATTTTGTCCAAGAAGAAGGGTAGTTAGGGTATAGCCAGAAATATAATTACTATTTTCTGGCATATCAGCTTCTTTTATTACTTTTCAGCCAAAAACAACCGGAAAATAATGTGTTTCTACTGAAAGACCAAATTCATTCATTCCATCAATAAGACTATATTTTTCAAATTCTAAACCCATTTTAATCATTGTTGTCGATGCATTTCCAACTGTTGCATATTTTATTTCTTCATAACCGTATTGTGGCCGATCATAAAACCGCAAATACTTAAACCCACGGGGTAAAAAAAGTAAATCAGAACCAAAAGAACCTGAAAATTCATTTGTTCTTCCAACAATGATTTCATTATTTTTTGTATGTATTTTAATTGCTGTACACATTTTGTACCTCCTTTATACTTTTTAAAGAATATTATTATTTTTGCTCTTTTTTAATATTTAATTAATAAAACTACAGTCTTTTATAAAGAACTATTTTTTTGTTTTAAAATGTTTTTCTTTATATTGCGTATATTTTTCTTTATAATATGTATTTATTTTTTTATAATGAACATTTACTTTACTAAAAATAGGAATAGGAATTGGGGCAGGTTCTTCACCTTCTTCTGTAATTATCATAAATTTTTTGAAATATAAATTAAAGACAAATTCATTTGTAGGAACACTAATAATAATTGCAGCAATACAGATATTAAATAATGGATGCAATAAAGTATTAAATAATCCCATGTTTTCTATAATTGGATCTGCTGATAAAGGTTGTGATGCAAAAATAACTAGCATTGCAAAAAATACCATTGAAGCTGCAGGAGTTGTTCCTTTTGGAAAATTAATTAATGGAAATATTTCTACATCATTCCACTTAAATTTTTTGTGATCATATAAAGCTAATCTACCACCTATGGTTCTTCCTAATAAAACAGAAAAAAGAATTATTACAATATATATTAATGTAACCCATTGTAAAATCCAAGTAAAAATTATTAAGCCTCCGATGCTTCCAAAAACTAAAGGAGCAAAAATATATAATCAAAGTGCTGGAACTGATTGCATAAATGTTCCGACTTTTTCTTTTTGTTCTTTTTTTAATATTTCCTTTCGCAGTTTATTTGAAAGTAAAACTCCCATAATTAAAAAAACTAAAAATGAATAAGGGAAAATTCAACTTATAATATTTTTATTTTTTTCATCAAAAATGTTTGCAAGCGCACTTTGATCAGAAAGCTGACACATTTCATTTATTAAAATAATAATAAATATTAAACCAGTCAAGGCTAAAATATTTCATATTTTAATTTTTTTTCCTTTTATTTCAACTATATGTGGAACAAATTTATCTAATGGTGCTTTTACTCAAAAAATAAAAAGAAAGTAAGCAGCAAAAGCAACAATTGTTGAAAGTAAAAACATTACCGGAATTCTTGCAAATAAAACTATAAAAGTTGAACTAACATTTAAAGATTGTGTTTGCACACCCAAAACCAAAGAAAAGAATACTAAAATTAATCCTAAGGAAGTAATAGAATCTATACTTCCACAAATAATAGCAATATCACTTATTTTATTTCATCTTCCATAGCCCATTTTTTGAAATTTAATTAACAAGGGAATAATAATCCCTGGAGAAGCAGCAGCTATTGCATAACCAATAAAAAATGCAATAGCTCAATTAAAATCATTTCAGCCACTTATTACATCTTGATTAAGTTCTTGAAAATAAAGAACTGGAGTTATTAAAAGTGCAAAAAAAGTTCCCTCAAAGAAAATAGGAAGGAAGGAGACAAGAACTGCAGTTAGACCGTATTTTTTAAATAACTTTATATCAATGGTAAACCCTGCATAAAAAACTAAAAATGATGAACCTATTAATGCTCCTCACCTTAATGCGTCGCTACCATAAGAAGCTTGATTTCAATTAAAAACTCAACCTTCTGTTGATGGATACAATTCTTGTATATTATTTGTAAAGTCTTGTGGAATATTTAAAGCCGTGCTAAATATTTTAGGAGTGTCATAAAGTCCTCCACCAGAAAGTATTATCCCCACAAGAATCAACGCCAATGATAAAGGAATATATTTAGTAATTTTTTTTGTAGCTTTTGGACCTTTTAATCAAAATGATGTAATTAATACTCCAACAATTATCAAAATTACAATTAATAGAAGACCTCATAAGTCTGTTTTGGGATTATTGTTGCCCAAAAAAGCAGTAATCATTTCAACCTCCTTTTAAATAAATAAAACAAATAATTATTCTTTAATTTTTATTTATTTTTATATAGCTCTATTATCAATTTTTTTACAAAATAAATTAATATATGTAAAAGAGAAAAACAACTCTGTTTTGTTATTTATACAATTAAATTATCACATTTTCAACATTGATTTATATATAAATCAAGTGGTTGTATATAAATAATTAGTTTTAAATAAAAAAAGGCAATTAAAATTGTCTTTTTTTATTTAAAATTTACTAATGATTTTTTAATAAACTAAATAATTCTCCTTTTGTTGCATCTTCCTTATAAGTAATTTTATAATAATCAAGTTGTTCTTTTAAATTTTGAATATCTGCTTTTTTAAACTCTTTTAAGAGATTATATTTTTGTGCTTTACTTTTTAAATTATTTATTTTAATTGTAAATTTACTAAATCTTAAATCAAGTTGTTCTTCAGAAATCGAAATATATTCCTTGGCAATTTGTTGTAGTTCACTTTTAGAACTTTTTAAATTAAAATCAATTCCCTCAGCAAGTAAATTATTTTTTAATTCATTAAAACCTTTTTTTATTTTAATTTTTCCTAAATTTAATTCTGCTTTTTGTTTTTCTTTTTTAGCTTGTAGTGCTTCTTTTTTAGCAAAATTGGCCTCTTTAAGAATTTGTTTATTTGCTTTATAAGTTTCTTTTTCTTCAACCTCATTTTTTTGTATTTTAATCACAGGAGATTCTTTAGCTGATTGTTGATCTTTTTTTTCTAATTGTAAATCTTTATTATCTTGAGAAGTTTTTAAATTTTTAATTTCATTTTTTTTATTAGTTGATAATTCTTCTTTTTTCAAATTATTAGGTTTATTTAAAACCGTTCCCCCTTTTTTTGATTTTAATTCTTCATTTTGTTGATCTTTTTTATCTTTAGATAAAATAGTTTTTATATAAACAAATTTAGCATTTACAACTCTTTTGATTTTAATTAAAGTGGTTTTTATATAAATAATATCGGCATTTACAACCTTTTTAAGTTCTTCTGTTTTATTTTGTATTTTAATTAAAGATTTTTTTGTTTGAATGGTAGTTTTTTCTTGAAAATCTTTTATTTTCAATTTTAATAATTGATTTCAATTATTTTCTTTAATTTTACCATCTACTTTTTCTTTTTTTAAATCTGTTAAGTTTTTAGTTTTAAATTTATCATTTTGATTAACTTGTTGTTGTTTTATTTTTTTATTATTAGCATTTTTTTCTCGAGCAAGTTTTTCTTGAAATTTCAAAGGTAAAAATGAGCGAATATGAAGTTTTTCTTTTTCATGAATAATTTTTTTATCAAGAATAATCTGTTGTTCTAAAAATCATTCATAATCTAATTTTTCTGGATGATCAATAAGAGTTGAAAAATTAGATTTAGAATAAACTGCTTTTTCATAATCTTTATAGGAAATAAGAGCATCATATGTTTTTCTTGCATTAATTTTATTTGGATAATTACTGAAGTTAGCCTCTTTAATATGATTATAATTATAAGCAAAAACCCCAATTCACATACCAATTAATATTGTCAAGAAAAAGACCATAGCAATTAATTCTTTACAAGCATTTTTTATACTAATAATTCCGTAATGACTACCACCTTCTGCAAGTGAACCATTTGCAATTCAAACAATATCTTGAAGAAAAATATCTCATAAGAAATAACCAGCTGAAGCAATCATAAAAATCATTGCTACAATTGCAAAAAAGATGAATCCAAAACTTTTTTGTACAGTTACTTTTTTAGTAAAACGATTAACTACCCCTCCCATAAGAATAAGTCCATACATAAAAAACATAAATACTGCTGATAATGAAGTGGCAATTCCTGTTAATTGCAAATCCTTTCCACTTTCTAGATCCGCATATTTTAGTTTTTCCCCATTTGCGCTTCAATTAATCATAATGGCATCACCTGCTCTTAAAATAAAAGCAAACATAATCATAAAAATAAAAATTTTAAAAGCAGCATTATAAGGGGCTTCTGAATGATTTCTTCTAAGTAAAACTCCATTTTCATCTTTTATTAAATTTTGATGAGAAGCATCAGCAAGATTTCTTGAAGAAACAGTCGCAAGTCCATTAACTGCAACAAGGACAGAGATCATGATTAAAATTACAACAACCGTTCCAATTGTTTTCCCATGAATTGGGAAAACAGTTTCGAAAATTGATTTAGTATCAAAAGCATATTCTCCTTCAGCATCAAGTCCTGCAAGTGTCATTGTTGAAAGAGAAAACAAAATATAAATAATAACAATAAAAATAATTGAAAAAATTAAAGCCTTTTTATAAGTTGTTTCTTTTTTTGCTTCAAGAGATAAAGAATCAGCATATAAAAAACCATCAAAAGAAAAAAGAATTCCAGGTAAAACAGCAAAAATTAAAGCAATATAATGACCGGCACCATTTTCATCATTAATTCCCTTACCATCAATATTATTAATATCATCTGTTGGATCAAAAACAGCATTAGTTTCAATTCCGCTTAGGGAAGCAGTAATTGCAATAAAAGCAATTAAAATAAGGGCAAAAAGAGGAATTAATTTAATAAAGGTTCCTGTAGTTTGAAAAATTTTTCCTGGTTTACTTGTTAACCCATTTACTATTTGGGCAAAAAACATAAAAAGAATTCCAACTACAGTAATAAAAATAAAACCTCACAATAAACTAATATTCTCAAGTCCAATTCCTTGAAGTAAAAAATTAGCTGCAAAAAAGGAAAGACCAATTGTAAGTAAAGGAATATATAAAAATGTTATATAATATCCAATTACCATAGCAGCATTTTTTCCTAAAAAATTTCTACTTCAATTTAAAATTGTTCCTTGTTCCTTTTTCAACCGCGAAGAAGAAGTGATTTCTAAAAATCCCATCATCATACAAAGAACAATTAAACCTCCAACAATTCATGCGATAGTAGTAAGAATTGCAGAACTTGTTCCTATAATAATTTCTGAATTTTTAACAAAAATTCCAGATGCAACAACAATTCCAATAATCATTGCAACCATGGAAATAAAGCCATATTTTCCATTAGGGTTAGTATCTTGCTCTATTTTTCTAGTCATATTACTATTATACCTATATGTAACCTTTCTAATTTTTAATTAACCACTAAATCATTAGTCTTTCTTAGTTTTGAAACAAATAATTCTTCAGTTGGTTTTTTTGTATTTGTATTTAAGACAAGCATTATTGTTTGATCAATAATTTCCCTTCTAAAAGTAGTAAAGAGTTTATCAGCTTCAAAAACATATGCTTGTACAGGATTTTTTTGTGCATATTGACGATAACGAATTCCTGATTTTAATTTTTGAACTAAATCTAAATGATTTTGTCAATGATAATCGAGAATACCCAACATAAGCCTTTTAATATATGCTTCTACTTTTTTTTGATCTGCTTCTTGATATTTATTAATAAAATATTTATAAAGTCCATCATAAAGATAATCTTGAGCAGTAATATTGTTAATTTCAGTAGAAGAAATTTTATCTTTTTCTTCTAGTTGAAACTCTTCATTTAAATGATCAATTAATTTAACTGAATCAAAAAGTGAATTTGTAAATGCTTCTTCTGAAATAATTTTATTTTTAACAAAAGCTTTTAAAACCGTTTCAAAAATAGGCATCATTTCATGTGTATATAAAATAAAATCACGTTGTTTATAACAAATTAATCTTTGCCGGTTCAAAACATCATCATATTCTACAATAGATTTTCTTGCATCAAAGTTAATTCCTTCAATTCTTTTTTGAGCTATTGTAAGTGATCTTTGAACCATTTTTGATTCAATTGGAGTAGTGTCAAGTGACTTCATAAATTTCTGGACCCGTTTCATTCCAGTTCTAATCATAATTTCATCATCGAGTGAAACAAGAAATTGTGAAATTCCTGGATCACCTTGTCTTCCAGATCTTCCTCGAAGTTGGTTATCAATTCTTTGTGATTCATGTCTTTCTGTTCCAATTACAAAAAGACCGCCAAGAGCAACAACCCCTTCCCCAAGTTGAATATCAGTTCCCCGTCCAGCCATATTTGTTGAAATGGTAATTGCATTTTTTTGACCTGAATTCATAATGATATCAGCTTCTCTTGCATGATTTTTTGCATTTAAAACTTCATGAGTAATCCCATCTTTAAGAAGCATATCAGAGAGTTTTTGGGAATCAGAAACAGATTTTGTTCCCACAAGAATTGGTTGTCCTATTGAATGAATTGCTTTAATTTTTTCAACTACTGCTCTAAATTTAGCATCCATCGTAGAAAAAATTAAATCAGGTTTATCTTCTCTTATCATGGGCATATTAGTGGGAATTTCTATTACCCGCATGTTATAAATATTTAATAATTCTTCCTCTTCAGAAAAAGCAGTTCCAGACATTCCAGCCAGTTTATCATACATCCGAAAAAGATTTTGATAAGTAATTGCTGCAAAAGTTTTATTTTCTGGATTAATTGTTGTTTTTTCTTTTGCTTCAATTGCTTGATGGAGGCCTTCAGAAAAAGTTCTTCCTTCAAGTAGTCTTCCGGTAAAAATATCAATTAGAATTACTTTATCATCTTTTACCGTGTAATCAACATCAAAATGAAAAATATTATTTGCTTGCAGTGAATTATGAATTCGATGAACAATTTTTGAATTTTCATAAGAATAAAGATTTACAAAATGATAATAAGATTCTGCTTTTCTTGCTCCATCATAGGTAAGATAAGCTTGTTTTGTTTCCATATCAATTTCAAAATCACGATCTAAAATTAATGTTTGAACAAAATCATCAGCCTGTTCATATTCACCTTCATCAATTTTTTCCCCTCCAGCAATAATTAAAGGGGTTCTTGCTTCATCAATTAAAATTGAATCAACTTCATCAATAATTGCATAATTAAAAATTCTTCTTTGAACTTTTGAAGTAGGATATTGAACCATATAGTCTTTTAAATAATCAAATCCTACTTCTGAATTAGTAATATAAGTAATGTCTTTATGATAAGCGAGTCTTTTTTCCTCTGGTTTTTGGTCCTTTGTAACATCACCAACAGATATTCCTAATTTGGAAAAAACCCTTCCAACATTAAGAGCATCTCTTGATGAAAGATATTCATTTACAGTAATTACATGAACACCTTTTCCAGAAAGAGCATTTAGATAAGTGGGTAAAATTGCAGTTAGGGTTTTACCCTCTCCAGTTTTCATTTCAGCAACATCGCCCTTATGAAGGGCATATCCCCCCATAATTTGAACTTTATAAAGGGTAATTCCATAAGTAAGTTCAATTGCATAATGAGCACTTGCAAAAGCTTCCACAAGAAGATCATCTAATTTTTTTCCTTCAACAAATTGTTTTTTTAAATTAGCTGTTATGGCCTTAAGTTGTTTTTCAGAAACTTTTTCCTTCTTTAATTCTTCAACTTTAGCTAATACTAAAATAGCAACTTCTTCCGCTGCTCTTAAAATTTTAAAATTACGAATTGTTGCAAGATGCTGATTTACTTCTTTTCTCATATTTTAATTATAATAGGAATAATGTTAGGATAATAATATTAATCATTGTCCCAAGAACTGCTGCAATAATTAAAGAAAAAATAACCCAAAGAATAATTCCTTGTTCTTTTGTTTGATATTCTTTTAAAAGGATTTTTGTTCAATCAATTCCCCTTGTTGCAATAATTCCTATTGCAAAAGAAATTAAATAAACAATTACCAAAAGTGATCATTGTATTATTTCAAAATTCATATTATTTTTTCTTTAATTGCAGCTTATAGTATTTAATTTTCTTTTCTAGATCTGCTTTTTCTGCAGGTTTCAACTTAGTAGTTTTTAAAATATTTTGATGATAAGCTAATCTTTTTTTACTAAAAGAAACATTTACATCCTCATACCATTTTACTCTTGAAGTAACAATTGTTGTTTCTTTTCCATCCATATAAAGAATCCCTCCAATAATAACTCCTTCAATTAATCGCTCATTTTCAATTATTGAAAATTGAGAAGTTTTTATTGCAGAAACTAATGGTTGTCGTTTTGCCATTATTCCAATTCTTCCTTCTATAATTTCAAGATTAAGTAAAGTAACCTTTCCTTGAAAAAAGGTTTTTGTGGGAGTGAGGATTTCTAAATTAAATTCATGGGCCATAATTTATTTTTTTATACTTTGCTTAACTTCTTCAATTGTGCCTTTAAACATAAAGGCAACTTCACTAATATCATCTAATTTTCCATCAATAATTTCCTTAAAACCTTTGATGGTGTCTTCTAATTTTACAAATTTTCCTTTATTACCCGTATACACCTCTGCAACAAAAAATGGTTGGGAAAGAAAGTTTCTTGCTTTTCTTGCTCTTGCCACAACAAGTTTATCTTCTTCAGAAAGTTCATCCATTCCTAAAATAGAAATAATATCTTGAAGTTCTTTATATCTTTGCAAAAGTTGAAGAACCTGGTTTGCTACTTCATAATGTTCTTCTCCGACAATTAATGGATCGAGCAAAGAAGAATTTGATTCAAGAGGATCAACTGCAGGATAAAGTCCAAGAGAAGCAATTTTTCTTGAAAGCACAACCATAGCATCAAGATGGGCAAAGGTTGTCGCAGGGGCAGGATCAGTTAAATCATCTGCAGGAACATAAACTGCTTGAACAGAAGTAATTGAACCTTTTTTAGTAGAGGTAATTCTTTCTTGAAGTTTTCCCATTTCCACTGCAAGGGTTGGTTGATAACCAACTGCAGAGGGCATTCTTCCAAGTAGGGCAGAAACTTCTGAACCAGCTTGGGAAAAACGGAAAATATTATCAATAAATAAAAGAACATCTTGGTGTTTTTTATCTCTAAAAAATTCTGCAAGAGTAAGACCAGCAAGTCCAACCCGCATTCTTGCACCAGGCGATTCATTCATTTGTCCAAAGGCAAGGGCAGTTTTTTTAAGTACTCCAGATTCTTTCATTTCAAAGAAAAGATCATTTCCCTCTCTAGTTCTTTCTCCAACTCCAGCAAAAACTGAAAGTCCCCCATGTTCTTGAGCAACATTATTAATAAGTTCAGTAATTAGAACAGTTTTCCCAACTCCTGCTCCTCCAAAAAGACCAACTTTAGATCCTTTGGAAAAAGGGGCAAGAAGATCTAAAACTTTAACTCCTGTTTCAAAAAGCTCAATTGAAGATGATTGTTCATCATAGGCTGGAGCTTCTCGATGAATTGGAGCATGAAATTCTGATTTTATTGGTCCCATTTCATCTTGTGGTTCCCCTAAAACATTAATAATTCTTCCAAGGGTTGCTTCACCAACGGGGATTGTAATTGGAGCGCCAGTATCAGTTACTTCTTGTCCTCTTCGAAGTCCTTCTGTTGCCCCCATGGCAATACATCTTACTATGTTATCGCCAATTTCAGAAGCAACTTCAATAGTTAACAATTTTCCATTATTATCAACTTTAAGTGCACTTAAAATATTTGGAATTTTAGTTCCATCAAATTTTACATCTACAACTGGTCCTAAGACTTGTTCTACTTTTCCAATATTTTTTCCCATATTATTCTCCTATTTTAATGCTTCCGCTCCCCCAATAATTTCACTAATTTCTTGGGTAATTTTTGATTGTCTTGTTCTATTATAAATGATGTTTAAATCTCTTAACATATCTTCACCATTTCTAGTTGCATTTTCCATTGCAGTTCTTCTTGCAGTATTTTCTGAAGCTTGTGCTTCTCGATAAAAACCTTGAACCACTGATTGAATATAAATGTCTTCTATTTCTACAAGAAGAAGTTCTCTACTTGGTTCAAATTCTGTTAAGACAAGACTTTTTTTCTCTTCTTCAATAAAAGAATTGATTGGTTCAATTGGAAGAACCTGTGTAATTGTGGGTTCAAATTCTAATTGACTAATAAATTTTGTAAAAAGCATTTTAACTTTTAAATGATCATCATGATATGCAGATTGAATTTTAACCTGTAAATCTCCCAAACCAATAAATTGATGCAACATTTCTAGGGGCATAATTTCAATATGATTTGGAATTTTAGAATGAAGAATTGTTCCTTTTTGTCCAATTACAAGAACTTTATCAGAAGGACTAATTTCTTCGATGATTGTTTTTACTAATTTTGAATTATAACTTCCTGCAAGTCCTAAATCACTCATTAAAATAATTCAATAAATCCCTTTAAATTCTTCTTCTAAAGGATTTTCTTTTACAATTTTGGAAACAATATTTTGGACTTTTTGAAAATAAACTTGATAACTATTTAATTCTCTAATTGCCCTCTGACTTTTTGCAGTAGCAACTAGTTGCATCGCACTAGTTATCTTATGAATAGCTTTTACAGCTTCTTGTTGTTCTTTAATTTGTTTTATTGTTGCCATAATATTAAACTTAATTAAACATTAAATTGTTTTACGAAGTTATTTAGAAGTTCTTCAAGTTGCTCTGCAACATTATCTTCTAAAACTTTTTTTTGATCAAAAATTTTTATAATTTTTTTAAATTCCTTATTACTTTTAATTGCTCGTAAAAGTTCATTTTTAAAAGCAAATGTTTTTTCTACTGGAAATTTTTCAATTATTTTTTTATTTACAGCAAAAAGAATGATTGCTTCAGTAGATTGAGAGTAGGGAGAATATTGAGGCTGTTTTAAAAGCTCCATTATTTTTTGTCCGTTTTCTAAAATTAATTTTGTTTCTGGATCTAAATCTGATGAAAATTCTGAAAAAGCTTTCATCTCTTCATAAGAAGCAAGTTGTAATTTTAAGGAAGCAGAAACTTTTTTTAATAGTTTTGTTTGTGCATCTGTTCCAACCCTTGAAACAGAAAATCCAGCATCAATTGCAGGTCTTTGCCCTGCATTAAAAGCAGCAGACATTAAATAAATTTGTCCATCTGTAATTGAAATTACATTAGTTGGAATATAAGCAGAAATATCTCCTGCTTGGGTTTCAATTATTGGAAGTGCAGTAATTGATCCCCCTCCGTGTTTTTCGTTAAGTTTTGCACTTCGTTCAAGAAGTTTTGAATGTAAATAAAAAACATCTCCTGGGTAGGCTTCTCTTCCTGGTGGTCTTCTAAGTAAAAGAGAAAGTGAACGATAAGCAACAGCATGTTTTGATAAATCATCAAAAATAATTAAAACATCCTCCCCATTTTCCATCCATTCTTCAGCAATTGTAATTCCTGAATAGGGAGCAAGATACTGCATGGCATCAGAATCTGATGCACTTGCAGAAACAATGGTTGTGTAATCCATTGCATTATTTTCAATTAATTTTCTTGTTGTTGTAGCAAGAGTAGAATTTTTTTGTCCAATTGAAACATACACACATTTAACATTTTTACCTTTTTGATTTAAAATGGCATCGATAGTAATAGCAGTTTTTCCAGTTTTACGGTCACCAATAATTAGTTCTCTTTGACCTTTTCCAATTGGAAGCATTGAATCAATTGCAAGAATTCCAGTTTCTAATGGTTCAAAAACTGATTGTCTTGTCATAATTCCTGGAGCAACTTTTTCAGTTTTTCTGGTTTTCGTTTCCTTAAAAGGTTCTTTCCCATCAATTGGTTCTCCAAGTGAATTAACAATTCTTCCAATAAGTTCATCACCTACAGGAATTTCCATAATTTCTCCGGTTTTTTGAACTTTATCTCCTTCATTAATATGAGAATAACTTCCAAAAATAATTGCTCCAATAAAATTTGATTCTAAATTAAGAGCCATTCCATAAGTATTTTCTGGAAAAACTAATAATTCACCTAATTGTGTATTTTCAAGTCCAGAAACAGAAGCAATTCCATCGGCAATTGCAAGAACTTTTCCCTCTTCTGTTGCTTTTACATCAAGATCATAAGAAGTAATTCTTTCTTTTATAACTGCACTAATGTCTTGTATATTAGCCATTTTTATCCTTTCATAAGTAATTCGTGTGTTAAATCTTGTAGTTTTCTACTAATCGTGTTATCCCAAATTTTATCGCCAACTTCAATTTTAATACCACCAAGAAGTTCTTGATCAATTTTATTAACAAGATTAGTTTTTAGGTTTAATTTTTTTGAAACAAGTGTATTGAATTTTTTTATTTGTGCACTTTCTAGAGAAGTGGTTGTTCAAATAACTCCTTCAATAATTCCTTGATCCTTATTATAAAGAATAATTACTTCCTTTAAAATATATTTAAGTTCACTAACAACATGATCAGTAATTAAAATTAAAAGTCACTTAACAAATAAATCAGCTTCTTTTTGATTAAAAGCTTTTTCTAAAGTTGCTCTTTTTTCTTTTAATTCTAAATTATTATCTGCAAGAAATTTTATAAAAGATGGTTCTTTTTCAATTACTACTAATAAATTATTTGAAAGTTCAATAAATAAGTCTAACTTATTTACTTCTTTTCCTAATCCAAAAATAGCATTTGTATATGATGTTAAACCAAATTTATTCATCTTATTTTCCTAATTCACTAATTAAATCATTAATTAGTTTTTTATTTGTTTTGGGATTTATTTCCTTTTCAATTATTCTTGTAGCAGCAAGCATTGCAATTTTAGTAATTTCATCATTAATTTGTCCTTCAGCTTCTTTTTGCTCATGAACTATTTGATCTCTTGCTTGTTTTAGCATTGTTACTGCTTTAGATTTTGCATCAGTAATAATTTCTTCCTTAACAATCGTTGCTTCATCAATAGATTTTGCAACAATTTCTGTTGCTTCATTTTTTGAAGAACGAATTGCTGTTTGAGCTCTTTTAAGTGATTTTGAAGCTTCTGTATTTAATTTTTCTGCTGTTACTAAATCTTTTCTTATTTTTTCTGATCTTTTTTCAACAATATCTTTTACTGGAAAATAGACAAAATAAGAAATAATTCAAAAAACAATTAATAAAGAAATTACAGTTCCAATTACTATTGCAACTGTAGGAACAAGTCCTTCAAAAACAGTGGGAAGATCATCATTACTTTCCCCTTCTAAAAGACTAGGAAAAGTTCTATCTCCAATAGAAAAATTATTATTATTGATAATTGTTATTAATGTATCTATCATTTTAAACCTTTAAGTATCTTAATATTAAGCAACAAAAATTAGAATAATTGAAATAACAAGAGAATACAAAGCAGATGATTCAGCAATTGCTGCTCCAATTAAAAGCATATTTCTAATTTGAGGTTCTGCTTCGGGATTTCTTCCAACAGCTTCTGATGCTTTACCAGCAGCATATCCTTGTCCAATTCCTGCGCCAAATAATCCAACACAAGCAAATCCAGCTCCCATGTAAGCCATTCCTTTTTGAATTGCTTCAGCATTTGCAGTTTTATCATCTTCTACTACTGCCATTATTCCATTAGAACTTGCTGCATCAATATTAAAGTAAAATACTGCAAAAGCCAAAACCACAAAAGAGACTACTGCAAAAAAATATGATGAATATGACATAAATTTTAAAATTTTATTTGTTTTCATTTTTCTCCTTAAATTTATTATTAATTTCTACTCTTCTACAATCTAAAAAGTATTTTTTATTAGTTTTTTAATTTAAATATAATTATTGTTTTTTTGCTACTATAATTGGTTTTTTAATTATATTAGGATTTTTTTTGTTTTTAAATAATTGGTTAGTTTTTGAATTAGTTACTAACTTTTTAGTTTTTTCATTTTTAAACTTTTGCTTTTCAAGTAAAAGTTTTTTTTGTTTTGCAAGTTCTTTTCTTTCTTTTGGTGATCATGAAGTTCCACATTCCATTGATCAATAAACTGCAGTTAAAACAGTAAAAACAAAAGCTTGTATAAGTGAAAGACCCGTATCCATTATTTGTCAAACTCAACTTGTAAATCCACCCATTACTGGTCAAAAAGTTAAAATGAAGGCATCTCCATTTTCCATCATTCCTTGAACAATAATAAATATAATATCACCAATAATTGCTCCTGCAAAAGTAGCACCAAATAATCTAACTGAAATAGAAATTAAAGGAGAAAATTGAGAAAATAATTCGATTGGATTTATATATTTATGTTTACAAAAATTAATTAATCCTTTTGTTCCAATTCCCACAACATAAATTCCAATAAAAGTAATAATTCCCAAAGTAAAGGTAAACATAATTGAAGTTGCAGGCGATTCCCAACCAAGCCACACTATTAATTCATTAATAATTAAAAAATTAAGCAAAGTGAAAAAATAAGGATAAGCTGCTTTTAATTTTCCGCCAGTCATTGATTCCATTAATTTATTAAATCCGACAACATAACCCTCAATTAGAACCATAATTCCTTTGGGCTCTTTTAGTGGATCTTGTTTACTAATTACAGAAAAATATAAAATTAAAGACACTACAACAGTTAAAATTGTAGTTACAACTATGGATCAAAATTGGGGCGTTAAAGATAAATTCATACACAAATATTAGTTATATTTTAATTAATGCTAAATTATTAAAAAAATTTAATCTAATAATATAATTTTACCTTTTTTAGTTTAAATGAAAAATAAAAAAAAGGAAAACTTAATATTATAAAAAAATATAAAAAGAAATAGATATGTCATGTAAAAATATTTATAAAAAAAGAAAAAGCTTTAAAAAAGCTTTTTCTATAAATTTAAAAATTAGCTCATATTTGTTAAATATTTTTTATAAACATATTTTGCGATTGCTGGTCCACCTGATAATGCGGGTGATTGCATTCCAGCAACATGCATAAAATGTGGCATAGTATTGGACATTTCAATATGATAATCTCTTGTAACAGTATTGATGGATCTACATCCTGCTCAAGTTTGCTCTGTTCTATCCATATTAAGAGTTGGAATAATTTTTAAACCAATTTTTTTAACATGTTTCAATGCTCTTGGTGTCACTAATTGTGCATCATCAAGAGGAACTCCATCTTCAGCTGTTGGGCCTACCATTACTTGACCATTAAAAAGTTTTGCAACGATAACTCCCTTTCCATGTTTTGAAGGAGTTAAAAAGTAAACATTTCCTTGTAATTTTGCTGCTTGAGTAGCATCAAGAAATCTATATTGTCCTCTTCTTGTTTGAATTTTAAAATCTGGTTCTTCTTCAACTAATTTTGCAACATTTTCAGCTCAAATTCCAGAAACATTTAAAACAAAATTGGCTTCAATTTCATCCCCGTTTTCCGCTTCAAGTAAAATACTTTCTTTTTCATTAGTAATTTTAGAAACTTTAAAATTAAGAATAGTTTTTAACCCGTTTTTAGTATTTGTTTCAAAAAGATAATTACCAAGACCCACAGGATCTAAAACAGTTGATGAATTACAAATGAATGCTTTTAAAACATCAGGGTTAACAAGTGGTTCTAATTTTAAAACTTCTTCTTTAGAAATTATTTTCATTTCTTCGGGGTTAAGTCCATTCTTAATCCCTTGGTCATATAATTTATCTAATTCATTAACATCATCATTATTAAATGCTAAAATAATTGAATTAACTTTTGCAAAATCAAAGGGAGCTCCTGGTTTAAGATATTCTTTTTCAAATATATGTCTTCCTTCAACATTGAATTTTGCTTTCATTGTTCCAGGAGTTGCATCAAATCCACCATGAATTAAACCAGAATTATGTGATGATGTTTCTCTTAATATTTTAGGGTTCTTCTCTAAAATAGTAATATCGTTTACACCTTGTTTAAGAAATTCTTCTGCAATAAAAAGACCAATAATTCCGCCTCCAATAATTGCAATGTTTGTTTTATAGTTATTTTTCATATTTTTCCTTTTAAATAAATAATATAAATAAAGTTATATTTAACTTTCTCAGGTAAGTGCAGCTTTAACTGCTGCATCTCAACCTTTTGTAATATTTTTTCTTTCTGTGTCTGTCATTACTGGATAAAATATTGTTTTATATTCAATATTTTTATCTAATTCATTTTCGTTTTTTCAAAAACCTGTATAAAGTCCAGCTAAATAAGCAGCTCCAAGAGCAGTAATTTCCTGCGATTTTTGTTTAAACAAACGTCTATCTAATAAATCCGCAGTAAATTGCATCAATTCTTCTCCTTTAGTAACACCTCCATCAATAAACATTTTATTAATACTATCACCATAATCTTTTTCAAAAATTTTGAAAATATCATAGGTTTGTAATGCAATAGAAATTGCAGTTCCAGCCACAATATCTGCTCTATTTGTTGCCCTTGTTAGACCAGTAAACATACCTCGTGCATGTGAATTTCAATATGGTGCTCCTGCACCAACAAAAAATGGAACAACATATACACCAGAACTAGGATCATAATTTTCTACATAATAATCAATTTGTTTATAGTCATGAATTAGATACATTTCTTCCTTTAATCATTTTAAGGCAGAACCAGCAACATAAATTGATCCTTCAAGTGCATAAGTTATTTTTCCATTTAACCCTAATCCAATGGTGGTAATTAAACCATTTTCAGATGAAATATAATCTTCACCAGTATTTAAAATTAAAAAAGCTCCAGTTCCATATGTCCCTTTAAGTTCACCGGATTTTACACGATGACCAAACATTGAAGATTGTTGATCACCAATTGCAGATCTAATTTTAATTCCTTTATAAATTCCAGAAGTAATTTCTCCAAAATCATCTGAAGAATTCAATACTTTTGGGAGAATACTTTTTGGAATATCAAATATTTTTAAAAGTTCATCATCTCATTTTTTTGTTTTTATATTAAAAAGTAGTGTTCTTGAAGCATTAGTAAAATCAGTTGCGTGAACATCACCATTTGTTAATTTCCAAATAATTCAGGTATCAATTGTTCCAAAAAGTAATTCTCCAGCTTCCGCTTTTGCTCTAGCACCTTCAATATGATCTAACATTCATTTAATTTTTGTTCCAGAAAAATAAGGATCAATTAAAAGTCCTGTTTTATCATGTATTTTGACTTTTAATTCTTCATTTTCTTGTAATTTTTCACAATATTTAGTTGTTCTACGATCTTGTCATACAATTGCATTATAAATAGGAATTCCAGTATTTTTATCTCAAATAACAATTGTTTCTCTTTGATTTGTAATTCCGATAGCTTCTATTTGTTCAGCTTTTAAATTTTTTTGTTGCATTGCCTGCACCATTGTAGAAAATTGTGAAGCATATAATTCATCTGCATCATGTTCAACTCATCCCAAATGTGGAAAATATTGAGTGAACTCTTTTTGTGCAAGTGAATAAACATTTGTCTGTTGATCAATTATCAATGTTCTGACTGAAGTTGTTCCGGAATCAATTGAAATAATATATTTTTTCATATTTTTCCTTTTCTTAAATTTATTAAAATTAGAATTAATATTCTAATTTAACCATTAAATATATAGAAATAAGTTCAATGAAGCAACATTTGCTCCTCAATTTGGAACGTCACCAATTTCCCCATTTCCAATTACTAATGCAATATATGCAATTGCGACAGCAAATAGAGCTCCAACAATTGGCCCAATAACTGGAACTCACACATATGATCAATGTGAACTACCTTTATTTGGAACAGGCATTAATCAGTGGGCAAGTCTTGGGCATAAATCCCGACAAGGATTAATTGCATATCCAGTTAATCCCCCAAGAGTTAATCCTACTGCAAATACAATTAATCCAGCAAAAAGTGGTCCATATAATAATGCAGGAAGTAATCCATTTGTAGATTTACTATAAATTGTCGCAAACAATATTCCTCCAACAAGCACAAATGTTCCAAAAATTTCAGTCATAAAATTCCGTAATGGACTTTTAATTGCTGGTGATGTAAAAAATGTCCCAGCTACAGCATCAGCATTATCTGTCGCTTTAAAGTGGTCTCAAAATAAATAAACAATAAGTAAAGATGCCACAAAGGCTCCAAATAATTGTCCAGCTATTGCCAAAAAGAAAAAACTGATAGTAATTTGTTTTGTGGCTCATAATCCGACAGCAACTGCGGGATTAAGTTGTCCACCTGAATATAAAGCAATTGTTGCCCCAATTAGCACTCCCATTGCTCATCCTCAAGTAATAACAATTCATCCTGAATTAAATCCTTTAGTTTTTTTTAATGAAACATTAGCATTTACACCAAGTCCAATTAACATTAATACAAAGGTTCCTAAAAATTCAGAAAGAAAATATAAAAATGGTTGTTGATCCATAAGTTTTCCTCATTTCTATGAAAATAATTATAATAATAGATTTAATTTAATTAGTCTAAAATATGCTTTATATTAATATATTCTTTATATTAATATATTCAATACATGTTAATAATTTAATAAAAAAATTTACAATTTACAATTTATTTATATCTCATATTTATGGCATTTAATTAAAAATGCATTATTAAATATACAACATTAATATATTTTATAAAATTTAATTTTTATGCTATATAATAGTTTCTTCAATTCAAAAAATAATGACTGTAAACATCGGAATTGAATAAGAAAATAATGCTGAAATAAAAATTTGCAGCACATAATTTGTACTACGAGTGCCATCAAGAAAAAGAAAAATAATAATTAAAAGAACAATCAAGAGAAAGAAAGTCCGTACAAGTCATAATATTATTCCGGCAAAAAAAGTAATTTTAAGTTTTAATTTAGAATCATAAATAAGAAAAACCCAAAGAATAAAAAGGGAAAATCAGGAAAATGATAATCCCAATAAAATTCCATATGTTGTTGGTCTAGATGCCTGACTAATTGCACACAAACCACTAATTGCAAACAAAAATAATGATAAGCAAAAGATGATTACCATTATTTTTTTTTCCATTATTTTTGGTAAAGTATTATTTTGTTCCAAAAATTCTATCTCCTGCATCTCCAAGTCCAGGAACAATATAACCTTTTTTGTTTAATTCCGGATCAATTGCAGCAAGATAAAGTTTGACGTCAGGATGAGTTTTTGCTATTTTTTCAACTCCAATTTTAGAACCAAGAAGTGCAACAAAAGTTAAATTAATAATTCCTTGACTTTTTAAAATTTCTATTGCAGCTAAAGCTGAATTTCCTGTTGCTATCATTGGATCAATTATAATATTGAAGGTATCTTTTTCAGTATCTTTTGGATATTTAAAAAGATATTGAATTGGAGTTAATGTTTCTTCATCACGGTACATCCCAATATGTCCAATTCTTGCAGAGGGAACTACGCTAATAAAACCATCTACCATTCCAATTCCTGCCCGTAAAATTGGATATAAATTAACTTTTTCTGCAAGGTTATAACCAACTGTTTTTTTTAAAGGAGTTTCTATTTCAATCTCTTCTAGTTTAATATCCTTAAAAACTTCATAAGCCATTAAAGTAGAAATTTCATTTAAAAATTCTTTAAATTCTTTTGAAGTTGTTTCTTTTTTTCGAATATGGGTTAATTTGTGTTGAATTAAAGGGTGTTCTAAAACAATTACATTTTTCACAATTACATCATTCCTTTTACTTTTGAGATATTTTCTCTTGCAAATTTTAGATCATTTTTTGAAAGAATTTCATGCATAATTTCTGCAAGTTTAACAAAATCAGAAGCTTTTCAACCATGGGTTGTCATTGCTGGAGTCCCAATTCTAATTCCACTAGTAATAGTTGGAGAAAGAGTTTCATAAGGAATTGTATTTTTGTTAACCACAATGTGAGCTTCAAAAAGAAGATTTTCTGCTTGTTGACCAGTAATATTATAGGTTTTCATCACATCAATCATAAAAAGATGGTTATCTGTTCCCCCGGTAATAATGGTTGCTCCGTTATCAATAAAGGTTTTGGCCATGATTTTTGCATTAGCAACTACATCTTGCATATAATGCTTATATTTTTTGGAAGCAGCTTCCTTAAAAGCAATTGCTTTTCCGGCAATTACATGTTCAAGTGGTCCGCCTTGTGTTCCAGGAAAAACTGCTTTATCAATTTTTTTAGCAATTTCAGGATTATTTGTTAAAATAATTCCTCCCCTTGGACCACGCAAAGTTTTATGGGTTGTTGAAGTTACAATATCAATTCCAACATCAAGTGGATTTGGATGTAAATCAGTTACAATTAATCCAGCAATATGAGCAACATCAGCAACAACATAGGCGCCCACTTCATCAGCAATATCTTTAAAAGCTTTTCAATTTATAATTCTTGAATAAGCACTTGCTCCACAAATAATTAATTTAGGTTTAAATTCTAAAGCTTGTTTTCTAATCATTTCATAATCAAGTTCATTTGTAATTGGGCTTACTTCATAAGCTGCAGATTCAAAAATTTGTCCAGTTGCAGAAACCTTAAAACCATGGGTAAGATGCCCACCAGAAGTAAGGGACATTCCTAAAATTTTATCTCCTGGTTTAATTATTGCTAAATAAGCAGCCATATTAGCTTGTGAACCTGAATGAGGTTGCACATTAGCAAAGTCAGCATGAAAAATTGTTTTTAGTCTTTCAATTGCAAGATGTTCAATTTCATCAATTACATTACAACCAGCATAATATCTTGCAAAAGGATAACCTTCTGCATATTTATTTGTTAAAACAGAACCAACCGCTTCCCTAACATCTGCAGAACAAAAATTTTCTGAAGCAATAAGCTCCACATATTCTGCTTGACGTTTTTCTTCCTTTTTAATTAAATCTCCAATAATTTGATCATTTTTCATTTATTTTTTCTCTCCTCGTAAAATTTTTACACTATTTGCATTAAGTTGAATAATAGTAGATGCAATTGTTAAGCCAGGTTTTCCTTCTAAAACTAAGATATCAGTAAAATAATCTCTAACTCCATAAAAATCATTTAACATATCTTTCCCATGATGATTTGCACTTGTTGCAAAACAAGGGCCAACCTTTTGTAAAATTTTTACTAAAACTCTCGCATCTACTTTTGAAGGAATTCGTAAAGAAATTGTTGTTTGTTCATTTAAATATTTTTTAGCAAATTCTTTGTTTGCAGGAACAACAACCGATTTATTTCCAGGCAATTCTTCCCTTAAAATCGATTCCTGAAAATCATTAATTTCAATTGCAGGTAATGCTGCTTCTATACTTGGAAACATCACTTGTAAGGGTTGGTCTTTTGCTCTTTTTTTATATAAATTTAAATTAAACATATTATTTTGTGAAAGTTTAATAAAAAGACCATATACAGTATCAGTTGGTATGGCTACTATTTCATTATTTTGTAAAGCTTTAACTATTTTTTTCTTGTTTGTCAACTTCAATCACAACCACTCTTCAATTATTATTTAAATCTTTATAAAAAGTATATTTTTGATAATATTTTTTAATTAGAATTTCTAGTGCTTCTTTTTGTTCAAAACCAAATTCTAAATAAATTTTGCCCTGAGGTTTTAAAAATTTATTTCCATTTTCTAAAATAGATTCAATAAAAGCTAATCCATCTTTTTTAGAATAGAGTGCTTTTTTAGGCTGATTTTCTTTTACTCATGCACTAATATTGGGATCATCTTTTTTAATATAAGGGGGATTTGAAACAATAAAATCATATTCCTTAACTTTTAAATTAGAAAATGATTTATGCATAAAATCAATACTTTTTCCAATTTCATTATTAAATGCATTTCTAGTAGAAACTTTAATTGCACTTGAACTTACATCAATTGCATCAAAAATTATTTTTGAATTTTTTGCAATAGCAATACAAATTGCCCCTGTTCCAGAACCAATTTCAAGACCCTCCCCTTTTTTATAATCACCAAGAATTTTTTCCACAAGAAGTTCAGTATCTGGTTGAGGAATAAAAACTTTTTTTGTAAGATCAATTTCTACATTATAAAAAAATCGATGTCCAATATCAAAAGTAATATCTTTTCCTGAAAGTGCTTTTTCTCCTATTTCTTTATAATATTTAAATTGTTTATTCGTAAGTTTTAATGTATCTTCTCGCTCTAAAAAATCAGCTTTTGTAAGACTATTTTTTTTAATATAAAAATCTTTAATTGCCAATTGCAATTTTTTATCTTCTTCTTTTAAAAGTTCTTTTAAAAAATATGTGCGCAATGCTTTATTCATTTTCTTTTCCCCTGTTTGTTGCAATAAGAACATCTATTATTTCCGCAAGTCCCCCATCCATTACTCGGTCAAGTTTTTTTAAAGTAAGACCAATTCGATGATCAGTAATGCGATTTTGTGGATAATTATAGGTTCTAATTTTTTCTGAACGATCTCCTGTTCCTACAATTAAAGATTTTGTTTCATTTCTACTTTTTGCTTCAGCTTGTAATTTTTGATCATAAAGTTTTGAAAGTAAAGTTTTCATTGCTTTATCTTTATTATCATGTTGACTTCTTCCATCTTGTGATTGAGCTACAATTCCTGTTGGAATATGGGTAATTCTTACTGCAGAATCGGTTTTATTAATATGCTGTCCCCCAGCTCCAGATGCTCGATAAGTATCAATTCTTAAATCAGAATGATTTAATTCAATTTCATTAGAATCTTCATCAAGTTGTGGTGTTACCACTACCGTTGCAGTAGAGGTATGTACTCTTCCTAAACTTTCTGTAAGTGGAACACGTTGTACCCGATGCACCCCAGATTCAAATTTTAAATGTCCATAAACATCAGTTCCATTAACTTCAAAAGTAATAAAAGAAAAACCACCTTGATTTGAATTTTCAGAATCAATAATTTCAATTTCCCACTCCATTTTAGCTGCATATTTTGTATACATTCTATATAAATCACCAGCGAAAATTTTTGCTTCATCGCCTCCAGCAGCCCCTTGTATTTCAATAATTACATCATGCTCATCAAGAGGATCTTTATTAATCATTATTTCTAAAATTGTTTCATTTAAATAATTAAGATCTTTTTTTACTTGTTGTAAAATTAGTTTTAATTCAGCAACCATATCATGATCGGTTTCTTCTTCAAGCATTGTAGTTATATCTTTTATTTCTTGATTTAATTCAAGATATTGTTTATAAAGTTTAACTTTTGGTTCTAATATTTTTGCTTTTTTATTTAAAATAGTGAATTCTTTAATATTTTTTAAAATTTTTGGATCCATTAAGGACATTGAAATTTGTTCAAAGTCCTTTAACATTTCTGATAATTTATCTTCTATATTTTTATCCATATATTTAATTATAACTATTAAAATTTACTAATGAAATAAAAAAACACCTAAAAAGGTGTTTTTTTTGCGCAAATTTTTGGTCGGAGATTATTTTTTATTTTTAAGTGTAGACTCAAATTTTTTATTGAATTTTTCAATTCTTCCTGCTGCTGAAGCAGAAGACATTTTACCTGTATAAAAGGGATGACAATTTGAACATGTATCAACTTTTAGTTCATCTAAAATTGTTTCGATTTCAAATTTATTTCCACAAGTAGTGCAAGTAACTTCAATTTTTTTTAATTCGGGATGTAAATCCTTTTTCATGATGTGTATATATCTCCTTAAGTATAACGATTGTTTTGTCGTCTATATTATTATATAGTAATTAATCTTGATTAACTTTATAGTAATGAAATTTTAAAAAACATATTTCAATAAAAGTAAAAAGATAAAATAAACCATTCATATATTAATTTGTAATACTTAGAAATCATTATGATTTAAATTAAAGACAAATATACTAATAAATTAATTTTTCTGTTTTTTATTTTTATTAAAAAGAAAACTTGAAAAACATAATCCGATTAACATAATAAGGAAAGAATAAATTATTCATAAATACATGCCCAAAATTCAGGCAAGTTCATTACTAAAAGTTCACATTTCTATGCTTTCAAAGCTAGTTGGAGAATAAACTATATCAATGTTAAAAGTATCAATTTTTTCCCCAATTAAAGTTTCAACTAGATTTTCACCTGGTAATGGATTTATGTTTACAGTTGTTAATGAAGTTGCTTTCATGACATTTGTACAATAAAAATTAATTCAATAATGTGGAGTAAAAAGTGTCATCAAAGAATAAAAATATCTATCATTAACTCATTGATCTTTTAAGGAATTAGAAACTGACATTTGCATTGAAGGACTAATTGGAAAATTATTATCTGGAATAGAAAAAATTAAATCTATATTTACATCCTCAATATAATAAGAATAATTTATTGCATCCAAATAAGGATATGTTTCTGTTACTGAATATTCATGATTAAGCATTACAACATTTACTGCATTTCCAAATATCATTAATAAAATAAAATAGAAAAAAACTAATAAATAAAAAGTTGTTTGATTATTTGAAAGATTTTGAAATAAATAAAATAATGAAAAATTTATCAAAATATAAGCAAAATACCATCATATTAATAATTTAAAATTTAACTCTCCAAGCATTATTTTTGAAGAAGTTGAAATAGTTGTTGAAGAAAATCAAGCATTAGTAAACAAACTAGAATTAACAGATAAACCAATTGTAAAAAATGCAAGAATAAAAAGATACATAATTACGCTAAAAAGAGTAACTATTACTAAAATACTAAAATAAATTTCATATTTACTTAAACTAGTTCCTTTAATATTTTCAAATAAAGTAGATTTATGAAATGAATAACAAATAGAACCATAAATAAAAGACGAAATTAAAAAGAGGCTTAAATTAGCAGTTGTTCCATAAGAAAAATAATAAGGCATCATTGCTGATGAACCAATTGCAAAAATTAAAATCAAAATAAAAGAACCTATTAACTTTTGTGGAGTTAATACACTTTTACCAAAAACAAAAATTAGATAATAAATTGAAGTTATTTTATGTCATTCTACATTTATAAACTTTTTATGTTTTGGTATTCCCTTACTTTTATGTACCAAATACATACAATAATATTATAATATATGTTTATTTCAAGTTAACTTTTATAATACTTTAGTTTTGAAATACATCTTCCAACAAAATAAAAAAGTATAAAATAAGCCATTCATAGATACATTCCTAAAATTCAACCGATTTCATTTTTTAAAGATCAAATTTTAGCATTAGTAAAAGTATATCTTGAAAAAACATATTCATGTTTTCCGAAATTATTAATTTTTCCTTCAATAATAGGATAATTACCCCAAAAAATATTGTCATTATTAATTGTATATAAATTAAAATTACCAGCAGATAAACATGTAGCTTTCATCACATTTGCACTATAAATATTGATTCAATAATGTGGAGTTAAAAGAATCATAAATGCTGAAAAATAATTTCCATTTTCAAATTTCGGTTTTAATAAATCTGATACTCCTAAATAAAAAGAAACATCAAAAGGAAAATTTTGATTTGGAATCAAGAAAATATCTGTTAAATATATTCCACCAATATACAAATAAATATTATTCTCAGAAGATGAATTTAAAAAAGAATGTTCTTCGATGATTATAAATAAATCATGTGTATAAGGAGTATTTAATGCATTTCCATATATTAATAATAAGATCAAATAAAGAAAAACAAATAAATAAAAGTTTTTTTGACTATTTACAATATTTTGAAATAAATAAAATAATGAAAAATTTAAACAAATAAAGGCAATAAATCATCACACCATTAATTGTGCACTTAATTCAGTAATTAAATATCCCCCTGATCCAAAACCATGATCTCTAAAAAATCAGTCATCTATAAATAATTTAGAATCCACTGCTAAACCAATAATAAAAAAAGAAATGATAAATAGATAAACTATTGCAGTAAAAATAAACATTACTACAAAAATACTAAAATAGATAGCAATTTTGCTTAAATTTGTTTCTTGTATATTCTCAAATAAAGTTGATCTCCGAAAAGAATAAAAAATAGAACCATAAATAAAACTTGAAATTAAAAACAAACTTAAATTAATTGTTGCTCCATAAGAATAATAATATGGAACCATTGCTAATGAACCAATAGCAACAACAATTGCTATAAAAAAAGAACCTAAGATTTTTTTAGGAATTAGAACACTTTTCCCAAATACAAATATTAAAGCAAAAATAGAGGTGACATTTGCTCATTTTACATCAATAAATTCTGGAACTTTAGAAATACCTTTTTTCTTAACAATTAAACTCATAATACCCTACTTTAATTATATTAAATTTCTAAAAAAAGTTTTAAAACTAATATCAAGAATTAAAATATTAATACAAATTATTTTTTATATATAAATTAGTAAAAAAGTAAATTAACTAATTAAACTGAATTAATTTTTTTAATTCTTGAAAAAAATGTACCGCTAAAATATAAAAGTGCAAAATAAGGCATTCATAAATACATTGCCAAAGCTCACCAAAATTGTCCTCTAATTTTTCAAATTGGTGCATTTTTTAAAAATGCACCCGAAAAAGAAATAGGTGGTAGGGTATAAAAACTACCACCTACATGAGTTCTAAAATTAATTGTTTCAGTTTTAAGTGCTGTTGATTTTCAAATTTGGGCACAAAAAGTATTAATTCATGAGTGAGGTACTAAAATAGAAAAAATTACTGCGATATAATGTCCGTCTTGTCATTTTATGCTCAAATTATTTTGAACATGAAGTTCACCTGGAATATGAAAATGCCAAAGCAAAACTTTAAGTTCGTAATTTTCTAAACTTCAATTTCAATTTAATGTAGTTTTAATAAATTCTTCATTAGCATCATAAAAACCATTATAGGTCATTCTTATTTCCGGAGGATTAAGGGTATTACCATAAATAATTAATAATATAAGATAAACAAAAACAAATAAGAAAAAAGATTTTTTAGTATTTGAAATATTTTGAAATAAATAAAATAAAGCAAAATTAAGTAAAATAAAAGCAAAATATCATCAAAAAAGAAGTTGAGCATTTACCTCACTTAAAAATAATCCTCCTGTTCCATTTCCAGTTGGGTTAAAAAACCAATCATTCATTAATAGAGGCGAATCTATAAATATACAAAGAGAAAATAAAGAAATAAGAAAAAGATACATTAATCCCGTAAATAAAAACATTGAAATAAAAATTGCTAAATATATTTCTTTCTTATTTAAATTGGTTTCCCGCATATTTTCAAAAATAGTTGATTTTCTAAATGTATAAAAAATTGATCCATAAATCATTGCTGAAATAAGAAATAATGCAAAATTTAATGCACCACCAAAAGCAAAATAATAAGGAACTTCAGCAATTGTTCCTATAAAAATAATTATTGTTAAAACTAAAGCTCCAAATATTTTGGTACAAGAAAAACTATATTTTAAAAAGAAAAAAGTTAATTCTTTAAATGAAGCTATTTGCGATAATTTTTCATTAATTAGATTTTTCCCCTTGACAAAACTAACTTCCATATTAAAATTATGATTATAAAAAAAAAAAAAAACACCTAATAGAGGTGTTTTAAAAGATAATTTAAGCTTTGTTTTCTGTTTCAAATAAATATATTTTTGCTTTAACAGCAGCTTTTATATTGGGACTTGCATAGGTTCCGAGCATTTTTCTTGGATCATACCCAGTTCCTTGAAGATCTTTTTCTTCTTCAATGTATTTTCTAACTCCCTTTTGAAATACTTCTTGAAGTTCAGTGTTAACATTAATTTTAGCTTCACCATGAGCAATTGCTTTTTTAATCATTGCATCGGGAATTCCAGATCCGCCATGAAGAACTAATGGTAATCCTGTTGCATCAGCATATTCACGCATTTCTTTATAACCAAGATTTGGTTCACCTTGATAATGTCCATGCACTGATCCAAGCGAAGCTGCAAGAGAATCAATTCCTGAAGTAACAATTGTTTCACATTCTGTAAGGGATGCATAATTAATCCCCCCAACAACACCATCTTCAGTGCCCCCAACAGTTCCTACTTCTGCTTCTACAGATACATCATATTTTTTTGCATAAGCAACAACTTCCTTGGTATTTTTAGTATTTTCAGCAATTGTCAAAGCAGAACCATCATACATTACAGAAGTAAAACCAGCATCAATTGCTGCTTTACATGATTCAACACTTTGTCCATGATCTAAATGAATTACCACAGGAACAGTAATTTTTAGTGCATCATGCATTCCTCTTGCCATACCCACAACAGCAATATAACCACCCATATATTTAGCTGCTCCTTCTGAAACACCTAAAATAACTGGAGAATTAGTTTCTTCTGCAACTTCTAAAATTGCTTTTGTTCATTCTTGATTGTTGATATTATATTGGCCAACAGCATAGCCTTCTTTTTCTGCTTTAATAAGCATTTTTTTTGAATTTGTTAACATTATCTTCCTCTTAATTTAAGAATAACTATTTTATTATTTTAACTATTTTTGAAATAAAATTTTCTCTTCAATCTTTATTAATTAATAATTTAATAAAAAATAGTAATTTTTATTTATCATCCTCACTATCATTTTCATCAGCATCAACTTCTAAGGTAATTAATTCAAGTTCTTCAGTATCTTCATTTTCATCTGGTTGGAGATCATCTATTGAATCTTGTTTAAAGACTAAAGATGAAGAATCTTTAATTTGTTGAAGAGTATAGTTTTCCTTTAAATCTCAATTATCATTTCTATTTAATAAAAGAGTTGAAGTTTCTAAAAGAGACATATAAAGTCTTGTTTTAGCAGCAATTTCTATATCTTTATTTGTTCCTGGAGTAATTAAATTTACTTTAAATTCTTTTCAAAGTTGTTCAAAAGATTTTTCTCCATTTTTTTTAATATATTCATAAATTTCATCAGTATTATACATTTATTAAGTTCCTTACATTTTGTTTAGTGGAGTTATTCCGATAATATAAAATAGTTTTTCAAAAAGATTTTTGAGGGCAATCATCAAAGTAATTCTTTCATTAGTTAATTGGTCATCTTCACTAATAACCATACATACATTATAATATGAATTAAATTCTTGAGCTAAGTCTTTTAAATATTTTGTTACAATAGATGGTTCCTTTTCCTTGTTTGCTTGTAAAATAACATCCGGATATTCAACCATTTTTAATAATAAATCATTTTCTTTTAAATCTTTTCCAAGCATAATAAAGTTTGTTATATGAGGAAGAGTTTTATTTACTTCTTTTTTATATTTTTCTAAAATATGAAAAATTCTTGCATTTGCATATTGATTATAAAAGAAAGGATTAGTTTGTGTTTCTTCTTTAATTTTTGTAAGATCAATTTCTAAACTTTGCTCTTTTGATTTTGAAAGAATTGAATATCTTAAAATTTGGGGATCTACAAGTTCTAAAATATCTTTAATTCTAAGTGATGTTCCTGCTCTTTTGGACATCTTAACAAGAGTTCCATTTTCTTTAATTTGGACCATATTAATAAAATCAACATTAATTTTATTAATATCATGTCCAAGCATGGAAACACCAATTTTTAGTCTTTTTTCATAACCATGATGATCTGCTCCCCAAAGATCAATTAAAGTATCAAATCCCCTGGCAAATTTATTTGAATGATATCCAATATCCGGAACCATATAGGTCATTGACCCATCACTTTTTACAAGGACCCTGTCTTTATCATCGCCATGAGCTTTAGATTTTAATCACAAAGCTCCATCTTTTTCATAAGTGGCATTATTTTTCTTTAAAAGTTTTATTGTTCGATCAACTTCTCCCGATTCATAAAAACTTAATTCTGAAGTATATGTATCAAAGGGAACAAGTCCTAATTGATCAAAAATAACTTTCATTCTTGCAAGAAAATTATCTCTTGCAAGTGGTCTGATCTTATCTTCTGCTTCTTTTTGTGATAAATCTTTAAATTCTGGATTTGATTTTGCAAGTTCAATTCCATATTCTTTTATTTCTATTCCTTTATAACTTACTTCTTCAATAGGATATGGTTCTTTTTTAGTAAGTTCTTTAATGTAATAGTAATAAATTGCTTTTGCAAGATTTTCCATTTGCATACCTGCATCATTTATTCAAAATTCCCGATGAACTGTGTGTCCTGCTGTTTCTAGAAGTTTAATTGTAGCATCACCTACAAGGGCATTTCTGGCATGACCTACATGAAGATCACCCGTAGGATTTGCACTTACAAATTCATAATTAATATTGCATTTTTCAAGTTTATTAAACTTCGGACTATAGTTTGGATCATAAAATTCAAGAGCATTTTTTAAAATAATTTCTGTTGTTAAAAACATATTTACAAACCCGGGTTTAGTAATTGTTAAATCATCAAAAATATCTGGAGAATTTGTAAGTAAATAAGTTTTCAATTCCTTGGCTATTTCAAGGGGATTTTGCTTTAAAAATTTAGTTAATTTCATTGGAAGATTAGTAGAATAATTTCCAAATTCTTCATTTCTTGATTTTAAAACTTCAACCTTATAGGGTTCAAGTTCAATTTTTTTTGATTGTAGAAAATTAAATAATTTTCCTTCTAGTATTTCTTTCATTACATTATTAAAGCAATCTCTTTTGAAGATGCTTCTCCTTTATCTTTTAAGTTAAAAATTGTGGAAACTTTTTTTATTGGAATAATCTCATGATTATGGGTATAAATAAGCGCTTCTGAAAGTCCATCTGCTAAATATTGGGGAAAATTAGTTGGTTGTTTAACAATCGATCAAGTAATATTTTCCAACTTAGGATCATAATTTTTTCTAATTTGCTCTATTTCTTTTACATCTATAATTATTTGTGGGTGTCTTCGATTAAAGTAAGCATCAATTAATTTATTTAATATTGGATCATTTTCTATTTCTTTTTCTTCTGCAAAAATATTATTAATAAAATCATCATCTATTTTTTGAAATTGTTGTACTGTTAAAAGTTTTTTTTCCAAAATAGGAATAAAATCTGAATAAGTTCCCTTTAATTTATTTTCTTTATGTAACTGCATAAAGCGATTAATAATTCAAACAAATAATTCTGAATATCCTTCAACTTTAGTGTTGTGATAACAAACTTGATTCATGTGATATCTCGCTAAAATTAAAGCCTCAACTGCTTGAATTCCTTTTTCATAAAAAGTTAGTTTGTTATCAACAATAGTAATATTTTCAATAAGTCATCTTCAATCAATTCGTCCATAATTTGTTCCTGTTAAAAGTGAATCTCGAAGTAAATAATCAAGTCGATCAACATCTATTTCAGAAGAGATTAATTGATTTGCTCAAGTTAAGGGGTGTTTACCTTCAATAATTTGTGCAGTTTCTTTTTGAATTTGAGGATGCTTCGAAAAAACTTTTCCAACCTCTGTTTCCTTAGAAAGAATAATTTTAATTGATTGTTCTTCATGATTAATGGGAGAAAGTTTTTCAAAAACATGTGAAAGTGGCCCATGACCAATATCATGCAAAAGAGCCGCGGCAAGAACAGCTTGATATGTTTTTGGAGGAATTGAATTATTTTTTTGAATATGATTAAGTGAAATTCTTGCAAGTTCATAGACTCCGAGGGAATGAATAAAACGATTATGTGTTGCCCCCGGAAAAAGTAAATGAGCAGTTCCTAAATGCAATATTCTTGATAAACGATTAAACTCTTTGGTTTTTACTAAATCTAAAATAAGTTGATCTTCAATAGTTATTGAACCAAGAGACGGATCTGCAATGTATTTAAGCATTTATAAAATCCTCCAATCTTTTTAAGGTTTTTTCTTTTCCAAAAATTTTCATTATTGAAACCAAATCTGGTCCATGATTATTCCCGGTAAGTGCAATTCTAAGAGGCATAAAAAGATTTTTTCCTTTTACTCCTAAATCTTTTCCAGTTTTATTTATTATTTCTTTTAAATTTTCTTTTTCCCATTTATTAAGAGGCAAAAGAAGTTCTTGCAATTTTTCAATAACAAAAAGATTTTCAATTGCAAAATCTTTAAAATCTAAATCAATAATATAATCTTCTGTAAAAATTTTAATAAGTTTTTGAATTTCAATCCCTTCTTTTAATTGAGATTGAAAAACTTTAAAAATATCCATTTTAAGTTCTTTTGTAAGAGATAAATCTTTTACAAAAGGATCCAAGAAAATAAAAAGATCTTTTTCATCTAATTTTTTAATGTAATAATTATTAGTTCAATATAATTTTTCAAGATTAAACATTGTAGAAGAATGAGAAAGACCTTCAAGATTAAATTTATTTATAAGTTCCTTTTTACTAAAAATTTCTTCTTCACTTTTTGGAGATCATCCAAGAAGAGCCAAGAAATTAAAAAGTGCTTTAGGTAAAAACCCTCTTTCTTTAAAAAGATGAATAAATTGAATTTGTTCTTTATTTCTTTTAGAAAGTTTTTTTCCACTTTCATCAGTAATTATTGTTAAATGAATATATTGAGGAATATCTCAACCAAAAAGTTGATATAAATGAATTTGTTTTGGAGTGTTAGAAATATGTTCTTCTCCACGCATTACATGACTAATTTCCATTAGATGATCATCAATTACATTTGCAAAATTATAGGTAGGAATTCCATTTGATTTTTGAATTACTCAATCTCCGATGTCATTAGTGTTAATGGTAATTTTCCCACGAACACTATCATTTCAAGTTAAATCAACATTAGAAGGCATTTTCATTCTTATAGAAGGTTTTACTCCGGGAATTTTTGCCTTAGGATTATCTCTACAAGTTCCATCATATTTTGGTGAAGGGATTCCACTTGCTAATTGTTTTTCTCTTGAAGCTTCTAATTTTTCACTTGAACAGTAGCATTTATAAGCAAACCCTTTTTCAAGTAATTCATCAACATATTTTTGATAAATATCAAGTCTTTCCATTTGGCGGTAAGGTCCAAATTTTCCTGGTTTTGTAGGACATTCATCAATTTCAATTCCTAGTCATTCAAGTCCATCAATTTGATTTTTTTCACCCTCTTCTATTTCTCTTTTAAAATCAGTATCTTCAATTCGGACAATAAAAGCACCATTATTTGCTTTTGCATATAAATAATTAAAAAGAGCAGTTCTTACTCCCCCAATATGTAAATGCCCAGTAGGAGAAGGGGCATATCTTAATCTTATTTTTGTTTCCATACATTTATATTATCTCATTAAAGATTAAATCTAAAGTGACAAATATCGCCATCTTGAATAACATAATCTTTTCCTTCAATTCGAATTAAACCTCTTTCTTTTAAAATTTTTTCTGATTTAAATTTTTCAATATCTGAAAATTGAAAAACTTCTGCTTTAATAAAACCCTTTAAAAAATCACTATGAATAATTCCTGCAGCATTTGGAGCAAGAATCCCTTTTGGAAAAGGTCAAGCATGAATTTGTTTTGGTCCTGCGGTAAAAAATGTTTCTAGACCCAAAAGTTTAAAAGCCTTTTTTGCAACTAAATCAAGTCCAGAAATTTTTAAATTTAATTCTTTTAAAAATATTTTTTGATCTTCCTTTTGTAATTTAGAAATTTCAAATTCAATTTGAGCACTAATTACTACGAAATCTTCTTCTGCAGTTTGAAGATGATTTTTAAATTCTTTAAAATAAGGATTTTTTTCTGGATTAGAAACTTGATCTTCTGCAATATTTACAAGATAAATAACTGGTTTTCAAGTTAAAAAATTAAAGTTTTTTAAAAATTTAGTTTCTTCTAATGAAAAAGTTAATGAATTTAAACGTTTTTCTTCTTGAAGGTTTTTATAAACAAATTCCATTAACTGCAGATTTTCTTTTCCTTCTCCTGTATTTCTTACAGTATTTTTATTCTTTTTTAATCATCTTTCAACTTGTTCGATATCAGCAATAATAAGTTCTGTATTAATTGTTTCAATATCTCGAAGAGGGTTAATCGTTGGTTCAACATGAACAATTTCTTTATCTTCAAAAAAACGAACAACATGCACAATTGCATCTACTTCTCTAATATTAGAAAGAAATTTATTTCCTAGTCCCTCTCCTTTTGAAGCACCTTTTACAAGACCTGCAATATCAACAAATTGAATTTGATTATAAATGAGTTTATTTGTTTCAAAAATTTTTGCTAAAATTTTAACTCTTGGATCATTAATTTCTACTACTCCAATATTTGGTTCAATAGTTGCAAAAGGATAATTTGCAGCTTCAACAGTAGAATTTGTAATTGCATTAAAAAAGGTAGATTTTCCTACATTAGGTAAACCCACAATTCCCATCTTAATCGCCATAATAAATCCTTTCTTTAAAATTTATTTTAATTTTATTAAATTAATTATATAATAGTTTTTTAATCCTTTTAAAAATGAAAAATAATTTATATTATTTTTCATTAAATTTTTTCTTTATATTTAGCTGATTTTTTAATAATTTTAACTCTATTAATTAGTTTCATTTATTGCTTCTAAAGGATTTGTATGTTGATATGATTTATAACCAACAAATCCTAAGAAGACTATTAATCCAATTATAAATCCCATCACTACCGCCCACTGTCAAAGGACAAGAGTAAAAACATAGGTTGTTCCTGTTAAAACAGTAAGAATTGCTCCTACTGTCGATAGGAAAATAAGTGAAGTAGGAATTGCAATTAAAAAAGCAAGTACAATCACAAAAAGATAAGGTGTAATTACCAGGGAGGTCGCCCGTCCATTACTATAACCAAAAGCCTTAAACATCGAAACTTCTCTTTTATTACTATCCATAATATCTTTCATTGCAATCATCACAACTGTAATTCCAATAAAAAGGGAGAAGAAAGCAATAATATAAAGAATTCCTTGAAGTAATTCATAAACTCTTGAGCCTTGTGAAACAATAGTATTAATACTTAAAGGAATAGAAAAAGGTGCATAATAATTATTTACTAAAAATATTAAGGAGACTTCAAGTGGATCTTTATTTCTATTACCGTCATTAATTAGTGTTGATAATTCTTGTTGTCCAAGTGAAACTGAAAAAGGGGTAGTCCGAAAATTTTCATTTCCAGTTGTATCAATATTATAAGTTACAGAATAATTTGGATTATATGATGCAACATTACTTAAAGCAAGTTGAGAATTAATAAAATCACTATAACCTTGATATCAAGATTCATTTCCCCATAAGTCATTAATAGTGCTTTCATCTACATTGCTAACTTGTGCAAGTGATTTGCTAATTGCATCATCCATATCTGCTTGTAAAAAGAAAGTTCCTAGGGGAAAAATTGAATCATAAACTTCAACATCAAGAACCACCGGAACATAAGCGGTTTGATAAGAATTTTCCTCATTATTTCAAACTTTTGTATTCGCTAAAACACGTACTTGCGCAGAAGATGAAAGATCTTGATTTAATAAGGGGGTCGCCTCTTTATAATGTTGTAATTCTTTAAATTGTGCTTTAGTCATTGCAACATTAACTACAGTATCAGTTTCATTTTCACCATATTTACTAGCTCTAATGTGTTTCTCTGCAACGGGACCAACATCATTAGTGATCATTAACTCATCAATAGAGGTATAACCCTCCATATAAGTAGAAGCATTTTTAAATTTAGTTTGATCATTAGTTCAAATTAAATTACCACTAAGATCTGTTTTTAATGAATATGAGGAAAATGAAGTAGTTATAGTTTGACTAATTTCTCCACCATTACTTGAATCAGGACCATCATAATAATTTTTATTAAAAACAATATCATTAAAAATATATTCTTCTTCTAGTGCGATAAGAAGATAATCTTTAAGTTTTCTAATATCTTGCTTTTGAAATCAGTCAGTAATAATTCCTAAATCTTCTTTTAAGTCAGAGCATTCTAGGTTACCCATACAACCATTAAAATCATTAATAATTTTATTAAAAAAATGTAAAAATGTAAAGGTAGATTCTGTTCCATAACGAGTAACTATATTTGCTACTAAATTAACTGCATAATCATGTAAAAGTGGATCAAGCATTTGAAAAGATATTTCACCACCTTCATAAATAGATGTAGTTAAATCAGGATTTTCATCATCTTTTTTTCCATCTTCATCATTATCTATTGGAACATGAAGAGCAATATTTGTTGTCCAAAGAGCTACTGCTGTTTTTCAATCAATATAATAATTTGAAGTTACTATTGGAGAACCATTTTCATCATAACTAATTTCAAAAGTAAAATCAAAAGAATTAAAATCGGGATAAACAGGATCTAATAATTCTTGAAATTTAAATAATGCTCTTTCAGGTTCAAAAAATACCATGGTAACATAATAAATTAATTCTCCATTAGGTTCTAAATCAGGAAATAAATCAAAAGCTCTCATTTTAGTATTATTTTTAAATTCATAATTTTCATTAACATCATTAATATTAATATCCTCTACAAAAGGAGCACCAAATTCAATAGATTTAGAATCATAATTAATAATATCAAAAACTTGTTTTGTCATTGTTTTGGTCATTGTTGAAGAAGCGAAGGCAAAAGAGGTAATCGACATTGAACCCATAATTGCAAAAAATAATAATAATGATTTAAAAAAAGCTCGACCAATTCCTTTAAATTTATAAGTAAATCCAAAGGAAGCAAAAGTGGGAATAAGATAGCTTGTTCCTCTTACAAGTCAATTTGGTTTATCATTATTTACATTATTTAAAAGATCAAGTGTTGGTTTTCTAATGGTATAATATGCCATCCAATAAGCAATAAACATTGAAAAAAGGAGAGGAATAATAAAAACTTTTAATCAAAGTGTAAATCCTACATACACTCCACTTAAATTTATCGAGTAAAAACTACCATAAAGGGAGGCAAAAAAGAGACTAAGTGGTAAGGCCACCATAATTGCTAAAATACTTCCCAAAATAATAATGATAATTGGAAAAATTGTATAAGCAGTTGCAATTCGACTTGGATCAAATCCTAATGCTTTAATTGTTCCCATTTGTTTATTAGAATCACTAATTCTTTTTCTTATTAATAAAGTTAAAACAATAAGTGTAATAGAGAGAAAAATTCCCATAATTACCATAAAGAAGATTTTATCACCATGAATTTCTTGAATAATTGTATAAGAACGAAAAGAAATTAAGCTCCCCATTTCATTAATTGTTTCGCCATTTAAATAAAAATCTTGTGGTTTATTTTCGATAGTTGATTCATCATTATCTCATCCACTATCACCAAAAAAACTATTTATATAATTTAAATATTTATTAACTTGATAAGAATTGGTATATGAGAGGTTTTTTGTTTTTTTACTATCACCTGAAAAATATCAATCTGTTGCTTTTTGGGTTTTATTATAAACATTTGAAAATCCAAAAAATTCATAATTTGTTGTAGAAACTGATGGTTTTCTTGTCAATCGTAAAAGTGATTGAGTACTAATTAAAATTGTTGCATTATCTTTTGGATTTTGAAAACTACTAGAAAAAGTTTGAATTGGAAAAGAATATGTAGGTGAATGGTAGGACCCTAGAACTTCATAATAAAAACCATGCTTATGTAGTTTAATTGATTCATTTGTTTTGCTTTCTCAATTATTAGCTTCATAATATTCTTCCAAAAGATAAACTTGATAAGGATCATCTTTTGTCCCCAAATGAGGTTCAAAAAATTCATCGTTTTCATCACTACTACTTGGTCCTTTTACTTCTTGACCAGTATTATTATAAAATTTCATAGTATCAATTGAATAAACACCATGATTATCTTTTCCTGAATTATCTAAAAAAGTGTTTTCACTAGTGGACTTATTTTTATCATAAGCTTGATTTTTATTATAAGATTGTAAAAGAAAATCTGTATTATAAACATGATTTTGATATTCAAAAACCCTTGAAGAAGCAAATTGATTTGCAAATTGGTCATTTTCATCAAATTCAGTAAGATAATATTCAAAAATATAAGTAGTAAGAGTGCTGTAATATTTATTTAAATCTCGATCAAAAATATTATAAGCAACTGAACTAAAACTATTTCAACCATTATTTTCATCATCAATTGTTTTTTCAAAAGTTCAATAATTAGAATCATTTGAATCAAGATCAATAGTGGGATTAAAAATGAATTTATTCATTTTTTGCTCAACTCATGTAATTGCACCGCTCTCATTATGACTAACTTCAAATGTATCTTCATAACTTTGTGGTTCACCATTATAAGAATAAATTAATCATTCTTCATTTCCTGTAAAACTAGTATTATCATATCAAAAATTTCAAAAAGCACTAATATCCATCATTGAATAAGTTTGATATGTTTTGGAATTATAGTCATTTGCTCTAATTGATAAGGGAGAAGTAGATCCATCTAATCTTTCTTTTGTAGTGGGGTTTCCATTTTTTATAATGATTCCATTTTTAATTTTTTGTCCACCAAGCATATCAATAAAATTTATTTCTTCTAAACAATTTTGATCTTTTTCATTATAAAAATCAAGCACTCCTTGAGTTGCAAGATAAAATGATTTCTGATCTAAAGTATCATCTGTAGGAGTATTTTTATTATAAGAAGTTTGTTGAATAACCCCTTGATGAAGATGGTTGTCCTTAATATAAGAAGTAACTTCAGAATTAAGTCTTCCTATAGTGGAGGTCAAACCCCCAACAAGACCAAATGAGATTAAATAAAAAATAATGATAATATAAAGAGAGAGTTTTCTTGAAAAAACTGATTTATAAACTGATTTATAAAGATTGTAATCTCTTTTACTATTTTTTAAAAAATTAAAGAAAATTCATAAAGTAGTAAGAATGAAAATTCCAAGAATTATTCCGATAATTATTCAAAAAATTAAACCCATATTTTTACCTGCTAATATTAAAACAACTATTATTTATTAAGTTAAACATTATCTTTACTATTTTATTTATCATAAATTTTTACAATAAAAAAATTTATGATTTAACACAATCTTTTACATCTTCATTAAAAATATTCTTGATTTTCTTTAAATATATTTTAAATATATTTTCATCTACACAACCTTAGTTATTCCAATTAGATGATTATTTAATCATATCAATAAAATTATAAGTAAAAATATTTAATTTTAACCACTTGTTCCCATTATTAATAATAATTAAAATACTTTTTTAAAACATTATTATTATAAATTCAACTACTATTTGTAAAATTCCTATTTCAATAATTATTTAATTTATAGTTTATAAAATATAGATATATTTAATCTTATTTTAATTTCTGTGTATTTATGTTATTTTTAATGAAAAAGAAAAAAACACTATTTGTGTTCTTTTTTATTTTACTTTTATAAGTGAATTATTTTCTTTTCTTTTAAAATTTTTTCAATAACACCAATTTCACTTGATGATTGTAGTTCTGCTTTATGTCCAAGCCCCATCACAAAAAGTAAAACATTATCAAGATCAATTGTAATATTAAAAGTACGTGGATATTCTTTACTAACAAAATGTTTAATAAAGTTATATTCTTCTTTATAATTTTCTGAAGCTTCTGATTCTCTTTTTAAATCTTCTAGTGTTTTTCTAATTGAAGCATTAAATAATTTATAAGCTTGAGTACTATTTTCATTATAAGTTATAACTCGTAAATATTCTTCTGCACTATCATCAATAATTTCATTTTCTAAAGTTAACACATTCAGAAGCAAAACACTCCCCTTAGCTTGTGCAAGTTCCTTTTCTACTTCTTCCATTGAAAAAGTTTTATATTTTGAATGATGTAAATCTAAATCAATAATATCAAGATTATCTTTTGCAATATGAGGCACTGCTTTAAATAAAGGAATAATTTCTCTTTTAGTATTAATAATTATATTAAAAATTAATCTAGCAGTTTTAAGGATTTTTTGCAAAATATCCGTTTCATTGTCATAGCGATATTCAATAATTAATTGATTTTCTTCCATAGAAGAATGATTAGTATTTTCCTTATCTCTATTTATAAAATGAGCATGAGTTAAAATTCCATTATTATTTTTTATAGCTAATTTATTAATTGTATTTAAAAGCCAATAAACATAACGATTATAAATCGTAAAAACCCCTTCATTTGTACTAGAATCAAAATTAATTGCTCTTGATTCTGCAAGTTCAAAAGTATCAGTATTTAAATTTTCATTAAAAATAAGTGGACTTCGTACTTCTAAAATATTAAAATTATTAATTAAATTAGCAATAAAAAGTTTTTCAAAAAGAAGTTGTACTTTTTGAATTTCTTTTAAATTTAAAGGTTGTTCATAATTTCTAATTAATTTATTTTCCATCTCTAATTTTTTGTTTTGTTTCTTTGGTGAGGAAAAAGAAGCACATCTCTTATTGAGCTAGAATCTGTTAAAAGCATCACTAAACGATCTATTCCAATTCCAAGTCCCCCTGTAGGAGGAAGTCCATATTCCAAAGCTTCAACAAAATCCATATCCATTTCTGAAGCTTCATCATTTCCTTGGTTTGCTTCTCGTACCTGTTCCATGAAGCGTTCATATTGATCATCTGCATCATTTAGTTCAGAATAACCATTTGCATATTCCCTTCCATCAACAAAAAGTTCAAACCGATCTGTTAATAAAGGATTATTTTCTCTTTTTTTAGCTAAGGGAGAAGTTTCAACAGGATAGCCAGTTACAAAAGTTGGCTGTGTCATTGCATTTTCACATCTTTGTTCAAAAAATTCATTAATTATATAGCCAATAGAATTGTGGAAAGTTTCTAATTCAATTTCATTTTTTTTAGCAATTTTTTTAGCTTCAGCAAAAGTTTTTATTTTATTAAAATCAACTCCTGTTACATCTTTAATTAAATCAATCATTTCAATTGATTTAAATGGTCTTTTTAAAGAAATTGTTTTCCCTCCATAAACAATTTTAGTAGCATCATTAACTTCTTTACAAACATATTCAAGAATTTCTTCTGTTAAATTCATCATTGAAGTCATATCGCCATACATTTCATAAATTTCAATTGAAGTAAATTCAGGATTATGTTTATTACTTATTCCTTCATTTCGAAAAAGACGGCCAATTTCATAAACTTTAGGAAAACCCCCAATAATTAATCTTTTTAAATGCAACTCAGTTGCAATTCTTAATTTGAAAATCATATCAAGGGCATTATGATGAGTTTCAAAGGGTTTTGCAATTGCTCCTCCAAGAGTTGCTTGTAAAACTGGAGTTTCCATTTCAAGATAATTTTTATTATCTAAAAAAGTTCTAATTGAGGAAACAATTTGGGAACGTTTAATAAAAACTTCTCTTGAATCATTATTCATAATTAAATCAAGATATCTTCTCCGATACCTTTCTTCAATATCTGTAAGTCCATGAAATTTTTCGGGAAGAGGCCTTACTGCTTTTGTTAAAATATTAAATTTTTTTGCTCGCAAGGTTAAATTTCCAGTATTAGTTTTCATAATAATTCCACTAGCACTAATAATATCTCCTAAATCAAGTAATTCTACTACTTCCCAATCATCTTTTGAAAGTTCATCTTTTCTTAAATAAATTTGAAAATCTATTCCATCATTTTTAAGAGCAATAAATTTTGTTTTTCCTTGATCTCGAAGCATCATTACCCGACCAGCAATAGTATAACTTTTTGTAGGCTTATTATGTAAATCTTCTTTTGAAAAATCTTGATATTTTATAATTAATTTTTGTAAATCAATTGGATTTTTTACAAAAGAAAAATATGGATCACGATCCATTGCTTTTAATTTATCAAGTTTTTCTCTTCTAATTAATTCTTGTTCAGTAAATTTTCTTTCCATATTTATGTTCATTTAATGTCCTTTGGTTTAATTCTTTTTTTATTGTGTGATAATGTTTCTATTTCTCCATCATGAATTTTTAAAGTTGTATCCCCAACTCATTTAAAATTAGGATTATGAGTTACCATAATAATTGTTGTCCCATATTTTTCATTAATATCTACTAGAAATTGCAATGCTTCTTTTCCCCGCTCTTCATCTAGAGCTCCTGTTGGTTCATCTGCAAATAAAATTTTTGGATTTTTTGAAAGGGCTCTTCCAATTGATACCCGTTGATTTTGTCCTCCAGAAAGTTGAAAAGGATATTTACCTCTTTGTTCATAAAGTTTTAAAAGTTTCATTATTTCTTTTACAGAAACTTTTTCGGTATTTTTTGATCTTAAGGAAGCTCCAACTTTAATATTTTCTTCTACAGTTAAAGAAGGAATTAAATTATAAGATTGGAAAACAAAAGAAACATTATCAGCTCTAAATTTAATTTTATTTTTTTCATTCATGATAAATAAATTTTTATCTTGAACAAGCACATCACCACTTGAAGCATCAATTAATCCACTAACAATATTTAAAAGGGTTGTTTTTCCAGAACCAGAAGCCCCAAGAATAACATAAATTTCTCCATGTTTAATTGTAATACTTATTTTTTTTAGAATATATTCAACATTTGTTCCATTAATATAATATTTACGAATATTTCTTACATCAATAACATTATCCTTAGAATTATTTTGAAGATATTTTTTTCATTTTGCATCATAAATTTCTTGAAAAAGTTCCTTAGCAATAGGATCACTTTGTTCCTCTATTGCTAATTTTTCTTTTTTCTTCATTGCTTTTAAAGTACGAGAACGTAATTTTTTATAATCTCATGAAGATTTTGAAGTTATTTCTGGTTGATTATGATCATAACTTTTAATTATTTTATCTTTCTCTTTTGAAGAAAGTTTTTTAATTTGCTCTCTTATTTCAGTTTTTGTTAATAATTGTTGAGTTTCTTCTATTGCTTCTTCTTTTGTTTTATTAGTAGTTAAAGTTTTGCTTCTATTCTTAGTTTTTGACTGTTGAACAATTTTATCTGTTTTTTCTTTTTCTAATTCTTTTGGACTTAAAGATTTATTATCTTCTTTTGAAGTGCTTTTTGAAGAAGAAGATTTTTCTTTTTCCTTAGAAAGTTCTTTTTTACTTGTACTTGATTCTAATTTTTGTTGTTTACTATCTAAAGTATTAGAATCAGTTTGTTTATTAAGTTCTTCTTGATTATCAATTTTTTTTTCTATTTCACTATTTTTCATAATTCTCAACCTACTCATTAGTTTCATTTATTGCTTCTAAGGCATTTGTGTGTAGATATGACTGATAACCAACAAATCCCAAGAATATTACTAACCCAATTATAAACCCTACTACCACTATTCACTGTCAAAGAACAAGGGCAAAAACATAAGTTGTTCCAGTTACTAAAGTAAGAATTGTTCCAACGGCCGATAAGAAAACAAGTGAAATTGGAATTGCAATTATAAAAGCAAGTACAATTACAAAAAGATAAGGGGTAATTACTAAAGAGGTCGCCCGAGCATTACTATATCCAAATGCTTTAAACATCGAGACTTCCCGCTTATTACTATCCATAATATCTTTCATTGCAATCATCACAACTGTAATTCCAATAAAAAGGGCAAAGAAAGCAACAATATAAAAAATTCCTTGTAAAAGTTTATAAACTCTTGAACCTTGATCAATAATAAGATTGATACTCAAGGGAATAGAAAAAGGAATATAAACATTGTTTACCATATAAACAAATTCTATTTCTTCATTGATTTTTTCATTATCAATAAGAGCTATTAAGCCACCTTGACTAAGAGAAACTGAAAAAGGAGCTGTTATAAAATCTTCTCCACTTGTATCAATATTATAAGTAACTGAATAATTATGTTCATATGCAGCATTTTCTGCAATTGCTAATTCTTGTTCAACAAAATCACCATATCCTATATATCATGGTTCATCTTCAATATTATTTGGAAGATTATCTAATGAATAATTAATTGCTGCATCAAGATTGTCTTGTAAAAAGAAACTTCCTAATGGGTAAATTGAATCATAAATTTCAATATCAAAAATAACCGGAACATAAATTTCTTTATATGTTTCTTCCTCTTTATCCCAAACTTTTGTTTGCACAAATATTCTTGCTTGATTTTTTGGAAGAGGATTACCATTTATGTCTTTTTGAATTGAAGAAGTTGCTGCTTTATACCGTTTTACCTCTTTAGATTCTGATTTTGTCATTGCAACATTAACTACCCCGTTTTTAGATGATGGCTCAATATGAGCAATTGCATCAGAACCAATATTATTAGTTGCTGTTAATTCTTCAGTTGAAGTATAGCCTTCCATATAAGTAGTTGTTTCATCAAATGTATCATCTTCATTATTTGGAATTAAATTTCCTTTAAGATCAGTTTTTAGAAAATACCCACTTGTTGCAGTTGTCATTGTTTGATTAATATTTTCTCCTTCTACACCCTCTTTATCAATACCATCATAATAATTTTTGTTAAAAACAATATCATTAAAAATATACTCATTTTCAAGAACAGTTTTAATATAATCGATAAACTCTGTAATCCCATCCACACCATTTTCAAAAAATCAATCACTTATTATTTCTAAATCTTTCTTGAAGTCAGAATGATCAGAACTTTCATAATCATTAATCAATTTGTAAACAAAATTAATTACTTTAAAAGTGGCATCTTTTCCATAACGAACTACTACATTTGCTGAAATATTAACTGCGTAGTCTCTTAAAATAGGGTCAAGCATATTAAATGTAAGAGTTTTTTCAGAAATTATTTTTTCCTTTAACTCAGGATTTTCTGCTCCTTTATTGTCTATTGGAACATGAAGAGCAATATCAGTTGCTCAAAGAGCTACTGCAGTTTTTCAAGTAATATAATAATTTGAAATTACAGTAGGTAAATCATTTGTGTCATAATTTATTTCAAAACTAAAATCAAAATCTTCTCTTCCATATTGTGTTTCTAAAAGATCTTGGAAAATTTTTAAGGTTCCTACATCTTCTGAATCTTTTGGAATATACGGATTAGATAAAACATGAGAAACATAAATTATTAATTTGCCACTAGATTCTGAGTCAGGAAATAAATCAAAAGCTTCCATCTCATTTGGAATATCATCATTTAGATCATAAGTTCCATATTCATCGTTAACATCATTAATATTAATATCCTCAATAAAAGGAGCACCAAATTCTCATTTCTTTGCTTTATAATCAATAATATCAAAAACCTGCTTTGTCATTGTTGCAGTCATTGTTGAAGATGCAAAAGCAAAAGAGGTAATCGACATTGAACCTAAAATTGCACAAAAAAGAAGTAATGATTTAAAAAAGGCCCGGCCGATTCCTTTTGTTTTATAAGTAAATTCAAAAGAAGCAAAAGAAGGGATTAAATGGCTTGTTCCCCTAACTAATCAATTAGGTTTATCATTTCCTACGTTATTTAAAAGATCAATAGTAGGTTTTTTAATGGTATGGTAAGCCATTCAATAACCAATAAACATTGAAATAATTAAAGGAATAATAAAAATTTTAAGCCATATCGTTATTCCTACATAAGGACTAGCTAAATTAAGCGAAAAAAATCCAGAGTAGAGCGAGGTAAATAAAAGACTAAGCGGAAGGGCAACAGCTAAAGCCATAATTCCTCCAACTAGAATTATAATAATTGGAAAAATTGTATAAGCACTTGCAATTCGACTAGGATTATAACCAAGAGCTTTAATTGTTCCGAGTTGTTTATTAGAATCTTGAATTCTTTTTCTAATTAAAAGAATCAAAACCATAATTGTAATAAGCAAAAAAATGCCCATAATTACACTATAAATAATATTGTCTGTATAAATTTCTCGAATAATAGTATAAGAACGATAAGAAATAATACTTTTTAATTCATTTATAGACTCAACATCAAGATTAAAAGTTTGAGGAACTTCAATACCTTCACCATTTGTTACTTCTGGCCAACTACTATCTCCATAAAATGAATTTAGGGAATAAGAGAATAAATTTACATCAGCAGGGTAAAAAGTTTTTTCGTGAAGTGAATCTTTTAAATTCATTAAATAATATCAATCAGATGCTTTATTTGTCGCATCATAAATATTTGAAAAACCAAAAAATTCATAATTAGTTGTTGAATTTTTTTGATTTCTTGTTAAACGCAAAAGTGATTGAGTATTAATTAAAATTGCAGCATTATTTTCTGGGTTTTGTAAACTGTCAGAAACTGTTTGCATAGGAAAAGAATAAGTGGGTGAACGATATGAGCCTTCTACTTGAATAGAAAAACCATAACCAGGAACTTCTCATGATTCTCCTACATTCAAAGAACTTCAATTATGGGTTTCATAATATTCAGTTGAAACATAAATTAAATAAGGATCAGCTGTTGTTCCTTCGTGATGTTCAAAAAAATCATCATTTTCATTTGGCCCAATAATTTCTTTTCCCTTATTATCATAAAAAGTTACTGTATCAACTGAATAATCACCATTTTCATCTATTCCTGAATTATTAAATACTGAATTAGCATTGCTAACTTGATTTTTATTATATGATTGCAAAAGAAAATCTGTTCCTCTAAAAGTTTCTTGATATTCATAAACATCAGAAGAAGCAAACAAATTATTTTCATCATAATATAAATCAAGATAATATTCAAAAAAGAAGGTTCCAATAGTAGAAAAATATTTATTTATATTATTATCAAAAAAAACAAAAACAACCTCACTAAACGTATCTAAACCATTAAATTCATCACTAATAGCATTTTCAAAAGTTCAATACTTAGTTTCACCGTAAAAAATGGTATTATTTGCAATTTTTTCTATATTAGTTATTATTTCATTTTCATTATGGCCATCACTATCAAATCCATATGTATGTAAATCACCATTATAACGATAGGTTTTCCAATGATCTTCACTATCTCCTTCACCAACTGGATCATCATAAACAAAGTCAGTACCATAATATCATGTATTTCAAAATATACCTATATCATGAATTGAAAAATTATGACCACAAACAGAATTCCCTTCAAGATTGCTTTCATATGATAAAGGAGAAGTTGACCCATCTAAAATTTCTTTTAAGGTAAGTATTCCGTCATCATTTACGTCTTGCCCACCAAGCATATTAAGAAAACTTGTTTCTGATGAATGTTCATCACCAATTATATTTTCATTATAAAAATCTATTACCCCTTGTGTTGCAAGATAAAATGATTTTTGATCAAAAGTATGAGCACCAAAATTATTATTAGCAAAATATGTTTGTTTTGCAACTCCTTGATGAAGATGGTTTTCTTTTATATAATCTGTTGCTTCTTTATTGAGTCTTCCAAGAGCAGAGGTGAGCCCTCCTACAAGTCCAAAAGAAATCATATAAAAAATTACAATAATTGATAAGGAAAGTTTTCTTGCAAAAACAGATTTTGCAACTGATTTATAAAGATTGTAATCTCTTTTAGAGTTTTTTAGAAAAATAAAAATAATTCACAAAGTAGTAACAATGAAAAAAACAAGAATTATTCCGATTATTATTCAAAGAATTAAACTCATATTTACTATTTCCTAAAGAAATAAATTAAAATTTACTTAGTTTTTTTATTATTATCTTTTTTATTTTTGTTTAAAGTTTTTTTATCTTTTGATGGTAAATTAGCAATGTCAAGTAAAGCTTGAACTTGATTAATTAAAGAAATGAATTGCACTTTTTTCTGTTCAAAAGAAAGCGTACTTATATTAGAAGATTCTTTAATAAGTTTTTTTACTTGCTCTTCAGAAAGAATAATTAAATCATTTATAGTTTCAATTTTTTTAGTATTTAAATAAAGTAAAGTTTTTTCATTTAAACCTTCTAAATTACTCAATTTTAAATTTTTATTTTCAACTTTAGTACCAAGTTTTTTCAAAGCTTCTAAACAAATTTTTACATCTTCAATAGGAGGATCATTTTTAACTCCTTTAGGAGCATTTTTTTGAACTTTTCCTGCTTCTTTTGCTTTTTTCTCTATATCCAAAACTAATTGAGGAAGTTTTTTATTTGCATAAATATATTCTGATTCTTCTGCAGTTAATGTTTCTTTTATTAAAAGTGCTTTTGCAAATAAATCCATTAAGTCTTTATTTTTATCAATAATTTCATAAGCTTTTTCATAAGCTCCTTTAATTAATTTTCTAACTTCATGATCAATTTCATAAGCAACTGAATCTGAAAAATTTTTATTTTTAGAAAAATCTCTTCCAAGGAAAACATTTCCAGTATCTTTTTCATATTGAATTGGTCCAAGATCACTCATTCCAAATTCAGCAACCATTTTTCTTGCAATTGAAGTTGCTTGTTCAATGTCAGAAAAGGCACCAGTTGAAATTTCATCTTTTCCATAGAAGATCTCTTCTGCAGCTCTTCCTCCAAGATAAGAAATAATTTTTGCTTCAAGTTCTGATTTAGTTTGGACAAATTTTTCTTTTTTAGGAGTCATCAATACATAACCACCAGCATCCCCTCTTGGAATAATAGTAATTTTTTGTACTTTTTCAGCTTTTGGAAGAACAAGACCAAGTAGGGCATGACCTGATTCATGATAAGCAATCATTTCTTTTTCTTCTGGACTAATTACTCTGTTTGTTCTTGATGGACCAGCAATAACACGGTCAATTGCTTCATCAATAATACTTAAAGAAATTGCAGGTTCTTTTAATCTTACAGTTAAAATTGCAGCTTCATTAACTACATTTTCTAATTGTGCTGCAGAAAATCCTGGAGTTCTTAATGCAAGTTTTGGTCAATTAATATCATCAGTAAATTTTTTATTTCCTTTATTTGCATAAATTTCTAAAATAGCTTGTCTTTCTAAAACATCAGGTAGTCTTAGTTCAATAGATCTATCAAATCTTCCTGGTCTACGAATCGCGGGATCTAAAACATCTGGTCTATTAGTTGCTGCAATAATTACAATTCCAGTATTAGATTGGAATCCATCCATTTCAACAAGTAGTTGATTTAGAGTTTGTTCTCTTTCATCATTTCCACCACCCATTCCAGCGCCTCTTTGTCTACCAACAGCATCAAGTTCATCAATAAAAATTAGGGCTGGGGCCATTGCTTTTGCTTGCCCAAAAAGTGATCTTACTCTTGAAGCTCCAACTCCAACAAACATTTCAACAAAGTCTGATCCTGAAATTGAAAAGAAAGGAATTCCTGCTTCACCAGCAACAGCTTTTGCAAAATAAGTTTTTCCAGTTCCGGGAGGACCTGATAATAAAACTCCTTTTGGTGTTCTTGCTCCAATAGATGAATATTTCATTGGATTTTTTAAGAAATCAACAATTTCTTCAAGTTCATCCTTAACTTCTTGATAACCAGCAACATCAGAAAATCTTATATCAGACATTTGAGGAGTAAGTTGTTTTTTTCCCATATTTCCTGTTTGAGTTTGTTTTTTGATCATCATACGCATTAATCAGAAACCAAATCCAAAGATAATTACTCATGGTAATAAGGCAAAGAATAAACTTCAGAAGAATGATGGAGTAGTATCTACATATGTAACTGGTATTTTAAGCGGACCCCATCAATCTGGCGGTTCTTTTAACATTAGAGCTAGAAGTTCAAAATCATCATCACTTTGAACTACTCATTGATATTGATAACCTTTATCAGTTGTAAAAATAACTACATCATATCCAGAAGCGGGATATTGATAAACATAAATTCCATTAATGGTACCATTAGCTGTTTCTTGACCATTCGAGTCAGTATAATGACCATTAACTCAACCATATCCAATTTGTTCACCTGATGCTCCACTAAAGACGCCAAAAATAAGCATAAATAATAAAGTAATTACAATAAGTCAAATTCAAAATGAGGCCTTTTTATAAAAAGGTTTTTGACTTTTTTTACCTTTTGAATTCATTGGTGGTTGTGGTCCTTGAGGTCCTGGCATGTTTTGAGGATTTTGAGGATTTTGTGAATTCGGAGGACTTGGTTGTTCTTGTGGATTTATTGGTTCTTGAGATTTTTTTTGTTCTTGAGAACTTTTTGAATCTTTAGAATTTGGTGATTCTTTTGAAGGTTCTTTCTTGTTTGCAGGGTCTTTTTTTGGTTCTTGCTCTGCTAAAGTCAATATGCTAATTTCATTCATATTTTAATTATATATTTAAAAAAATATATTTGTATTTGATAAAAATATATTTTAAATAAAGACAATAAACAAAAATAAAATAAGACAATTCTTATTTTTTAAATTTAAAATTATTTTCTTTTTAATTATTTTATATTTTATTTAAAAGAACCATTTCTTAAATCTTCAATTATTAATTTATTTTTTGAATAAATTGTATCAATAAAAAAAGTTCAAAAAATCAATGTATAAATAGAAGCTATAAAAAATAATAGACTTGAAATACCACAAAAAATAAAGGAGGTTAAGCCAAAATCGGGATTTGGAAAAATAAAAATCATAATACCTATAAACAAAAAAATAATTGATAATATGTAGATAAATAAACCATATATTAATTTCATTTTACTATCCTTCTTTATAATGATAACTCTAATTATTAAAAAATAAAATTGCTACCTCTTTATATGCATGCTATATACAAACAAAATAAATAGAAAAAAATTATTTATCTTCTCTCATTATTGCTAAATAAGGAATATTACGATATTTTTCATCATAATCTAATCCAAAACCAAGTAAAAATCCCCCTGGTTGTTCTTCTCAACAATAAATTTGATTACAAGAAATTTTTGCTCTTGTTGGTTTTCCATAAAGAGCTACAATAGTAATTGATTTTGGTTTATAAGCTTCAAGAACTTTACAAATTTGAATCATTGTTTTTCCAGAATCAACAAGATCATCTGCAATAATAATATCTTTTCCTTTTACTGGAGCTTGGGCAATATAAGTTATTTTAGGTTCACTAACTTGTTCTTCAAGATGATAACTTGTAGCCCAAATGAAATCCATCCGTAAGTCAAAACTTAAATGTTTCATTAATTCAGCAGAAAAGGGCAACCCCCCATTCATAACAGTAATTAAAACAACTTCCTTTTCAGCAAATTTTTTATTTAATTTATTTGCAACTTTTTTAATTCCTGTAACAAGTTGTTCATGAGTTTTTAATATTCTTATAACATATTGATTTTCTGTTCCCATAATTTTAATAATATTATTATACTATTATCATTATTTATAAAATAAAAGAAACAAAAACTACTAAAATTATTATTCTATTTTATTATTTATTAAGAAGAATAGAAATCAAATTATCATTAATAGTAAGAGAAACTCCCTCCATTAAACGATATTCTTTTGCTGGAGATTTTTTTTCAAGATATTCTAATACTCCCTCCAATTTATTATTGTTTATTTTAATATAATTCTTATTTTCAACTAAAAATTTAAAAATAATAAATTTTTTAAAATTATCATCAAATTTAGTAAAAACATCATAAGCATAATTTGCTTCTGCTCATCTTTTATAAAAACGATTAATTTTAAGATTTCTTAATTCATTACTTCTATTTATTTTTTCATAATATTTAAAAAGTTTATGCTTTTCAGTTTTATTTAAAGTTAAAAGTTTTAGTCTTAATTTATTTCTTGTATAGTAATCTTTTTCATTTGATGAATCAAGTGCAAAAGAAATTTCATTTGTTTCTAATGATTTAATAATTTCGTCTTTGTATAAGTCAAGCAATGGACGATGAATAATCATCCCATTTAGGAAAGATTTTTTTTGTAAACCATAAAAGAAATAATTATCTGATTTATCTTCTTGCATAATTGCAGTTTCAATAAAATCATCTTTATGATGAGCTACATAGATTTCATTATTTTTTTCTTTTAAAGTAATATCTTTAAAAAAATCATATCTAATTGCTCTATATTTTGTTTGACTATTTTTCAAATAATTATATTTATCTAAAATTTCTTTATTAACATCTAAAATATATAGTTTAATATAGTGTTTATTACAAAAATCTTCAACAAGTTGTTGATCATGATTTGATTCATCTCCACGAAGATGATAATTCACATGCATTGCAATTGGTTCAAAATTTTTTCTAATTAAAAATTTATTTAATAAATATATTGAATCTGGTCCGCCGGAAACGGCTATAAGGGCTTTTTTCATTTCTATTTAACCTTTTTTTCTATTTAATTTAATGAGTATATTTTTCTCTTAATTCTTTTATTGTATGAGTGGGAAAATCTTTTGCTATTTTTGCAAAAAGAGGGAGTTCTTTTTCAATAATAAGTTTTTGTTCTTGGGGTCATTTTTGAAGAACATAATCAATAATTAGGTGCTTTGAATTATATCCAATTCCACATCGCAAACGGTTAAAAGAAGTTGTCCCTAAATGATCAATAATATTTTGAATTCCATTATGGCCACCACTTGAACCATTTTCTTTTAAACGAAATTTTCCAAGGGGAAGATCTTTATCATCCATAATTACTAAAATATCACTTGGGGCAATCCCAAAATAAGCACTAATCATTGAGATAAAACTTCCTGAATTATTCATAAAAGTCATTGGCTTCGCAATAATTACCTTATTTTTTCCAGTTCCATAAGTGGTGTAGTGACCATTAAATTTTTCCTTATCAAGTTTTAAATCTAGATCAATAAGCAATTTATCTATTACTAAAAATCCAAGATTATGTCTTGTTTGATGGTATTTATTTCCAGGATTTCCTAATCCAACAATAAGTTTCATTTTTTTAATCAGGACTTGAATAATGATTAATAAAGTAATCTGTAATCGAATCATTATTAAGATGGGCTTCAATTACACCAGTAATTGGCTCTGCTAAATCAATTACAATAAAGTCCTTTGAGTACTTCCTACTAATAGTATTTGTAGTAATTATTTTTTTAACTCCTGCTTTTAATATTTTTTCTAATGCAGGAACATTATCCATTGTGCTTAAAACAGCATGAGTGGTTGCAACATAAACATCTTTTGCTCCCTCTTTTTTTAAAAGGGCAACTGCTGCAGTGATTGTTCCGCCCGTATCAATCATGTCATCATAAATGATTACATTGCGATCTTTTACATCTCCAAGAATTGCAATTGATTCAGCTTCATTATGTTTTATTCGTCTTTTATCAACAATTGCAAGAGGAGCATTATCTAGCTGAGCAGCAAACCTTCTTGCTCGGACAACTCCACCATGATCTGGACTAACTACAGTTAAGTTTTTAATATTTAATTTTCTAACTTCACTTGTAATAATTTCTGAAGCCCTTAATATATCAACAGGAATATCAAAAAATCCTTGTGCTTGTTCAGAATGAATATCAAAAGTAATTACCCGAGTTGCTCCTGCAAGTTCGATCATGGTTGCAACTAGTTTTGCAGAAATGGATTGTCGACCTTTAACTTTTCGGTCTTGTCTTGCATATCCAAAATAAGGAATAATTACATTTATCTCTTTTGCAGAAGCTCTTTTTAAGGCATCAAGAAAAAGAAGTAATTCCATTAGTGATTCATTTACTGGTTGTTGTGTTGATTGAATTACAAAAACCTGTTGATTTCGTACTGAAGTATCAACTTGAACAAAAATTTCCCCATCAGCAAAATTTTTAATTGTTGCTTTTCCTAAAGCAACAAGTGAAGATCTTTTATCAATTGCTGAAGCTAATTCTTTTGAGTTTGATAACCCGAATAATACTGCTTTACTCATTTTATTCCCTTTTTAAAATTATAAAAGAAAAATAGATATTACCCATGCAAAGTTAGTATTTTTTTACTTTTGTTTCTATTAAAATAATATTTATTTTCTTATTTTAAATATTTTTTATTTTTAAATAATTACCAAGATAGATTCTTTTTTTAATATATGTATTATTAAACAATATTAAATAATTAAACATACAAATTTGAAAAAAATATACAAATATAAATAGAATTTTGTATACTTTAAATAAGATAGAAATATCGACTTAGAAGTTTTGGGTGGCTCTTTAAAACACCCTTTTTTTATAAATCTATTTCTAATTCTTTAATTATTTTTTTAGTTTTAACAATTATGAATTTATCTTTTATTTGTTTTTGTCAAGCTTCTGAATTATTTTCTAATTGATTAATAAACTCATTTCATTCAATTGAGTTCTTTTTAATTTCTCATTTTTGTAAACCAATTCCATTTTCAACAAAATAGTTTGTATTTATTATTTGACGAAGTAAATAATTATTTGGTTTTTCTTTCATTGTATCTATTTCTAAATAAGATTTATTATCTTTATATGATATTTTATAATCACAAAGATATTTTTCAGTAATAGGAGACATGTCTATTATTTCAAAAATAGTTAATTTTTTAACTCCAGAACTAAATGAATAATATTTTATATATCATTCAGGGTGTTGTAATATAAGACTCATTTTTCTGATACTTATTTTTGAAGTAGAAGGAATAACTCATAAAATACTATTTTCATCTTTTAACAAAAAATAAGGACGTGTTCCATTTTTGGGGTCTTTTATATTTCCATATTCTCTTCAATAATGTGGTTTATTTCCATTTTTAGGATCACCAAATCTTTGATAATATTCTCTTGTTACACTAACTATTTTTATAAACTTCATCTTAAATTAAGTTTATCTTATTTATTAATTATTATAAAAAGAAATAAATTACATTTAAATATTAAAAACTTAATTAATTTCTTTTCACATTTTCAAAAAGTCAGTAATGCTAATTTCTTCTGCTCGGAGGTTTAAATTTAAATTATTTTCTATTAAATAATTTTGTACTGCATTTTGATAAGAAGAATTACTATTTTTAAGTGAATTAAGGAGTTTTTTTCTTTTATTAGCAAAGCAGTCCTTAATAAAATTTAAATAAGGTTCAATTTCAAAATCAATCGGTTTTCTTTTTAAAATAATAAATCCACTATCAACCTTTGGTTTTGGACTAAAACACTCAGCAGGAACATTTATTTTTGTTTCAAATTCAAAAAGAGAATTAATCGCCACACTTAAACGCCCATAAGCTCTTGATTTTGGTTTTGCTAAAATACGATCAACAAGTTCTTTTTGTAACATAATATTTACATATTCAAAACGAGGATCAAGCACAATTTTAAAAATAATTTTTGTTGAAATATAATATGGAAGGTTAGAGATAAAAAGAAGTTTTTTATCTTTTAAAGTTAACAAATCAAAAGTTAAAATATCTCCTTGAAGTAAGATAAAATTACTATTTGTTATTTCCTTTTTTAAAAAGGAAACTAAATTTTCATCTAATTCCAAGGCAATTACTTTTTTTGCCTCTTTTAGTAAAGAAAAAGTAAGTGCTCCTTTTCCAGGACCAACTTCAAAAATAGTAGTAGTAGATAAATTAGGAATTGCTTTAATTATTTCTTTAACTTTATTTTTATCTGTTAAAAAATTTTGACCAAGAGATTTTTTTGTTTGCATTTTAATCTAGTAAAACCTCATAAAATTCCTCTGCATTTTTATTTACTTGTTCATTAAATTTTTCTACATTCATAGAAAATAAATTAGCAGCAAAATTAATTACAAGTTCAACGTAAGCAGGAACATTTGGTTTTCCCCTATTTGGGACTGGAGTTAAAAAAGGACAATCTGTTTCCATTAGTAAACGGTTAAGTGGAACATGAACAATAGTTTCCCTTTGTTTTTGAGCATTATTAAAAGTTGTAATTCCATTATAAGAAAATCAAATATTATCTCTTGCTGCAAGAATTTCTTTTGTAAGTAAAACATCTCCTGATCAAGCGTGTAGAAGAAATTTTTGATCGGGAAATTTTTTAATAATTTCTCAAGTTTCTTCAAGTGATTCTCTTGTATGAACTACTATTGGAAGATGATATTTACCTGCAAGTTTTATTTGTTTAATAAAAGCTTGTCTTTGATTTTTTTTATTATGTGGTCTAAAATAATCAAGTCCAATTTCTCCAATAGCTTTAACATCAGAATTAATTAAATTTTCAATTTCCTTAATTGGTAAATCATCATTTTCTGTGGTGTGATTTGGATGAATTCCAATTACAGGAAAAAAGTGAGAATATTCCTTAAAATGTTTTAAAACTTCATGAGAACTTGAAACATCATAAGCAATGTTAAAAATGTATCAAACTTTTTTAACTGTGTCTTCATATATTATTTTTGAATTTTCATATGATCTATCTAATAAATGTGCATGTGTATCAATTAACTTCATACTTTAATTATAAAAAAATAAATCTTAATTAAAAGACTTATTTTTAAACTATACTATTTTCTCTATATTATAGTTAATTAATCAGGGCATATTATCCATTAAAACAATATCTTCTTTTGATAAAACACCTTTATTAACTATTGCTGGATCTGGTGAAAAAGTTTGAGAGGAAGATTCAATTAAAGGATTTTGATCTTTAACAATTTGTTCCATATCAGATAGATTTTTATTTATATCAAATTCACCAATTATTACTTCATCTGCTCATCCATGAAGTTCATAATTTCCATTTGTTGAAATACCAGGAGTAAAGTAACTTCCTCCATTTTCTAAATTACCAGTAAATTGTTGCCCAGCAATATCATTATCTGGATAATTATCAGTATTTACATCTGTACTATAATTTCATCCACCTTCTGAAACAGGTTTCATAAACTCAGTTGAATTTGCAATATTTCCAGATGGATCTATTTTTTCTTCACTTCCATTCATATCTTTTGCAACATAATTTTCTTCTTGACGAGAATCAGCAAATCAAACTGCATATTGAATACTCATTTCTAAATTTTTAACAGAAGAACCTAAAATATATTCATCATATTTTGTATTTCCATTATCATCAGCTTCAACTTTTACCGCATCAGAATCAACACTAATAATTTGTGTATAGTTCCCTTCTATATCATGAGCTTTTTCATTTTCTAATTCTTGGTATGTATACATTGTGGCTGCACCAGCTACTGGAAAAATAATTGGTATTTTTTGATCAATACTTTCATCAGCAATAAAAGTTGCTTTTTTCCCTGATGATGTAAGTTCTCCATCAGGAAAACCTTGAATATATCAATTATTTATATCAGCAGGAGTGTCTTTATTATAATAATCTTTAGCATAAACAAGATGGCCTTTTATTTGTTCATTTTCTCCTTCACCTTCAGAAGATGTTGAAATAGCAACAACTTCTATTGGTTCAATTTCTGTTTTATTATTATATCCATTATTTAAGGCATTAACCACTCCGACCTCACCTAATTTGCCAGATTTTGTAATTGGAGATTCATCATGATTATAGGGAGTATATCCTAAAATTGCATAATTATATCAATTTACACCTTGTTCAAAACCAGACATAAAATCATAAACTGCATCAATTGCAAATCCACCATAAGGAACCACTACATTTGTTAAATTATCTTCAGTAACAGGAGAAACTATTTGCACTGCAGTAGAATACATTGCAGCAGCAGCTCCAGCAATAAGTCCTCCACCTTCAGATTTATAATTAATTGAAATAGCATTTGAATAAATAGAAGCAAGTCCTGTTGAGGGATTATCATCTGCAAGGACAACTGTTCGATCACCCCAATTTGTTGATTGATTAGTTCCAGAAATAGGTGCTCCAAATATCCCTTGTTCCCAATCATATACTGGTTTACCATTTTCTAATATAGGATCACCATTAGGATCAAATTGTTGTTGACCTGTAATTGCAGGTGCATAATTAAATCCCGCAGAAACAACCATATCATTTCCAGCATTAAGTGCTTTTTGAGTTGGTTCTATATATGCAACTCCACTTTCATCATATTCTCCTGAAGTATCAGTTTTAAGTCTTGCATGACCAACATTATCGGTATATTCTGTAATCCCATTATGGGCTCCAGTCATAAAACTTCCATCATCTCAAACTTTTCCATTATTAGATACAAAGGCAATATTTGTCTTATTTCCATTTGTACCTCCAAAAGCCATATAAGATGTCCCTCCTCCTATAGCTAAAGCAAGAAGACCGATGATACTAAAGTTCATAGCTTGTTTATTTTTTCTTTTCATATTACTCCTTTTGTTGTTCTCTTTCTTTCTACGATCTTTTTATTCTCTTAAATCCTTTTTAAAGGGTTTCCCAGCTGCTGATGGACCAGCTTTAGCTTTAAAAATCATTAAGAATATTAATGGTAAAATAAATGGAATCATATACATGATATTTTGTAAATTATCTGGTAATTTAATAAATTTAATAAATGTTCATTGAAGTGCAAAAACCATAACTATTGCAATAATAAATGATCCAAAAGTTATTCCTTTAATTCTTCAACTTCCAAAAATTAAAATTCCAAATGAAATATATCCAAGTCCTCTAACCGTTACAATAAGATGTTCACTTGAAAAAACTAAAACAACAGCCATTGAACTTAATGCAGTAAGTACTCCAACAATTAATAAAGCGCCATATCTTGTTTTATTTACAGAAACTCCCGCTGTTTCTACTGCATAAGGATTTTCACCTGTTGCTTTTAATCTTAGACCTCATTTTGAAAAATAAAGAAGGAAGGAAATTACAGCAAAACTAATAACTAGTAAAATTAAAATTATTCCCAAATATTCTCATTGATTTAAGGTTGATCAACCTGCATCTGCTCCACTAGTTTTATTAATGATATCAATTAATGTTGGCCAAGCAGAAGTTTTTCCATAAAGTATAGAACCCGCTGCGATTGCTAAAACAGGTGCTAATAAATTAAGTGCAGTTCCTGCAATTATATGATCTCCAAGCATTGTAATTGTTGCAAATCCCAAGGCCATATTTCAAATCATTAAAATAAATATAGTAAAAATTAATGCTATAAAAATTGGAAGAAGATTACCAGAGAAAATTGCCATATTAGCAAAAGTTTGCAAAAATATTAAATAAGAACTTCCCCCTAAAATCATTCCCCCTTCAATAGAAATATTAACTATTCCAGATTTTTCTGAAACTAGTGCTCCTAAAGAAGCAAACATAAAGGTTGCAAATAATGCTAAAAATATTAAAAGTAAATCCATTATTCATCCTCCTTAATTAGATTAGAAACTTTCTTTTCTTCCTTTTTAAATAAAAATTGTTGTTGTTTTTTAGTTAATTTTTTAGAAAGAATTTCAATTTCAATTTGTTTTTTATCTTTTTTAATTTCTAATTTTTTAATTTCTTCAAGTAATTTAGAATTAAATTTTTCATCTTTTTCAACTAAACTCATTTGCTTTTTTTTAACTAATTCTTGAGAAATATTTTCTACTTCTTTATATTTATTATTTATTTCATTTTTAAGTTGTTCAATTTCTTCTACTAATTGTAAAATAAATTTTTCTTCTTGTTCTACTAAAAAATTTTTATGTCCTTTATATAATTCATCATTTTTTAAAATTAATTTTTCGGAAACATTTAAAACTTTTAATTGTTCATTATTTTGATCATTTTTTAATATTTCTATTTCTTGAAGCAATTGAGAAGTTATTTTTGCATCATTATTCAATTTAGGTTGTTTATTTTTTTCAATTAATCTTTTAGAAATATCTGTAATTTTTAATTGGCCTTTATTTTTATTATTTTCTAATATTTCAATTTCTTTAAATAATTTGGAAACTATTTTTTCTTCTTGATTTCATAAAAATTGTTTATGTTTTTTAAATAGTTCTTCATTTTTTTTAAGTAATTTTTGTGAAATGACTTTAATTCTTATTTCTTCTTTACTTTTTACTTTTTCAAATTTATTAATTTTTTTATCTTTTTTTACTTCTAATAATTTTAATTTTTCTTTATCTATAAGTTTATTTTCTAATTCATTAATAAATTGTTGTTTTGTTTCTTCAATTTGTTTATCATAATATCTAATGTAAGCTCTTGCTTCACTAATATCATAAGTATCATAATTTAAATTATCTTCAATTAAAGCTATATATCTTGACATGTGGGCGACATCTAATTCATGTTCAATTCAAGGGATATTATCAATATTTTTCTTAAAATATTTTTCTTGTGGTCTAACAATCATAAGAAAATTAATCATTGATAAAAGAAAAATAAGTAGTGCTAAAATAAATCCCACAATATCAATGGAAAATATTCCAAAAATCATTTCTTGCGAACTAGTTAAATAAGCAATTAAAATTGAAGAAAAAAGAACTCCAATTGGATTACAAAAACCAAGAAGAGCAATAGTAATTCCTAAAAAAGCTTCAACTGGTAAATCATTACTAACAAGAATAGCTACATTGCCTTTAAAAGTTAAATAATAAATAACACCCGCAAGTCCCGCAAGGGCTCCAGAAATTGCAATTGATTTTTCTCATTCCCTATTTTTATTAATTCCCACATAATCACCAACACTAATATTTGAACCCAAAATATCTTGTTTGTAGCCTCATATTGTTTTTTTATACATAAACCAAAAAACAATAACTAAAATAATTGCAATTGGAACCCCATAATTAAGATAAGTAGAATTAAAAAGGTTATTTGCTCAAGTTCATGTTAATTTATTTTGGGTAATTATTTGTGGAGCAATTTCTCCTTCAAGAGTAAAAAAGGTAATTGATCCTCCTGGACTAACTAAAAATGTTACTAAGTATAACATTATTCAGTTAAACATAATTGAAGTAAGAACTTCATGAATTCCAAAAACAGTTTTAAACTTAGCAATTATTCATCCGATGAATGCTCCTGCCATAATTGCCACTAAAAAAACAAGAAGGACCCCAATTCATCCGGGTCCTTCAAAAGCAAGTGCAACTGTATAACCACATATTGCCCCACCAATAAATTGGGAGAAAACCCCAATATTAAATACTCCTACCCTAAATGAAACCATTAATGATAGCCCAACAATAATTAATCAAGCTAATTCACCAATAAAGTCTCCAAAATTTGCCAAAGAGGTTACTGGAGTTAAAAATAAATAATTAATAAATAAAACAAATGAACTACTTCCAATTATCGCTACCAAAAGCATTGTAAATAAAATTACTCCAATTACAATTAAAATTGATCACATTCCTTGTTCAGAAACAAATGGTTTATTCGGTTGCTCACCTTTTTTACTTGTTACTTTGATTTTTGCAAAATCATTTTCTATTGTCACAATTATATTTCTCCTATCATCATTTTTGAAACTACATCTCATGAAGTTTGTTTTGGATCTATAATATCTACAATTTTACCTTTATACATAATCGCCATTCGATCACAAACAGCCATTAATTCATTAATTTCAAGCGAATACAAAAGAGTTGCTTTTCCAAAAGAGTTTTTTATCATACTAGTATAAATATGATCAATTGCACTAATATCAAGACCTCTTGTGGGATGACCTGCAACAAGCAATTTATGATCTTTTGCTAATTCTCTTTGAACAACAAATTTTTGTTGATTTCCTCCTGAAAGATTTCTAATCGGAATAGAATTTTCATAAGCACCATCAATATTTCCTTCTTTAATAATTGTAGAAGTAATCTTATCAACTGATTTATAATCAATTGTAAGCGATTTTCCTGGTAAATGACGAATAAATGAAATTTGTTTTTTCTTTAAAACTGCAATATTTTTTTCAATAAGTTTCATTGCTCGAAGATCATTTGCACTTTTTGCTTGTTTATAACTTTGTTTTAAATTAGAAAGTTCAGAAGCATTTAATGCTAAAGCTTCTTTTGCAACAAGATCTTTTTTTGACATTCACCAACTAGAAATTTCTGGAGTTTCATAAGTTGAAATAATTGCATTAAAATTAAGATCTCTTTCAGAAACCATTCCATGTCTTTCACGATCAATTGGAATATGAGAAATGAATTTATTTCTTGTTCTTATAGGCATAAAATCTTTTAAAAACCCACTTGCAGAAGCTAAAATTTCATCTTTAAAAATAATTTTTCCCACTGTTGGAGCTTTTAATCCAGTTACAATTTTAATTACTTCTTCTTGTCCATTTCCTTCAATTCCAGCAAGCCCAAAAATTTCTCCTTCATTAATTTCAAAATTTATATCTCTTATAGCCATAAAACCTTTTTCGGTTTCATAAGTAAGATTTTCCACTTTAAAAATTGGTTTTTTAACAATGGTCCTTTTTGGATAATTAAGTTGAATATTTTTCCCAATCATTTCTTTTGCAATCATAGAAAGATTTAAAGTTTTATTATTTTGGTGAGTTCCCATCAAAATTCCTTTACGAAGAATAGAAACACGATCAGCAATTTCTTTTACTTCTTGCAATTTATGCGAAATAAAAATAATTGTTTTTCCTTCTTTTTTTAAGGCTTTAATTGTTTTCATTAAAGCAACAATTTCATTTACTGAAAGGGTTGCAGTTGGTTCATCAAAAACTAAAATATCCTTTGGTTCCCAAAGGATTTTTAAAATTTCTACCATTTGTCGTTTTCCAACTGGTAAAGTTGAAACCTTAACTTTTGGATTTAATTCAATATTATATTGTTCACAAATTCAATCGAATCTTTTTCTAGCATTAGCATAAGAAATAATTCCTTTTTTAATAATTAGTTGTGATTGAACTTCTGTTTTTGCTCTTAAATAATCAACTTTAGCTTGAATAACTTCAGCTTCTTTTGGATTATTTCTAAATTTTTCATTTAGAGTAAAATTATCCTGAATAATTTGTTCACTTAAATTATCTTTTTCTTGTATTAACTTATCTCTTTTTAATTTAAGATCATCAATAATTCTTGGTTCATCTTCCAACTTAAGAGAATTAATTTTTGGCAATATTTTTGCTTTTTTCTCTTCAGTTGAAACATTCTCTAGCTTATCTTCTAGTTCAATAAGTTTTAATTGCTTATTTTTATTAAAGAGATTTTTTTCTTTTTTAATATCTAAAACAATTTGTTCAACTTTTTCTTCAAGTTTTACTTGGAATTGTTTTTTCTTAAATAAAAGAACTTCTAGTGTATCTAATTCTTTTCTTATTTCTAAAGAATAATCATTTTTTGCTTTTAACTCATCATAATCTTTATGAGCATCTTGCATTATTTTTAAAGTTCTTTCAACATATTCAGATTCAATTTCAGGTTGTTCTTGACCTAAAATAATATTTTGCAAAACACTAAATTCATCCACAAGATGAAAATGTTGATGAACCATTCCGATTTTATATTTTCTTGCAGCCCCAGAACTATACATATCAACTTTTTTACCATTTAATAAAATATCACCTTCGTCCTCTTTATAAAGTCCAAAGATAATATTCATTAAAGTTGTTTTTCCAGATCCATTTTCACCTACTAAGGCATGAATTTCGTTGCGGGTGAAATTCAGGGAAATATTATTATTTGCAATAATTTTTCCATTTAGAAAGGTTTTCGTAATATTTCGCAATTCTAAGATCGAATTGGTTTGCTGCTTTTGCAACTCTTCTTTCTGCTGTGAAATATTTATATTCACTGCCATTTAAACCACCTTTATTTTTTATATAAAATAAATATATATACTATATCTTATATATGTATATATATTGCATTTATATTTTAATATAATTAATTTAATAGTTTTAGTTCATAAAATAGGATAATTTTTTCTAAAATTTATTAAAATTATATCAAAATAATTTTCTTTTTTTAAAAAAGAAATAATTATTAAAAAATAAATAATTGTCTATAAGAATAAGGATTTTTATTATTAAAATAGGAGTGAAAATTAGTAAAAAATTAGTAATTACTTTCCGACACAAAATGAAGCAAAAAGATTAGTAATATAATCTTGATCAACTTCAAGTCCAATAATTTTTCCAATAACTTTAAGAGTTTGTTCTAATTCAAACATAATGATGTCTGCACTATGCCCTGCACTAATCATGTCCGAACATGCTTGAAGATGACCTAGGGCTTCACTAAATTTATCAATTTGATTTTGTGTTACAAGAAGAGAATTATTATTTAAATTAATATCAAAAAAGTTGGTTTTAATATTTAATTCTAAAGCATCAAGTAATTCAGAAAGATTATTTCTCAAAGCACTAATTGTAATAAAACCTTGATGAAGTTTTAAATCACCCTTAGTAATTACATCAATAATATTTGGATTTAATTTATTAATGTAATTTAATGATGCTAGTTCTTTTTTTAAACCCTTTTCTCCATCAAGAAGTTTAATTACAATATCTGCTTCCTTAATTGTTTTATTTGTTCGATTAATTCCTTCTTTTTCAATTTCATCTATTGCTTTTCTAATCCCAGCGGTATCTTGAAGAGTTAATTGTATTCCATTAAGATATAAATCTTTTTCAATTACATCTCTTGTTGTTCCGGCAACGGGAGAAACAATTGCCCGATCTTCTTTTAAAAGAGCATTTAATAAAGTTGATTTTCCAACATTAGGTTTTCCAACAAGAGCAACTTTTATTCCCCCAGAAACTTTAATAAGTCTTTTTGAATCATCAATCATTTTAGTAAATTGAGTAATATATATTTTCAAATTCTTATTAATTAAAGTTAAATTATAAGCAGGTAAATCTTCATTTTCTGGATAATCAATTAAGATTTCGATATTTGCAAGCACTTCTCCAAGTTTTTTTACAACTTTATGAATTACTTTTGATTCTTTTCCATTAATATTTGCTGTTGCTAGTTTTGCAAGATCTTTATTTTGAGTAAGAATTAAAGTATTAACTGCCTCGGTTTGACTTAAATCCATTTTGTTATTCATAAAAGCTTGTTTCATGAATTCGCCAGGTTCAGCTTGTCTAAGATTAAACCTAGTAAGCATACTAATAATTTGCTCAATAACAAAAAGAGAACCATGAAATTGAAGTTCAACAACATCTTCTCCAGTAAAAGAATTTGGACCCACAAAAGAAAGCACAAGCCCTTCATCAATGTATTCATCATTTGTAGTATATATTTTTTGATATTGAACAAAATTTTCCTTAAGGTTAATTTTATTTTTAAACATTTTTTGCACAACAAAAAATGTTTCCGGTCCAGAAATTCGAATGATGGCAACATTTTGATTTATAGGTAAGGTAACAAGTGAATAAATTGTTTCCATTATATTTAATTATAGTGTTAATATTAAAAAAGAAAAAACAGGAATTGCTTCCTGTTTTTTAAAATTTTTTTTTAATTTTTATAAGCTATTATTCCCAAAGTAATTGTTTGTTCAACTTCGAGTGTATCTCTATTTAAAACTAAAATATCCGCATCATAATTAGGGGCAATTTTTCCTAATTTATGATCAAGTCCCATTAAAATTGCCTGATTTAAGGAAGTGGCATCAGATACCTCTTCAATAGTAGCTCCAGTAAATTTTAGATAATTTCTAAAGTTTCCAATCATATCAGAAATTGATCCAGCAATTGATTTCATATCTTCAAGAAAAATTGTATTTCCTTTTTTAATAATTTTTAATCCTGCAAGTTTATAATTATCCCCATCAGGCATTCCTTTTGGACTTGTAGAATCAGTAATTAAAAGCATTTTATCTTTTGGAACATTTTTATAAGCAAGCATTATTGCTTCAGCAGTAACATGAACTCCATCAGCAATAAGTTCACTATAAATTCCAGGAGTTAAAAAAGATGCTAAACTAGCTCCAGATTCTCTTTTATTTAATGGAGGAAGCATGGCATTAAATAAATGAGTTAATTTATTTAAACCATATTTGGCATGAAGATTCAAGGTTTCATAATCAGCCATGGTGTGTCCTGCTGAAGCAATAATTCCTTTATCTTGTAAATATTTTGTTACTTTAGTAGAAACAAGTTCAGGAGCATAAGTAACTAATTTAATATGATCATCAGAAACCTCAAGTAAATGATCAATTTCCTTAACACTTAAAGGGCGCATTAATTTTGGGTCATGAGCTCCTCTTTGTTTTGGATTAATATAAACTCCTTCAAGATGAATTCCTAAAATTCTAGTCATTTGTTGAGGAGGATTTTCAATAAATTGAATTGCATTTTTTAATGCTAACTCAACATGCTCATCAGTATCTGTAACTGAAGTGTGATAAATTGAAGTTGTTCCTTCTTTTGGAAGATTTTTAAGATACTTAGTTGTTTGTTCAACAGTAGCATCCATAAAATCTGTTCCATATCCTCCATGGGTGTGAATATCAATAAAACCAGGAAGAATATAATGGTTTTTCTTTGTAGAAGCAATTTCTTCTACTTTAATTATTTTTTCACCCTTAATGGTAACTTTAATTGGTTTATTTTGTTTACTATAACCTTCAAGAATCATTCTCATTAACCCCTAAAGTCAGTGACTTCAAATTTATTTAAATCAAGATCAGCAGCTGCAGCACTATCAAGGATAAAAATTGTATTAAAATGATCTTGTAATTTTGAAGAAGGTACATCAGAACTAACCGGTCCTTCAAGCATTAGTTTTGCAGGAACACGTTTATTTTCTCCAATTGCAATCATAAACATTTGTTTAAAATTCATAATTGTTTGAACTCCAACTGTAATTGCTTGAGTAGGAGTTTCATCTAGAGAAGCAAATTTTTTTTGGTCAACAAGAACATCTCTAGTTTTTGAATTTAAAGTTGCAACATGAGTTAGGGAATCTAATGGTGTTCCTGGTTCATTATAAGCCATGTGACCATTAACTCCTAAACTAATATATTGCAAATCAATCCCTCCAGCTTGATTAATTTTTGCTTCGTAAACTTTCGCTTCTTCGCAAGGATGAGCACTTAGACCATCTGGAATGAAGATATTTTCTTCTTTTAGATTTATTCCACTAAAGAGATTCGTATCCATTTGGTGACGGAATGATTCTTTGTGATCTAGTGGCACCCCAACAAATTCATCAAGATTAAAACTTTTAATCCCTGATCAATCTGTATTATTTTCCTTGTGATCTTTTTTTATCAGGTCATAAACTCCAAGTGGAGAAATCCCTGTTGCAAATCCTAAATTAGCTTGCGGATGTTTTTTAACATAATTAATGAAATAATCAGCAATTCATTTTGATGAATCTTCTCATCCATTAAAAATATAGATTTTCTTTTTCATATTTAAAATTCCTTTGCATTTAGTTTTAATAATAATAATAATAATAATTATATAATCTTTATAGAAAACATCTCAAATATTTATTTAGTAGGTAACATTTTTGATGGATTATTACTTTCATAATCTTTTATTAAATTACGAACTCTATTTGAAACATTTTCAACATCTGTTCCAACAATTAAATGTATTGCTCCATCGCCCATTCTTAAAATTGTAAAGAACCCAGCTTCTTTAAGTGCTTTATCATCAATGTGTTCTTCTCGATTATTCTTTACTATTAGTCTAAATCTTGAAGTACAATTATCGAAATTAATCAAGTTGTCTTGCATGTATATTTGTTCAAATACTGCTTTTGCCATACTATCATATTTCTCTTCTTTTGAAGGTTTTCCACTTTTTTTACCTTTAACTTTTTTGTCTTTAGCTTTAACAGGTTCTACACCTTCATCAGGAATAGTTTCCTCTTCCCCTCTAAAGGCTGCAATTCTTGCTGCTGCTTCTGTATTTTCTTCCCCAGAATCTCTTCCTGGTGTTGGTACATTCATACCAACTATCACTAAATAAAAGCTACCAAGATATACTCAGAACATCACGAAAGCAATTGGGAAAATCCATAGTGGATTAGCAAGTCATGGAATTGGTGCATATGCTGCCATTTGTCAACTTAGTCAGAATGAAATTGTATAATCAATCATTCCAGCTGAGAATCCAAATCCTAGACTAATACCCATTGCAGTTACAATTGTTCCAAAGAATGCTGTAAATACACAGTTCATTAAATATAGTGCAGGCGAAACAAAGATAAAGGCAAATACCAATGGTTCATCTATTCCTGTTAGGAAAGATACAAAAGCTACTCCCCCCATATATGTTAGTACTTCTTTCCGTTGATCTTTAGGAGCTGCATAGTACATTGCTGCTGCTGCTCCAGGTAATCCCCCTATAAATAGTGGGAAGTAACCAGCTTGGAAAGTTCCTGATCCAATAATTCCAGCTTGAAATGCAGGAATATCTCCAGAGACAATATAAATTGGTGTTGCATTTAAAGCAGCATAAAATTCTTCTGATCAAAGAACAGTATTTTCTGCTGCAGCATTATATTGTTGCAATGAATGTCCAACAACTGGTAGTTGGAATCATAAGAATGTATTAATAATATGATGTAAACCTAATGGTTGACATAATCTATTAAATATTCCATAAACAAAAAATCCTGCATCAGCATGTCATCCTGTTTCTGCAGAACCAACTCATTGTCCAATTGAAATTAAAATATATTGACCTCATGGCCATATTACAGCAAAAATAAATCCCACTACCCAAACTGATGTCATAGCAAGCATAGGAATAAATCTTCTTCCTCCAAAGAAGGCAAGAGATTGAGGAATTGCAACTTCACGATAATTGTTATATAATCATGCAACTACAAGTCCAGCAACAATCCCGCCAAACACATTTGTATCAAACATGTAAGCACCAGTTGCTGAATATAATTGAACATCAAATACTTTACCGTTCATTCCTGTAATCGAAACTGTTGAAATTACAGCTCCGTCATCATTTAATTTAAAGACAGATTCCATTCCACCAGGAAAATATAATAATCTAGTTAAGGCACCATCAATTGTATAACCAAAATCATCATTTGCTCCCTTCCCAACATCTCCATCAATATCTTGACCAGCAAATGTTCCTGTATAACTAGCTTCATATGAAGCTAGTTCTTCTAATGGACTTAAATCAGAAGTGGGAGCTGCGGTAATTGTAATTTCTAATTCAGTTAAAGCAGGATTATTAAGTCATTCCCCAATTAAATCTCCTTTATATGTTATAGAAACACCGGCAAGTGCATGCATTCAAGCATACATAACTACTACTTGTGATGGATCTTGCATGTTTAAATTACCAAACATGCCATACACATCACCCGGTGTATAAGTTAAGGCATTAGAATAAAATAACATTGGTAAACCACCATCTCCATTAATGGCAGTCATTCCTACCCATCCGACAGATGCTGATAGCGCAGCTTCCCCCCGATAGTCATCTGACATTCCAAACCCTATACTTAAAGCAAAGAACAAAGGTAATCAAGTAAAGATAACCGCTCCAGGAGTTGCCATAAAGAATCCGATTCATCATAATCATGTTCAATTTCCAATAACTTCTGCTGAATTAAGTGGTATAGCATTAGGAGCCATTAACAAGTTCCCTACCCTATTTATTAAAGCAGCAAATGGAAGAATACATATTGGAATAATTAATGATTTAGCAAACTTTTGAAGTCAATTAAATGCTCTATTACCATATTGTTTTCATGCACTTTTATCTGTTACTTTCGTAACATTAGCATCTAAATTAGTATTCACTATTCGTTTTTCCTTTCTTTTTATTTTTTTTCTTTTAAAATCTATATTAAAAAAATTATTTTCTATATATGATTCTTAAAAACAATTTGTTAAAACAAACAACTATTAAGAACACCTAAATTATTTTACTTTATATAAAAATTTCAAAATAATTAAAAAATTTGTATATAAGTATAATTTAACTATAAAATATAAGAGAATTATTGATATTTTTTATTGAAATTATAGTTATATATTCAAATTTAAATTAGAAATAGAAAAAATTAAATTTTAAGTTATAAATATAAAGAATAAAGGAAATTGTGGATAGTACTACTGGAATTATTATCGGAATATTAATGGGATCCTTTTTTATTATTATAGGGTTTTGTCTTTGTTGATGATTTTTTGCAAATAAAAGTAGAGATAAAGAATTTAATGAAAAAGTAAAAGGTCTTGGAATGTTTAATGCAAAAAAATTAGCTTACCAAAATGTTTTAGTGGTTACTATTCTTATGGGTTTAATGTTAGTAATTTGTGGATTAGCTATTATTATATTTACTTTAGGTATTGCATTACCTTGAAATCCATTTGGAAATCCATTTGAAAATTTATAATACTGTTAAAAAAGAAATTATTTTTTATCATCAGAACTATTAATAATTATTTCTTGAATTTCTTTAAGTTCTGCTTGAAGAAATTTTTCTTTTTCAACTAAATTTTCTTTTTTAGTTAATTTTCCTTCTTTTCTTTTTTGTTTTTGAACTTTATTTTCTTTATTAAATTCTTTTAAAGTAGTAAGTCCAAGAAAAAAACCTCCACCATATTTTTTAGTATTAATAAAATACCAAATAAAAAATAAAGTAATTAAAATAATTGTAAAAATAAGCACTGTTATAGAAATTCAAATATTTGTCATCTTGAATTAATTATAAATTTTTAATAAAAAAATCCTCAATTATAAATTGAAGATTTTTCTAAATAATTAAATTATTTTTCTAATTTAATTTTTTTACCTTTTTTAAGTTGATATTCATGCCTTCCAAGTTCCAAACAAATTGTAAATATTGCCGAAGAAATTCAATAGAAAGCCAGAAGAACTGGAACGGTAAGTCCAATAACAATGAAAACTCCAACCATAATATTTTGAGTTTTATTTTGTTTTTTAGCAGCTTTTTTTTCTGCTTCAGTAACTTGTTTTATTCCTTTTCTTTTTTGGGCAAGTCAGCCAGGAAGTTTTGCTGAAAGACCTTGCATTAAACCAACAGAAAATCCTACTAGTATATATAAAATAAATAATGAACTAAAGATTCCAGAAAGGGCAGAAACAGAGAAGGAGAATTTTCCAATTGCAGCAATTTTATAAACAGGAATTGCCGAAATTAAAATTCACATTGAAATAAAGATTGGCATTGTAATAAAAATTGTTCCAAACGAGCCAAGCGGATTTATTTCCTTTTTCCGATAAAGAGCCATTACTTCCATCTGTTTCCGCTGCTTCATCTGCTTATTATCCCCGTATTTTTCATACTTAGCATTGATTTTTGCAACCTCAACCTGCACTTCTTGCATTTTTTGTTGATTTGAAGTTGATTTAAAGGACATTAGTGATCCAACTCCCCGAAGGAAGAAAACAATAAAGAACACCCCAAGAAGAACACCCCATGCTCCAAAAACATGATATGGAAAAATTACATGTTGAACAAAAAGAGCTATTTGGGAAATTGGGAAGAGGAATAAACCATAAAGTGGTCCAAATTTAATATTCCAAGCTCAACCTCAATCACTTCAACCAGCAAAAATACCCCGAGATGTATTTCCTTCATCAATTCCTTTACTTCCAGAATTATATAAAGAACTATCAAGAGTTGTTTTATCTATTGGATCGTTTGTTCAAGCAACAGGAGTTGTTGTTCCCCTGTTAACTTCATCTGGATCATCTTTATAATCAGGACTTTTAACACCTACTTGAGTATTTGTTTCAATTCCTGCAATTGGAGTAGCATAAGCAATTTGATATCCTTTTTGCTTAATTCCTTCTTTATTAGAAACTCCATCTTCTGTATAAATTTTTGTAATTAAAGTAGATTCATAATAAGATTTATACGTATCTGTTGTGGTCCCATTTGCATAATTATTGATCATTTGATCAAAATTTTCATCAATTTTTTCATCATCAGCAGAAGAATTAATACTTACTCCTTGATCTGATGACCAATCATCAGTTCGTTGCATTGCAAAAAGTGGTTCAACAGCATCATAATAACCTATTTCATTAGGCTCTGTTCCATATTCATTAAGTTCTCCATAAAATGTCCCATCATAAGAACTAGTACCATAAATATAATCACCCACCTCATTATAAAAATAAGCATTTGGATCATTATAAACTTGTTGAATAATATAATACTGTTTAGTATTTGCATCATTTGCAACTACTTGTAAATTTCCGTTTTTATCTAATAATCCTCAACCTGCAAGTTGAGCAAGTGGATCAACATAAATATCATTTAATTTTTTACTTTTTCTTAATTTATCTTTATCAACACTTCAACCACTTGGTCTTAAATGTTGCATTGTATAAAGAGCATCATAAGTAGGAATTGTTGGATTTTTAGAAGTAACAGAAGATATAAAATAAGCTTGTCCGTTATGAACTTTGCCACCATTATCTGTTGCTGCTTTTGAAGTTAATAATTCATTATAATCAGCACTATACTTAGGTTCTAATATGTCAATGCGTTCTAGTGCTTTTATGTCATAATATTCATCAACCTCAACATCATTATTTATGGCATTTTGAGTCATATAATTAAAAGTACTAATTTTTGCAATATCACCAATAGTTAAATATTTATCAATATTTCCATCTTCACTATTAGAAACAGAATCATAAAATCCTTGATAAGTTGTTTTCTCAGTTTTAGTTCCTCCACTAATTTCTTTAATTTGTAGCATAGGAACACCACCATCAATAGGCTTACCATTTTTATCTAACATACCTAAGAAATATCCAATTGTATCATTTATTGCAACTTCTTCCCCCACATAATAAGCAACTTCATTTACAATACTAATTGCAGTTTTTGTTGCAAAAGTATTAATATCTGTAGCAGATACTTTTGTTTCTACCTCAGCAGTTAATTTACCATCTTCATCTTTTTTAAATTCAGGTTGAAGCATTATAGAAGGATGAGTTACTGTGGTATCTGCCACAATTTTTCATCCTTCATTTTTAGGATCCTTTGAATCTAGATTCATAGGTTCTGCATATCACCCCATTTTAGTAGTAATTTTAGGTTCTGGAGTTGGAACATCATCAGTTGAATCTGGCAAAGAAACATTAAAATATTTATCAGTTCTTGAATCTACAAAGGTTGTTTTTCCATCAATAGTTTTTGTATCAGATCTAAGTGCTCCTAAATCACTAGAATCAGGAACAAAAAGATTTCCAGTTTCTAATCTATCAACATAAAAAAGAGATCAAGTATTAATAGCCTTTTGTTCTTTTGTTTCATCAGCCTTTGTTTCTAAACCATCAGGAAATACAGAAGAATCAGTATATAAAGATTCAACATTTTCACTACCATCTATAGTTGCTTCTACTTTATTCTCATTTAATTGAGAAAGATTATACATTCCATATTCATAAGGATTAGCAAGTTGTCCATTATTGCTACTTTCACTAATTGGAATAATTAAGTTTTCGGTATCGGTAGTAGTATCATCGTCATCTAAATCTTCTTTTCCATAATTAGGATTAATAGATACAATATCAAATGGTTTTAATTCTGTTCCTTCTCATTCTTGCACTGCATTATCTTCTCCAGAACCATAAGGTGTTTTCCCTGCATCAATATAATCTTGTTCATCTTGTTGTCCAGTAGCTTCCCAAATCATTTCAGTTTCTGATGCAAAAATATTTGGTAAAACCTCACTTGAACTAGAATAAAACTCTACTCCAGTTCCAATTTGATTTCCTGTTTTAATAATAAATTCATTAACACAGCCCCAAAGGGTAGTAATAGTTAAAAACCCGTAAAGGGCTCATTTGGTAAATTTCTTAGTTAATTTTCAACTTTTTTCCTTAGAAAAACCTTCACTCCCATAGAATGATTTTTTTGCTTCACGATAAAATGAATGATTACTACTTTTATTGTTGCTTTGTTGTGCCATTAAATTATTTTTTTAAATTCTTGATTGAATATCTTAGTTTTTTGTTCAAAATTTAAATCAGTAAAGGGTCTTTTTACAATAACCACAAAATGTAAATGATGGTGATAAATATTTGAACTATCAATTATATTTCTTACTTGTCTTTTTTGTTTATTTCTAAAAACAGCATTACCTAATTTTTTAGGAATGGAAATTCCAACTTGAAAATCTTTATCATTAATAAAGGAAATTAAAAAATATTTTGATCTTATTTTTTTTCCTTTATTTAACACATAATCAAAATGTTGAGGTGATGCTAATGAATAAATTTTTTTCATAAATAAATTGTTTTTATCTTGTGTGTTTTTCAGAAGACACAGTTAATTTTTCTCTTCCGCGTGCTCTTCTTCTTGCTAAGACTTTTCTTCCATCTTTTGAAGACATTCTTTCTCTGAAACCATGAGTTTTAACTCTTTTTCTTTTATTTGGTTGAAATGTTCTTTTAGTTGCCATCGGTCCTCCTTTAATTTTTATATTATAACTATTGTTTTGATAAGAAATACATAGTCAATATTAATTATATATAGAAAAAAAGAAATATTTAATATAAAATAAGACTTTTAAAAAAAGTTAAAAGTTGTATATTTATAATTAAAATAAATAGAATTATTTTCTTCCACTTTTAAACAAGTTAACAATCAAAGTAAAATAGTTTTCCACATTATATAGTTAAATATAGCTTACTTCTTATTATTTTTGTGGAAAAAGTCCAATAGTTTTCCACAAAAAGAGGAAAAAAGACCCTATAATTATTTTTGTGGAAAAATATTTTATTAAATAGAAAAAGTATATAATCATTATTATCCCATGGAAACAATCAAATTAAATGATATTTGAAATAACATAATTAAATACACTATAGAAAATCTTATTAAAGAAGATCAAGTTTTTTCTTTTGAACAAATTATTGGAAATTCAAAGTTAAAAGAAATCAATGATGATGAAAAATCTTTAATGGTAGTTGTTGAAACAGAGTTTGCAAAAAGCATTGTAGAATCAGAATTTGCAAATCAAATTAAAGATGGTGTAAATCAAATTACCTCTTCTAATTATGGAATTGCTTTCTTTACAGATGAGGATTGAAAAAAATGATTAAAGGATGAAACAACAAAAGAACTTTTTATTTTTAAATCTCAATCTGATTCTTTAAACCCTAGATATTCTCTTGAAACCTTTGTTCCTTCTAAATCAAATAAAATGCTTTATACTGCTGCCATGTCTGTTGCTATTAAACCAGGAAAAAACTGAAATCCTTTCTTTATTTATGGAGGAAGTGGACTTGGTAAAACTCATCTTCTCCATGGAATTGGAAATTTTACCAAAACTAAAAATCCTAATTATTCAATTAGATACATTGAATCAAAAGATTTTGGTTCTCTAGTTACAAAAGCAGCAGTTAGTCATAAGGCTGGTGAAGAAATCGAAAACATTAAGGATGAATATATTAACTATGATATGCTCCTTATTGATGACATTCAATTTATTCAAACAATGCCCAAGGTAAAAGAGATTTTTTTTGGAATTTTTTCTTATTTTATTGAACAAGGAAAGCAAATTGTAATTACTTCAGATCAATATCCAGAAGAATTAAAAGATTTTGAAGCGCGTTTTATTACTCGTTTTAAATCAGGACTTTTACTTTCTGTTCTTCCCCCTGACATCGATACTGCAAAAAAAATCTTAAGAAACAAAATTAGTTTAAGAGAAGATTTTAATGTGAATAATTTTGAAGATTCAGCCTTGGAATTTATCGCTGTTAACTTTGGTTCTTCTGTTCGAGAACTTGAAGGAGCACTAAATCGAATTATTCTTTGAACAATTACAAATGATGATGTTGATGTTGTAACTTTAGAAGATTTAACAGAAATTTTTGAAGGAATGTATAATAAACAACATCATGTTACCTCAAAAAGAATTATTCAATCAGTTGGTAAATATTATGGAATTCCTGAAGAATCTATCATGTCCAAAACAAGAAAAGCTGATGTAATGCTTGCAAGACACATTGCAATTTACTTTTGTCGAAATATTTTAGATATGAACCTCTTGACAATAGGAAGACTTTTTGGAAAAGATCATACTACAATTATGAATTCAATTAAAAAAATTGATAATGATCGCAATAAAAATAATGATCTTAATATTGCTCTTTTTGAACTTAGAAAACTAATTATTAAAAATTAAATAAAAAAAATGGTCGGAATTTCCGACCAGGTACTGTTAAAGAATAAAAATATTCTGTAACTTATACTAATTATAAGTTAATTATTAACATAAGTTTAGCAACATATACATAGATATTTATAATTTTATCTACAAATTGATAAAATTATTGGATGTATAAATATAAAGGCAAAGAAATGAGAAAAAAATTATAAAAGAAATATTATAGAATCATTTCCAATAAAAATAATTAGATTATTAGTTAAAAAAACATCTTTTCTTCTTTAAAAAAATGAATTAAGAATTAGAGAAGAAATAATTTTTTATAACAAAAATAATTAGAGTTTTATCCCTTCAAAATAGTTTCCAATTATTTTTGAAGGTTGTTGTTTATTTATTACAATTTCATAAAGTAAAGCAAAAAGTTCTGGATCATAACTTTGATCTAAATTTGCTTTTCTAATTACTTCAATTGATCTAAGACCTTCAACAGTAGTAAAAGTTGAAAGAATTTTTTTAGTTACTTTATTTGCGCTTCCAATTCTAAAACCAGTAGAATAATTTCTTGATTTTTTAGAAGAACCTGTAAGATATAAATCACCAATTCCTGCAGGTGTATAAATAATATCAGTTTTATTTTTATTAAAAATTTTCATTAACATAGTTATCTCTTTTAAAACTTGTGTAAAAATTAATGCCTGTGCATTTTCTTTATAACCAAGACCAGCAACAATCCCAAGTAAAACTGCATATGGATTTTTTACAATTGAAACTAACTCTGTTCCCACAATATCATTGTGAGGAAGGACTTTTACATTTTTTGAACGAAAAATATTCGCAAGTAAATCTGCTACTTCAATATTTTGACAAGCAAGAACAAATTGAGTTGGTTGTTTATAAACTAGATCGATTGCAAAAGAAGGGCCAGATAATTTTAAAACATCAATAAAAAATTCCTCCGGAACCGTATCTTTTATTAATTTATGAAGTAATCGATCATTTAAATAATCAAATCCTTTTGATAAATTAATAAAATAAGCTTTCTTATTCATTTGCGGAATAATTACCTTACGAAGAACAGGTTCCATAACATGTGAAGGCAATCCCATAATGATAATTTCACTATCTTTAAAGGCAATTATTGGATCATCAGTTGCTTTTATTTTTTTTGATAAATGTTTAGAAAAATATTTTGAATTTCTATGATTTTTATTAATATCAATAATTTCTTTTTGATCAATTCCATAAAGAATTACCTCCTTATTAATTAAAACTAAATTTTGAGCAATCGCAGTTCCAAAAGCACCTGTTCCTACAATTGTTATTTTTTTATTATTAATTTCTTTTTTTGTTTCCATTTTTCTCCATTATCTTAATTTTACAATAAATAAACGACCTATAAAACTATTAAAAAGCTATTTTCTATACAAATAAATTTAACAAATAAGAAAAAATAACTAAATATACTTGAATCATTATTTATCTAAATCATATTGATTTTCTTTTTTTAATTTAGAAGTATCTTCTAAATTAGGTTTTCATTTATAATAATTAAAAAAATTTGATAAAAAATAGAAAGTAAATAAAACAATCATATTTAAAGAAGTTAAAAGTGTAATTGATTCATCTTGTGCTAATGTATTTGTAGCAGGAAATAAAAAAATAAGCAACAAAATAACTCACATTAACATTAATAAAAAATTACTTACTCAATAAATATAAACCGAAAGAAATTTTCTTTTTGCAATCATAAAAGCTCCTAGCAATCCTCCGGCTCCAAGAATAGGGTCAATAACTGCTCTTATATAATAATAAAGAACATGATTAGTAATTAAAGTTCCATTAAGACCTTCATGAGTTCCTCCTGGAATTAGTTTTCCGGTTTTTTCCATAAAATAAAGTCTTATAAAAATAAAGAGAAAAATTGTAAAGAAAACAAAAACAAATAAGTAAAGATCATTATAAGAAAATCTTTTAAAAATGAATTTTTCTTTTTTTAATTTATGATCTTTAATAAATCACATATAATATTGAAAACATCCAGTGAAAAAGAAAAGAATATTTTCAATTCAAAGAATATATAATCCAAATTTAAAATTTATAATTGCTAAAGAAATTACCGCTAAAGAATTAAAAACAATAAATATTTTATAATGATTTCTTTTAACTAAATCATTTATTTTCATTAATGAATATGTACAAACATTTAACATTCCAAAAAAAGCAGAAAATAAACTTAATCATATTGGTCAAATATTCCCTCCTCCTTTAGAAACTGGTTCATAAATATTTGGAGCAATTCCAATGGTTTGTAATAATAAATTAATCAAAACTAAAATTATTGTAAATAAAATTAAAAAAATAATATTTCATCTTGCAATATCGGCTTTAAACCAAAGAATTATTTTATTTTTAAAATTAATTTTATTAATCATTTTTAATCTTTTTAATATTATAAAGTTAAATTTATCATTATGAACTTAGAAATTAACAAATATTAAAATATTACTATTTTAATACTGATTTATTTTATACACACTGTAACTAGGTTTTTCCACAAGTATAATTTTAAAATATTTTTATTTTATTAGTTAATTAGAGGTTTTAAACAAATTAAGGCTACTAATAATAATAAATAAAATATTAATTAATATAGGAAATAATATAACAAAATAAAAATAGCTAAATTTAACATTTTTATTGCTTTTTTCATATTTGAAATATAATTTATTTAAGGAGAAAATACCAAAAATGAATTTTACAATTAAAACAAAAATATTAAAAAAATATCTAAAACATTTAGGTCCAGCGATTCCTCCTATTGCTCACCGTCCAGAATTATATGGTGTTGCAATTGATGTTTATGATAATCGAGTAGTTTTTCAAATCCGCAATGATTTTCTTGATTTTAAAGTTGAAGAAACAGATTTAAATGTTTTAAAAATTATATCTCCAGGGAAAATCCTTGTAAAAGCAAAAATGCTAAATGAAATAGTTCAAAAAATTGAAAGTGAAGATATTGAATTTATTACTATAGATAAAAATATTTTGGTAATTAAATCTCAAGATTCTGAATATGAATTAAATTTGCTAAATTCTGATAAATATGAAAGAGCAATTTTTAAATATGATCAAGGTCTAGAAATGAAAATTGATAGTTTTAATTTTCGAAATTTAATTCAAAAAGTTATTGTTGCAGGAAATGAAAAATCTTCAAGAAGAATTCTTCAAGGAGTTAATCTTATTTATCACAATGGAATTCTTAATGCTTTCGCAACGGATAATGTGCGAGTTTCTTTTGCAAAAACAAGAGCAAAAGCTGCAAAAAATTTTGAAAAAATTATCCCTATTAAAACCTTAAAAGAATTAGTAAAAATTTTTGATGAAAAACATGAATTAACCTTAACTTTTTTTAATCAAAAATTAATTATTCAATCACAAAATGCAATTGTTCAAACTAATTTAATTGAAGGAAAATTTCCTAATCTTTTAGCTGTTTTCCCCCAAAAATTTAAATTTAAATTATTAACTCAAAAAGGAGAATTAATTAACCTAATAGATCGAACAACAATTTTAAATCCTAATAAAGCCTCTACTTCCCTTCTTGTTAAGTTGATTATAAATAATGGAGAATTAAATTTTGAATCTAGAGAACTAGAAATTGGTTATGCAAGTGTGAATACAAAGAACTTTACTTTTGAAGGTGAAAAAATTTTTCAAATTTCTTTTTCACCAAAATATATTATTGAAGCTTTAAAAAGTATTGACAATGAAATGGTTGAAATTAAGTTCAATAGTTCTCAAGAACCTTTTGTAATTAATGGACAGAATGATGATAATTTTAAATCATTAATTCTTCCTTTTAGAACTTAATTAATATTTATTTTCAATTAGAAAAAATGATTTTTTTAAAAACTAAATTACTCCTAAAATAGACTACAAATAAGTCTATTTTCTTTAAAAACTATCCCCTATACAAGGTATAATTTATATGTAGGCAATTTACATAATGATAATCTTTTTTAGTGCTCAAAATTTGCGAAATCATCTCCAAATTAATTTAAATTTTAATAAAAAAATTGTTATTATTAAAGGAAAAAATGGAACAGGAAAAACCACTATTCTTGAAGGAATTTATTTTTCTATTTTTAAAAAATCTTTTAAAACTAACGAACAAAATGATTTAATTAAAAAAGATCAGCTTACTTCTTATGTTGAAAATATAACTGTTTATGATGGAATAATTTATAAAATAAGTGGGATTCTTAATAAAGATAAAGCAAATGAATTAAAGTTAAATGGTCTTCCAATTTCGACAAAAGAACTTCGAAATATTATAAATCCTTTAGTAATTGATTCAAAATTAATAAATGATTTTAAAAACAATAAAAAAGCAAGGCAAGCATTAATTGATAAACTTATTTCAACAGATATTAAAATTTATCATTATCAACTTCAAGAGTTTATAAAACTTAAAAAATTACTTTTACAGACTTTAATAGAAAAGCCAAATGAACGAAGTATTATTGTTGGAACAAAAGATTATCTTGCAGATATTGAAAAAGAAATTATTGAAAATAGAACTTTATTTATTAATAAAGTTAACCTAACTTTTGAAAAAAACACTAAGGCAATTATAAAAAAAGATTTAAAAATTAAATACTTGCCTATGGTTATAATTAAAGAGATTAAAAAGAATTTAGATGCCCCTTATCCTATTACATGCTCAAAAGATGATTACATTATTTTAGAAGGAGAAACTAATTATTTTAAATTTGCTTCTGAAGGTGAAATTAGAATTGTAATTTTACTTTTAATAATTTCTTATTTAGAAATTATTAATAAGGAATACAATCAACTTTTTCCTTTACTTCTTGATGATGTTTTTTCTGAGTTGGATGCTAAACATTCAAATATTTTGCTTGAAACTTTACTTAAAAAAGAGATCAATGCTTTTTTAACTACAACTTCAATGCATAAAATTAAAACAATGTTTTTAGATGAAATCGAAATAATTAACTTATAGAGGAGAGAAATGAAAAACAAAGAATCAAATAAATATGGAATTGACCAAATTCAAGTTCTTGAAGAACTTGAAGCTGTTCGTATGCGTCCAGGAATGTATATTGGAAACGTGGATAATAAAGGACTTCATCATTTAGTTTGGGAGATAACTGATAATGCAATCGATGAGGCTCTTGCTGGCTTTGCAACAAGAATGGATGTCACTCTTAATTTAGATGGTTCTATTACTATTGAAGATAATGGACGGGGAATTACACCAGAAATTCATCCAAAAACAGGACTTTCTGCAATTGAAACTGTTTTTACAATTTTACATGCAGGGGGAAAATTTGGAGGAGAAAACTCTGGATATAAAGTCTCTGGGGGACTTCATGGGGTTGGAGCAACTGTTACTAATGCACTTTCAGAATGACTTGAAGTTACGGTCTACCGCGATGAAAAAGAATATTTTATTCGATTTGATGAGGGTGGAGAAATACGAACTAAACTTGAAGAAGTTGGGCCAACTACAAAAAGAGGAACAAAGGTAAGTTTTTTACCTGATTTTTCTTTTTTTAATGAAGGGGTTAATGAACTAGATATAAACATCATTACTGAAAGATTAAAAGAAACCGCTTATTTAAATAGAGGTTTTAAAATTAATATTATTGATAAAACTGATGAAGAAAATAATGTTAATTTTGAATTTCAAGGGGGAATTGTTGATTTTGTTGCAGATATTAATCAACAAAATGAAAAAATAACCACCGATATTATTTATGCAGAAGATAAAGATAATAATTATAATGTTGAAGTTGAAATTGCAATGCAATATAATACTTCTTATCAATTTCAAATTCGTTCATTTGTAAATAATATTGCAACAACTGAAGGGGGAACTCATGAGCAAGGGTTTCTTAATGCAACTAGTTGAACAATAAATGATTATGCAAAAAAATATCTTCCAGAAAAAGAAAGACAACACTTTACCCATGAAGATATTAAAGAAGGATTAACTGCAGTTATCTCTGTAAAACATCCAGATCCAATGTATGAAGGACAAACTAAACAAAAATTTGCAAATAATGAAGTAAGAGAAATAGTTTATAAAATCTTTAAAGATAAATTTGGACAGTACTTACTTGAAAATCCAATGCAAGCAGGACAAATTTTAACAAAAGTTCAACTTGCTGCAAGAAGTAGAAATGCTGCAAATAAAGCAAAAGAAGAAACAAGAAGAAAAGATGTTTTAGAATTTTCTACTCTTCCTGGAAAACTTGCAGATTGTGCTTCTAAAAACGCCGAAGAAACAGAACTATTTATTGTTGAAGGAGATTCAGCAGGAGGTTCTGCAAAAATGGGAAGGGACCGTGAAATTCAAGCAATTCTTCCCTTAAGAGGAAAAGTAATTAATGCTGAGCGAGCAAGAATTGATAAGCTATTTGCAAACAATGAAATTACTTCGATGATTACTGCTTTTGGAGTTGGAGTTGGTGAAGATATTAATCTTGAAAAATTACGTTATGGAAAAATAATTATCATGACTGATGCTGATGTCGATGGTTCTCATATTAGAACCTTGCTCTTAACCTTTTTCTATCGCTACTTTAAAAAATTAATTGAAGAAGGACACATTTATATTGCTTGCCCTCCCCTTTTTAAAATTACCAAAGGAAAAAGTGAAAAGTATATTTATACTGAAGCTGAAAGAGAAGAATTTTTAGATTTACTTAGTGAAGACATGAAATATTCAATTCAAAGATATAAAGGACTTGGAGAGATGAATGATCATCAACTTTGAGAAACAACAATGGACCCCGAAAATAGAAAATTACTTAAAGTTGACATCGATGATGCAGTGCGAGCTGATCTTGTTTTTTCTAATTTAATGGGCGATGTCGTAGAACCTAGAAGAATTTTTATTACAAAAAATGCTAAGTTTGCGAAATTAGATGTGTAGGAGAAAAGATGGATAATAAAAATGAAACTAAAATAGAAAATCGTAATATTAAATCAGTTGCAATTACTAAAGAGATGGAATCATCTTTTATTGATTATGCAATGAGTGTTATTGTTTCGAGAGCAATTCCTGATGCAAGAGATGGTTTAAAACCAGTTCATCGTAGAATTCTTTATGCAATGGACCAACTTGACTTACCCCATAATAAAGCTTTTAAAAAATCTGCTAGAACAGTTGGAGAAGTAATTGCGAAGTATCACCCCCATGGCGATAGTGCAGTTTATGAATCACTTGTAAGGATGGCTCAACCTTTTTCCATGCGTTATCCCCTAATTTGAGGACAAGGAAACTTTGGATCAGTTGACGGTGATAGTGCTGCAGCCATGCGGTACACTGAAGCAAAACTACATAAAATTTCTACTCTACTTTTAGATGACATCAAAAAAGATACTGTTGATTTTCAAAATAACTATGATGATAGTGAAACCGAACCAAAAGTTCTTCCTGCTAAAATTCCTAATTTACTATTAAACGGAACTACTGGAATTGCAGTTGGAATGGCAACTTCAATTCCCCCACATAATATTACTGAGGTTTTAAATGCAGCAATTGCCCTTGCACATAATCCTGATTTAAATTTATTAGAAATAATGCAATATATTAGTGCTCCTGATTTTCCAACAGGAGGAATTATTGTAAATAAAAATGAAATTCCTGCAGCTTATAAAACTGGAAGAGGGCGAATTATTGTCCGCTCAAAAGTAGAAATAAGTTTTGATGAAATTAAAAATGCTGGAAAATTTGTAATTACAGAAATTCCCTTTATGGTAAATAAATCAAATCTAATTTTAAAAATTGCTGATCTTGTAAAAAATAAAATAATTACTTCAATTGCTGATATCCGTGATGAATCTTCTCGGCTTGGAATTAGAATTGTAATTAGACTTAAAAGAAATTTTATTCCCGAAGTGGAATTAAATAAGCTTTTTAAACTTACCCCTTTACAATCTAATTTTCCAATTAATCTTGTTGCCCTTGTAAATGAAAGACCAAGAACGCTTTCTTTAAAAGAGGCTCTTGTTTGCTACATTGATCATCAACTTGATATTCTTGTTCGAAAAACTTTTTTTCTTCTAAAAAAAGCAGAAGCAAGAATTCATATTTTATTGGGACTAAAAATTGCCCTTGATAATGTTGATGCTTTTATTGCAATTTTAAAAGAATCTCCAGATAATTATGCTGCCGCAACAAAATTAATTAGTACTTTTAAATTAAGTGAAATTCAAGCAAAAGCAATTTTAACGATGCAATTTCAAAGACTTACCGGCCTTGAACAACATAATATTTTAAAAGAAATTGATAATTTAAAACTAGAAATTAAAGATCATAACCTTGTAGTAAATAATGAAGAAGTACAAATTGAAAGAATTACCAAAATGATGAAAGAAATTCTTGAACAATATGGTGATGAAAGAAGAACAGCAATTTCAGCTGATTCACTTGCTTCAATTGATGATGAGGATTTAATTCCAATAGAAGACATTGTTGTTACCCTTACTAATAAAGGTTATATTAAACGTCTTCCAATTGCTGATTATCGTAGTCAAAATCGTGGTGGTCAAGGCTCTAAAGGAGTAACTACAAATGATGGTGATTTTGTAACTGATATTTTAATTACAAACACTCACACTGATATTCTCTTTTTTAGTTCTCTTGGAAAAGTTTATCGACTTCGTGGTTATCAAATTCATCAATATGGAAAAGTTGCAAAAGGTCTTCCAGTTGTAAATTTAATTAATTTGCAAGGAAATGAATTTATTAAAAGTGTAATTTCAATTGATAATTATCAAAAAACAGATCTCTTTTTTACAACTAAAAAAGGAATAGTTAAAAAAACTGCTTCCAAAGAATTTGAAAGAGTGCAAAAAAATGGAAAAATTGCTTTATTTTTAAAACCAGGAGATCAACTATTAAAAGTTGTTGCGCTTCCAAATGACAAACCTGCTCAAATTGTTTTAGGAAATAGTAATGGAAAAGCAATTAGATTTTTAAGTACTAATGTAAGAACAATGGGAAGATCAGCTGCTGGAGTTCATGGAATGTCCATTGGTGATGGGGAAATTGTTGATTATGCTGCTGTGGTAAATGAAAAATTAATTCTTTCTGTTTCTGAAAAAGGATTTGGAAAATTAACAAACCTTGAACAGTATCGAATTCAAGCTCGTGCTGGAAAAGGAGTGCGAACTTTAAACACTGAAAAAGCAGGAAAACTTGTAGGACTAAGGGCTGTGCAAGGGGATGAAGATTTACTTTTAATTACAGATAAAGGAACAGTAATTCGCACCTCTCTTGATCAAATTTCTAATTTTTCAAGAAATACTAAAGGGGTTACAATTGTTCGTCCAAAAGAAGATGAAAAAATTGTTTCTATTGCAACAATAAAATCTTTAAAAGAGATGGAACATGAAATAATTGAAAAAACACAGGAGCAAATACTTGAACCTATTAAAAAGGAATTATAGTGATTGATTTAAAAGATTTAAAACTACGAACTGAATATTATAAAAGTGCATTTAAAAATAAAGGTCTTAATCTTGATGCAGAAGTAGATCGAATTCTTCTTGTTAATAAATCTTATTTAGAGCTTTTAAAAGAAGAAGAAATTCATCGCACAAATTTAAATAAAATTTCTATTGAAATTAAAAATGCTCCTACAAAAATTGATAAGTTAAAGTTATTAGCCCAGGAACTTTCTGAAAAAACAAAAATTATAAAAAATAAGAAAGCTCCTTTTGTTTTAGAACTTGAAAAGTTAACAACTCTTTTTCCAAACCCCGCAGGGGAAAATGAACCAATCGGAAATGATGAAAAAGATAACATAGTTTTAAAAACTTTTTTAGATGATAAAAAAGAAAAACCATTTGCAAAACCGCATTGAAAAGTTCTTGAAAAAAATCATTTAATTTTACCTAAAGAAGCTAATTTAATTTCTGGAACTAGACAAGTAATTTATAGTAATAAAGGAGCACAAGTAATTAAGGCGATTGAAAAATTAATGCTTGATCTTCATCTTAAAAACAACTATCTTTTAATTGATCCTCCTGTAATTGTAAATAGCAGAGCTCTTTTTAATACGGGTCAACTTCCCAAATTTGCTGATGATCTTTATAAACTTGAAGGAGAAGATCAATATTTAATTCCAACTGCAGAAGTTCCCCTTACTAATTTAGTAGCTAATAAAATTTTAAAAGCTGAAGAGCTTCCTTTAAAATTTGTTGCTTTTACGCAGTGTTTTAGAAAAGAAGCAGGCGCTGCTGGAAAAGACACTAGGGGCATAATTCGCTTACACCAATTTAGAAAAGTTGAACTTGTAAAAATTGGACATCCAAAAAATGAAAAAAAAGACTTTGATGAACTGCTTAAACAAGCTTCAAAAATACTTGAAGTTTTAGAACTTCCCTATCGAACATTACAACTATGTAGTGGTGATATGAGTTTTAGTGCTAAAAAAACAATTGATCTTGAAGTGTGGATGCCGGGGATAAAAACTTATCGAGAAATTAGTTCTTGTTCATGTATGGGTCAATTTCAAGCAAGAAGAATGCAGGCAAGATTAAAAAATAAAGATGGTTCAAAAGAACTAGTAAATACTTACAATGCAAGTGGACTTGCAATTGGAAGAACCTTTGCTGCAATTATTGAAAATTATCTTCAAGAAGATGGTCAAGTGCTAGTTCCAAAAGCTTTAAAAAAATATTTAGATTTTGATTATTTCTAAAAAATAATTTTTTAATTTCCTTATTTCATTAAAATAATAGGGGTGTTATAATTTATTTGCTGTAATAGCAACCTTGTAACCTGGTCAGGCCGGAAACGGAGCAGCCACATCAAGTAGTGCTATGTACAGCACTTTTTTTATTTATTGAGAAATTCCTCTTTTCTCAAGATACTTAAATGAGATAATTATTATACTTAAATGAAAGGAAAAGAATATGGGTAATTCATTATATTTAAAATATCGTCCGCAAACTTTTAATGAGGTAATTGGACAAGAAGTTGCTAAAAAAATTCTGATGAATTCAATTCTAGAAAATAAGATAAATCATGCTTATTTATTTTTTGGAATTAGAGGGACAGGAAAAACAACGCTTGCAAGAATTTTTGCAAAAGCAATTAATTGTAAAAATAGAGAGGGAGCAAATCCTTGTGGACAATGTACTTCTTGTAAAGAAATTGCAACTTCTTCTGCAATGGACGTAATTGAAATTGATGCTGCTTCTAATAATGGTGTTGATGAAATTAGAAACTTAACAGAAAAAACAAATTACTTTGCAACTTCATTAGCCTATAAAGTTTATATTATCGATGAAGTTCATATGCTTTCAAAATCAGCTTTTAATGCCCTTTTAAAAACGCTCGAAGAACCACCAGAAAACACTATTTTTCTTCTTGCTACTACAGAAATAAATAAGATTCCTGAAACCATCCTTTCAAGAACAATTATTATTAATCTTGAAATACTTTCTAATGCTTCAGTTTTAAAAGGAATTAAATTTATTTTAGAAAAAGAACAAATTAATTATGAAGAAGAAGCCCTTAAATATATTATTCTAGTTGCGGGGGGATCACTAAGAGATGCAATTACAGCTTTAGAAACCGTTCTTCTTTTTAATAAAGAATTAAATGTGGAAAATGTAGTTAAGGCATTAGGATTAATTAAGTATGAACAAATTGAAAATTTATTAGAAACAGATATCTTGCAACTTGGAGATTTAATTAATTCAGTTGATAATGATCCCAAAAAAATAATTCATGTTCTTATTGAAGTAATTACTAATTTAGTAAGAAAAGGAAAAGGGGAATATAAACCTTTACTTAGTGATATCTTAAATATTTTTATTAGTATTAAAGATCCTTCTTTAATAAAAATTTCCTTATATTCTTTACTTACAACTTATTCAAATGAAATTACTATTCCAAATGTTTCACGTGAAACATTTGGAAATTCATTAGTTAATAAAAAAGATTTGTCAATTAAAAAGGATGATTCTTTTGCTGAAAATAAAACTCAAGAAATTAAAAAAGATGAACCAACAACAATTACTTTACAAACAGTTGATGATTCTGAAATAAATGATAGTTTTGAAAAAGAAACAGAAAAAGAAACTTTTCAAGAATTTTTAGGTGATGTTCCAGAAGAAGAATTAGAAAATGTTTCACGTGAAACATTAAAAGAACCTGAAGAAGAAATTGCTGATAAATCAATTTATAAAGTAATTAGTGATTATCTTACAATTGAAAGTTATTTAACAATTCTTTTTGAAGCGGAAGTGCAACTTCTTGAAAAAGTTAAAAAAAGATGAGAATTTATTGTTTCTTATTCATCAAATAATAAATATAAACCTTTTATTCAAATTTTACTAAATGCAACTCCTTTAGTAGTAAACAAACAAGCTTTAATTTTAGGATTTGAAAAAGAAAAGGATATTAGTGAACTAAAAAGAATTTCTTTAAATAAAGAACTTCTTGATTTTATTAAAGAACTTCTTGGTGAGGAATTATTTGTTTTACCTGTAACACCAGATAATTGATCTAAAATGTTAAAAGCTCATAAACAGTTATTAAATAAAGGAGCAACAATTGCAAAAGCAATTGTTATTCCAGAAGATGTATTTAAAAATGGTGATTCTAATGAAGCACTTTTAAAATCTCTTTTTGGAGATAAACTAGAATATGAATAAAGAAATTGATAAATTAATTGCTCAAATTGCATCTATTCCTACAATTTCTAAAAAAGGAGCAGAAAAAATTACTTTTAATTTATTAAAAGATCAAGAATCTGCATTAATTATTTTAGAAAATATTAAGGCCCTCTTGAAGGAATTTTCAATTGATGAACTTACAGAAGGGATTGTTTTAAAGGGCGAAAAAGTCTCTTTAGATTCAAATATTTTGTATATTTTTGAAAATAATCGGGAAGCTTATAACGTTTTAAAAAAATTAGGTTTTGATAAAGATTCGTTTATTATTAACTTTTATTACAAAAGTGACTACACTAATTTAGAAAAAATAAATAAATTAACAAAAAGATTAATTAATTATATAATTAATTTGGAAGTAAAAGAAATAGTTGTTTTTTTGCCCCCGAGACCAGAAACTGAATTGCTCTTTCGAATTATAAAGCAAAAATTATTGGATGAGAATTTAGGAGAAATTATAGTAACAAAACTTGCAACAGGGATTCCTTTTAATGGTTCGATAGAATATTTAGATGAATATACCTTAAAGGAAGCATTGGATAAACGTGGAGAAAAATAATTTATTTATTACATTTGAAGGTGGAGAAGGAACAGGGAAAAGCACTGTTTTACCTTTAGTTTGTAAAAAATTGCAAAAGGATTTTCCAGACAAAGAATTTTTTAGTTCAAGAGAACCAGGGGGTAATAGTCTTGATTTTTCAGAAAAAATTCGTAAGTTAATTTTTGAAAGTGATAATATTGATTCATTAACGGAAACATTTTTATTTCAAGCCTCAAGAAGAGAACATGTTGTCAAAGTTTTAAGTCCTGCTCTAGAAGCAGGAAAAATTGTACTTTGTGATCGCTACACTGATAGTTCCTTGATTTATCAAGGGTTTGTTCGAGGAAATAAAATTGAAATAATAGAAACTTTAAATCAAATTGCAACTGGCGGTTTAATTCCTCAACTTACTTTTATTTTTGATCTTGATCCAGTTATCGGACAAAAAAGAATAGAAAACTGTGATGTTCATAGAAAAAATCATTTTGATAATGAAAAAATAATTTTTCATCAAAAAATACAAAAAGCATATTTAAATTTGGCTAAAACTAATTCAACAAGATATCAAGTAATTGATGCATCTAAACCAATAAATCAAATAGTAGAAGAAATAGCTTCTATTATTAAAAAAAATATTTAAAAATAACAAATTATTTTACTTGTTTTTACTTGATATTTATTAAAAAAAGGAGAAAATTTTTATATTTTCTATATATAAATTTAATTATGTCAAAAGAAAAAACACATACAACTTCTCTTGGAGAAAAACATAAAAAATTCAAGATGCCGAAGTTTCCTTCAGCATTAGTTATATTATTTGGTGTCCTTCTTTTAGTGGTCTTAATGTCATGAATTCCACATAAAGGATGAGTTGATACGGGAAATCCATTTTTATTATTTCAAGATGGAAAAATATATGGTCCAGGTGGTCCTAATAGTTATGAATGAGGAGTGTTTACTCCTGTAATAGAAGGTGGAATAATAAAGTCTATTACATTTAATTTAACTGATGAAGGTCAGAGAGTATTTAGTAATTATTTACATTATCAATTACACATGACTTGAGTAGATGCAAATGCAATTGCTAAAGCTGCTACTAAATCTAATGCATTTACTATAACAGATATTAATCTAGGTGATGATTGAAGTCAAGTAGCTATTAATTATTCTCATCTTACTTTTACACTTCAAATTAATGATGCTCTTTCTGCTTTGCTTCCTAATGTTTCAGAAAATGGTATGCAAGTTACAATTGATCAAATTTTTCGAAATGGTGGAAAAGTAATTGTTACAGATAAGGATGCTGCAGCTACCGCTGATACAATGAGTTTTGCAATCATAAAAGGAACAATTAATACTACCATTCCTCTTTATAATGATAAAGGAGATATAATTGGTACAAAAATAATTGATTTTAATTCAGCAAATATTGCAGGAGGATGATTTAATTTCTTTGATACTAACTACTTTGTTGGAGATCAAGATGGTAGATATGGGATTTTAAACCTTCCTTTTCTTATAATTGCCGGTGTCTTTAATGGTGCTGGAATTATTCTATTTATGCTTTGTACAGGAGCATTTGTTAATGTTATGGTGCAATCAAAAGCACTTGAAGCAGGAACAGTTTCACTTGTAAATAAATTAAAAGGAAAAGAATTATTATTACTTCCAATATTTTTTGTTCTATTTTGTTTCATCGGAACTGCTTGTGGAATGCAAGCTGCAGTTCTTGGAATGGTTCCATTAGTTGTACCTTTTCTAGTCTTTGCTGGTTTTGATACTATGACTGCATTACTTGTAATTGTAGTAGGTAATACTTCGGGAATTGCCGCTTCAATCCTTGATCCCTTTTCAGTTGGAGTAATGTCTAGTTCATTGACAACTGTAGGGGCACCCGCAGTTGAAATTTCTACAGGAATTCCTATTAGAATAATAATGTTCTTTGTTTTTGCAATTACAGGATCAATAGCTTGTACTTGATATGGAAATAGATCAAGAAAAGGTAAAGATTTTGTTGCAGAACCAGAAATGTTTGAAGCAAATAAAGAATGAGCAGAAGAAATGCTTGGAGATACTAAAGAAGCTCATACAGGTCTTACAAGAAGACAAGCAATAGGACTTGGACTTTTTGCAGCAACATTTGGATTAATGTTAATTGCATTATTGCCATGAACAGATTGATTTCCAAATTTAGCAGATGCTGGATGATGACGTGGAATATCTGCAATTTTCTTTGCAAAAGTTTTATTTGGAGATTGATTCTTTATTCAACTATCATTTATGTTCTTGATTTCTGGTTTAATTATTGGAAGAGTTTTTGGAATGAAACAGAAAGAAACTAATATTGCTGTTGTAAAAGGAGCAAGAGGAATGTTTGGAGTTGCTACAATTCTTGCACTTACAAGATCAATATCCTTAGTTCTTACTTACTCTGGACTTACAACTGCAATGATTGCAATGATGTTTGGTGGAGCAGGTGGTGGAAGCTTTGGGGCAATGGGAATTGCATGAGTGCTTTTCCCAGTGTTCTGTTTACTTGCAATCTTTATTTCCTCAACTTCAGGACTTGCTGCAATTACAGGACCAATAATTGCTCCAATGCTTTGAGGATTAGCTAATGCTAAATCAATTGCAGACCCTGCTCTTGATCCTGATAAAGTATTCTTACTTTATGCAGCTGTGGTAATGGCAGTTTATCCTCTTGCACAAGGAATAATTAATATGTGTATGCCAACAACAGGAATGGTTGTTGTTGAGGCAGATCTAGCAAGAGTAAACTTTGGAAAAGCCTTTAAACTTCTTGGAATTGCCGCTATAGCAATTGGTCTTATGGGGATGCTAATTATTACAGCTTCTATTCCAATTATGATGGCAGGTCTTTAAAATTAACTATATATAAATATAAAGAAATGTTAATATATTAAATTTATTATATAAAAAATGAATCTTTTAAAGATTCATTTTTTCTTATAAATATTGAATTTTAACTACATTCAATATTTATGAGAAAAAATTATAAAAGATTTTTTTATTATTAAAGAATATGGTTGGTAGTGATGATTTATTTTATATTTTCGATTATAATAAAAATGATATGTCAAAAGAAAAAACACAAACAACCTCTCGTGGAGAGAGATCAAAAAAATTCAAGATGCCGAAGTTTCCTCCTGCACTTGTAATTATTTTCGGTGTCCTTCTTTTTGTGGTCTTACTTTCGTGAATTCCGCATAAAGGATGAGTTGATACCGGAAATCCAATTTTTTATTTTAATCAAGAAGGTCTCTTTATGGCCGATAAATTGAATCCAACAAATATACAAGGTATTCAATTAGGATTTTGAGACTATCCTGCTACTGATTGAATGGGGTGAAATAATATTCAAGATGATGATTTTACTATAACTTTACAATTAACTACAGCTGGAGTTAAAAAATTAGATAAATTATTAGCTACCCATACAATGCTCCTTGATAAGGATATTGCAACAATTATTGCAGAGGTTACAATGAATGGTATTGTCTTTAATAATGTTGTATTAGGTTTAGAAGGTGACTGAAGTTCATCAGCAATTAATTATTCTGGGCTTTCATTTACTGCTATATCAGGAGAACATGAAGCAGAGGTAATATTTGATAAAGTTTTTGTACCTCAAAAATTAACAATAAATACTGCTGGTGATGAAATATTTACAACTAATATTTTAAGTGGTTCAATAACTTCTTTAACTGGTACTTCACTTTCTGAAAAAGAACCATTTATATTTAACCCCGAACCTATCGCCAATGATTGATACAACTTCTTTGGTTCCAACTATTATATGGGAGATAGTCAAGGAAGATATGGACTTTTAAATATTCCTTTTGTGCTACTTGCGGGATTTTTTAAAGCTGCTGGAATACTTCTATTTTTAGTATGTATTGGAGCATTTATTAAAGTTATGCTTGATTCAGGAGCACTAGAAGCAGGAACTGCTTCTCTTGTAAACAAATTAAAAGGAAAAGAACTTGCTTTAATTCCAATATTATTTGTTCTATTTTGTATTTTAGGAACTTCTGCTGGAATGCAAGAAGCAGTTCTTGGACTTATTCCATTAATTATTCCTTTTCTTATTTTAGCTGGTTTTGATTCTATGACTGGTCTATTAATAATTGTAATGGGAACTACTTCAGGAATTGCAGCTTCAGTTCTTAATCCCTTTTCAGTAGGGGCAATGTCTGCTGCACTAGAAACAGGAGGTCCAATAGACCCTATTGAACTTTCTAATGGAATTATTATTCGGGTTATTACATTTACTGCTTTTGCAACTTTCGGATCATTATTTGTAACTGCATATGCACATAGATCAAGAAAAGGAAAAGAATTTGTTCTAGAACCTGACATGTATGAAAAAAACATACAATGAGCTCAAGAAACACTTGGAGAAACTCAAGCTACTCATACAGGACTTACAAGAAAACAAGCAATCGGGATTATAATTTTTGCAGGAACCTTCCTAATAATGTTATTTGCTCTTTTACCATGGCTGAATTGATTCCCTGGTTTAAAAACTAATCCTGGATGAGAAGCGTTCTCTTCATTATTATTTGCAAAAGCTTTATTTGGGCATTGGTACTTTGTTCAATTAGCGTTTTTATTCTTAATTGCTGGTTTAATTCTTGGAAAAGTTTTTGGAATGAAACAAAAAGAAACTAACAAATCTCTTGCTAAAGGAGCACTAGGAATGTATGTAATTTGTATGATCCTTACAACTTCAAGAGCAATAGCATTAGTACTTACTTATTCTGGACTTACAACTGGAATGGTTGCTATGATGTTTTCTGGAGGACAAGGTGGTTTTGGTGGAATTGGACTTGCATGAGTATTATTCCCAATGTTTACCTTCCTTGCACTATTTATTCCTTCAACATCAGGACTTGCAGGAATTACTGGACCATTAATTGCTCCAATAATTTGATTAATGGCTCAAGGAGCTACTGATGCTAGTGGAGCAGCATTGGATCCAAATCAAATGTTTATAGTTTATGGATGTATAGTCCTTGCGGTTTATCCACTTGCACAGGGATTAGTTAACATGTGTTCACCAACATGTGGAATACTAGTTGCACAAGTAAAACTTGCAAGAGTAGAATTTGGAAAAGCATTTAAAATTCTTATATTTGGTGCTTTTGGAACAGCACTTATTGGAATGTTAATTATTACCGCTTCTATTCCAATTATGGTTGCAGGTGTAGATCTGGCTTCAGCTGGAGAATCACTACCAATAATTCTTGGATAGGAAATTATCTTATAAAAAATGAATCTTTTAAAGGTTCATTTTTTATATTGTTTTTTTAAAAAAAAGGTTAAAAAAAGTTTATTTTATGATTAATATTAATTTTTAAAAATTAATTATGTTAATTTAAAAAATAACTGAATTAATAAAATTTTTAATTGTATAATAAAAATGGAGATAAAAGAAATAGTTGTTTTTTTGCCCCCAAGATGAGAAACTAAATTGTTCTTCCATATTAGAAAAGAAAATTATTGGATGAAAATTTAGGAGAAATTATAGTAATAAAACTTACAACAGGTTTTTCTTTTAATGGTTTAATTAAATATTTAGATAAATATTCCTTAAAAGAAATATAGAATAAACGTGGAAAAAGATAATTTATTTACTACATTTTATGGTGGAGCAGGAACAGGAAAAACCACTGTTTTGCTTTTATATTAATATAATCAAGGTGAATAACCTTGATTTTTTTTAATGTGTAAGTAATTTTTAAAAAAGATGATATTGATTTTATTAATAAAATCAATTTTATTTTAAACCACATGAAAAAAATATGTTGTTAAAACTTTGCTCTTACTTTATACGCAGGGAAAATTGTATTTTGTGATTACTAAGTTGATAGTTCTTTTGTTTATCAAGATCCATTTGAGAAAATAAAATTGAAATAATAGGAACATAAATTAGATTGTAATAAATAATTTAATTCTCAAACTAACTTCTGTTTTGATTTAATTATTGAACAAAAAATTAAATTGATTTTGATAAAGAAAAATTGATTTTTCATCAAAAGTACAATAAGCATATTTTAATTTAACAAGACTAATTTACAAATATCAAGTGATTACTGTATCTAAACTAATAGATTTAATAGTAGAAATTATTTTATTTATTTTAATACTTAATATTTATTTTTAAAAAAAGAAAAAAAATTTAATTATGGAAATTGAAAATACACAAACAACCTCTCTTGGAGAGAAAAAAAAGAAATTTAAAATGCCGAAGTTTCCTTCTGCATTAGTTATATTATTCTGTGTCCTTCTTTTTGTGATGATACTATCATGAATCCCTCACAAAGGATGAGTAGATACGGGAAACCCACTTATATTTTTTGATGAAACTGGTCTTTGAATACCAAATGATCCACATAATATTTTATTAGGAACTTGAGTTGATCCTGATTGAGATCAAGTATGAAGTGAGGGAAATGCTTCATTACAATTATCATTAAATAAAGATGGAATTGAATATTTAACAATGTTATTAACTTATAATACTAAGTTACCTCTTGAAAAATGAGATGGTCTCGTTACAGGTTCTCTTACAGATGGGGGGCTTCTTATTACATTTAGTAATATTAATTTAGGAAGCGATTGAAACAAAGTTGCAATTAATTATTCTAACATTTCATTTAATGCAAGTGTTACTTTAGAAGAAAATGTTTATTCTTCTGCAATAATATTTGATAAAGTTTATTCACCTTCTATAATGCAAGAAAGTGCTCAAAATAATATTGAATTTACTTTTAATATTTTGAGTGGAACAGTATCAAGTTTAGATGGAGCTCCATTTAAAAATGAAGATTTTGAGTTAGTATTTGCTTCTGAAAATATAGCTGGAAATTGATTTAATTTTTGAAATACTAACTACTATGTAGGAGATACAGCAGGAAGATATGGGATTTTAAACCTTCCCTTCCTTCTAATTGCAGGGGTAATTAACACTGCAAACCTTATCTTCTTTATTTTATGTATTGGAGCATTTATTAAAGTTATGCTTGAATCAGGAGCACTAGAAGCAGGAACTGTTTCTTTAATTAATAAATTAAAAGGAAAAGAATTACTTTTAGTTCCAATGTTATATATGTTATGTGCTACTGTAGGAACAGTAGCAGGAATGCAATCATCAATGCTTGCCTTAATTCCCCTAATTGTTCCTTTCTTAGTACTTGCAGGTTTTGATACTATGACAGGTTTAATTGTTGTAGTAGTAGGTAATACATCAGGAATTGCTGCTTCTGTACTTGATGTCTTTACAGTAGGAGTAATGTCTGGAACATTAAGTGTTGACGCTGCACCTACAATTTCTATTGGATGAGGAATTGGTGTTCGGATTGTTACGTTTATTGCTCTTCTAGTAGTGGGGTCATTATTTGCAACTTGATATGGAAATAGATCAAGAAAAGGAAAAGATTATTGTTTAGAACCAGAAAAATTTGAAGAAAATGAACAATGAGCTAATGAAATGCTTGGTGAATCTCGTGAAACTCATACAGGTCTTACAAGAAGACAAGCAATTGGTTTAGGAATCTTTGCAGCAACTTTCCTTGTAATGTTACTTGCACTTTTACCATGAACAGATTGATTTGAAGGGTTGCAAACTGCCGGTTGATGGCAAGGAATATCTTCATTATTCTTTGCAAAAATTTTACTTGGAGATTGATATTTTGTTCAATTAGCATTCTTATTCTTAGTTTCTGCCTTTATTCTTGGAAAAGTATTTGGAATGAAACAAAAACAAACTAATAAAGCTGTTGTTAAAGGAGCAAAAGGAATGATTGGAATTTGTATGATTTTATCTCTTACAAGATCAATTTCCTTAGTACTTACTTATTCTGGACTTATTACTGCAATGATTGCAATGATGTTTTCTGGAGCAAGTGGAGGAGGATTTAGTATCATGGGTCTAACTTGAATTTTATTCCCAATGTTTGTCTTTCTTGCAGTATTTGTGCCTTCACAATCTGGACTTTCAGGAATTATTGGTCCATTAGTTGGTCCAATACTTTGACAATTATCACAAGCATATTCAAATCCTGAAGATGCTTTTAAAGTTTTTGTAATTTTAGTAATGTCAACTTGTACTCTTGCAATAGGGTTAATTAATATGTGTATTCCAACAAGTGGATATCTTGTTGCTCAAACGGAAATTGCCAGAGTAAACTTTATAAAAGCCTTTAAAATTCTTGGAATTTGTGCTCTGGGAACAGCTATTATTTCGATGACAATTATTACAGCTTCCGTCCCAATTTTAACATCTGGATTAGAGTTAGCATAATTGCTTAGAAAAAAAATACTATATATTATATATAATAATAAATTTATCTATGTAAAAAATGAATCTTTTAAAGGTTCATTTTTTCTATATATTGAAAGTTTTAAACATATAGAATATATAAAAAAATAATAAATATATTTAAATTTAATTAAAATAAAATCAGTATATTATTAAGTAATTTTTGATATTTGAATTAGCAAATTAAATAGTAAAAGAAAAGATTTTTATTTAAAAAACATTAAAAACATAAATTATTTGCTTGATTTACCACTTTATACGTATTTAGAAAAGAGAAAAATTTATATTTTTTATATAATATAAGTAATTATGTCAAAAGAAAAAACAAAAACAACCTCTCTTGGGGAAAAAACTAAAAAATTTAAGATGCCGAAGTTTCCTTCTGCATTAGTTGTATTATTTATTGTTCTTCTTTTTGTGGTTTTACTTTCATGAATTCCACACAAAGGATGAGTTGATACAGCAAATCCCTTTTTACTAGTTAAAGATGGATATATATATGGGCCTGATGGTACACCATGAGGAGTAATTACTAATGTTAAAGTTGATTCAAAAACTATAAATGAAATTTCATTTAGCTTAACTTCTGAAGGGGCATCTGCCTTATCTAAATGTTTAATTAATTATGGAATATCTTGAGCTAATATAGAACTTATTTCTGCAGCTTCTATGGAAAAAAATGCATTTACTATTTCCAATATTAAAACAGGTGATGATTGAAATCAAGTAGCAATTACTTATTCTAGTCTTACTTTTGATCTTACTTTTAATAATGTGAGTGATGATTCTAAGTTATTATTACCTAATTCATGAGAAATGACTGTAAATATTGATCAAATTTTTCAAAATAGTTCAATAGTAATGGAAAATGGAGAAGTTGTAGAAGGAAATTTTGCAATTTTAAGTGGAACAATTGATATTCCTATTGGTGGAAAAGAAGAAATTACACAAATTGGTTTTGCTTCTGCAAATGAAGCACAAAATTGATTTAACTTTTGACATACTAACTATTATGTAGGTGATCAAGCAGGAAGATATGGAATTCTAAATATACCATTTATTTTACTTGCTGGATTATTTAATGCTTCTGGAGTTATTCTTTATTTACTTTGTATTGGAGCCTTTATTGAAATAATGCTTCAATCAGGAGCACTTGAAGCAGGAACTTCTTCGCTTGTTAAAAAACTTGATGGAAAAGAACTTCTTTTAATTCCAACATTATTTCTTCTATTTTGTTTTTCAGGTAGTTCATTTGGACTTCAAGAAGAAACTTTAGGATTAATTCCCTTAATCATTCCTTTCCTTATTCTTGCTGGTTTTGATACTATGACAGGACTACTTATAGTAGTAATTGGAACTGCTTCAGGAATTGCATCTTCTGTCCTTGACCCCTTTTCAGTTGGTGTAATGTCTGGAGCATTAGAAACAGCAGGTCCAGATACTCAAGTTGCACTTAGTGATGGAATTGTTATTCGGATTATTATGTTTATTGGTTTTGTAATTGCAGGTTCACTATTTTGTACTTGATATGGGCATAGATCAAGAAGAGGAAAAGATTTTGTAGCAGAACCTGAAATGTATGAAAAAAATAAAAAATGAGCTCAAGAAATGCTTGGAGAATCTCATGCTAGTCATGAAGGACTTACAAAAAGACAATCAATTGGACTTATTATTTTTGGAATTGTTTTTGTAATTATGATTTTCGCACTTCTACCATGGACAACTTGATTTGGTGGTTATTTAGAAACTGCTAATTGATGATCAGTATTATCTTCATTGTTCTTTGCAAAAGTCTTATTTGGACAATGATATTTCATTCAATTATCTTTCTTATTCTTAGTTACTGGTTTAATTCTTGGAAGAGTTTTTGGAATGGAACAGAAAAAAACAAATAAAGCTGTAATTACAGGAATGAAAGGAATGATTGGGGTTTGTTTAATTTTGATGATTTCTAGATCAGTTGCATTAGTACTTACTTATTCAGGACTTTCTCTTGCAATGATTGCTATGATGTTCCAAGGAGAAGGCGATGGAAGTTTTGGTCCCTTTGGTCTTGCATGAGTATTATTCCCAATGTTTGCCTTTCTTGCGGTCTTTATTCCTTCAACATCAGGACTTGCAGGAATTACTGGACCATTAATTGCTCCAATAATTTGACAATTATCAGATAATTCTAATGAATTATTCCTAGTTTATGGAACTGTAGTAATGACAACTTATCCATTGGGACAAGGAGTAATTAATATGTTTATGCCAACAACTGGACTTGTTGTTGCTCAAGCAGAGGTTTCTAGAGTAAACTTTGGAAAAGCCTTTAAAATTCTTGGAATTGCTGCATTAGGAACAGCTATTATTGGAATGGTAATTATTAGTGCTTCTATTCCAATTATGATGGCGGGTTTATAAAATAATATATAAAAAATAAATTTGTTTTCGTAGAAATGAATCTTTTGAAAGATTCATTTTTTATAAATATTGGATGTTTAAGTACATACAATATTTATAAAAAAATATAGGAGAAATTATGAATCATGTTACCAGCACAAAAAGTGGCAACAAATTATTTAAAAAGGGGAAACTTCCCAAGTTTCCTTCTGCTTTAGTTGTCATATTTTTTGTTCTTCTTTTTGTAGTTGTCCTTTCTTGAATTCCTCATAAAGGATGAGTTGATACAACAAATCCCCTTTTTTATCTTAATCAAGATGGTCTTTATACATCAAATGATGCTTTATTAGCAACATGAATTAATTGTGATGATCTTATTAGTAAAAATATAAGTGAAGATTCTACACTAATATTAAAACTAACTAATGATGGTGCAACCATATTAACCAAATGATTAATGGATCATGGTTTTTCAGAAACTAATATAGGAAAAATTGTTGCAGGAGCTTTAAATGGTATTTATATAACAAATATTGTATTAGATAAAGATTGAAATCAAGTAGCAATTAATTATTCTGGACTTTCTTTTGACCTCTATATTAAAGAAGGAAATGAAGAACTTTTATTTGCTTCAATAGTAATTGATAAATTTTTTGCAGCTAGCACTTTAGATAAAGCTAATCTTACATTCTCTTTTAAAATTTTAAGTGGTGAAGTAAATAAATTAGCAGGAACTAAAATAGGCAATGTTGATCTTAAAGAACCTTTTATGTTTGCTTCCAAAAATAGTGCAAATAACTGATTTAATTTCTGAAATTCTGATTATTATCTTGGAGATAGTGAAGGGAGATATGGAATTTTAAATATACCCTTTATTTTGCTTGCTGGTTTTTTTAATGCAGCAAATGTAATTCTTTTTCTATTTTGTATCGGTGCTTTTGTTGAGGTAATGCTTTATTCAGGAGCACTAGAAGCAGGAACTTCTTCGCTTGTTAAAAAACTCGAAGGAAAAGAACTGCTTTTAATTCCTACTCTTTTTACTTTATTTTGTATTGGAGGAACAACTTTTGGAATGCAAGAAGAATCCCTAGGACTTATTCCTTTAATTGTTCCTTTCCTTGTTCTTGCTGGTTTTGATACGATGACAGGACTTCTAGTAATAGTAGTAGGAACTACTTCAGGAATTGCCGCTTCAGTTCTTGATCCTTTTTCAATTGGAGTGATGGCTTCTTCCTTATCAATTGAAACAGTAGATGAAAATGCAATTACAATTGGAACCGGAATTGTAATTCGGATTGTTATGTTTATTGTCTTTTTAATTACCGGAGCAATCTTTTGTACTTGATATGCTAATCGGGCAAGAAAAGGAAAAGATTTTGTAGCAGAACCTGAAATGTTTGAAAAAAATAAAGCATGAGCTCATCAAATGCTTGGGGAATCTCATGCAGGCCATAGTTGTCTCAATAAAAGACAAGCAATTGGGCTAGGAATTTTTGGATTTACTTTTGTAATTATGGTTTTTTCAATTTTGCCCTGAACTACTTGGTTTGAAGGTTTAAAAACTAATCAAGGTTGGGCGATATTTTCTTCCTTCTTTTTTGCAGGAAGATTATTTGGAGAATGATATTTTGTTCAGCTTGCTTTTTTATTTTTAATTTCAGCTATTATTTTGGGATATGTTTTTGGCCTTAAACAAAGAGAAACTAATTTAGCAATGTTCAATGGAATGAAGGGAACAGTAAAAGTTTCAATGATTTTAATTTTTTCTAGATCAATTGCTTTAGTCCTTACTTATTCAGGGCTTACAACCGCAATGATTGCAATGATGTTTTCTGGAGCAGGGGGAAATGGTTTTAGTTTATTTGGACTTGCTTGAATTCTTTTTCCAGTCTTTTCTTTTCTTGCTATTTTTATCCCCTCCACTTCAGGACTTGCTGCAATTACTGGACCATTAATTGCTCCAATAATTTGAAAACTTGCTTCCACCGCAGATGATCAAGTTGCCATGTTTGGAATTTATGCAACTATTGTGATGGTAACTTATCCCCTTGCACAGGGGACAATAAATATGTTTATGCCCACTACTGGAATTGTAGTTGCAGAAGCAGAAGTTGCAAAAGTAGGTTTTGGAAAAGCTTTTCCAATTTTGATGGGAACTGCTTTTGCAACTATGCTTTTAGGAATGCTAATTATTAGTGTCTCAATTCCTATAATGTTAATGTAAAAAAATAAATCTTTTATTAAACAAAAAATATTTAGATTTTATTTTTTTACCACTATATATGTGTCCAATTATGTACTATTTTTATATAATAAATATAGTTATGTTTAGCAAAAAAACCAAAGTAAGTTCACAAGGTGAAAAAATAAAAAAATTCAAGATGCCTACATTTCCTTCTGCACTAGTTATTACTTTTTTTGTTTTACTTTTTGTAGTTCTACTTTCTTGAATTCCGCATAAAGGGTGAGTTGATACTACAAACCCACTTTTCTATTTTACAGAAGAAGGTCTTTTTGGTGCTGGTGGAGTACCATTAGGAACTTGAATTGGACCCGATTGAAATAATGTAGATGGGGGTTCTTTAACTTTAATGTTAACAGAACAAGGAGATGCTTTATTAACAATATTTTTAAATAATTTTACTGAATTATCTTCTGCTAATATAAATGAAATTATTGGTTTTTTACCAGAAAAAAACACAGTGATTGTATTTGACAATATTAATTTAGGAAATGATTGAAATTCAGTAGGAATTAGTTATGCAAAGCTTTCATTTGATGCTACTATTAAAGATACTTCTTATTCAGCCTCAATAACATTTGATAAAATTTTTGCTTTGCAAGCAATACCAAAAGAAAATGGCATTTATACTGAAGGTTCATTTACATTTAATGTTTTAAGTGGTGAAATAACTTCTTTTGGAAATGAACCTCTTGAAAAACCTTTATATTTTGCTTCTGAAAGTATAGCTGATGATTGATTTAACTTCTTTGATTCTAATTATTATCTTGGTGATGAAGAATTAGGAAGTTTTGGAATTTTAAATATTCCTTTTGTACTAGTAGCTGGGTTTTTTAATTCAACAGGAGTAATTCTTTATCTATTTTGTATTGGAGCTTTTGTTGAAGTAATGCTTCAATCAGGAGCACTTGAAGCAGGAACTTCTTCGCTTGTTAAAAAAATGAAAGGAAAAGAATTACTTTTAATTCCAATATTATTTATATTATTTTGTATGGGTGGAACTGCATTTGGAATGCAAGAAGAAACGCTTGGACTTATTCCATTAATTATTCCCTTTTTAGTTCTTGCTGGTTTTGATACTATGACAGGGCTACTTATTATAGTTGTTGGAACAACTGCAGGAATTAGTGCTTCTGTTCTTGATCCTTTTTCAGTTGGAGTAATGTCTTCATCACTTACTGGAGAAATAATTCCAGAAAGTGCAGAAGTTGCACCTAATACTGGAATTGTAATTAGAATTATTATGTTTTTTGCTTTTGCTATTATCGGATCTATCTTTTGTACTTGATATGGACATAGATCAAGAAAGGGAAAAGACTACGTAGCTGAACCAGAAGTGTTTGAAAAAAATCAACAATGAGCTCATGAAATGCTTGGGGAATCTCATTCTACTCATACTGGTCTTACAAAAAGACAAGCAATAGGACTTTCAATTTTTGGAGCAACTTTTGTAATTATGATTTTTTCACTTTTACCATGAATAGTATGATTTCCGGCTTTGGAAGATTTTGGAACTAATGCTGGACATGGATGAGCAAAATTCTCTTCATTCTTTTTTGCAGGAGTATTATTTGGACAGTGATATTTTATTCAACTTTCCTTTATGTTTTTAATGGTAGCTTTTGTTCTTGGCTGAACTTTTGGAATGAAACAAAAAGATACTAATAAAGCAATTTATAATGGAATGAAAGGAATGATTGGACTTGGAATAATTCTTACTGTTTCAAGAGGAGTTGAAATTGTTCTTGGATATTCTGGTCTTACTACAGATATGGTTGTAATGATGTTTGCTGGAGCAGAAGGAGGAACATTTGGTGCTATTGGACTTGCCTGAATTTTATTTCCAATCTTTGCTTTTCTTGCTTCCTTTATTTCTTCTACTTCTGGACTTGCTGCAATTACAGGACCAATAATAGCTCCAATGCTTTGGCAATTATCTGGTCAATCAACAGAACAATTTATGATTTATGCAACAGTGGTAATGGTAACTTATCCACTGGCACAGGGAACAATTAACATGTTTATGCCTACTACTGGTCTGGTTATTGCCCAAGCTGAAGTTGCAAAAGTAAACTTTGGTAAAGCACTTCCAATTCTTACAATTGCAGCTCTTGGAACTGCAATAATTGGAATGACAATTATTACTACTTCTATTCTATTTCTCTAATATTTTAATAAATTTTAATTTAAAATAAACCTTTTATAAAGGTTTATTTTATTTATTATTAAATAATTAAAATAAGAAAAAATAATTATGTTCTTTTAGGAATGATAGTTATCTCAGTTACGCTTTATCTTTGTTAAAAAAAGAACCTTCCTGTTCTTTTTTAAATTAAATTTTATTTTAAGAGCATTTTAAAAGCATGAATATAAATTGAATAAGCTTTTATTAAATGTGATTTTAAACTATATTCATTTGCTTGGTGGGCAGTTTTTGGAGAATCCTTGAAATTAGGTCCAAAAGCAACAATATTTTTCATTGCTCTTGCATAAGTTCTTCCCCCAATAATCTTTGGGGTTGCTTTTTTATCATGGCTAATATCTTTATAAGCTTGTAAAAGGGTTTGGATAAAGGGATCATTTTTATTTACATAAACTTTGTTAAGTATATGATGTTGTTCATAAATAATATCTTCTTTTTTACATTTTTGAATAATTACTTTTTCAATATCTTTTCAATTAATTACAAAAAGGGGAACTCTTGTATCAATAAAAATAGTAATCCCCTCTGGGGTGGTTTTTACTAATCCAATATTGCAAGTAATTGCTCCAGTTTCATCTTCATGACGAGCATTAAATAATGTATCACCTGTAGTTTCAGTTCCAATATATTTTGTAACAAAATTTAAAAGTTTTGAATCTTCTACCATGGAAACAGCTTTTATTAATCTTGCATTTGCATTTGTTCCATATATTGCAGCTTTTGAAGCATGAATTGGAACCCCAATCGCACTTAATGAACCATCTTTATTTAGTTCATACTTAAATCCAAGTTTTTTCATTTCTTTTTCTACTTTAGCAACTTTTTCCCCTTTATAAGTTGCTTTTGGACTTACTGTATTTAATCCTGTTCCTCCATTAAGTTCGAAATCAAGTTTTTCTTTTACTGAAAATTTAAATTGAAAAATTGTTTTTTCTCCATATATTGGGGGAAAAGAAGCATCTGGAGTTCACCCCATGGTTGGTTGTTCTTCCCCATTTTCAATATATTTAGTAATTCCTCTTCAAAAAGACTCCTCATCAGTTGCATAAATTAATCTAATTCTTTTATTTAAGGGAGTTTTCTTTTCAAGAAGTTCTTTCATTAAATAAAAAGAAAGCAGGAGTGGACCTTTATCATCATTTGTTCCTCTTCCAATTAATTTATCACCATCTTCAATAAGTTCAAAAGGATCTGTATTTCATAATTCTAATTCACCAGGAGCAACAACATCAAGATGACCAATAACCCCAATCATTTCCTTACCCTTGCCAATTTCAATATAGCCATAATATCCTTCAGGATTAGTAAAAACTTTCATTCCATTTGCTTTTGCAAGCTTTTCCATATATTTTAAAGTTTCAATATGATGAACATTTGGATAATCTTCTCCCTCTACTATAAAAGAAGGAATTTTTATTAGATTTTTAAGATCTTTGAAATATTTTTTTCAGTTTTTTTCTAAATAGCTTTCCATCTAATTAATTATATTATCAATTAGATTTTTAATTATTAAGCTTTATTTTTAATTAAAAAAGAACCTTATTGGTTCTTTTTTAATTAATTCTTTTTAAGATAATTTTATTTTAAGAGCATTTCAAAAGCATGAGCATAAATTGAATAAGCTTTTATTAAATGAGATTTTAAAGTATATTCATTTGCTTCATGTAATGTTTTTGGAGAATCATTAAAATTGGGACCAAAACCAACAATATTTTTCATTGATCTTGCATAAGTTCCCCCACCAATAATAGTTGGTTTTGCATTTTCTTCTTTAGTAACATCTTTATAAGCTTGTAAAAGAGTTTGAATAAAAGAACCATTTTTATCTACATATTTTTTTTCAAGAACACGGTATTGTTCATAAACAATATTTTCTTTATTACAATTTATAATAATTTCTTTTTCAACATCTTCTCAATTAGTTGCAAAAATAGGAATTCTTGTATCAATATAAGCAGCAGTTTCATCTGCATTAATTTTTATAAGTCCAATATTGCAACTAATTGCTCCAGTTTCATCTTCATAATGTCTATTAAATAATGTATCACCTGTAGTTTCAGTTCCAATATATTTTGCAATAAAATTTAAAAATTTTGAATTTTCTACCATGGAAACAGCTTTTATTAGTCTAGCATTTGCATTTGTTCCTTCAAATGCTGCGTTTTTAGCATGAACTGGAACTCCAATTGCACTTAATGATCCATCATTATTCAGTTCATATTTAAAACCAAGTTCATCCATTTTTGCTTTTACTTCTGCAACTTTTTCACCCTTATAAGTTGCTCTTGGACTTACTGTATTTAAACCAGTTCCCCCGTTAAGTTCAAAATTAAGATCTTCTTTTAATGAAAGTTTATATTGAAAAATAGCTTTTTCTCCATATATTGGGGGAAAAAAGGTATCAGGAGTTCAACCCATTGCTGGTTCTTCTTCTCCATTTTCAAGATATTTAGCAATTCCTCTTGAAAAAGATTCTTCATCTGTTGCATAAATTAATCTAATTCTTTTATTTAAGGGAGTTTTCTTTTCAAGAAGTTCTTTAAATAAATAAAAAGAAACTAATAATGGTCCTTTGTCATCATTTGTTCCTCTTCCAATTAATTTATCATCTTCTTCAATAAGTTCAAACGGATCTGTATTTCATAATTTTAGATCACCAGGAGCAACAACATCAAGATGAGCAAGAAGTCCAATCATTTCTTCTCCCACACCAATTTCAATATATCCATAATATCCTTCTGGATTAGTAAATACTTTCATTCCATTTGCTTTTGCAAGGTTTTCCATATATGCTAATGCTTCTCTATGGTGCTCATTTGGATAGTCTTCTTTTGTTACTATAAATGAAGGAATTTTTATTAAATTCCTTAGATCTTCGAAATATTGTTTTCAGTTTTTTTCTAAATAGTTTTCCATATAAACATATTATATTAGTAATTAATTTAAATAAAAAAAGAACTTAATAAGTTCTTTTTTTATTTATCTTTTAAATTAATTTTATTTTAAGAGCACTTCAAAAACATGGGCATAAATTGAATAAGCTTTTATTAAATCTGATTTTAAAGCATATTCATTTGTTTGGTGTTCCATGTCAGGTGAATCTTTGAAGAAAGGTCCAAAACCAATAATATTATTCATTGATCTTGCATAAGTTCCTCCTCCGATAATAACGGGTTCAGCATCAACATCACCACTAAAATCTCTATATGCATTTAATAAAATTTGAATAAATGTTCCATCTTTATCAAAAGAAATTTTTTCAAGAATTTTATATTGTTTATAAGCAATTTCTTCTTTTTGACAATTTTTTAAAACTTCTTTTTCAATCTCTTTTCATGTAGTTGCAAAAAGAGGAATTCTTGTGTCCATTAAAACAAAAAATCCTTCTGGTGTTGTTTTTATTACCCCAAGATTTGAAGTAATTGGTCCAGTTTCATCTTCATAGTGGCCATTAAACATTGTATCACCAGTAGTTTCAGTTCCAATATATTTTGCAATGAAGTTAAGAAATTTTGAATTTTCTACCATTGAAACAGCTTTTATTAATCTTGCATTTGCATTAATTCCTTCTGTTGCCGCTTTCATTGCATGGGCAGAAACTCCAAGGGCACTTATTGATCCATCATCATTTAGTTCATATTCATAACCAAATTCATCCATTTTTGCTTGAACTTCTGCAACTTTTTCTCCTTTATAAGTTGCTTTTGGACTTACAATATTTACACCAACTCCACCATTAAGTTCGAAGTTATGGTTTTCTTTTATAGAAAGTTGATATCTATAAACAGTTTTTTCCCCACATATTGGTGGAAAAGCACCATCAGGAGTTCAACCTAATGTTGGTTGTTCATTTCCATCACTTATATATTTATCAATTCCTCTTCAGAATGTTTCTTCATCAGTTGCATAAATTAATCTGATTCTTTTATTTAGAGGAATTTGTTTTTCAAGCATTTCTTTCATTAAATAAAAAGAAAGGAGAAGCGGTCCTTTATCATCATTTGCTCCCCTCCCAATTAATTTATCGCCATCATTTGTAAGTTCAAATGGATTGGTATTTCATAATTTTAATTCACCAGGAGCAACTACATCAAGATGGGCAAGGATTCCAATCATTTTTTCGCCCTGACCAATTTCAATATATCCATAGTATCCTTCGGGATTAGTAAAAACTTTCATCCCATTTGCTTTTGCTAGGTCTTCCATATATTTTAAAGTTTCAATATGATGAACATTTGGATAGTCTTCCTCTGTTATTAAAAATGAAGGAATTTTTACTAAACCTTTAAGGTCATCAAAATATTTTGTTCAGTTTTTTTCTAAATAGTTTTCCATACAAATTAATTATATTATTAATTAAAATTTTGTAAGGTTTAAGTTAAATAAAAAATCTTTTGCTTTTTTTATTTATATTTTTAATTAGTTTTATTTTAAAATGATATCTAAAACATGATTATAAATTGAATAAGCTTTTATTAAATCTGATTTTAAAGCATATTCATTTGTTTGATGTTCTGTATCGGGAGAATTTTTGAAGAAGGGACCAAAACAAACTACATTATTCATTGCTCTTGCATAAGTTCCTCCTCCAATAATAGTTGGTTTTGCCTTTACATCACCACTACAATCTTTATATACATTTAATAAAGTTTGAATAAAGGGAGTATCTTTATCAAAATAAATTTTTTCTGATATTTTAATTTGTTCATAAGTAATTTCTTCTTTTTTGCAATTTTTTATAACTTCTTTTTCAATATTTTCTCAAGTAGTTGCAAAAAGAGGAATTCTTGTGTCCATTAAAGCAATTAGACCCACTGAAGTAGTTTTTATAAGTCCAAGATTACAAGTAATTACTCCAGTTTCATCTTCATAATGACCATTGAATAATGTATCACCAGTAACTTCGGTTCCAATATATTTTGCAATAAAATTAAGGAATTTTGAATTTTCTACCATTGAAACAACTTTTATTAGTCTTGAATTTGCATTAATTCCTTCTGTTGCAGCTTTCATTGCATGAACCGAAACTCCAATTGCACTTAATGATCCATCATTATTTAGTTTATATTCATAGCCAAATTCTTCCATTTTTGCTTGAACTTCTGCAACTTTTTTTCCTTTATAAGTTGCTTTTGGACTTACTGTATTTACCCCAGTTCCCCCATTAAGTTCAAAATCAAGATCTTCTTTTAAGGAAAATTGATATCGATAAATACTTTTTTCTCCATATATTGGAGGAAATTGATAATCAGGAGTTCAGCCTAATGTTGGTTGTTCATTTCCATCACTTATATATTTTTTAATTCCTCTTCAAAAAGATTCCTCATCAGTTGCATAAATTAATCTAATTCTTTTGTTTAAGGGAGTTTTACTTTCGAGTAGTTCTTTCATTAAATAAAAAGAAAGCATTAGTGGTCCTTTATCATCACAAGATCCTCTTCCAATTAATTTATCACCATCTTCAATAAGTTCAAAAGGATTTGTATTTCATAATTCTAATTCACCAGGAGCAACAACATCAAGATGAGCAAGAATTCCAATCATTTCTACTCCCTTTCCAATTTCAATATATCCATAGTATCCAGGACTAGTAAATACTTTCATTCCATTTGCTTTTGCTAGATCTTCCATATATTTTAAAACTTCTATATGATGAATATTTGGATAGTCTTCTTTAGTTATTAAAAATGAAGGAATTCTTATTAGATTCTTAAGGTCTTTAAAATATTTTATTCAGTTTTTTTCTAAATAGTTTTCCATACATATTAATTATATTATTAATTAAATACAGTAATTAAATAAAAAAAGAACCTTAGGGTTCTTTTTTTATGGTTTATTTAAGATATTATTATTTTAAAAGTTTCATAAAAACTTCATTATAGATTGAATAAGCTTTTACAAAATCTGATTTTAAAGCATATTCATTTGCTTGGTGTTCTGTATCAGGAGAATCATTGAAGAATGGACCAAAACCAACAATATTTTTCATTGATCTTGCATAAGTTCCTCCACCAATAATAATTGGTTCAGCATCAATGTCGCCACTAAAATCTTTGTAAGCTTTTAATAAAGTTTGAATAAAGGGACCATTTTTATCAATATAAACTTTTGGAAGAATATTATAATATTTATAATTAATTCCTTCTTTTTCGCAGTTTTCCTTAATTTCTTTTTCAATATCTTTTCAACATGTTGAAAGTGGAACTCTACAATCCATTTCAACTTCAAAACCAGTAGATGTGCTTATAATTACTCCTAAATTATTAGTAATTACTCCAGTTTCATCTTCATAATGACCATTAAATAATGTATCTCCAGTAGTTTCAAGTCCAATATATTTTGCAATAAAATTTAAAAATTTTGAATCTTCTACTGCTGCAACTGCTTTTATTAATCTTAGGTTGGCATTTTCTCCTTCGATTGCAGCATTCATTGCATGGGCAGCAACCCCAATTGCACTTAATGAACCATCATCATTTAATTTATATTTAAAACCAAATTCTTCCATTTTTGCTTGAACTTCTGCAACTTTTTTTCCTTTATAAGTTGCTTTTGGACTTACTGTATTTGAACCTGTTCCGCCATTAATTGAAAAATCATGAACTTCTTCTAAATTAAGTTTATATTCATAAATAGTTTTTTCACCATACATTGGGGGAAAAACACAATCAGGAGTTCAACCCATTGTTGGTTGTTCTTCTCCATTTTCAATATATTTATAAATTCCTCTTCAAAGTGATTCTTCATCAGTTGCATAAATTAATCTAATTCTTTTATTTAAAGGAACATTATTTTCAATCATTTCTTTCATTAAATAAAAAGAAAGAAGAAGCGGTCCTTTATCATCGACTGATCCTCTTCCAATTAATTTATCACCATCTTCAATAAGTTCGAATGGATCTGTATCTCATAATTCTAATTCACCAGGAGCAACAACATCGAGGTGACCAAGAAGTCCAATCATTTCTGCACCCTGACCAATTTCAATATATCCATAGTATCCATCAGGATTAGTATAAACTTTCATATTATTTGCTTTTGCAAGATTTTCCATGTATTTTAAAGTTTCGTGAAGATATTGATTTGGATAGTCTTCTTTTGTAACTAAAAATGAGGGAATTTTTACTAGATTCTTAAGTTCTTCAAAATATTTTTTTCAGTTTTTTTCTAAATAGTTTTCCATATGTATAAATTATATTATGAATTATAGTTATGACTATTGAGATTTTGTTTTTATTTTATTTAAATACAAAAAAAGGGGTCTAATTGACCACTTTTTTTAGTTTATTTAGTAAGTTTTTATTTTAAAAGTCCTTCAAGAACTTCATTATAGATTGAATATGATTTTACCAAATCAGATTTTAATCCATATTCATTTGCTTGATGTTCAGTATCGGGTGAATCTTTGAAGTAAGGTCCAAAACCAACAATATTTTTCATTGATCTTGCATAAGTTCCCCCTCCAATAATAATTGGTTCAGCATCAACGTCACCACTAAAATCTTTGTAAGCTTTTAATAAAGTTTGAATAAAGGGATCATTTTTATCAACATAAACTTTGTCTAAAACATCATATCTGAAATAAGTAATTCCTTCTTTTTTACAATTTTTAATAATTTCTTTTTCAACTTCAGGTCATTGAATTGCAAAAATTGGAACTCTTGAGTCCATTGAAGCAACAAATCCTTCGGGAGTTGAAGTAATTATTCCAAAGTTATTTGTAATTGGTCCTGTTTCATCTTCGTAGTGATCATTAAATAAGGTATTACCCATAGTTTCAGTTCCAATGTAGTTTGCAATAAATTTAAGAAATTTTGAATCCTCTACCATAGAAACAGCTTTTACTAATCTTGAGTTTGCATTAGTTCCTTCTGTTGCACTTCTCATTGCATGAGCAGCAACCCCAATTGCACTTAATGAACCATCATCATTGATTTCATATTCATAGCCAAATTCTTCCATTCTAGCTTTTACTTGATCAACTTTTTTTCCTTTATAAGTTGCTTTTGGACTTACAGAATTAAATCCTGTTCCCCCATTAAGTTCAAAATCAAGTTTTTCTTTTAAGGAAAGTTGATATTGAAAAATAGTTTTTTCAGCATACATTGGTGGATAAGCGCAGTCCGGAGTTCAACCCATTGTTGGTTGTTCTTCTTTATTTTCAATATATTTAAAAATCCCTCTTCAAAGTGATTCTTCATCAGTTGCATAAATTAATCTAATTCTTTTATTTAGGGGAGTTTTACTTTCGAGTAATTCTTTTAATAAATAAAAAGAAAGCATTAGTGGTCCTTTATCATCAACAGCTCCTCTTCCAATTAATTTATTTCCCTTTTGTAAAAGTTCAAAAGGATCACTATTTCATAATCCTAAATCACCTGGAGCAACAACATCAAGATGGGCAAGAAGTCCAATCATTTCTTTGCCCTCCCCAATTTCAATATATCCATAATATCCTTCAGGATTAGTAAAAACTTTCATCCCATGTGCATTTGCTAGGTCTTCCATATATTTTAGTGCTTCTTTATGATGAGTATTTGGATAATCATCTTTTTCTACTAAAAATGATGGAATTTTTACTAAACCTTTTAGATCTTCAAAGTATTCTTTTCAGTTTTTTTCTAAATAGTTTTCCATACATATTAATTATATATTTTTCTTTTTTAAGAGATAATTAAACAATTGAATTCAAGGTAATTTTTTATTTTAAATTTAAATTAATAATTTTATTTTTTTAATAGGTGATTAAGTGCTTCATTAAAAATTGAATATGCTTTTATTCAATCTGATTTTAAGGCGTATTCATTTGGTTGATGTTCCATGTCTGGTGAACCAATAAAATTAGAACCAAAACCAACAACATTTTGCATTGATTTTGCATAAGTTGTTCCCCCACCAGAAGCAGGTTTTGCATCTACTTCTCCAGTAATTTTAATATATGCTTTTAAAAGTGTTTGAATAAGAAAACCATTTTTATCAACTAAAAGTTTGTCATGGAAATTATGAATTTTATAATTAACTCCCTCTTTTCTACAGTTTTTAAGAATTTCATTTTCAATCTCTTTTCAAGTGGTTGCAAAAAGCGGAACTCTTGAATCGAAAGTAGCAACAAGCCCTTCTGGGGTTGTTTTAATTACACTAAAAGTATTAGTAATTGGTCCAGTTTCATCTTCAAAGTGCCCATTGAACATTGTGTCTCCATTAACTTCTGTTCCAACATATTTCGCAATAAAATCTAATAGTTTTGAATCTTCTACCATTGAAAGTGCTTGGACAAGTCTTGAATTAGCATTAATTCCTCTTGTTGCTGCTCTTAATGCATGGGAAGAAACTCCTAGGGCACTTAATGAACCATCTTTATTAAGTTCATAGGGGTAACCTAGTTGTTCCATTTTAATTTGCAATTGCATTACTTTATTTCCTTTATAAGTTGCTCTTGGACTTACAGAATTATCTCCTGTTCCGCCATCAACTTCAAAATTAAGATCTTCTTTTACTGCAAGTTGATATTGAAAAGCTGCTTTTTCTCCATATATTGGAGGAAAAGTACAGTCAGGAGTTCAACCCATTGTTGGTTGTTCATGTCCATCACTTACATATTTAGTAATTCCTCTTCAAAAAAGCTCTTCATCAGTTGCATAAATAAGTCGAACTCTTTTATTTAAAGGAACTTGTTTTTCAAGAAGTTCTTTCATTAAATAAAAGCACATCATAAAAGGACCCTTCATATCTACGGCTCCTCTTCCAATTACTCTATTTCCATCTTCAACAAGTTCAAAGGGATCAGTTTTTCAAAGAAGTAAATCACCAGGAGCAACCACATCAAGGTGTCCAAGAAGTCCAATCATTTCTTCGCCTTTTCCAATTTCAATATATCCATAATATCCTTCAGGATTAGTAAAAACTTTCATTCCATTTGCTTTTGCTAAATCTTCCATATATTTTAATGCTTCTATTGAATGCATATTTGGATATTCATTTTTATTTACTAAAAATGAGGGAATTTTAATTAAGTTTTTTAAATCATCAAAGTATTCTTTTCAGTTTATTTCTAAATAGTTTTTCATACAAATTAATTATATTATTTTTCTTTTTTGAAAGAAAAATTGGAAAATTAAAATAATTCTTTGTTTTTAACATTTTGAAGATAATTTAAAAGTTAATTTATTTAATAAAGAGAAGACCAATAGGTCTTCTCTTTATTAAATAGTAATTCTATTTTTTTAATAGTTGATCAAGGGCTTCATTATAAATGGAATATGCTTTAATTCAATCTGATTTTAAGGCATATTCATTTGGTTGATGTTCAGTATCGGGCGAATTTTTGAAGTAAGGACCAAAACCAACAACATTTTGCATTGATCTTGCATAAGTTGCTCCACCATCAATTGCAGGTTTTGTATCTACTTCACCTGTAATTTTAATATATGCATCTAAAAGAGATTGAATAAGTGGTCCGTCTTTTGGAACTAATAGTTTATCAATGAAATCATATCTTTTATAATCAATTCCTTCCTTTTCACAATTTTTTAGAATTTGTTCTTGAATTTTTTCTCAAGAAACTACATAAAGAGGGACTCTTGAATCAAAAATAGTAGTAATTCCTTCTGGGGTTGTTTTAATTACACTAAAAGAATTACTAATTGGTCCAGTTTCATCTTCATAGTGGCCATTAAATAAGGTATCTCCCATAGTTTCAATTCCAACATATTTTGCAATAAATTTTAATAGTTTTGAATCTTCTACCATTGAAACGGCTTGGACTAATCTTGAATTAGCATTAATTCCTTCTGTTGCGGCTTTCATTGCATGAATTGAAACTCCAAGCGAACTTATTGAACCATCATCATTTAGTTTATATTTATAACCAAGTTCTTCCATTTTTGCTTGAACTTGGGCAACTTTTTTTCCTTTATAAGTTGCAAGTGGACTTACAGAATTTGGTCCTGTTCCTCCATTAATTTCAAAATCAAGATCTTCTTTTAAGGAAAATGAATATTGATAAGCTGTTTTTTCTCCATATATTGGAGGAAAAAAGCAATCAGGAGTTCATCCCATTGTTGGTTGTTCATTTCCATCACTTACATATTTTTTAATTCCTCTTCAAAATAATTCTTCATCAGTTGCATAAATTAATCTAATTCTTTTATTTAATAAAATTTTCTTTTCAAGAACTTCTTTCATTAAATAAAAGGTTAGCATTAAAGGACCTTTCATATCAACAGATCCTCTTCCAATTATTTTATCTCCATCTTCAATAAGTTCGAAAGGGCTAGTTTTTCAAAGTGATAAGTCCCCAGGAGCAACAACATCAAGATGGCCAAGAAGTCCAATCATTTCCTCGCCCTGCCCAATTTCAATATATCCATAATATCCTTCGGGATTAGTAAAAACTTTCATTCCATTTGCTTTTGCTAAATCTTCCATATATTTTAATGCTTCTTGTAAATGAATATTTGGATATTCATAATCTTTTACTAAAAATGATGGAATTTTAATTAAGTTTTTTAAATCTTCGAAGTATTCTTTTCAGTTTTTTTCTAAATAGTTTTCCATACAATATAATTATATAATTTTGATTTTTTGATAGATAATTAAATTATGGAATTTAAACTAGTTCGTGATTTTAATTATAAAAAGGACAAGGAACAAGAACTTCAATTTATTGAAAGTGCTAATTTAGAACTTTTTTTTAGTTTAGAAAAAACTCTTTTTGGGGTTGATGATTGAAGTTTTGCTAATATTAAAAAACTTGCAAAACAGGAACTTCCTTGTAAAGTTACTTTAACTTTTCAAAAATGAAATGCAAATATTGATTATCTTTATTATCAATTGAATTTGTATCATACTTTTTATTTTAAAGCAGTTTCTAGTGAAGTTAAAAAATGTATTATGGATAAGGATGGAACTTATTTTAATGTTTTAATTAAAACATTAAATGATCAACAAAAAATAGAAACTTGTTTTTATCTCTTGACTTTGCTTGGTAATGATTTAAAAACTTTTGAACTTGTAAATAAAGCAATGAACACTAGATTTGTTAATTTTAATAAAATTCTAAATTTACTCTTTTTTAAATATACAATTGGGAGAAAAAACTAATGAAAGATTTTTATGTAGTTCCAACTCCAATTGGAAATTTAGAGGACTTAACTTTTCGGGCAAAAAGAATTTTAGAAGAAGTTTCAATTATTTTATGTGAAGATACCTTATATTCTACAAAATTAGTAAGAAAATATAATTCCAGTGCAAAATTAATTTCCCTTCATAAATTTAATGAACTATCAAGAATTGAAGAAATTTTAAAATTATTAGAAACTAAAAGCATTGCTTTAATTAGTGATGCAGGAACCCCCACAATTAATGATCCCGGGCAATTATTAATAAAAGAATTGGTTCATAAAGGAATTAAAATAACCCCCCTACCAGGAGCTAGTGCAATTACCACTGCTCTTAGTGGAAGTGGACTTGAGTTTTCTATTTTTGCTTTTATTGGTTTTTTTCCAAAAAAAGAAAAACAACTTGAAGAAATTATTTATAAGTATTTAAATGTAGATTTAATTATAGGTTATGAATCTCCTAATCGTATTTTAAAAACACTTGCAATTTTAGAGGCTACTTTTGGAGATATTGAAGTTTGTCTTGCAAGAGAACTTACTAAACTTCACGAAGAAATTTTAACTACAAAAATTTCAATTTTAAGAAATAAAACTTTCAAGGGAGAAATAGTTTTACTTATTCCAACAAAACAAATTAGTTTAGAGGATTATAAATTAGATGATTTGTTAAAAATTTATCAGCAGGAAAATTTATCAAATAAAACAATTGTAAATATAATTAGTAAGACAACAAATTTTAAGAAAAATCAAATTTATGAAAGGTTAAAAAAAGATGAGTAAAAAGTTTTATGTTTCAACTCCAATATATTATCCAAATGCAAAACTTCATATTGGGCATGCCTACACTACAACCCTTGCAGATTATATAAATCGGTATAAAAAGTTTCGTGGTTATGAAACTTATTTTGTAACTGGATCTGATGAACATGGCCAAAAACTAGAAACTGAAGCAGCAAAAAATAAGGAAGATCCTTTAATTTTTGTAACAAGAGTTACAAAAACTTTTATTAATCTTTGAAAAGAACTTGGAATTAGTTATGATCATTTCATTAGAACAACTGACATTGAACATGAAACTTATGTAAGAAATAACTTTAGTAAATTACTAAAAGAAAACTTTATTTATAAAGGCAATTATTCTGGATGATACTGTCAAAGTGACGAAGCCTTTTTTACTGAAATTCAACTTACAAAAGAGCATCGCTGTCCTGTATGCAATAAAGAAGTAGAATGGATTACAGAAGAATCTTATTTTTTAAAAATTGCAGAATTTAAAAAGTTTATAAAGGATAAATTAGAAAATACCAGTCTTCTTACTCCAAGTTACCGAGTAATTGAATTAGTAAATAATTTTATTAATGATTTACAAGATTTATCAATTACAAGAACTTCTTTTGATTGGGGAATTAAAACTAAGGAAGATAAAAAACATGTAATTTATGTTTGACTTGATGCATTGCAAAATTATCTTTCTACTTTAACTTATAAAAATTCTTCTTGATCAGTTGAAACTGTTTGAAAAAAAGATAGTAAAGTAGAAATTCTTCAACTTGTTGGAAAAGAAATTACCCGCTTTCATGCAATTTATTGACCGATTATTTTAGAAATGCTTGGTTATCGCATGCCAACAATTTTAGCTCATGGTTGACTTGTAAGTGATGATGGAGAAAAGATGAGTAAATCAATTGGCAATGTAGTTGATCCATTAGAAATAATTAATCTTTTTGGAAGAGATTCATTACGTTTTTTTCTTGTAAATAATATTGTAACTGGAGATGATGGCCGTTTTTCTCTTGATTTACTTAAAGAAACAATTAATGGAATTTTAGTAAATAAATATTCTAATTTAGTTTTTAGAACAAATGTAATGATTAAAAAATATTTTGCTGGAGTTGTTCCTGAAAAAAATAGAAAAACAAAATTAGAGATAAATTTAAAAAAAGAATTAAATGCTTTTAAAAAAGAATATTTTATTTTGATGGACAATTATGAATTTTCTAAAGCTACAAAAATCCTTATTAATTATGTAGAAGAATTAAATAAATACATTGATTTAAGTACTCCTTGATCAAAAGTTGGAGATGATTATTTAGGAACTATTTTAAATTTTTTAATAACAGAAATTTTTAATGTTACTTCTTGTTTGGGAGCCATTTTAATTGATAGTGCTGATCAAGTTTACAAATGATTATCATTTGAAGAAATTCCAACAGAAAAAGATTGGGATCATGATTTTTCAAAAACAAAATTAAAAAAATTAGATCATCTTTTTAGTAGATTAAAGTAAAATAATAAAAAAGAACACCCCTTTTTATAGATGGGTGTTCTTTTTTATTCCAGATACTTCTCAACAAGACTATCTGCTAAATTATAATGAGCATATTCTCAGTTGAATCACCTAAAAGCAGCAATACAATCAAAAATTAAATAAACTGTAGCGCTTGCAAAAAAGGACATACTAAACATCAAAAAGTAAAGTGTAATAAAACCAAAATCACTAAGAATATAAACTGTTCAGCCCCATTTGTTTTTTTGACTTACATTTAATCAGCCAATAATTACCATAGTAGAAAAAAGAACATCCATGATTGGATAGGTATCTTCAATTACGGGATTTTGTCCTAGAGTCATTCCAAGTCCAAAAGCAACAAAAGCAATTGTAATTAAAGTTGCAACAACATGACGGTTAATTGTCATTTTACTTACTAGGTGGCTTCCTTGATCATCTCAATTTTTTGAATTAATAATTCCAATAAGAGCATAAAGAAAACTAGTTACTGCAAGAAATCATAATTTTGCAAGGATACAATAAGAGATGGTAAAAATTCTTGCAATAGAAATAGGTCAAACATACTTTCTTGAATTATTTGCAACAAAAACTTCCCCAACTACAGCAAGAGTTGCTCCTGTTAGTGAAATTGCTAAAATAAATCATCCAAGTCAGGCATTGCTATCATGGCGATAAATTTCGACTCTAAGACCATTGGAGTCAATTTGTCCCCATCCTCACTCAACTCCATTTGAGCCAAGGGCAAAAGGTAATACTCCAAAGGTAATAGAAATTACTCAAACAAGCCCAATTGAGACTACATATATTCAAGGTGTATGATAAAATTTATCAATTCTTTGTAATGCTGTTTTCATTAAATAACACTTGTAAAATTATTTACAATCCTTTCTTTTATAATTATTGAATTTATTATTAATTTATATTATACTAGTTAATTTTATCTTTATTTTTAAATAAATTAGGAAATATTTTTCTTTTCTTGCCAATACTTATCATAGTAATGATCAGTAATTTTTTCAAGATCAATTCCTTGATTTTTTCAGCCTGTTCAAATAGTAAAACCACTAACATCAAAAATAATATAAATAATATAACTTGCCGCAACTCCTCATTGCATAAGTAAAGAAAACATTAAAATTCCAAAAACATCAGTTGCAAGAAAAGCTAAATAACCCCACTTATTTTTCCTTGTAATATTAAATCAACCAAATATAACTAGAGCACTAATTGTGGGGTCAAGAAATGGTTTTGCATCCTTTATCGTTCCTGACATGGTAAGACTAAGTGAAGTTGCTAAATAAACAACTGTAAAAATAGTGATAAAAATGTAGGCATTTCTAGTCATAACATTTTGTCTTTTACTTTCATCAGTTCAGTGTTTATAATGCAAAACTGCAACAATACAATAAAGAATATAATCAATTACAATAAATCATAGACCAATAAAAATTCCATAAAAAATCATTAATATTTGACCAAAAATAACTGGACCAATAAATTTCTTTTTCCCCCGCACAAGAAAAATTTCTCCAGCAAGAGTAATACAACTTCCAAAAAAACCTAGACTAATAATTAATCATCCAATTCAAGCATGAGGGCCAAAACTTGCAATATCTTCTCCAAAAAATCATCCAATTACAGCATCATCTTTTAATCCAAAGGTAAAAAGCTGAACAAGTGAGAAAAACCCAATGACTCCAACAAGAGTTATAAAAATCCATTTTGTATTAAAAAAATTAGTAACATATTTGTTTCAATTTTTCATATACTTAATTATATTAAAAAAAAATAAAATAGATTTACAAATCTATTTTATTTTATCTAATTAAAGAGTGTTTTATTAAGAACAAATATTATAAAATTTCATTAGGATTTTTAAATAGTTTTGCTTTTTTTCTTGCTATAAAATCATTTTTTAGCTGACTTCAATGTTTAATTAAACTTCCAAAAATTATTACATTTAGGCCAACAAAAGAAATTGTTCATTCAGTTCATCATCATCAAGTTCCATGATAAGTTCCTACAAATACATCACCAACAGGATATTTTAAGATGTTAAACATCCAATTGGCTTGAATTATTTGGAAAATTGTTGCATTATCTGGAACAACTTGTTGTAAATGTCCAATATGAGATCCAACAATTCCTGGATTTAAATGTCCATCATTAATAAAAGTTACAATGTAAGCATTAATTGAATACATAAAGATAGTAAAGATAATAATTAGCAAAGGAGTTAAAACAAAGAAGGGATTATCAACGTTATGGACATCATTTTTGTTAAATCTATTATAAGCATAAGTACTAAGTCCAATATTAATTGTAATTACAGATACAAAAATTGTTCAACCAGATCAGCTATTATTAAGTCCTCAAAAAGCGCCTTTTCCAAACAAAGTATTAATTAATGAATAAACAATAAGAGATTCATTTCCTCAAATTTTGTCATCAAATATATTATTTATAACTTTTTGAATGATTTTATTTGGTGTTGATGCAATTATTGGTTTACCAAGTATTTCACTAACAAGTTCTTTATTATCTTTTACAATTTGACCAATTATAACAGGTGCTTCTTCCTGTGATAATCCTCATGTTAAACTAGAAGCAATAGTATCACCTAAATCAGTATTTAGGAGCATTTTTTCAGTATCGACCCCAAGTGCTCCACTACTTGCTTGTTCAAAGTGGAAGATAAAAAGATTAAAAGCAATCATTCAAAAGAAGTAATTTCTTAAAACTTTATAGCGATGTTCATCTAAATGGCTTTTAGAAGCTCCAGCATAAATTCATGCTCCAGTTACAAAAGCAATTAAAACAATTCAAATTATTGAAAAGAGGTTTCCAAAATTAGCAAAACCAAAGTTTGTAACTTGAGCATTAAGTGCACCAAAAGTTGCGGATTGAAGTCCAATTACAAAAGCACAAACAAAAAGAAGTGCTCAGCAATAAAGATAAAGTGATCTAATTACTGCTTCGGGAATTCCATTTTTTATTCAATGAAAAATAATAGTTGAAAAAACAATTGCTTGAATACCCACAAAAGCAACGACAGTTCAAAAGAATCAATGTTGTCCTCCTAGAAGCCCTGCTCCAACAAAATCATTTGTAGCAAGTCCCATCCCCGAAAGGAAGAAAACTCCAAATAAAGTAATTAAAAGTAAACCTATTGTCTTACTTTTTTTATAAGTATTTTTTTCTGTTTGTTTGGATATTATCTTATTCTTTTCCATATTTCAATTATTACAAGTTATAGAGTAAAATTAAAATATAGATACATAAATAGTGGTAAAAAAGGAATTAAAGAAAAAAATGGAACCAAAGCTAATTGAAGCAAAAAAAGAGGGACTAGAAAAGGAAATAAAATTAACTTATAAAATTAATGATTGAGAAATTCTTAAAAAATTTTTTGAAGAAATTAAAGGTCCAATGTATTTTTTAGATTTTGAAGCAATTACTTTTGCTCCTACAATTATGGCCAAGAACAATCTTGATCTTGATCAACAACTTTTTTCTTTCTCTTTTTTAAAAGTAGAAAATTTTGCTGATCTTAGTGAAAAACCAAAACACTATAATTTTGTTGGAAAAAAATTAAATTATGGTCAAATGGCTAGTGAACTTGCAAGATTATATTTAAACTATAATGCAAAAGTTTTTGTTTGAGGAGCAGAATTAGAATTTAAAGGACTTGCAAAATTAATTGGACATGCAAACCAAAATTACAAACGAAAACTCGGAACATTAATTGGAAATATAATTGATTTACAAGTTCTTTTTCGGGGACAAAAAAATAGAATTGTTGAAATTATTCCGAAACATCAAAACTCATTAAGCTATGTTGCAAAAGCTGTTACTGGAACAGTAATTGATTCTTCACTTAATAATGGGAAAAAAACTAATTATGTTTTAAAAGCTTTTGTAGATAAAAAAACTACCGATTATCGTCAGTTAAAAAATATTGATAATAAACTTTATAAATATAATAATGGTGATGTAATTCATATTAAACGAATTCTTTTTCAATTACATCATGATCTTTTAGAAAAAAATATTTAATTAATTTTGATTTTTCAAATAAATCTTAAATTGTTTGCGTGTAGCATATTTTAATTTAACAGGATCCATTTTTTCTTCAACTATTTTTGCACTTTTTCAAGCATCACTAATTGCTCTTTTTTTAATTTTTTCTACTTCACTAACAAAAAGAGTATTTTTATTTAAAAGTTGTCTTTGATATTCAACATAGCTTATTCAAATTTGAGGTAAACTTGTTCTAATTGTTTTTTGAAAAAGAACAAGTTCTCTTTGTGGTCTTTCTAGTAGTTTTGCCTTAACTCTAGAAATTTCAATTTTTCTTTTTTTTGATTTAAAAAATATTTTTATAATTCAAGTTATTTTTTCATTTTCTAAATTATATTTATAAAATTTATTTTCAATAATTTCAATAAATTTTAAATTACGGATAAGTGAATAATAACAATTTTTTACAATTGGACTTATTTCCAAAAGTTCTTCTACACTAAATTTTCAACGATAGTGGGTATTTTTTGAACCTTGTAAAATAAAATAAACTTCATTAGCAAAATTTTCTTTTTCTGGATAAAAACTTTCGATACTACCTAAACTTAAAGAAACAGGAATTCATCTTTCGACAATTTTTTCTTTTTCTGTTCCTCCATTTTCTTTTCATCTTTGTAATTGTTCAACATTTATAAACATACTAAAATTATAATTGCTTATAAATAAAAATAAAAAAAGTAGCTTATAGCTACTCAAGTTTATTTTTTCTAAAATGATTAAAAAGGCTAATTAATTTTTTGGAATCACCTACCACCACCATTAATTCGCCTGCTTTTAATTTTGTATCTCCGTTTACAATAAGGGCTTTTTTATTTCGATAAACAATGGAAATTAAAACATTTCCAGGAAGTCCAAGTTCTTTTACAATTTTTCCATCAAGAACTTGGGGAGTTAAAATTTTTAACATTAAAACTCCTCCAGGAAGTTCTGCAACCTCTTCAGCAACAGAATTAGAAACTAAGGGATTTACAATTCTTTGAACAGCTTTTCTTGCTGCTTGTGTTTCGGGATTAATAATTTCTGTAATTCCCATCCCTTTTAGAATATTTTCCTGTTGAGTAGAAACTGCTTTTGAAATAATTCGGGCATTTTTTTTGGTAACTTTACTTTTTACAAGATTTGAAATTAGAAGTGAAGCTTCAATATTATCTCCAACTCCAATAATATAAATATCAGAGTTTAATAACCCTAGTTCTGCTAGTTTTCCATCTTCGGTAACATCAGCAATAATGCCTTCTTTGATTCCTAAATTTTGAATTCTTTTAATTGAAACTTCTTCCTTGTCTACAGCAATAATGTTGTAACCATTTATTAGGGACAAATTTTCAATTACAGTTCCACCAAATCTTCCACAGCCGATTATAACAACCTCTTTTTTCGCCATTTTATTCCTATTCCTTTTCTAATACTACTATTTTACTCTACTTTTAAAAAATAAAAATCAATATTCCCCTCTTTTATATAACTTTATTTAGAACCATAAACAACTTTATTTATTAATAAATCACCTTCTTTTAAAGATCTTCTCCTTTTTTTTCTAAAAAAAGGTCTTTTTTCTTGTTTTTTCTTAATTAATATAGAAAAAATATTTTTTTTGGTTAAAATTAATATGTATCACAAATACAACATTTTTGATGTGCTCTGGTAGCTCAGTAGGTTAGAGCAACTGACTGTTAATCAGTGGGTCGGAGGTTCGAGTCCTCTCCGGAGCGCCATTATATGGCCCGTTGGTGAAGCGGTTAACACACTAGGTTTTCATCCTAGCATTCACGGGTTCGAGTCCCGTACGGGTCACCATTATATATGGGGCGTTAGCTCAGTTGGGAGAGCATCTGCCTTACAAGCAGAGGGTCGTAGGTTCGAGTCCTATACGCCCCACCATATAAACAATATTAATCAATATATTTTACCAGCCGTTTTAGCTCAGCAGGCAGAGCAATTGTCTTGTAAACAATAGGTCGTAGGTTCGATTCCTATAAACGGCACCATTGCGGGTGTGGTGAAATTGGCAGACACGCTAGACTTAGGATCTAGTGTCTTCGGACGTAAGGGTTCAAGTCCCTTCACCCGCACCATTATCCTATATAATTTAATAGGTAAGAGATTGACAGACTCTAAAATTATTTAAATAGATTTATTATATTTGCGCCTGTAGCTCAATTGGATAGAGCGTTTGGCTACGGACCAAAAGGTTGCGGGTTCGACTCCTGTTAGGCGCTCCACTTATTTAGATATTTTTAGAAAAAAGCATTTGCGGAAAGTAGCTCAGCTTGGCAGAGCACTGCGTTTGGGACGCAGGGGTCGCAGGTTCAAGTCCTGTCTTTCCGACCATTTTTGTGGGGGGGTAGCTCAGTTGGTAGAGCACTTGATTTGCACTCAAGAGGTTGCGAGTTCGACCCTCGTCCTCTCCACCATATATTAGGATAATTAAATATCTATGGCTAATTATCTTAATTGGCGAGGTAGCTCAATCGGTTAGAGCACCTGGTTCATACCCAGGAGGTTGCGGGTTCGATTCCCATCCTCGCTACCAATGGTTCTTTAGCTCAGTTGGTTAGAGCCACCGGCTCATAACCGGTTGGTCACAGGTTCGAGTCCTGTAAGAACCACCACCTTTTATAATAAAGTAATCTTTATTATAAAAGGCTTAGTTACAATCTACATAATATTTTTTAATAATGGCGGATATATTTTATATCCAATTAGACGGAGTCATACCCAAGTCAGGTTGAAGGGGTCGGTCTTGAAAACCGAGAGGTGGCGAAAGCTGCGCGGGGGTTCGAATCCCTCTGACTCCGCCATTTGTTATCGCGGAGTGGAGCAGTCTGGTAGCTCGTTGGGCCCATAACCCAAAGGCCGCAGGTTCAAATCCTGCCTCCGCAACCAAGGTTCGGTAGTGAAGTGGTTTATCATGCCTCTCTGTCACAGAGGAGATCGCGGGTTCAAGTCCCGTCCGAACCGCCATTTTATGGCTCGGTAGCTCAGTCGGTAGAGCAAGGGATTGAAGCTCCCTGTGTCGACGGTTCGATTCCGCCCCGAGCCACCAGCTAAAATCTATTTAAAAGCTTATGAGTTTTTAAATAGATTTTTTTATTTAAAAACTGAAAATATTAAGAGTATTTATCATTAATTTATGATAAAGATATAATAAATATAAAGGAAAAAAATAAAATGAAAAAAATAAAAGATATGTCAGATAGAGAATTACAAGAAAAATTAGTATTAGAAGTAACTACTATAAGAATGTTATTACAAAATTTAGATATTTCTAAAGATTTAAATCATCAAACTTTAGCAAATTTAGATGAATTTAAATCAAAATAAAATTAAAGGAGATGTTATTTATAATGAAACCATTTGTAAAATGAGCTGGCGGTAAAACACAATTATTAGAAAAACTGAATATTGTTATTTCTGATGAAAAAATAAATAGAATTGTTGAACCATTTGTTGGCGGTGGATCTTTTTTTATTAGTCTTAATAAAGAGTTTTTGATTAATGATATAAATAAAGAATTAATGGTTACTTATGAAATTATTCGTGATAATCCAAAAGAGTTAATAAAAATTTTATTAGAATATGAAAAAAAACATTCAGAAGAATATTTTTATAATTTAAGAAATGAAGAACCAAATAATAATTTAGAAAAAGCAGCAAGATTAATCTATTTAAATAAAGCTTGTTTTAATGGACTTTATCGTGTTAATTCTAAAGGAAAATTTAATGTTCCTTTTGGTAAAAAAGAAAAAGTTAAAATATTTGATCAAAAAAATATTATTGAACTTTCAAAATTATTTAATAAAAAAGATTCAATTATAAGAAGTATAGATTATAAAGAAATTTTTAAAATGGCTAAAAAAGATGATTTGTTTTTTATTGATCCACCTTATGATAGAGAAAATAAAACCTCATTTACCGCATATCAAAAAGATCAATTTTTAGAAAAAGAACAGCATGAATTACATGATGAAATATTAAAACTTGATCAAAAGGGAATTAGATTTATTTTAACAAATCATAATACATCTTTAATTAATAAACTATATGATAAATTTACCATAATTACTGTTAATGCAAATAGAATGATAAATAGTAATTCTGCAAGTAGAATTAATTCAACAAAAGAATCAATAATTACAAATATTAAACTAGATGAAATTAAATTAAAAGAACTTTCTTATTCAAATTTTATTTTTAGTATGAAAAAAACAAATATTCATCTTTCTGATTTAGTTTGTTGGAAAAAAGTAACTGATAATTCATTAGAAATGGAATATAAATTGAATCAATTGAATTTTTTATTATCTAATAATAGAAGTGAATTTTTTAAAAAATTAGCTATTTTATATGAAAAAGATAGTTCAAATTTTGATATTTTAAATAATCTTTTAGCCATTAGAAAAAAAGAGCAAAATGTATTAACTAGTGATAATAAAGAAATTAATTTTATTGGCTTAGATAAAAAAGAATTTTCATTTATTAAACAGATTTTTATAGAATCTAAATTAATTGATATCTTTTTAAATAAAAAAATAAAAGATTTAAAAGATTATATTTTAGGATTAGAAGTTGGTTCAGATACAAATGCAAGAAAAAATCGAAACGGAAAATCATATGAATTAACTGTCGAAAATTTACTTAAAATGCATAATGTTAAATATGAAACACAAGTAAAATATAAAGTTAATAAAGATATGAAAATTTTTGATTTTGTTATTTATTTAAATAATGAAAAATATTTAGTAGAAACAAATTTTTATAATGGTGTAGGTTCAAAATTACAAGAAGTTTGTCGTTCTTATGTAAATTTAGATAAAATAATAAAAACAACAAAAATAAATAATCAAAATTGTAAATTTCTTTGAATAACTGATGGAAAAGGATGAAAAAATAATAAATCTTTAAAAGAAGCATATTATGAAATTGATCTTTTATTTAACTTACAAATTTTTGAAGAATGATTACAAAATCAATTAAGTTCTTCTTATAAACTTAAAAATAAATTTGAATTTATTGAAAATAAACTAGAACAACTTTCAATTTAATATATTTGAGATATTAAATTTATTTTCTTTTTAATTATAAAATAACATAATTTATAATTTAAATATGTTTACTTTTTCAATAGGTGAAATTAATTCTAAAATAATTACTTCAACAGAATCACAATATAAAAAAGAAAGAGAAATTATTTTACAAGATATTTTACAAACTATTAAATATGCTAATTATCTTTCTATTAAAGGAAACATAGATTTTAAAATTAAAGATACTTCTAATTCAAATTATGCTAATAATAATTATCCAGATAATATTATTTTATTAGAAAATATAGAATTAGAAAATTTAAATAAAGCAGAAGTAACAAAACAACTTGGATTAGAAGAAACTGAAGTTTCTTTTATTTCAAAACTTAAAAAGGGTGGTAATCCATTAAAAAATATTAAATATAATAAAGAAAAAATTATTTTTATTATGGATAATGGAAAAGAAGTTCCATTGCATTTAACTAATTCATTAAATTTTAAAATCAAGGATAATTATTGAAATGATTTGCAAGAAAATATAATAAATGCAATTAGAAATAAAAATGGAGATTCAAATAAAATAAAAAAATATTTGACAAAAGAAACAGGTTTGTTAATAAATGTTGCTCACAAAATAGTTCCACAAATAATTGTAGAACAAAACAAAAATAGATATTTATCTTCTCCAAAAGAGGTGAAAGATTTTTCAATTCAATTTGTTAATGAATTAGAAAAAAGGTTACAAAACAAACAAGAAAAATTATGTAATTTATCTTTTGTGTTTATTTATTTTAGTGTTATTGCTAAAATTTCTTCTTTTGAATTTACAACTTATAATATTGTTCTTCCTTGCTTTCAACAAGGAATTTATCAAAATATTAGATATTCTGAAAAAAATAATGTAGAAATAAAAAGATATAAAATAAAGTCATTATTAAATCCAGATACTGAAAGTACAATTAAATTTATAACTAATAGAGTTAAAATAGAAAAATAATTTTTATGATATTATTAAGATTAAGTTTTTCTATATTTAAAATAATAATTTAATTGTTATATAGAATTGCATTTTGAATGAATTAATTTATAAAATTAAGAGATGGTGAAAGTTGTGTATGGACTTTATTTTTTTATTTTATCATTATTATTACAAAATAGAGTAATTTGGTAGCTCGTTGGGCCCATAACCCAAAGGCTGCAGGTTCAAATCCTGCCTCCGCAACCAATGGTTCGGTAGTGAAGTGGTTTATCATGCCTCTCTGTCACAGAGGAGATCGCGGGTTCGTCCCGTCCGAACTGCCATTTTATGGCTTACAGCTTAGTCGGTAGAGTAAGAGATTGAAGCACCCTATGTCGATAGTTTGATTCTGCCCCAAGTCACCAAGCTAAAATCTATTTAAAAGCTTATGAGTTTTTAAATAGATTTTTATAAAAAAATAGTAAATTTAAATATTTTATTTAAGTTTATTTAAAAAATTCAATAGATGTTAAAACTATATTAGATTTTAATTTATTGATTTTATAATTTATGTGAAGTATTTTTTAATTATAAGTTACATATTTTTTAAATTTTTAATTATTAAACAATTTTATTATATAATTTTAATACTTAGATAATAAAGAAAAATAGTAAAAAAAGAAATTTAAAAACTTATAAAAGCGAAGTAAACATGGAAAACAATAATGGTAGTGAATTTTTTACAATTTTACGTGAAGTTAAAATTAGTAAATTATTTTCTAATTATCAAACTGAATATAGTAATTTTTTGCCAGAATTAGAAGCTTTAAAAAATGAAATTATTGCAAATGATAAAGAAATTATAAATGAATTAAAAAATAATTCAGGTTCTAAAATAGGTGAAACATTTTTATTAAAAAAATTATTTATGAAACATCTATCTAAAAAAGATAAATTAATGGATTATTTTGATGAATTAATGGATTTAATATTAGTTATTATTATTGACAATCAAAATGCAACTTATAATAAAATTAGAAAATATAAAATGTTATATTTTCTATATGGTTTAATTATTTATTATAGAAATTTTGGTGTACAAACATCAATAATTACAGAAAAAGATTTAAATTTTTTTGAAAAAGATACAATAATATGATCTGCTTTTGCCAAAGGACCAGTTGCTAGTACATTTTATAATGTTGGTGATTATGATAAACTTATCTTTATAGATTTACCAAAACTAAAATCTAATCCCGAAGAATGAGAAGTTTTTAAATCAGGTATTTTAACTATTGAAAAATTTTCCACTAATATGTTAGTAGAAGAAAGTCATAAAACTAATCCATGAAAAAATAATTATGAAAAAAGAGTAAAATTTAAACAAATTCCTATAAAAGAAATAATAGATTATTTCGAAAAAAGACCACCTTTTTTTGTTGATCCTAATAATTAAATAAAATATATGAAAGTTAGAATAGTAATTAAACAAAAAGTAATATTTTTATTTAAATCTTTTTTAATTAAAAATATCTTATTTTTATGTTTATGCTTTGCTCTTTCTTCTTTATTCTGTTTTTGAATTTTACCAGTTTTTATATTAAAGAATGTTAACATTATAACTAGTTATTCATTTGCGGTTGCTATTTTTGCTATTTTTATGATGTTTGTTATCTTTGTTTTGCAAATGAAGGCAGATAAAGTAAAAGATAAAGTTTTATATGAAACTAAAAGTATTGCAGTTGAAGTGAAAAACCTTGTTAAAGAAGATGAAGAAATTTTGAATGAAACAAAAAAACTTGTAGAAGAAGATAAAACACTTTCAAATGAAACAAAGAAACTTATAGAAGATGATAAAGCACTTTCAAACGAAACAAAAAAACTTGTAGAAGAAGATAAAGAAATTTCAATCGAAATAAAAAAACTTGTTGAAGAAGCGACACAAATTTTAAATAATAATTTTGAAATGATAAAAAATCTTAATAATTTTCTTTCAAAAGAATGAGTTAAACAACAAGTTAATAATGCTAATGATAAAATTACGGAAGATGAAAAAGAATATAGTAAAAATATTTTATTATCTCTAACACCTTTTAAAATACAAAATAAGAAGGAAATTAATAATAAATAAAGAAAATTGAAAATTTAGATCAAATAATTTATTAGTTTAATAAATATAAAAATTAATTGTGATTAAAGTTTTGATAAATAATTTAATTTTGTTCTAATTGGAATGTTAGTTGCATTTAAGCAAAATGGTATTGAAAAATATAAAGTAAAATATAATGAAAATGGAGATAAATTCAAAACAACTTTAAAAGTTGATTATGAAAGTAATATATCAAAAGTAAAAGTTAAAAGTAAAAGTCTATTGTGAAATAATCAAGGTACAAAAACATCTGGTGGTTCTTCAAGCACAACTGTATGATATTTATTTGATTTTATTTCAAAAAAATAAACAATGAATGAAATAATGATGAATATGAATATAGTGTATATAGTTGTGATTTAAAAGAATCAATTTATTCTAACGAAGATGATGTCTATGGTTATAATCCAGATTATTTTTATTATTATGAAGTAGATGGCAGTTATGCATCTGATAATTCTGAATTAACCCAAGAATATAAATGAAATATTAGTTATGAAAAACACAATGTAAAATTTAACAATGAAATAATAAGAATGTTTTTATATATAAAAATTAAATTATAAGTTGTAGATTATAATATTTAAAGTTGTAATTTATTATATGGAGTTTTACTCAAGTCTGATTCAAGAGTAGTCTTCGAAATTAAAGGGTATTTGAAGTTGCAGGGAATTTAATTTTTTTTGATTGGACTCCGCCATTTGTTATCGCGGAGTGGAGCAGTCTGGTAGCTCGTTGGGCCTATAACCCAAAGGTCGCGGGTTCAAATCCTGCCGCCGCAACCAAGGTTTGGTAGTGAAGTGGTTTATCATGCCTCTCTGTCACAGAGGAGATCGCGGGTTCAAGTCCCGTCCGAACCGCCATTTTATGGCTCGGTAGCTCAGTCGGTAGAGCAAGGGATTGAAGCTCCCTGTGTCGACGGTTCGATTCCGCCCCGAGCCACCAGCTAAAATCTATTTAAAAGCTTATGAGTTTTTAAATAGATTTTTTTTATTTAAATTTAGAACCTATAATTTTTATTTAAATATTGTATTTAAAATATTTAAATGATTAGAAAGGATATATTAATATGTGAGTATTTTTAATAATAATTATTGTAATTGCAATAGTACTAATTTTTGTAATTTCAACAAAAATATCATCAGCAAAAGATTATTTTGATGAATTAGTTTTAATAAATCAAACAATGCAAGAAGTAACAAAAGAAGAATGCGAATTAAAAATGAGCTCCTTGCAAACATCTAAAATTACTTTTTCTACTTGATTATTATTATTATTATTATTTTGGGCATTTTTTAGATTTGGAATAGGTTTTATTATTTGCATAGTTCTTGGTTTTTCTAACAAGTCAACAAGAATGACATATAAAAATCAAGAATTAACAAGACTTCAAATGAAAATTAATAATTTTGTTCTTCAAGAAATTTTTCAAAAAAAGTTTAACTTTTAATTTAAAACATATAATTTTATATATACTTTAAAAAAAGATAATATATTTTTTGATAAAATGAAAATAAAAAAATTATTGCTAAATTCCATCTTAATATTTTGTTCAATATTTATGGTATTGAAGCCTTTATCTAATTCATTTTTTTCTATTTCTAATTTATCAATAATTTCACCTTTAAATTTAGAAAAAAATAATTTGCGAATTATTAATTCAACACAATCTATTTTAAATATTAATAATATAAAATCTAAAGATACAAATGATCTTTTTTTATTTAATGATAATCTTATTTTGGATTGATCAAAAATAACAACTAGAATTGAATTAATTGATATTATTGAAAATAAACTTTTAACTAATTATGATTATAAATATTTAGAGCAGTCCATAACATCAACAATTTTAGAAGCAATTCTTGCTAATGATTATAATATTTTTGCAACTCCTATTTCAGGTTCAAATGATGGTGATTCTCCTGATACTCTTTTTTATATTCTAAATGGTATTTTATTAATTATAGTTATTTTTTTACTTGGTTTATGATTTTGATATACAAAAAAGAAAAAATAATCTGAAAAAAATTAATTAAATAAATCTTAATACTTTGAAAGTAAAAATATTTTTTTATTTTATAATTTAAGTATAATTAATTATTTGATTTAAATATTTTAGTTTACTTAAACGAAAGGAAAAAAATGGAAAAATCTAGTTCAATCTTTGGTAATATTTTAATGTCATTAGGACTTATTTTATTATTACTATCTTTTGTCTTTTTTAATTATGTAATTTTTGCTGATCCTAATGGTGATGTGTTGGGTAATTTTGCTCAAGCAACTTGAATTTCAGTGGGAATAATTAATATTTTAGTTAGTATTGGTTTTATTCTTGCTGGTGGTTTATTAAGAATAAAATCTCAATAATATTTAATTACTAATAAAAAAAATCAACAAAATAAATTTTAGCCTTTTGAAAATAGAAGATAAGGTTATTTTTTTTATTCATTAATAATAAAATAAACCTTTTTAAATAATAAAAAAAGCTATAAATTTAATTACTAGAGTCATACTTAAATTTGGTTGGAGGTCGATTAGAAAACCAAGAGATGGCAAAATCTATGCAAATCACTCTGATTTTGTCATTTTATTTTGAAACATTTGGTAAATTAGAAAGTTAATTTTTAAGATTATAGGTTCAAATTCCATCTTTATAATTGCTTTATAACTATAATGAGTATTTTCCACTGCTTTAATTAGGGATTGTTTTTAAAACAATCTTTTTTTATTTCAAATTATTTTTAATGTTATATATACTTGTTTGCAAAAAAAAAAAAAAAGTAAAAGGAATAATATAATAAAAATAAATAAAAGTAGATTTTTAGAACTTTTATTAATTTATTTAAATTACTAATTATATTTATTAAACAAAACAGAGAGGTGTTATTTTTAGTATGCAAAATAACCAAAAAAAGAAAATTACTAAGGGAATTTTACTATGAGCTTTAGTTATTGCGGGTTACTTTATTTTTATTTTTAATTGAATGGTAATGGATTCAATGGCGGGAAGTACTGCGGGTGAAACGGGTTGAATTTTTACATTTTTTCCTGATCAACAACCAGATCCTTTACTTACCCAATCAATAAACTATACAATTACTTTTATGCGGGGTCTTGGAGCTTTTCTTGCTGGATGATTTTTAGTTAAGGTTGGTCACAAACATGCAATTTATGTGGCGATGGGCTTATTAACATTTGGGATTATTGCTCCTTTTTTACAATATTATGCTATTTTTATTATTGCAAGAATGCTGATGGCAATTGGGGGAACAACTCTAATTGTTTATACACAACCAATAATTGCAAATTATTTTACTAAGCCAGAAACAAAATCAAAATTAAACGTTTTTAATTCAGTGGGGTTTAATTTTGGTTCAATTTGTGCAATTACTCCTTTTATTTTTTGAACAACAGGATTGCAATTGCATTGAATGGTCTTCTCTTCTGGATTTGCTGCTATCTCATTAATTATTTTAGTTCTCTATGTTATTTTTGGTGAAGATATTGATCTAGATACATCTAACATAGCTGGAGATAGTGCCATAACTTTTAAAAGTGTATTAAAGGAAAAAACCACTTGAAAATTTTCACTTAGTTATGTTTTTTGATTAGTGGCGGTAGTTCTTTATATGACTATGGTAACAAAATATTTTATCATTCCCTTTAATCCTTGATTTGGACTTGAAGGTAATTATTGGGCAATTCCCACATTGAAGGTTCTTTTCCTTCTAGGAATTGTCCCTGGTGTTTTTGCCTTTAGATTTGTAGCAACAGGAACTTATTCGAGAAAACCATTAATTGTAGTAGTGTTAATAGTTGGAATATTAGCAATGTTAATTTCCACAATGCTTGCTGCTTTTACTGGAACAGGTTATTCAACAGCACCTGTTTATGAAGGAACAAACTATGTAGGAAATGAGGTAGTTGAAGCAACTACCTCAATAGTGGGATTATTTTTTGCAATGTTATTTATTTTAATTTCTGGAACATGTCTTTGGGGAATTCAAGGGATTCTTTTAGGAATGACTTATTCTTATTCCGGAGCAACTCCTAAAAAACAAGGAATTTTACTTGGATTTATTTGGGGAATTGGTTATATGGGACTTACTATTGTAAATATTATCATGGCTTTATTTGTAGGGATAGGAACTGGAGATGAACTTAAATATATAGTTGGAACCGGAGATAGTAATATTGGCGAAATTCTTGGAATCATCTTTTTCTTTGCAGTCTGTTTATTAAGTCCTTTGATCTTTTTACTTGCAAAAGAAACCCATAAAGGTAATAATTTTTTTAATATTAAATATGTTAATTTAAAACACAAATTAAAAATAAAAAATCACTAGATTTGTTTCAACAAAATATTGTTATTTCAAAAAACTAATAAGACAAATGTTTTATTAGTTTTTTTATAAAATCTTTACAATGGTACTTTTATTCCACTAATAGAAATAATTTTAAGAGTAGAAAATATAATTATTGTTGTAACTATAATTAAAAACATATTTAATAGATTTTATAGATAAAGTTATGTTTAATTGTAATTAATTAATTTTTTAAAAGAGGTTAATTAATTTGTAGATTATAATATTTAAGGTAGTAAGTTTTTACTATATGGAGTCATACCCAAGTTTGGTTGAAGGGGCCGGTCTAGAAAACCGAGAGATGGCGAAAGCTGTGCGGGGGTTCGAATCCCTCTGACTCCGCCATTTTATTGTGAAGCATTTGGTTAAATCTTCAAAAGTTAATTTTTAAGATTATAGGTTCAATTCCTATCTTTGCAATCATTTAATATTTATCTAATAATTATTTTTAGTTTGTACTTATCTATTTAAGTATGTTTTTTGTTTTAATGTTATATATAACTAGTTACAAAAAGTGGAAAAACGCCCTTATAATATATAATGAAAAATAAGAGGTAAAGAGGTATATATTACATTATTTTTATTTAATATTTTAAAAAATCTATATTAATTATATGAGTATATAAGATAGAAAGGCATTATTTTTATTATGTATAATAATGAAAAAGAACAAGCTTCTCTTGCAAATATAGAAAAAGAAGAAACTTATAATGAAAAGAAAAAAACTTCTCTCACGAATATAGAAAAAGAAGAAGGCTATAATGAAAAAGAAGAAACTCTTGTTATTAAAGTAGAAAAAACCGAAGTTTCTAGGGGAAAAGAAAAAACTTCTCTTACTGAAGTAGAAAAAAGAAATTTTTCTAAAGGAATCCTACTTTGAAGTTTAATTCTTATTGCATATTTTGTTTTTATTTTTAACTGAATGGTAATGGATTCAATGGGTGGATCTGTTGGTGATGGAATTGGATGAATTGATGAATTTTTTGGTGACAATGGAAAAGAACCCCCTGTATTACTAACTCAATCAGTAAACTATACAATTACTTTTATGCGGGGACTTGGAGCCTTTTTAGCTGGATGAGTTCTTGTTAAAATTGGTCATAGAAAATCTATTTATATTGCAATGGGATCATTGCTATTTGGAATAATTGCTCCATGAGTGCAATTTTATTCTTTATTTGTAATCTCAAGAATGATCATGGCTATTGGAGGAACAACACTAATTGTTTATACACAACCAATTATTGCAAATTATTTTACCAAATCAGAAACAAAATCAAGACTAAATGTCTTCAATTGTTTTGCATGTAATTTTGGATTAATTTTTGCAATTGCCCCTTTTATTTTTTGATCTCATGGACTTACATTGCACTGACAAGCATATTCAACTGGTTTTGCAACTCTTGCAATAGTTTCTTTAGTCCTTTATGTTATTTATGGCGAAGATATTAATTTAGATACAACACAAGGGCCAGAAGATACTAATGTTACCTATAAAAGTGTTTTAAAAGAAAAAAGAACTTGAATATTTTCAATTGCTTATGTTTTTTGATTAACAAATATGTTGCTAATTATGACGATGGTAACAAAATACTTTATTCTTCCATTTAATCCCTGGTTTGCTACAAAAATAAGTGATGTTGGTTATGGGGGATATTGAGCAATTTCCTTATGAAAAGTTGTTTTCTTACTTGGAATTATTCCGGGGGTTTTTGCTTTTAGATTTGTTACAAGAGGAACCTATTCAAGAAAACCAATAATTTGTACAGTTTTAGTAGTTGGATTAACAGCAATGTTAATTTCTGTTCTATTAGCTGGACTTACTGGAACAGTAGAGGGAGCAGGAGATGAGGCGGTTTATGGGACCTCTGTTGTGGGGCTGGTCTTTTCGATGCTCTTTATATTTTTTGCCGGAACATGTCTTTGAGGAATGCAAGGAATTATTTTGGGATGAACTTATGAATATAAAGGAGCAACTCCTAAAAAACAAGGAATTCTTCTAGGATTTATTTGGGGAATTACCTATATGGGGGTAACTATTTTAACAATTATTATGGCTTCACTTATTGAAATTGGAACAATAGAAGGGGAATCTGCTATTGGAGTAGGCAATAATAATACTGGAGAAATTCTTGGTTGTTTATTCTTCTTTGCATTTTCCTTTTTATCTCCTGTGGTTCTTTTATTTGCAGAAGAAACCCACAAGGGGAATAACTTCTTTAAAGTTAAATATAATGCTTTAAAAGATAAAATATCATCTTAAAAGTAATTAAAGAAAATTATTAGATTTATTTACTTATTAAAATTTAAAAAACTAATAAAACATTGTTTTATTAGTTTTTTTGTAAAAGATTTTAGATTTATTTATAATTTAATAGTATGTTTGTTGAAATATTAGTAATGGTACTTCTTGTAGTACTAATTGAAATAACCCTAGGAGCAGATAATGCAATTATTGTTGCAACTGTAACCAACCACATGGAAAGTGAACAAAAAAGAAAGTTAGTAACTTGAATTGGAATTTCACTTGCTCTTTCTTTGCGTCTTGTTTTAATTATTACCTTTATTTTCTTAGAAACAATGGGAGATGAAGGTGAGGGATTACCCTTTGTTGGCCTTTTTGGGGGACTAATTTTGCTCGGTCTTTCTACAAAATTAGTAAAAAAAGAAGATCACAATAAACTTCTTCATAAAAAAAGAAAAGGTAAAACAGGTCAAGATGCAATTTGACTTATTGTAGTTACAATTTTAGTTGCTGATTTTTCAACTTCCTTAGATAATGCAATTTCAGTTTCAGCAATGCTTTCAACAGGAGATTTTGATAAACGATGAATTGAATTTATTATTGCTTTTGTCGGTCTTTGCATTCTTTTTCCCATCTTTGTTTGGGGAACAAGATTTCTTGAAAAGATGACCATGAAATATGAATGAATTAATTATGCAGCAATGGGTTTTTTACTTTTTATTGCTTTTGAATTAATCGTAACTGATTCTTGATATTGAAATGAACCAATTTCTGATCTTTGGGTTTATGTTTGTGGGGCCCTTTTTGCAGTCAGTATTGCAAGAACTACATGAATGATAAAACATCCTCATGAAAAAAAGCCTTTTTCATTTCCAAATTAATTTTAATTATTAAAGATAATTTTTCAACAAAAAAATATAATTATAGTGTAGATTATATAAAAGAAAATTAGATAAATATTTTAAATAATTAAAATCAAGAAGGATAAATTAATATAAAAAAAATAACCATTGGTAAAAACACTAATAATAGTTATATTAAAACTGATGATAGTAAAAATGATAATACTCCAATATTTTATTATAAGGAAAGTAAATTAAAAATAGCTACAGGAGGATATATCTTACTTAAGGGTTCAAAAGTATTTAGTGAAAATCACTTACCCACTACCACTCTTAAAAGAATAGATCAAATGAAAGTTGATTTATTTTTAAGTAAACAAATTGATGAAAACGGAATTTTAAATGAAGATTATTTTCATTATCAACTTTCAGTATTAGCTCTTTTAGTAAATGGATCAACAATTAATGGGTATGATGTTTTTAAAACAGAAGGTGGAATAACATTAAAAGAATATTTAAAAAAATATTCAAGAAGAATTAAACCTTGATATTAATTTTATTTATAAACTATATTTTTTGATTAAAAAAGACAAATTAGAAACTAAATATTGGTAATTAGAATAATTAACAATATAAGTAATATTTATTGTAATTTAATTAAGGAGCAATTATGAATAATTTAAGTTCTTGAGACCCCAAATCTGGTACTCAAAATCCAAATGAAGATTTAAAAAATCATAAAAATAAACATCAAAATAGTAATCATAATAATTGAACAAATCAGAAAAGACCAACTAATTCAAAATAGCTATAAAAAGGGTTTCAAATTTTAAAAAAGAAGAAATATAATTTCTTCTTTTTTTATTTTCAAACTATTTTTATTAAAAAAATTAAGTTTGGGACTATGATATTATTTAATTAAAAAGAAAGGTTAATTATGAGCAAAGAAGAATTAAATGATTTTCAAGATGTAGAAGCAAATCCTTCATCAGATAATAATAATGATGAAGATAAAAATCTAAATAATTCTGAAACAGATGAACAAACTTTATTATTAAATAATATAGAAGATAATAATGAAATAAATAATCATGAGTCAGATGAAGAAATAACCTTGTCAAAGAAAAAAGAAGATAATAATGAAATAAAGAATCATAAGTTAGTTGAAGAAATATCCTTGTCAAAGAAAAAGGAAGATAATAAGAGGAAAAAAGAAGATAATAAAAAGAAAAAAGAAGATAATAAAAAGGGAAAAGAAGATAATAAGAACAAAAAATATGATATTAAAAACAAAAAATATGATATTAAAAATAAAAAAAAGTCTGGACTAACTGGGCCTGTTCTTCCACAAACTAATAATTATGAATCTATGCCTAGTGGCCTTGGAAAAGTGGGAGCAATTTTGAATATTCTTTGTTCATCTTTCTTTTTAATCTTTATTGTTTTATATTTGCTTCTTGTATTAATGGCTACTATAGTGGGGACAATAAATGGACAAAGTATTCTTGGGCTTACCGCTTTTATTATTGCGCTTATATTAATAGTAATGTTAATAGTTGAAATTTGTAGTATTGTTTCTAGTACTAGATTTTTTAAAGGAAAAGATAATAAAATAGTTGCAGGCTTTCTTGGACTATTTAGTGGAAGTCTTCTTGGTGCTTTTTTTATTTTCTGTTCTCATCGTGTTTGAAAATAAAATTATATTCAAGAACTTTTTTAATAAAGGATCTTGCTTTATTAAATTTTTTTATTACTAAGATATAATTTATTTAAAATGAAAGGTGAATTATGAACGAAGAAAAATTAAAAGATTTTCAAGATGATGAAAAAAACTCCTCATCAGATAATAATAATCAAAATGATAAAGATATAACTAGTTTTGGTGCAGAAGATAAAGATCCTTTATCAACTAATATTCAAGATAATCAAGATATAAATAATTTTGAAAAAAAGGAACAAATTCCTCCACAAAATAATACACAAGATAATAAAAATCTAAATAATTATGGACCAAACGGGACACAAACCCCTCCACAAAATAATACACAAGATAATAGAAATCTAAATAATTATGGGCCAAATGGACAAGTGCCTCCACAAAATAATACACATGATAATAGAGACATGAATAATTATGGACCAAATGGACAAGTGCCTCCACAAAATAATATGTATGGTAATAATGGAATGAATAATTATGGACCAAACGGTCCCCAAACCCCTCCACAAAATAATATGTATGGTAATAATGGAATGGATAATTATGGACCAAATGGACCAATGTTTCCACAAGATAATAATTTTGGTTCTAAACCCAGTGGCCTTGGAAAAGCGGGTGCTATTATAAATATTATTATTTCAGTTTTACCATTACCTTTTCTATTGCTATGACTTATTATGTCATTAGCAGGATCAATTTTAGTAGGACCAGCTTTGTTAATTATTGTTCTTATTTTTGCCCTTGTAGCAATATTAGAAATTTGTAGTATTGTTTCTAATGCTAGATTTTTAAAAGGTAAAGATAATAAAGTTGCAGCTGGACTGCTTGGATTATTTACCGGCAGTCTTCTTGGTGCGATTTTTATCTTTTGTTCTTATCGTATTTAGAAATAAAAGTAAAATATAGAATAGTTTATTAATAAAAAATACTTTCATGAAGAAAGTATTTTTACTAAGTAAATATTTCAATTTGAAATTAAATTTTGTTTGTATTTCTAAATTGGTAAATTACTTTATGACATTTTTTTCAACTAAAAATTGTTATTCCATGACAGTTAGTAGATCCACTATGATTTTCAATTGCAACATGTCCAACTTTTTCAAAGCCTAATTTTTCAAGATTTTCATCAGGTTGAAAAGTTATAATTTCATCTCCTAAATAATTTGTTCCTGCTCCATATTTTTTAATTAATTCATCATTTGCAGTTTTATCATTAAATTTTAATGTTTTATCATCCATTTTATTTCTCCTTTATAATGGTCTTTAATTATTTATCTTATTATATGTCTTTTTAAAATTATATTATTAATTTAAGCTATCTTCAATAACTTAATAACTATTTGGGCTAATTAACTAAAGGAAACTCCTTATTTTAAAGTTATATTATATAATTCTATATGTATCTACTAGATATATAGAGTTGCTCGAGTGGTGAAATTGGTAGACACGAAGGATTCAAGTCCCTTTAGCTTTAGCTGTGTGGGTTCAAGTCCCATCTCGAGTACCATTTTAAAAGTATTAAAAGTTTAGTGTTTTGGTATTTTTGAAATGGTTTTTTATTATATTCATTTTCTATAAATATTTTTTTTCTTCTATATTACTATCATTAAATTTTATTAACCTAAGTGCAATAATTCTTTAGATATTAATTTTAGTTATTTTACTACCATTAATCTTAGAACTTTTCTTTTTTGCTAAAAAGGATTATTGTTATAATGAAGTTGAGTTTTAATAGTCTAAACTCTTTATAAATTTATTTAAACTATTTATAAAAAGAAGGAAGTAATATAATGTGTGAAAAACATCAACATGAAGAATGCGCTTATGCAAAAATTGGTAAAGAGGTTGAAAATTTTGAACTAGAAGCAGTTTTAATTGATAAAACTTTTGGTAAAGTTTCCCTAAAGGAAAATAAAGCTAATGGAAAATGAACTGTAATCTTTTTTTGACCTGCAGATTTTACCTTTGTTTGTCCAACAGAAATTAAAAAATTCAATGAACTAGCCCCTCAATTTAAGGAAAATAATGCAGAAGTAATTGGGATTTCAACTGATAAAAAATATGCTCATTTAGCTTGAATTAATGAACAAAAATGGATCATGAATATTCCTCTTGCATCAGATCCTGCAGGAAAACTTGCAAAATATTTTCAAATTTATGATTGCAAAGAAGGAATTGCCCAAAGAGGAACTTTTATAATTTCTCCAACAGGTAAACTTTGACATATGGGAATTAATTTTGGAGAAGCAGGAAGAAGTCCAGAAGAAACCCTTCGAACATTACAAGCTTGCATTAATGCTGAAGCTGGAAAAATTGTCCCCTGTGCTTGAAAACCAGGCGATAACTTTATTCAAAAATAATAATTATTAATACAACAAAATTAATACAAAAAAAGACTATTAGAGATAGTCTTTTTTTGTTCGTTTTTAGTACTTATTAATTTTTAAGATAACTATTTAAATTAGAAAAATAATTAATATTTCAATATTCTAATTATAATATTGAAATATTTTTCTTTAGATTTAATTATATAAAATAACTATAGATTTTTTTCTATAGTTATTTTATATAATTAAAATATGAATATTAAAGAACAGGGTCAAGTTTTTACTCCTTATTATATTGTTAAATATATGCTTGGGCAAATTGGTTATGATAATAAGAAAATAATAAATAAGAAAATAATGGAACCTGCTACAGGTGATGGCGCTTTCATTAATGAGATAATTCGAATATTAATAAATGTTTGTAAAAAAGAAAAATTTTCAAATGAGAAAATTTTGAATATTATTTTAAATAATGTTTATGGTTATGAATTAAATAAAATTAGTTATGAAAATTTAATAAGTAATGTAATTGAAATTTTAAAAGAGAAACTTAATGTTACAGACATTATTAAAATAACAGATTTAAATAGTAAACTTAGAAATAATTTTTTAAATGAGGATACACTTTTAGCTAAAAATAATAAAAAATACGATCTTATAATTGGTAATCCACCTTATGTAAGAATTCATAATTTGAATAAAGTTAATCTTGAAAAATATAGAAAAGATTATAAAAGCATGAAAAAAGGAAATGTGAATCTTTATTTTGCTTTTTATGAATGAGCAATTAATCATTTAAGCACTAAAGGTGTTGGGTGTTTTATTACTCCAAATACTTTTTTGCGGAATGAATCTGGAAAAGAATTGCGTCAAATATTAAAAAATAAATTATCTCATGTACATGATTTTGGTTCACAACAGATATTTCCAAATATTTCCACATATAATTCAATAATAGTTTTTCAAAATAAATACACTTCTAAATGTGTTTTTGAAATTAATAGAATCAAAGATAATGAAATTGAAAAAAAACAGAATATTATTTATAAACCATATTTTATAAAAGATAAAATTTATATAGGAACAGATGCAAATGATTTAAAAAAAATATTAAATTCAGTACCTAAAAACGTAGTACATTTTCAAAATGGAATCGCTACTTTATCAGATAAAATATTTATTACTAATAACTTCAAAAAAATTGATGAAAAATATTTTTTATTTAATAATTTTAAAATTGAAGCTGCTTTATTAAAAGATATTGTTAAAATTTCTACTTTTTGAAGTAAATTTGATAAAAAGAAAATAATTTTTCCTTATAAAAGAGTAAATAATAAAATAATTCAATTAAGTGAAAAAGAACTTGCTAAAAAATTTCCTTATGGTTATAAATATCTCTTAACTTTTAAAGCGGATCTTGTTGCAAGAGCTTTAGATAAAAATTGCTTGTGATTTCATTATGGAAGAAGTCAAGCATTAAGTTCTATATTACATGAAAAAGTTGTTATTAGAGTGTTTGTTAAAAATGAATTAAAATATGATTATATTCATAAATACATTGAAAAAGAGACCCTTGTTTATTCTGGGTTATATTCTAAAATAGAAAATAAAGACAGAGAAATAATTAATGAATTACTTACCTCAGATAATTTATTAGAATTTATGAAATTAACTGGTTTTGATAAACAAGGAAATTACAAAACTGTAACTTCTACAATACTTAAAGAATATTTTAATGATTAATTAAAATTTATAAATAAAAAATAAGTAATGAATCATAAATTAATCATATAATTAAACTGAATTAGCATTTAAATGCTAGAATATTCAAAAATTGCAATTAAATAAACTAATGGACTAATACTAAATAAGTTATTTTGATATATTTTATATTTAATAATGTTAAATAGAAAAAGAATAACTAATAATATAGGGAAGGAACATTATGCAAATAAAACAAAAAAATATAAATAAAATATTTAAAGAACAAAAAATATATAGTGTTCCTCTTTTCCAAAGAGAATATACTTGGGGAAATGAGGAAGTCGGTACTTTATTAGTTGATTTATTAGATTTTTCTAAAAAATTTAATCTTAATAAATTAAATAATAATAACAATAATAAAAAAAATAAGAATGATTATTTTTTAGGAACTTTTGTTGTACAGCAAAGAGATTGAGCAAATAATACTTTTTTTAGTGATTATGATTTAATTGATGGTCAGCAAAGATTAACAACTTTCTTTTTATTTAAATATGTTTTACTTGACATTGGAAGAGCTAAAAATTTTATGGATAATGATTATAATCAAGTAAAGAGTAATTTATTTTTTAGAAATGGTAGTGCAAAAAGTGAATTATTTAAATTACATAACAAAAGAGAAACAGATTCTTCTTTTAAGGATAAATTGTATAGTTTTGTAATTAATAATGACAATTTTGAAACTAATTACAAAGAAAATTATGATCAAATGTATTCAGTTATGGATGATATAATAAAAAGCAAATCTGATTATATTTTTTGAACTAATGATATTTTAGATAATTTAACAGTTGCATTTATAGAAATTAATAATGAGCAAGATAGCGGAAGTATTTTTGAGAGTATTAATTTTAAAGGTAAAACATTGAATTTTTTAGATTTAATTAAAAATAAACTTTTTTTAGAAAACAATAAATTTTATAGAAATATTGATAGAAATAATATTACAAATTTTAATAAATTATATGCAATAAATGAAAATAAGATAGAACAAATAATTTCAAAAATAAGTAATTTTACTACTCAAAAAAATAAAAATAATCTTTTTACTGAAAAAGATGAAATTAAAAATCAAGAATTATTGTTAAGAATAATTTTACAATTAACTTTTAATAGAGATTTTAACGAAAGTACAACAGTTAAAAATTTTAGAAAATTCAAAGATTCTTTGGCAAGTGAAGAAAATAATATTAAAGATTTAAATGATTTTTCTGAATGAATCGATAAATTAAGCATATCTTTTAGTGCAGTTGAAAGTTTAAATGCAATAATGTCACACGAAACCAAACAATCTTTTTATTTTAAGGCATTATTAAAAAAATCATTAGCATTAATAGTACCAATTTCTGCCATCCTTCAAAAAGAATTATTAAATAATAATATTGATAAAAATTATTTTATTTCAGAAAACGTAAATGAAATTTGAACATCTAATTTAATAAAAATTTCTAAAAAAATATATGAAATTATTTTTAAAAAATCTATTATTAATGATGGATTTTTAGGAACAAATTTATGAAAAGTATTTTTTAATTTTAATAAAAATTTAGAAAATAATGAATTTGAAACAGTATTATTAAATTTATTTTTATCAATTGAAGAACAAAATGAAATTTTTGAGAAAAAATATATGAAATTAAACCAAAAGTTTGAAAAAAATTTACTTATTATTGATATTTATAAAAGTGATCGGAAACTTTTGAAACATATTTTTCTATTAATGGAAAATGAATTATCACTCGAAAATAATGAAGAAAATAGTTTATTAACCATAAAACAATTACATAATAAATTTGATGCTAATATTCCATTTATTGAACGTATTATTCCTATTGAACCCAAACCAGATACAGAGTGATTTGATTTATTGTCTGATTATGAATATAATGCATTAGTTAATCGTATTGGAAATTTAACTTTTTCAAATAGTAAATTTCTTTCCGAAGAAAGTAATTTACCATTTAAAGCTCCAAATAATGAAGATAAAATATCTTTATTTCTAGAAACAAAATTAAAATTAAATATTCAATTATCTAATAAATATACTAAATTTACTTTTGCTGAAAGTAAAGAAAGAGCAAATTGATTATTGTCAATAATCAAAAAAATTCTTGATTAAATTAATAATATAAGTATTAATTATATTATTAATTTTAAATTACACTATTTAAAACATAATTATTACATTTAACATATTGAAGATCCTTACTAGTTATTCCAACATAAGGGCAATTTAAAATTTCATAAAAAAAATTATTACTTGCTAATTTTATATTTAAGATACTACTTATTAAATACAAATGATTATTTCCCATTCCCTCATTTAATTTTACTTGGGGAATAATACTATTATTAATTAAGAGGTCTTGATTACTAACTAAAGTAATCTTTTTAGTAGAGGGAAGATTATTATTTAAAATTACACTATGGTTAATTATTGAACCATTGTAATAAATAGTAATTGGATTTTCAGTTTCAAAAAAGATAAATTGATCATTAAGATTTCCATAATAATTAATACTATAATCATTTTTATCATAAGTTAATATTTTTTGATATTGATCTAGATCATTAAAACTATCAATGTAGTAGTAATCATGTTCCTCCATAATTAATTCTTCCTCTAAAATTACTTCATTATCTTGATTAAAACTAATTAAGGGATTATATTTATCAAGATAAGCATCAAAGTAATTTCAGTCCTTGTACTTATTATCAGCTTCAAGTTCATTAAAATCCTTTTCTATAGGAGTAGTAAAAGGCCTATTTATTTCTATCTTTTTTTCATGTGTTGCAAGAAAAAATCAAAAGGGATATAAACTAACTAGTGAAATTAGAAACAAAATACATAAATTAATAATTCTTCTTTGCATTTTTAATCTTCTTTACTAAGATGATTTAAAAGTTGATCATAATATTTTTGATAGTTTAAATCATTTATATCAAGGTTATTAATTTTTTGAACAAGAATATAAATAAGGTAGTCATCTCGATCAGAAAAGTATTCTCCAGTCTTTTCTAAAATTAAATCTTTTTTACTAGCTTTAATAAAAGCTTTAATTGATCAAATTGCATTAGTAAATTCAAGACATTTACTTTTAGTATTAAAATGAATAATAAGGGGATAAGCCTTTTTATTTATTTGCAAGGCAATACTATTATGGGCTGCAAAGGAAGTTCTTATAATATCATTAAGGTTATAATCAAATTTAATACTTTGATTATAAGCTCTTATTTCATTACTAATAAAAAGTCTTTTATTAGTAAGAACAAGATTAATATTTCGGAGTTTTCTTCAACCACTTTGTTTCATAAAGTATTTCTTTTGAAAATTTAAATTGATAAATCAAATTCTAATTCCAGAAAAACTCATTCCATTATAAGCTCTTGCTTGTTGTTCTTTAAAAAGAGTTGGAGCCTTAAAAAGAAAAAGAAGTTCATGTCCTTTTGGAAGATGAACTTCTTTATTTTTTATTTTGCTAGTTAATTGATAATTAAAATTAGCTTTGGTAATTTCTTTTTTCTTTAAAATAGTTATTTCTAAAATTAAGTAGTAAAAGTTATATGTAATTAAAAGCAGGATTACAAATAGAAATAATATATAGGATCCGAGGTAATATGGTGCCATTTATTTCTAATTAATTACAGTATAACAGGTTTATTTTTTAGTTAGGATGATTGTTTATCAAGGTATTAAAATATCTACTTTTTTAGTAGTAAATAAGTAAATAAAATGTCTTCAAATTTTAATAGAAGATATAATTTTTATGTAAGGAGTTTACATTTATGACAAAAGACAATCAAAATAATCTACAAAAACAATTTCATTTTTATCCCTTTTTCTTTTTTAGATATTCTAATCAATATCAAAATGATAAAGCAGAATATTTTAGATATGATTTTGAAACCTACAAATATCAGAAATTTTATAAAAATTTTTTTAAATCATATATTTCTGCAGATGTAAATATAAATCAAGTAAATTTTGGAGATTCACTATATGAATTATTGCAAATTCAAGAAAATATTTTAAATGAAGTTAATTATGAAAAAAAATTTTCATCATTTATTAAAGAAATAAACAACAATGAAGATTTTATATTAAATCAAGAAATGATTGAAATTATATGTTTCCTATATTGAAAAGGAAGAACAATTGCTCCTGATTTTGAAGATATTAATAAGAATTTAATCAAAAAAATGTTGTTTACTTATTTTGATATACCAATTAAAAAAAATAACCCATATAATAATAAAAATTTTGAGCCGCAATTAGAAAAACAATATATTCTTGAAATGTGTTTATTTACAATAAATTATTTTCAAAAAAATGATTTTCTTGTGAAAAATTTATCAAATAAAGTATGAGATGAAATAATCAAAGAACAACTTGACGAATTTAAAATATTTTTTGAAAAAAATAATCGTGATGGTTTAAATGATGAACAAATAAAACAATTTAAAGAATGATTGGAAAATAATCAATTACAATCTCAAAAAAAATCATTTCAAAGAATATCAACAGCAAGTCAAAAGATTTTTACTTCTTATAAATTAAAATTTAAAGAAAAATTATTCATTACAAATGAATGATTTTTTCATGTCAATAATTTTTTAGTTGATAAAAAAACTGATATTTTGATTATATTTTTAAATGATAATGAAATATTAATTTGTGTAGAGCAAGATTTAATTGATACATATGCTATTAAAGATATACTTAATTATGCAATATCTTCTATTTACTTAGATTTTGATGCAATAATTTTATTTGGAGAAGATGAAAAACTATTTGAATTAATTAAAACTTTGAAAACTCAAATTTTAGAAAATAAAATAAGTGAAAATCGCCATCAATTAAAAAAATTATATGAAAATAATGATATGATAAAATATTTAGAATATGAATTTAAAAAATACTAATTGTATTTTTTATTAGACAATTAAAATTAATGAATTATAAAGTTTTATTTTTTATTCTTGCTTCTAAAAAATCATAAAATTCTATATTTACTTCTTTATTTAATTTTATTTTTGTATTATAAAGTTGTTTTATATCTATGCATATAAAATCTCTATATAAATTTAGAGTTAATAAATAATGAAGAAAAGAATTTGAAAATTCTTTGTTTATTTCTAATAGAAGTAATTCCTTTTTAATATATTCTTTTCTTCTTTTGGTAATTTGAAAAATTCCTTTCTATTTAAATAAATTCAATTTGGCATTGGTGAATAAAAATATTTAATGCCTACATTTAATTTATGTGTTAATAATAAATCAATTTTAGAAGGTGAATAATTCTTTTCATTTTTATTTATAATTTTCTTTTTAATATCTTTTGCAAGATCTTCAATTCTTTGAAATGCTATTTCATTATTATAAGAATACATTGTTATTTCTTTATTTCCAATTCATGCTCTATGTTTTTTCATAGTATCTGGATACATTCGATAATTTAAGTCTTGATCTCCAATTTTTTGTTTATTGGATTTCCATAAACTCTAGTTTCTTCAACAAAAAGTTTATTAATATCAAGCTTTTTAGAATCTATACAATAATCAGGGAAAAATTTACTTTCTTCTTGTTTAGTTGTTTTATAAATTTTTTTATAATTATTCTTATACATTTTATTAATAGCCATTAAAACATATTTATTATCTATTGATACATGATTCTTTTTTGAATATATTATCATATCATTGACAATTATGTGTTCTCTTTTCATAAAAAAATTATATAATTTAATCTAATTTTTTAGTTTAGAAATTTTAATCCTACTTCAGATTTCAATTTGATTTTGTTAATTCATCAAAACACATGACAAAACTAACTATTTCTTTATAAATTAATAATAAATATTTTTCATCAAGTTTATAAGATATTTTTTGATATAAAAAATTCTTTTTGATACCATTGTATTTCAATTGTTCCGTTCAATAAATATTATTAGAAAAAGCATTAAAATTATCAATATATTCACTCATATCATTAAAACCAAATTGCACACTTAATTCCTTTGTTTTTTTTCATTGGTAGTTGGATCTTTTTCCTTGCTTAAATAATCTTCATCTAAAATACGAAGATAGCCCATTTTTTTAAGGATAAATTGCGGAAATAAGAACCACTTATATAACTTATTGTTGTTGAATAATTTACTTCTAGAAAAATATAATTTCTTCTATTTGCTTATTAAGTGTTTCATTGAATAATATGTTTACTTTTTGAGGATTAGATAACAAAACATTATTAATGCTCGCTAAAAATATTTTAATATTTTTTATATTTTGTTCTATTTGTTCTTCTTTTCCTTCTTTAGTTTGTTCTTCATAATTTATTTTTATTAATTCATTTTGTTTCTTTGCTTTTTTGAGCTCTTTTTTTAATTCCCCTTTTAAATTTCCCATATGTTTTTGTAATAAATTATTTATATTTTTTATTTTTTTTCAATATTTTTTTTTAGTTTTAATATTTAAAGCTAGATATACTGATCAGCTCCCTAATATTAAAGCAACAATAATAGATAAAGAACTTAAAATAATTGATGCTGTTTCCATTTATTTCTCCTTTTTATAATTTGTAAATTTAAATTGCTTGATTTATTGCTAATTTAATTTTAATTAATTGTTATAAATCTAATAAATTCATAACTATTTTTATAATCCGTTATCTTTATTTTATTACTTCTCTTCCAAAAATAAGATTTGCTAAAATAATAAAATTTTTATTCATTTTTATTAGTTTATATCTGCCCTCAGTTGCAGGATATTGATCAACTGTTCCTGCCATTGAAATACCTAAATCTAACATATTAAATTCATTAAAAAAATTGAAATATTCAAAAAATAATTCATCTCTTATTTCTTTTTGATAAAGATAATAATTAAGTGCTTCTGAAGGAAACCTTGTAGTAATAAATAGCAATATATTTACAATATATTCAATTTTTTCCAATTCCAAATCTGTTCACATTGTCATTCTATTTAGAAGATCATATTTTTCAATTGCTGATAGTTTTTCACATTTAATTAATTTTTCAAATATATCAATTGTTTTTGAGTTATAGTTTCCTGTTTTTGATTTTTTTAATTCTTCTGTTAGCAATCTTTCAATATATTCATTTATTATTTTTCTTTGATCAAGAATTTCTTCTTCATTTTTAAAATTTTCAAAAATTTTATTAACTTTATTTTCAATTAAAGTATAAATATCATTCATTTCTTCTTTTGAAATACTAACTTCTACATTTCCTTTAAAGAAAGAAAAAGGTCAAAATGAAATTCTTTTATTATCTTGATTTTCAATAGATGTATTATTTTCTTGTGCAGTTATTTTTATTAAATTTGCTTCATTTTTCATTATCTTTATTTATTAATATATTATAAATAAAAATGTTTTATTAAAATATTAATTTATTTAATAAAACATTTTTGTATTCATTTAAATTTTTATATTCTAATTCTAATTGGCTAATTTGTTGATTAATACTAGAAAATAAATTTCCGAGTTTTTGTGATTCAAGATAAGAAGGAAAAGAAAGAGATATTTCCATTACAATATTTTTTTGCAACATAGGTTGTGCTAATTTGATAACATAACTTTTAGCTTTCTTATTTAAAAATTCACCTATGAATTCATTACAATAGCCCTTATTATTTATTAAAATTCCACAATGAGTTGTCACATAAAATTTTTCATTTCTATAATTAAAATCGCCTGCATAATATCCATCAGTTGTTCAAGTAATTGCATTTTCAAAAAGATATTGATTATAGTAACCTATAACTCCATTGTTTGAAGTTTGCGAAGAATAAACGGGAAATATATAATCTTCTGATTTTTCTTTCTTCATTTGATTTTTTATTAACATAGGTCCTCTTGCTACTTCAAAAATATCTTTTATTTTTTGTTCTTTTCACTTAGAATAGTTATTTCCATTTTCATCAAGAACTTTTATTTGTTGATTAAAAATTTGTTCTAATAAGGATTTTTTATATTCTTTAGTTAAGATAATTTCTTCTTTCTGTAATTTAATATAATCATCAATTTTAGATAAGAAAGATCCTATTTTTTGTTGTTCAGGAAGTGAAGGCAATAAAAAATTAAGTTTTTTTAATTCTTCATAAATAAAATTCTCTCTAACTCCTTTATTTGTAAATTTTAATCTATTAGAATAAAATACTTTTGTTTTAAAATAATTAATTAAAAAAAATGGATTTAATTTTATAGTATCACAATAAAAGTTAATATAAAGCGGACTAATTAATGAATTATAATTCGTTTTTTTTAATGCAATAGAACCCACATTTATTCTTGAAGGATTATAAGCAATAATACCTTGTTTGACAATATAATAATTATTTTTATTAATACTTGCAATGTCTTTATTAAAATAATCACTTTGTTTAATAAATCCAAATTTATTGCTAATTGTTTCTACAGGAAAATAATCATTTTTTTTGTTTTTTAGCTTATTTTTAATAATAACTTCAGATAATTTTATTTCTTCTCAATCAGGATAACTATTTCCATCATCATCAAGAAATCTTAATTTATAATTACTTTCTAGTTTGCTATTTTCTTGATTTTCCATTACTATTTTTAATAATTTTATAAATATTTTTAATTAATTACTTTTATTTAGTAATTAATTAAAAATTAGTTATTTCATTTTCTTTTTAAATAAATTATATAATTTATATAAATACTTTATCTATTTTTTATGCTTGATAAAAAATTTTGTAAAGTAAAAAAGTAGGAAAATAATGGAAAAAGAAAGCACATTAGAAGAACAATTAATAAATAAATTACAAGATCAAGGTTATCAGTATTTAACAATTAATAATTTAGCAGATTTAAAAATTAATTTAAAAGCACAAATCGAAAAGTTAAATAACTACACTTTTAAAAGTGATTTAGATTTTGAAAGTTTTTATAACTGACTAGATACTGGAGATATCTTTGAGCGATCAAAAAGAATTAGGGATGATAAATTTTCTTTTAATGATTGCAGCAACAAAGAGCAATCATTAAAAGCTTTTGATCCCCTTACTTTTTTAAATAATTCCTTTCAAGTAATAAACCAATTTCAAGCAGTTGGTAAAAATAGTCGAAGATATGATGTAACTATTTTAGTAAATGGATTGCCTTTAGTTCAAATTGAACTCAAACAAAGAGGAATTGAACTTAGTGAAGCCTTTAATCAAGTTAGAAAATATGGTGAAAATTCTTATAATAACCTCTTTAATTTCCTTCAATTATTTATTATTTCTAGTGGGACTTATACTAAGTACTTTGCAACTACTACCAAAAATGGACATCTAAACTATAATCAAGCCTTTACCTGAACTGATGTAGATAATAATAAAATAAATGAACTAATTAGTGTAAATAAAGATAATCATTTAAGTTTTAGTGAGGCCTTTTTAAAAAGAGAACATCTTTTTAAAATGCTTGCTGACTATATGGTTTTTCAAAATAGAAAAACCAATCCTTCAATTAAAGTTCTTCGTCCTTATCAAATTTATGCAATTGAAGCAATTAGAAACCAATTAGTAACTAATAAAAGAAATGGTTATATTTGACATACTACAGGTTCTGGAAAAACCTTAACCTCTTTTAAAGCAGCTGATTTAATAAATAGTAAAGATAAAGAGATTGATGGAGTTATTTTTGTTGTTGATCGAATTGATTTAAATTCCCAAACTAATGAGGAATTTAGTGATTTTGCAACTAATCCAAATGATATTTTAAATATTGAAAATACAAGAGATCTTTTAAATCAGTTTAAACTAGTAGAAGAAGGACAAAAAAAATTAATTATTACAACAATCCAAAAATTAACTAGAGCAATTGAAAAACTAGATAAAAAGGAAAATCAACAAATCAAAGATAAAAAGATTCTTTTTATCTTTGATGAATGTCATCGTAGCCAGTTTGGAGATCAACATAAAGCAATTTGTAATTACTTTATAAATTCTAGAATGATTGGCTTTACTGGAACTCCAATTTTTACTGAAAATGCCTGAAAAGCTGGAGAAACAACTGCAAAATATTTTGATGATTGCCTGCATAAATATACAATTAAAGAAGCAATTACTGATAAAAATGTCCTTCGTTTTTCAATTGAATATTTAAATACCTGAAATTTAAAAAGAGAATATCAAAACGAAGCAAAAGATAGTTTAAGTGATGGAGAAGACATTGAAGATGTTTTAAAAGAAGTTGATGCTTCATTAAATAAAAAAGAAATTTGAGAACATCCTGATCGGATTAAACAAAATGTAAAATATGTTTTTGAAACAATCGATAACAAAACTAAAAATAAAAAATTTAATGCCCTTTTTGTATGTAGTAATATTTCAGTACTAATTAAATACTATGATGAATTTATTAAACAAAATGATGATCTTATAAAAGAAAAACAAATTTCTCTTGCTGCAATTTTCTCCTCTACACTTGATGGAAAAACTGATGATCAAAATAGTGAGGGTGATAAAGAGGAAAATTTATTAAAAATTATTAATAACTTTTATCAATTTACTAAAACTAATCCCCTTTCTAGTGCTGATTTTGGTGAACAAGATAAAAGAAGTTATCGAGAAAGACTAATTAAAAACATGAAAGGGGATAATCCTACTAAAAGGGTAAATCTAGTTCTTGTTGTAAACATGTTAACAACTGGTTTTGATTCTAAATACTTAAATACAATTTATCTTGATAAAAATGTTGAATATCATAATTTAATTCAAACCTTTTCAAGAACAAATAGAACCATGGATGGAAGTAAAGAATATGGAAACATTGTTAGTTTTCGTCCCCTAAAAGGAAAAACAGATGAAGCAATTAAGCTCTTTTCTAGTGGGGATGCTAGTGCAATTCTTTTTGATCAAAAACCTTACCTTGAATACGTTGCTGAATTTAATGAATTAATTTTAGCAATGCAAGCTAAATTTGGGTTAGTAGAAGAAGTTTTAAATTTAAAAAGTGAAGAAGAAAAAAGAGATTTTGTTTTAGAATTTAGAAACTTATTTCCCTTATTAAATCTTCTTAAAACCTTTATCGAGTTTGATCACGATGATCTTGCAATTAATGAAACTAATTATAAAGAGTATGAACGGGTTTATAAAAATCTTTACCGTGAAAGCCAGGACCAAGAAGAAAAAGTTTCTGGCTTAAATCTAATTGATTTTAAGGTAGAACTGCTTGATACTTCAATAGTAGATGCAGAATACATTGAAAAAATGCTTGCAAAAGATCCAACTGCAATTGATGCAAAAGAGTTTGAAACTCTTAGCAAGGAAGTAATTGATCTGCTTGAAAAAAGAAGTAACTATCCCCAAAAACTAATTACCTTAGTACAGGAATTTCTTGATCAAGTTTTAAGCGGAATGGAAACTAATGGAGAAATTCTTCAGGACTGAAAAGACCATAACAGTTTAGTAGAGATGCTAAATGACTTTATTGATAAAACAAGGGTAGATGAACTTTTTGAACTTGCCTTAGAATATGAACTAGATCAAGGTAAGTTTGAAAATGTAATTACAAAATATGAACAAATAAATGAATTTGATCTCCAAGATTTTAAAACTATTCATAAATATTATCCACTTTCAAAACAATCAGTAATAAATCGCGAAATTATTGCCAAAATAGAAACAATTTATCAAAATACAACACTTTAAAAGGACTTAAATGGAAAAAACAAAAAATACAACTTTATATAGTAAACTATGAGAAATGGCTAATGGCCTACGCGGGAAGATGGATGCTTCAGAATATAAAAATTATATTCTAGGGTTAATTTTCTTCAAATTCTTATCAGATAAGGAAGAAAAATTTTTAACAGAAGAATTAAAAAAAGAAGATAAAACAATTGATAAGATAGAAACTTATGATAAAGAAGTGCAAGAAGGAATTGAAGATGCTGTAATTGATTATATTGGTTACTACTTTGATCCAAAGTATTTATATAATAATATTTTGCAATTTGATAACAGGGAACTTATTTCCAATTTAAAAAAAGCCTTTAGTGAAATAAGTGATTCTACTATTGGAAGAAAAAGTAGTAATGATTTAAAAAACCTCTTTTCTGATATTAGACTTGATGATACCCGTCTGGGGATTACTGATGGGGAAAGAGCTTCTTTAATAAAAGATTTAATGTTAAAAATTAAAGCAATTGAAACAGAACTTGAACTTAATGAACATGACGTTTTGGGTGATGCTTATGAATATTTAATTGGGAAGTTTGCAAGCACAGCCGGAAAAAAAGGGGGCGAATTTTATACCCCCTTTAATGTTTCAAAATTGCTTGCAAAACTAGTAACAATTGATAAAATGGAGGTTAAAACAGTTTATGATCCAACCTGTGGATCTGGTTCATTACTTCTGCGGGTAAATGATGAAATCGTTTTAAAAAATGGTGGGGATGATAAAAAAGGAATTAGAAGAATCTATGGCCAAGAGTTAAACCATACTACCTTCAACTTAGCAAGAATGAACATGTTCCTCCATAAAATTCCTTATGAAAGATTTGTCATCAAAAACGGTGATACCCTTTTTGATGATAAGTTTAAGGATGAACCTAAATTTGAACTAATTGTTGCAAATCCTCCCTTTGGAACTAGATGGGAAGCTAAAAGGGGTGATCTCCTCCAAGATGAACGCTTCTTTCAGTATAATGTCCTTGCTCCAAGTTCAAGAGCAGAACTTGCTTTTATTCAACACATGCTTGCTCATCTAGACCCAATAGTAGGGGTGATGGCTAGTGTTTGTCCCCATGGTGTTTTATTTAGGGGTAATAGTGAAAAGGCAATTAGAAAACACATTATTGAACAGCAAAATAGTTTAGATGCAATTATTGGACTTCCAGAAAAACTCTTTTTTGGAACAGGAATTCCTGCTATCATTTGGGTTTTTAAAAAAAATAGAAATAGCAAGGAAGAAATTCTTTTTATTGATAGTTCAAAAGAATTTAGCAAGTTAAAAAACCAAAATGAAATTACCGATGATAATATAAAAAAAATTGTAGATACCTATAAAAATAGTAAAGAGATCGATAAGTATTCAAGACTAGTAAGTAGAAAAGAAATAAGAGAAAATGATTATAATCTTAATCTATCTAGATACATTGATTTAAATGATGAGGTGGTTTATCGCGATCTTGATTTAATTAAAGCTGAACTAAAAGAAATAAATTTTAAAAAGAAAGAGCTTCTAGAAAAAATATTAGAGCAAGAAAAGCAACTTCAAAGGGTAGAAGTTAAAAAAGATGATAAATAAGGATGAAGTTAGTTCTAATTATAAGTTAAGATTTCTTGATGATTTGGGAAATAGTTATCCTAATTGGAAAAAGGATAAACTAAAAAACAATGTTTTAAAAATAAAGGGTGGTGGAACTCCGTTTATTGGAAATAAAGATTTTTATTCTAATGGAAATATACCTTTTGCAAAAATCAATGATTTAACTAGTCAACAAAAATATGTTACTTATACTAATATAAACATAACAGAAGAAGGTCTAAATAATTCTTCTTCTTGAATAATTCCTGAAAATAGTATTTTATATAGTATTTATGCTTCTATCGGATTTACTGCAATTAATAAAATTAAATTAACAACAAATCAAGCGATTTTGGGAATAATTCCTAATGAAAATAAATTAGTATTAAATTATTTATATTATTATTTAATTTTTTATAAAAAAACTATTTTAAAATATATTAACTTGGGAACACAATCTAATTTAAATTTACAAAATGTAAAAAATATTAATTTAAATTTACCCTCTCTTACTGAACAACAAAAAATAGGATCTTTCTTATCTAAAATTGATGATTATATTAAATTACAGAAAGAAGAAATTATCTTAACTAATGAATATAAAAAATCCTTATTAGAACAAATTTTTAATCAACAAATAAAAGTTCTTGATGAAAATGGAAATAACTATCCTAATTGAAAAGAAACTAATTTAGAAGATTATATTAAAATATCAGTTCATAATAATCTTATAAAAGATGAAACTTCATCAATTACTAATTATGAAGATCTTGAAAATGTTTTAGTTAAAACAAAACAAGTAAGTAAAGATAATCTTTTCACTACTAGGCATGAACTTTTTCTAAAAAAAATAGACAAAAGTCGAATTACAATATTGCCTAAAAATTCTATTCTAATTAGTAAAACAGGTGAAGGAAGAGGGAAAATTTGTTTAACAAAATTTTCATCTATCCTTGATTCTACACTTTATTTTATTGAACCAATTAGTAAAAATTTAGATAATCTCTTTATTTTTTATTTTTTATATAACCAAAAGGAATTTCTAAAAATAATTGGTGAAGGAAGTACTATAAAAACAATAAATAAAAATGATATTTATAATATTGATTTTAGTCTTCCATCTATTTATGAACAACAAAAAATTGGACTTTTATTAAGTAATCTTGATCAACAAATTAATCAACTGGAATTAGAATATAAAAATATAAATGAATATAAAAATATTTTATTAAATAAATTAATATTTTAATTTTATTTAATATTTTTTATAATTTATATATTATTTTTAAAAAAGAAAAAAGGAAGTTAAATGGAAACCACATCTATTATTTTAAGTTCTTTGTCACTTGTTGCCACTTTAATTTTAGGTGGATGATCCGTATATTTGGCATTAGAAATAAAAAAGAAATATAAATATTGAAAAAAAATCAAAAATATAAATATTTATTTACAAGATGAATTTAGTGAATTAAAAGATGACTTAAAAACAATTCTCAAATCAGAAAAGAACAATAAAGAATCAAATTTTAAAAAAATAAATGAGAAAGATGATTTGGAAGATCAAATACAACAAAATAATTTAAATATTAAAATTCTTTTAAATTCAGTAAATGAAGTTTTATTACAAAATATACAAAAAATAAATATATTATTTAATAATGTAATTTCACAACAATTAGAAGAAATTATATATTTCTTAGATAAAACATATGCAACAACAAAAAGTGATGTTAGCGCAGCATATTTTTATAAATTACCTTTAGTTAAAAAAGGGTTAAATTATTTTATAAATGATGATTATTTAGATAAAGAAAAAGATTGTAAAAATATTACTTTACCAAAAACTATTGAAGAACAAAAAAAGAAAGTTGTTAATTCAATTTCAATACAAGATATAGATGAATATATTAAAAAATTTGATAATGAAAATAATTTATATTGAACAGAAAAAATAGAATGTAGTTCAACATTAATTAATATTATTTCACAAAAAACTACATATGAAATAGATGAAAAATATTTATTATTAATTTATGATTGAATAATTAGTTTTGTTGCAACATTTAATAGAATGGAAAAATCAAGAGAAATTGTTAATGAACAATGAAAAGAATATGATGGCTGTTGAAATCAACAAAAACAAAAATATAAAAATCGTTTAGCAAAAGTAAGTGATTTATGAAAATATTATGTTTCTTCTAATTGAAATATTGAACAAGATAATCAAATTGAACCTAAAGAAAAATTTTAATAATAATGATTTTTGTTATTCATTTATATTTTTTTTAGAATAATATTTGATTTATTTATAATATATCTAATTTAAAATTTTTAAAATAATAATAAGTTTATTAATAAATAAATTATTATAACTTTATAATTTGTTTATTATGGTTGAAATTAATGATTTTGAAATTAATGAAGAATATTTAACATTAGGAACAGAAGATATAGAAAGAATCTTTTCAAAGGATGTTGCTTATATTTATGGTAAAAATGGTGTAGGAAAAACAACATTATTAAGAAAGTTAAATAAAGAATTATGTTCAAAATATAATGTATTTTTATTTAATGAAGATTATATTAGAAGTAATGTCTATATTTATGATTTAGATAAAGAAACCAATGAAAATGGAATAAAAAGAGATGTCAATAATAAAAAACAATCATATAAAATCTTTTTTGGTAAAAAATTAAAAGAGATTGAGGAAGATACTAATAAAGCAACTTCTGATATTGTAGATCTTTTAGCAGATTCTAATAAATTAGTTAATGAATTTGATCAAAAATACGATTCAATTAAAAATGTTTTTTTAGCAGATACCTCTTTCAGTGATACGGGTATTAAAGATAATATTGCTGATAAAATGGGAATTTTAGATTGAATGACTGAAAGTCAACTTTTAAATGACATATCTTCATTAAAAAATTTTGAAATATTTAATGATTCTATAAATTTTATTAATAAAATTTATGTGTCAATAAATGACTTAAATAAAAATATATCCTCATTAAATAGCAAATTAACTATTAGTTATGAAAATGCTAAAAATGATACAGTTTTTAATTTACACAGAATGGCATATGAATCAGAAGAAGAAATAGAATTTATGGATATTTCTTATACAAAAATGGAAATTCAAAAACATTTTGAAAAATTTAATAAAATTAAACACAAATTGAAAAAAGAGATTTCTACATCAATAGATAATAATAATTATAATATAGATACTATTTTATTAAATAGTAACAATAAGGAACTTTTTAAAATTTTGAATGAAAAAAATATTGAGATTGAAAATAATTTAAATAAATTTAAAACACAAAGTAAAAATTATAATATCATTATTGATTCTCAAATAGAAAAAAACAATCTTTTTGATTTAGATTTAAATGAAATTATTAAATTTGATAGAGAAAAAATAATAAGTGATATTGAAAAATGTATAAAAAGTAATCGATATAGAATTGTGAAAGATCCTCAATTATTAAAAGATAAAGTTAGTGAAATAGTTGAATTAAAATCAAAAAGATATGATCTAAATCAAGAAAGAAAAAAAGCAGAAAATGAAACTAAAAAATTTATTATAGATAGAATTAATTTGCATTTAGATTTTTTTGATTTTAATGATTTAAAAATAACTATGACTTCTTCTGGGACAAACACTAAAGAACCCACCCTTTCAATTGAACCAGTATATAAGAGTAAAATTAATAAATTTTCTGAAGGTGAAAAGAAAATGTTGGCATTCTGTTATTTTTTAACCGATTTAGAAATGAATATTTCTTATGCTACTAAAGATATAATTATTTTAATTGATGATCCTTTTGATTCTAATGATCATTATAAATATGTAAATTTACCAAATATTAAATTTAGATTTCCAGAAAATG
>LSMX01000004.1 GCA_001641205.1 Mycoplasma sp. Bg1 | reverse complement strand
CAAAACACTTTAGCAAAACTTCCTCTTGAAAAACAGGAAGAACTAAAAAAAGAAGTTATTTCAATAATGGTTGAACTTTTTGCAAATGAAGAAATTTATACAAGAGATTTATACTTTGATTTAGGACTTTATGATGATGTTAAAACTTTTGTAAAATATAATGCTGATAAAGCATTAATGAATTTAGGTCTTGATCCTTACTATAATGTAAATGATAAAGACATCAATCCAATTATTTTAAATGGACTAGACACCGAAACTAAAACTCATGATTTCTTTTCTACAAAAGGAAATGGTTATATTAAACCCCTTCATCATGAAGAACTTAGTGATGATGATTTTGAATGATAATATTATAAATAAAAAAAAGCTAGATTTAAATCTAGCTTTTTTTAGTTTAACTAAAAAATTGGTAATTTAATTAAATAATTCTAAATAATCAATTATTTTTAAAACTTATTTAGTTTTTATTTTATAAGTATATAAGTTAATTTTCAAGATATTAAATAAAATAAAAAACATTGCAATTAAGCAATGTTTTTTATCTAAAAATTAAGTTTACTTTAATTTGAGATATTTTTTATAAAGTTGAAGATCAACTTTTATTCGATCTGATTCTGCTCCAAATACTATGTGAACTGCATTTTTTCCAACAATTATAACTCCAAAAGCTCCTAATTGTTTAAGTCGTTTTTCATTAATTTTATCTTTATCAACTATTGATAATCGCAGTCTTGAAATACATGCTCCAATTAAGGTTATATTTTCAAAACCACCAACAGCTTCTAGTATATCTTGAACTCGTTGTGATCTTTCTAATTTTATTCCTGTTTTTGGATCTATTCCATTAGTCTCTCTTACATCTTCCAGACTATCTTCAACAACTAAATTTTTGGTTTTTTTAGCTGCTTGATAATCAGCTTTTGTAACTAAATCAAATCCTTCTTCATCACCATCAGCTCTACCTGGTGTTTTAATATCAAATTTAGTAATGTAGAAGTAAAAGACTGAAAAGTAAATAGGGATATAAACTATTCCAATTATTGGAACTATTCAGGCTCTATTATGAAATCCGGTTGCCATCGGAAGTAGTCCATAAAGTGTATAATCAATAAATCCGCCTCCAAAGGTCATTCCAACATTAGCACCAAGTAGATTCATTAGTCAAAAGGATATTCCACACATTCATACATGGAATCCATAGTATAAGAATGGTGCAAGGAATAAGAATGTAAATTCAATTGGTTCAGTAATTCCTGTAAGGAATGCTGTTAAGGCTGCAGATCCAATTATTGAAGTTACAACTTCACGATTTTCTTTTTTAGCAGCTAAAATCATTGCAAGACCAGCTGCGGGGAGTCCGTAGTTCATAAACGGGTATTTCCCTTGCATGTATTCTCCAGGTTTAATTCCTGCAGTTACTTGTCCCCAAATTTCATCACCACTAGTAGGATTTAAAGGAGTTGGATCATAATAATAAATGTCCCAAGCATTTTGGTCAAGTGCTAAAATATTATCGGGTGCCACAACACCAGGAGGTAAGTTGTTAAGATTAATAGTTGAATCAAAATGCATTCCAGCATCCATGAAAGCAAATCATACTCCCTCATCTCCTTCGCCAGAAGCAATGAGCTCACCTGCAGAATCATAAAATCACGCTTGTCCTCCAGCTGATGTAAATCATAGCGGAGTATAAAAAGCATGATGAAGTCCAAAAGGAATTAATGCTCTTTCAATTATTCCAAACAATAATGAATTAGTCCCAGCAGGCATATTTGCAAGACCCATTCCTAAGGCATTAAGTCCAATTCCACAAATTGGTCAAATAAGTAAGAAAATGGCTGCAAAAATCGGCATTGCAAGGAAAACCATAATTGGAACAAGTCTTGTTCCAGAAAAGAATCCAAGAATAACAGGCATTTCAAAAGTATGAAATTTATTATAAAGATATGCTGTTACAAATCCTACAGTCATTCCCCCAAATACTGATGTTTGCAATGATTGAATTCCAATATTACTTGTTACAACTGAACTTGGTACATTTTCATAAAATAGAATATTAAATGCATCATCAGTGCCTTCAATAGCATAAATAAATTGTGCTTGAAAGGCATTAAATACAATTCAACCAACTAATGCTGAAAATCCTGCAACCCCCGCATCATCAGTGAAGGCAATTGCAACTGCAACACAAAATAAAATTGGTAAATTACCAAATATAATATCTCCAATTGCTTTCATTACAGTAGGTAGTACATATGCTCCAGCATTATCTACTGAATTCATTCCTACAGTGTTATAAATATTAATTCACCCAGCACCAATTCCTAAAAATAGTCCGGCTACTGGTAATAAGGCAATAGGAATCATTAATCCTCGAGATAATTTTTGTAAAAAATCTCTAACTGATCCATTACCACTAGTACGTTTTTCTTTTACTAGTATAGTTTCATTCATAATTCTCTCTCACCCCTTTATTTTTTATTACTAAATTTTGAAAATCAAAATCATAGCATTGATGTACATATTGTAATAACCAACACCAAAACACCAAATAACATAGCTCAATCACCTGGATTGAAGATTGCTACATCTTTAGGATCAACTCCTTGAGATACTACATCAAAAGCATCGAATGAGCAAATAATAATTGGTGTAAGTGGCACTATAATTAAAAACATTGTAAGCGTTAATATTTTAAAAAATTTATAAGCAAAAAATCCTAATTTAGGATTTGTGTGATTATCAATTGTTTTAATTATATTACCACAAAACTCTTTTGTTTTATCAATGCTAATTTTGATTGTTTTTTTTATTTTATCAATTAATTTTTTCATTGTTTTTTTATTTTTTCTTTGTATTTTCGTTGTTTTTTTATCTATATACCCTTTTATAATAACATTAATCGCCTCTTTTTTTTTTTTTGTGATTGGTATATGGATATTTTGTAAAGAAAAAACAAAAAATAGATAAAAGAATAAAATGATTACAAACTATTTATGATTAAAAAAATAATGATAAATTTCTTTGCAATAACATAGATACGGCACTTGGTGCAGGTGCATCAGTATGTCAATTAGAAATTATAAATGTTCCTGTTGCACTAGCAATAAGTAGAAGAAATCCTAATAAAAAACAAGTTGCAGTTAATATCACTAGAGTTCCCCCCCGATATCTTCCTCAATAACCTTTAAATGACCATGCTGAGCGATCTTGAACAGAATCTCGTAATTGACTATTTGTACTTTTTGTTTTAAAATACATCCAAATTAATCAAGCAGAAAGAAAAATAAACAAAATTGCAATAATTCCAAAAGCAATTCGTTCTCCTTTGGTTAAAATAGTTTCTGTTACATCCCCGCCTTCACTATTTGCAATAGGAATAACTAATGTAGTAATATTTAAATTTAATGTATTTAAAAAAAGATTCATATTTTAATTATATAACCTTTATTTTTCTTGTTAGAACAACTTATCAAAGTTTCAATAAAAAACTATTTATTAATGAATAGAAATATAAAAAATGTAGATTATAAATATAAAATGGGAACATCTAATTTAATAATTGATGAAGATTTTATTATCATAATTTTTTCTATATGGTTTGGTTTTTTCCAAAATGAAGCAAAAAAACAATAATCTAATTATTTTAAATGGACTAGACACCGAAACTAAAACTCATGATTTCTTTTCTACAAAAGGAAATGGATATATTAAACCACTTCATCATGAATAACTTTGTAATGATGATTTTGAATGATAATATTATAAATAAAAAAACTAGTTTTAAAACTAGTTTTTTTATTTAACTTATATTTACAAAATGATATTTTACTTTATTGAATCTAAATATTTTGATACTTTACCAGTTATTTCTTTTTTTATTATTTTTGAAGAAATTTTAGCACATTTATTTGAATCTGATTTATTTGCAAAAAAAACAACATTTTCATTATTAACTGCCTTTGGATCAACAATTTTTAAATGATTAATATAGATATATGATTTATTATATCTAGTTGCAGTAGATGCTAAAATTGATCACTCTTCATGACCTTTAACTGAAGATAAGGGAATTAATAAAAGAGATGTTTTGGTTTTAGAATAAACAATACAAGGGCGAGAATGCCCTTTATTTTTTGATAAATGAAAACGTTCATTTAAAAATGAACATTTAAATCAATATATTCTTCATTTATTTAATTTAATTTCTGTTTCAATAATTTATTTAGTAATTAAAATGAGCTACCTATTTTTATTACTAAAAATGATAGCACTCTTCGTTTTCCGATTAGACAATAAACCACCACGTCCAACAAGAGCTAATATTATTATAATACAAACATTATTAAATTAATAAT